>JAEXZY010000107.1 GCA_023404955.1 Actinomycetes bacterium
CCGTTTGCTCGGTGCGGCGACCAGTGTCGAAAGAGCTCTTCCTACGGGGTCGGGCCGGTGACCTCCGCCTCGCCCGGAACGGCCGATTTCTGTAGATCGGTCACCATCGGGTCTCGGGTGACGTCGAGGAACAACGACACGCACATGCCGATCATCACCAGGACGAAAGGCGCGGCCACGATGATCGTCATCGTCTGCAGGCCGTTGAGCGCGTCGTTGCCGCCGGCCCACAGCATCAGCACGGCGACCGCGCCGGTGCTCAGCCCCCAGAATGCGACCACCCATCGCGAGGGATACACCGAGCCGCTCTGCGACAGCGTCCCCATCACCATGGACGCGGCGTCTGCGCCCGAGACGAAGAAGATCGCGACCAGCGCCATCACCAGCAGTGAGGAGAGTCCGGCCAGCGGCATGTGACTGAGCATCCCGAACAGTGTGGATTCGGGTTCACCGCTGCCGAAGATGTCCTTACCGTCTCGTTGCAGACCGATGCCCGCTCCGCCGAAGATGACGAACCACAGCAGGCTGACTGTGGTCGGGATCAGGATCACCCCGACGACGAACTGCCGAATGGTGCGGCCGCGGCTGATCCGGGCGAGGAACATGCCGACGAACGGGGTCCAGCTGATCCACCAGGCCCAGTAGAAGATCGTCCACGAGGACAGCCACTTCTCGGTGTCACCACCGGCTTCGGCGGATCTGGCCGACATGGCCGCGAGGTTGGCCACGTAGTCGCCCAGCGCCGTCGGCAGGAGATTCAGGATCAGCACCGTGGGTCCGACGACGAAGACGAACACCGCCAGGATGAGCGCGAGCACCATGTTGATGTTGGACAGCCACTGGATGCCACGCGACACCCCGGACACCGCGGACGCGACGAAGGCCAGGGTGAGCAGAGCGACGACGGCCACCAGCAGGAGCGTGCCCGCCTTGCCGACCCACCCCAGAACTTCGATCCCCGAGCCGATTTGGAGTGCTCCGAGACCGAGGGATGCGGCCGTGCCGAACATCGTGGCGAAGATCGCGAGGATGTCGATGGTCTTGCCGATCGGCCCCTCGATGCGCTTGCGACCGAACAGCGGGATGAAACACGCGCTGATCAGCTGGCGTCGCCCCATCCGATAGCTGCCGTACGCGATGGACAGACCGACGACCGCGTACATCGACCAGGGGTGGAAGCCCCAGTGGAACAGCGCGGTGGCGAGTGCGGTCCCCGCCTGCGAGTCGGCCAGGCCCGGCGGCGGATTGACGAAGTGCGTCAGCGGCTCGGTGACACCCCAGAAGATCAATCCGATCCCCATGCCCGCGCTGAACATCATCGCCACCCAGCTCACGGTGTTGAATTCCGGCTTCTCACCGTCGCGACCGAGCGGGATCTTGCCGTACCGACTCAGCGCCAGCCATGCGGCGAACAGCACGAAACAGGTGGCCGAGACGATGAACACCCAGCCCATGTTGCTGACCACCCAGCTCAGCATCGCCGACATCGTCGCGCTGAACTTCGCCGGCGCCAGCAGGCCCCACGCGAGGATGGCGACGACGATCACCGCGGTGACGCCGAAGACCGCCTTGTCGGTGATCGGGGGCCGCTGGCACAGCGGGAGTTCGTGCTCGTGACCGGGTGCGATCGGTGCGCCCGGCCCGGGAAACGTGTGGTGCAGCGTGTTTTTTCGCTCGTCGACGTCGAGCGGATGGTCTTGTTGTGCGGTCACGTTCTCACTCCTGGACTGATGAGAGTCGGTGTGACGAGAGCCACACACGCTCTGATATATTAGAACGCCACAGAGTGATACACCACTAGTTCGTCCGGATTTAACCGCGGAAACGTGCTGGAAACGCCCTCGGCGTCCCGGGGGCCTCAGCCCTGGTAGCCCATCCGTTCGGAGACGGCAGCCGCCGCAGCCACGACTGCGGGGATGATCTCCTGGGCACGGCCGTCGTCGAGTCGATACACCGGGCCCGACACGCTCAGGGCGGCGATGACGACGCCGGCGTGGTCCCGGATCGGGGCCGCCACGGCCGTCAGCCCGTGTTCCAACTCCTCGGTGGAGACCACGTAGCCGTCGGCGGCCACGACCTCCAGCTGGCGTTCCAGTTCGTCCAGCGATGTCACCGTGCGGTCGGTGTACCGGGTCAGGCGGGCTTCGTCGAGCACATCCCGGCGCGCGTCTGCAGACATGTAGGCCAGCAGGATCTTGCCGCTGGAGGTCGCATGCAGCGGGGTCAGCTCACCGACCCAGTTGTGGCTACCGACCGATCGAGGCCCACGGGCCTGGTCGACGTTGACGACGTAGTGCGACCGCAGCACCGCGATGTTGACGGTCTCACCCAGCTCGACGGCGAGGCGCTCACAGATCTCCCGGCCCTGCTGTGTGACATCGAGTTGCCCCGACACCGCGTTGGAGAGGCGCAGCAGACCGAAGCCGAGGCGGTACTTGCCGCGTTCGTGCGCCTGCTCGACCAGCTCGTGGTCCTCCAGCGCCGACAGCAATCGCGACACCGTGGACTTGTGCACCCCGATCTCGGTGGCGAGCTCGGTGACGCCGACCTCGCCCAGGCGGGCCAGGATCTCGAGCACGGACACAGCGCGGTCGACCGACTGCACACCCCCGCCCGAGTCGGAGCTCCCGTTGCTCATCGCGACGACACTACCGGGGTGGTTGTACACCCGACGCGTGCCCCGAACGCACGGTAGATGACGAAAACCGCGCGGAATCCGTCAGAAACCGTGCACTCGGCACCAGGCGGTGTCCAGGTTGACCGCACATGGGCGGCACTTTAGGTTGGTATATCAGTTGTTGATCAATCACAAGGAGCGGCCACGCACATGGGATCCCCTCGCGTCGTGATCATCGGTGCCGGCATCGTCGGCACCAACCTCGCCGACGAACTCACCAGCCGCGGCTGGGACAACGTGACGGTCCTCGACCAGGGCCCCCTGCCGTTGACCGGCGGCTCGTCCTCGCACGCCCCCGGCCTGGTGTTCCAGACCAACGCGTCGAAGACCATGACGACGTTCGCGTCGTACACGGTGGAGAAGTTCTCGTCGCTCGACGTGGACGGCGCGTGGTGCTTCAACCAGGTCGGCGGCCTGGAGGTGGCGACCACCGAGGAACGCCTCGCCGAGTTGCACCGTCGCCACGGCTGGGCCACCGCATGGGGAGTCGCCGCGCGGGTGATCGATCCTCAGGAGTGCGCAAAGCTGCACCCGCTTCTCGATCCGCGCCGCATCCTCGGCGGACTGCACGTGGAAACCGACGGGCTGGCCAAGGCATCGCGCGTCGTCGTCGCGCTCACCCGCCGCGCGCAGAGTCGCGGCGCCGAGTTCCGTGGCTCCACCCGGGTCGTGGGGATCGAGCACAGCGCGGGGAAGGTCACCGGTGTCGCGACGACGACGGGGACGGTGCCCGCCGACATCGTCGTGTCGTGCGGCGGCTTCTGGGGTCCCGAGCTCGGCGCGCTGGCGGGGATGGACGTGCCTCTGCTGCCTCTGGCCCATCAGTACGTGAAGACCCACCCGATCCCCGAGCTGGCCGGGCGGAACACCGAGGCGTCGGAGGCCGGCTTCCCGATCCTGCGTCACCAGGATCAGGACCTGTACTTCCGCGAGCACGTCGACCGGCTCGGCATCGGATCGTATGCCCACCGGCCCATGCCGGTCGATCTGCGCGAGCTGCCTGACGGCGAGATCACCGCGGAGACAATGCCGTCGATGCTCGAGTTCACCCACGAGGACTTCGCGCCGGCCTGGGAGCAGAGCAAGGTTCTGCTGCCCTGCCTGCAGACGGCGACCATCGACTCGGGCTTCAACGGAATCTTCTCGTTCACCCCCGACGGCGCCCCGCTGGTCGGGGAATCACCCGACGTGGCGGGTTTCTGGATCGCCGAGGCGGTCTGGGTGACCCACTCGGCCGGTGTGGCCCGCGCCCTCGCGCAAGTGCTCGTCGACGGCCGATCCGAGGTCGCGCTGAACGGCTGCGACGTGCATCGCTTCGAAGAGGTGCAGCTCGACCCCGGATACGTCAGCGAGACCTCGCAGCAGAATTTCATCGAGGTCTACGACATCCTGCACCCGTTGCAGCCCAGAGAATCTCCCCGCGACTTGCGGGTCAGCCCGTTCTACACCCGACAGAAAGAGCTCGGCGCGGTGTTCCTCGAGGCAGGCGGATGGGAGCGGCCGCACTGGTTCGAGGCCAATGCCGACCTCGTAGCTGATCTGCCCACGGAATGGCAGCCGCCGCAGCGTGATTCGTGGGCGGGCATGTTCCACTCGCCGATCGCCGCCGCGGAGGCGTGGCGCACGCGATCGGCCGTCGCGCTCTACGACATGACGCCGCTGAAGCGCCTCGAGGTCTCCGGGCCCGGCGCGCTGGCGCTGCTCGAGCGGCTCACCACCGGCACGATGGACAAGTCGGTCGGGTCGGTCACCTACACGCTGATGCTCGACGCAGCAGGCGGTGTGCGCAGCGACGTGACGGTCGCCCGGCTGGCCAAGGACACCTTCCAGGTCGGCGTCAACGGCAACCTCGACCTCGACTACGTCCGCCGTCAGGCCGGCGACGGCGTGGTCGTGCGGGACATCACGGGAGGCACGTGCTGCCTCGGTGTGTGGGGACCCCGGGCACGAGACCTGGTGTCGGCGCTGAGCCGCGACGACTTCTCCAACGACGGCTTCAAGTACTTCCGGTGCAAACAGGTGCGTATCGCGGGGGTGCCGGTGACCGCCATGCGTCTGTCCTATGTCGGTGAACTCGGGTGGGAGCTCTACACCAGTGCCGAACACGGTCTGCGCCTGTGGGACGCGCTGTGGGCCGAGGGCCGGCGCCACGGCGTGATCGCGGCAGGCCGCGCCGCGTTCAACAGCCTGCGGATGGAGAAGGGGTATCGCTCGTGGGGTACCGACATGACCACCGAACACAATCCGTACGAGGCCGGCCTCGGTTTCGCCGTGCGCCCCAAGAAGGAGGGCTACCTCGGCCACGAGGCACTCACCGGTGTTTCCGACGACACCGTCGACCGCCGACTGGTCTGCCTGACCGTCGATGACGGCCGGTCCGTCGTTCTCGGTTCGGAACCGGTGCTGCTCGACGGCCAGCCGGCCGGCTACGTCACCAGCGCGGCGTTCGGCCACACGGTGGGCGCCCCGATCGCCTACGCCTGGCTGCCCGCATCGGTGACCGTCGGCACCGGCGTCCAGATCGCCTACTTCGACCGCCGGGTGGCGGCCACCGTGGTGGCCGAGCCGCTCGTCGACCCCGAGATGGCGAAGATCCGCTCATGACACAGACATTCACGTTGACGCTGAGCTGCCCGCAGCGGCCCGGCATCGTGCACGCCGTCAGCTCCTTTCTGTTCTCCCGCCGCTACGACATCGCCGAACACCAGCAGTTCGACGATGATGTCAGCCAGTCGTTCTTCCTACGCACCACGTTCTGTTGTCCCGACGACGGCATCGACGCGAGCGCGCTGACCGATCAGTTCTCCTCGGTGGCGGCCGGCTTCGACATGACGTTCCGGATCGACGGGACGCAGCCGCCTCGGGTGCTGGTGATGGTGTCCAAGCTGGGGCACTGCCTCAACGACCTGATTTTCCGTTGGCGCTCAGGCACTCTCGGCGGCGAGCTGGTGGCGGTGGTCTCCAACCACGAGGCGCTGCGCCCGATGGCCGAGGCCGCCGGTCTGCCGTTCGTGCACATCCCGTTGACGCCCAGCACCAAAGGCGAGGCCGAAGACCGGCTGCTGCGCCTCGTCGAGAGCATGGACGTCGAGGTCGTGGTGCTGGCGCGCTACATGCAGGTGCTGTCGGACGCGGCGTGCGCCGCACTGCATGGCCGGGCCATCAACATCCACCACTCGTTCCTGCCCGGTTTCAAGGGCGCCAAGCCCTACCACCAGGCCTATGACCGGGGAGTGAAGATGGTCGGCGCGACGGCCCACTACGTGACGCCGGATCTGGACGAGGGCCCGATCATCGAGCAGGAGGTGATCCGTATCGACCACTCGCACAACCCCGCTCGGCTGGCGACCGTCGGGCAGGACGCCGAGGCGCTCGCGCTGTCCCGGGCCGTGCGCTGGCATTGCGAGAACCGCGTGCTGCTCCACGGTCACCGCACCGTGGTGTTCCGCTGAGGTCTCAAGACGACCCCACGATCAAACGACCCCACGATCACACGGCCCGACGATCAAACGACCGAGCGGACCGCTTCTTCGAACCCGGTGACGTGAGCCAGCGCGATGGCGGCAGCCGCGTCGCCGTCACCCGCGGCGATCGTCCGCAGTAGCGCGGTGTGTTCCCCGACGTGGTGGGCCACCACCGACAGCCGATCGAGGAACAGGCAGAAGATCCGGGTGGCCAGGTTGTCGTACCGAATCAGCACGTCTTCCAGGTGCGGGTTGCCGGCGGCGATGTAGATGGCGCGGTGCACCCGCAGATCCCAGCGCATCAATTCGTGCCGATCGATGGTGTCGATCTCCAGGGCCTCGGTCTGATCGGCCAGTTCACTCAGGTGTGTGCGCATGGCGGCAGACGCGTTCTCGGCGGCGGTGCGGGCAGCGACGGGTTCGAGATTGACCCGGATCTGCGAAATGTGCCGTAGATCGGCAACATCCACACCGGTGGCGAACGTACCCCGGCGCGGGAACGAGATGACGAGACGGTCGGCTTCGAGGCGCTTGAGGGCCTCCCGCACCGGCGTGCGGCCCAGCCCGAGGCTCGCCGCGAGCTCGCTCTCCACGATCGCTTCGTTGGGCCGGATGTCCAGCATGATCAGTTTGTCTCGGATGATCAGGTACGCCTGATCGGCCAGCGACATCGCGCCGAGATCGACCTCGCCCAGCGACTCCACACCGACAACCGTCACCGACACACCCTTTCCCTGGTGCGCCGATGATATATCAGTGGTTCTGGCCTTTACAGCAACGCGCGGATCGCCTGTTCGAACCCGGTGACATGCGACCGCGTCAGCGCCGACGCCGTGTCGCCGTCGCCGGCGACGATCGCGTCCAGCAGCGCGATGTGCTCACGAACATGGGTGACGACATCCGGGAGCCGGTCGAGGAACAGACACCAGATCCTGGTGGCGTGCGCGTCCAGGCTCACCAGCACCGCCTCCAGGTGTGGGTTCTGCGACGCGCGGTAGATCTCGCGGTGGACGCGCACGTCGTGTCGCAGCACCTCTCGCGGATCGTCGGCGTCACCGATCCGCGCGATGCCCTCGGCCAGACCTGCCAGCCTGCGGCGCGACTCCGGGGTCGCCACCCGCGCGGCGCGCGCGGCGGCCAACGGCTCCAAGTGGTTTCGGATCTCGGAGATGTCGGCCAGGTCGGTCATGTCGACCGCGGTGGCGAACGTCCCGCGGCGGGGGTACGCGATCACCAGCCGGTCGCGCTCCAGGCGCTTGAGCGCCTCGCGCACCGGCGTGCGGCCGACTCCGAGCTCGGCGCCGAGCCGGTCGTCGTTGATGGGTTCGCCGGGTCTGATGTCGAGCATCACGAGACGTTCGCGCACCGCTTCGTAGACCCGGTCGGCCGCGCTCTCGGTGTCATTGGAGACCAACTCCGGAAGGGTCATGCTTTCCTTTCCGAACCTTTCCGCCCGCCCTGTTGACGTGATCGCGAACTGATCATAATCTATCCGACAGTTGATATATCAGTAACGTATCAAAAGAAGGGCATGCATGACCGTCGACACTCCAGCCCGAGACACGGCCCGGGCGGCCAACCCGGTGCTCGGCGAAGCCCTCGCCACCCTGGAGCCCGAAGTGCACCAGGCGATCTCGGCGGAACTGGCGCGCCAGCAGAACACACTGGAGATGATCGCCAGCGAGAACTTCGCGCCGCTGGCCGTGATGGCCGCCCAAGGCTCGGTGCTGACGAACAAGTACGCCGAAGGCTATCCCGGCCGGCGGTACTACGGCGGGTGCGAGCACGTCGACGTCATCGAGCAGCTCGCGATCGACCGGCTGACGAAACTCTTCGGCGCGACGTATGCGAACGTCCAACCACATTCAGGCGCTCAGGCCAACGCGGCGGTGATGGCGGCGCTGCTGACCCCGGGTGACACCATCCTCGGGTTGACCCTGGCCCACGGTGGCCACCTCACTCACGGCATGAAGTTGAACTTCTCCGGCAAGCTCTACGACGTCGCGGCCTACCAGGTCTGCGAGCACGATCACCGCGTCGACATGGCCGAGGTCGAGCGGCTGGCCCACGAGCGGCGGCCCAAGCTGATCCTCGCCGGCTGGTCGGCGTACCCGCGTCACCTCGACTTCGCCGAGTTCCGGCGCATCGCCGACGATGTCGACGCCTACCTGATGGTCGACATGGCGCACTTCGCGGGCCTTGTCGCGGCCGGCCTGCACCCGTCGCCCGTGCCGCACGCGCATGTGGTCACCTCGACCACGCACAAGACGCTCGGCGGCCCCCGCGGTGGGGTGATCCTGACCAACGACGAGGCGCTGGCCAAGAAGATCAACTCCGCGGTGTTCCCCGGTCAGCAGGGTGGCCCCCTCGAGCACGTGATCGCCGCCAAGGCCGTGTCGTTCCGCCTCGCCGCCGCCCCCGAGTTCCGCGAGCGCCTGGAGCGCACGCTGGCCGGGGCGAGAATCCTCGCCGACCGCCTGCTGCAGGAGGATTCGCGCGCCGCCGGCGTGAACGTGGTGTCCGGCGGCACCGACGTCCACCTGGTGCTGGTCGACCTGCGCGACTCCGAGCTCGACGGCAAACAGGCCGAGGACCGGCTGCACCGGGTCGGAATCACCGTGAATCGCAACGCCGTTCCGTTCGATCCCCGCCCGCCGATGATCAGCTCCGGGGTCCGGATCGGCACCGCGGCCCTGGCCACCCGGGGATTCGACCTCGACGCGTTCACCGAGGTCGCCGACGTCATCGCCGCGGCGCTGCGCCCCGATGCCGACGACGTCGACCTCGATGCCCTGCGCGCCCGAGTCGACGCCCTCGCCCACCGCTTCCCGCTGTACCCCGAGCTGACGGAGACCGCACTGTGACGACGAGCGCAACGACACCGCCTCCCACCCCGCCGGGGGCACACCTGCCGGATCATCCCGAATTCCTGTGGCGCACACCCGAACCGAAGAAGAACTACGACGTCGTCATCGTCGGCGGCGGCGGTCACGGCCTGGCGACCGCGCACTACCTGGCCAAGAACCACGGCATCACCAACGTGGCCGTGCTCGAACGCGGCTGGCTGGCCGGCGGCAACATGGCGCGCAACACCACGCTGATCCGCTCCAACTACCTCTGGGACGAAAGCGCCCGCATCTACGAGCACGCCCTCAAACTCTGGGAAACCCTCGAAGACGATCTGGACTATCCGATCCTGTTCAGCCAGCGCGGCGTGCTGAACCTCGCCCACAGCCTGCAGGACGTGCGCGACAGCGTGCGGCGCGTCGAGGCCAACAAACTCAACGGCATCGACGCCCAGTGGGTCGACCCCGACGAGGTCAAGAAGCTGTGCCCGATCGTCAACATCTCCAGCGAGATTCGCTACCCGGTGCTGGGCGCCACCTATCAACCGCGGGCCGGGATCGCCAAGCACGACTACGTCGCGTGGGGGTTCGCGCGGCGCGCCGATCAGGCAGGCATCGACATCATCCAGAACTGTGAGGTCATCGGCTTCGAGACGGACGGCGACCGGGTGACCGCGGTGCGCACCACGCAGGGCACCATCGGCGCGGGTCGCGTCGCCCTGTGCGCAGCCGGTCACACGTCCACGCTGACCGACATGCTCGGCATCCGCACACCGCTGCAGAGCCACCCGCTGCAGGCCCTGGTCTCCGAACTACTCGAGCCCGTGCATCCGACGATCGTGATGTCGAACGCCGTCCACGTCTACGTATCCCAGGCGCACAAGGGCGAACTGGTGATGGGCGCCGGCATCGACTCCTACAACGGGTACGGCCAGCGCGGCGCCTTCCACGTCATCGAACGCCAGATGGCCGCGGCCGTCGAACTGTTCCCGGTCTTCGCCCGGGCACACCTGCTGCGCACCTGGGCGGGCATCGTGGACGTCTGCCCGGACGCCTCCCCCATCGTCGGCCGCACGCCGTACGAGAACCTGTACCTCAATGCCGGTTGGGGCACAGGCGGTTTCAAGGCCACCCCCGGTATCGGATGGTGCCTGGCCGACACCCTGGCCACCGGCGAACCGCACGACTTCATCGCGCCGTTCAGCCTCGACCGGTTCGTCACCGGCGCGCTGGTCGACGAACACGGCGCCGCCGGCGTCGCACACTGACGAGAAGGAGCTTTCACCGTGCAGCTCATCGAATGCCCGTGGTGCGGGCCCCGCGAGGAGACCGAGTTCCACTACGGGGGGCAAGCGCACATCGCCTACCCCGAGGACCCGCAGGCACTGACCGACGAACAGTGGGCGCACTTCGTGTTCTACCGCGACAACCCCAAAGGCCTGTTCGCCGAGCGATGGTCCCACAGCCACGGATGCCGGCGTTGGTTCAACGCCGTCCGCGACACCGCCACCTACCGATTCCAGCGGACGTACCGGCTGGACGAGCCGAAGACGACGATCTGAATGACTCACCGCACCAGCGCGGGTGGCCGCATCGACCGCGACACCACCCTCACTTTCACGTTCAACGATCGGGAGTTCACCGGGCACCCCGGTGACACGCTCGCCTCGGCACTGCTCGCGCACGGCGTGCACCAGGTGGCCACCAGCATCAAGCTCGGTCGTCCGCGCGGCTTCACCGCCGCCTGGGCCGAGGACACCGGCGGCCTCGTCCAGATCGAGCATCCCTTCCCCGAGCCCATGCTGCTGGCGACGACCGTCGAACTGTTCGACGGCCTTGTCGCGCGCGGACTTCCGGGTCAGGGCCGGCTGGCCGAGATCCCCGACACCGCCCTCTACGACAGCACCCACGTGCACACCGATCTCCTTGTCGTCGGCGCCGGACCGGCCGGGCTGGCAGCGGCCCTGACTGCCGCCCGCGCCGGGGCGCGAGTCGTGCTGATCGACGAGCTGAGCGAGGCCGGCGGAGCCCTGCTCGGTTCTGCCGACACCATCGCCGGCCGGCCGGCGCTGGACTGGGTGGGTGAGGCCGTCGACGAACTCGCCACCTACCCCGACGTGCTCCACCTGCAGCGCACCACCGCGTTCGGGCACTACGACGACGGCTTCGTGCTGGCACTGCAGCGGCGCACCGACCACCTCGGTGCCGAGGCGCCGGCCGGGGTCAGCAGGCAGCGGGTGTGGCGGATTCGCGCGCGTCACGTCCTCGTCGCCGCGGGCGCCCACGAGCGGCCGGTGGTGTTCACCGACAACGACCGGCCCGGCATCATGCTCGCCGCCTCCGCGCGGACGTTCCTGCACCGATTCGGTGTGACGGTCGGTGAGCGGACCGTCGTGTTCACCACCAACGACAGCGCTTACCGGTCGGCGTTCGACCTGCACGACGCCGGCGTCGGCGTCGCCGCGATCGTCGACGCGCGCGCCGAGGTCGGCGACCGGCTGCGCGAAGCCTGTGCGGCGCGGGGCATTCCGGTCCGCACCGGCGCGGTGGTCACCGGCACGCGCGGCGAGTCCCGGGTCACCCACGCCATCGTCGGGGTTCCCGGCGACGCCGCCGCATCCGATACGGAGGCCATCGCCTGCGACGTGCTGCTCGTCAGCGGTGGCTGGAATCCGGCGGTGCACCTGTTCAGCCAGGCGCGCGGCACGCTGCGCTACGACGACACGCTCGGCGCTTTCGTGCCCGGTGAGCGCCTCGACGGCATCAGCGTCGCCGGCGCGGCCGACGGGGTGTTCGACCTCCCCGGGTGCCTGCGCAGCGGACGGGAAGCCGCCACGTCCGCCGTCGCCGCGCTGGGATTCACCCCGCCGGCGAATTCGCTTGCCGGAGAATCGGACCCCAGTCAGCAGCAGGCTCCCGGCGCAGTGCTCTGGTACGTGCCGGACCCGGCGTCGGCGACGCGACAGTTCGTCGACGTGCAGCGTGATGCCACCGTCGCCGATCTGGTTCGTGCCGTCGGTGCCGGGATGCGCTCGATGGAGCACATCAAGCGCTACACGACGATCGGCACCGCACACGATCAGGGGAAGACCAGCGGTGTGGTGGCGTCGGGCATCGTGTCGGCACTGCTGGGCACACGAGTGGAGACGCTCGGTGTCACGACGTTCCGGCCGCCGTACACACCGGTGGCGTTCGCTGCCCTGGCCGGTCGCGACCGCGGCAGCCTCTACGATCCCGAGCGGGTGACCGCGGTGCACGACTGGCACGTCGACCGCGGGGCGGTGTTCGAGGACGTCGGCATGTGGAAACGGCCCCGCTACTATCCGCTGCCCGGCGAGAGCATGGATACCGCGGTGCTGCGCGAATGTGCAGCGGTGCGAACAGGTGTCGGCATCCTGGACGGGTCCACCCTGGGCAAGATCGACGTGCAGGGCCCCGATGCCGGGCAGTTCCTCGACCTGCTCTACACGAACCTGATGAGCACGTTGAAGGTCGGCATGGTCCGGTACGGCGTGATGTGCGGTGTCGACGGCATGGTCATCGACGACGGCACCGTGATGCGCCTCGCCGAGGACCGGTACATGGCGTTCACCACCACCGGCGGGGCGGCGCGCATCCTCGACTGGATGGAGGAGTGGCTGCAGACCGAATGGCCGCACCTGCGGGTCCGGCTGACATCGGTCACCGAACAGTGGCACACCTTCCCCGTCGTGGGCCCGAAGTCCCGTGACGTGGTGGGCGCCGTCTTCGGCGACCTCGACGTCAGCAACGAGGCGTTCCCGTTCATGGCGTGGCGGGACACCGCGATCGACGGTGTGCACGTGCGCGTGGCGCGGGTCAGCTTCTCCGGCGAGCTGGCCTACGAGGTGAATGTGATGGGCTGGTATGCAACGGCATTGTGGGAGAAGCTGATCGACGCCGGTGATCGATTCGGCATCACGCCCTACGGCACCGAGACGATGCACGTGCTGCGCGCCGAGAAGGGCTACCCGATCATCGGGCAGGACACCGACGGCACGATCACCCCGCAGGATCTCGGGATGGCGTGGGCGGTGTCGAAGAAGAAACCCGACTTCATCGGCAAGCGGTCCTTCACCCGCCGGGAGAACCTGAACCCGCTGCGCAAGCAGTTCGTCGGACTGCTGCCCACCGACGCGGACACCGTGCTGCCCGAGGGGGCGCAGATCATCGAGTTCGCCGAGGACGGAATGCTGCCCCCACCGCCGGTGCCCATGCTCGGGCACGTCACGTCGAGCTATCGCAGCGCAGAGCTCGGACGCCCGTTCGCGCTGGCGCTGGTAAAGGGCGGCCGTGCCCGCATCGGAGAAACCCTGCACGTCCCGGTCGACGGCACGCTGGTGCCCGTCGAGGTCACCGGTTCGGTACTCGTCGATCCCGAAGGAGCCCGCCGCGATGGCTGACACCCTGATCCGCCGTAGCCCGTTGCACTCCCATCACAGCCGGCTGGCCGCGCTCCCCCAGTCGGCGTCGGTGTCCGACGAACCGTTCTTCACGATGGTGGAGCTCTGGGTCGATCCGTCCGGCCCCGGGGCGAGCGCCGCCGCAGACGTCCTCGGCGTCGACGCATTGCCGACCACCCCGTCGACCGTGGTCGACGGACCCGATACGTCGGTCATCTGGCTCGGTCCGCAGGAGTGGCTGGCCGGGTCGGCCGGCCGCGCCGGCGACGGGTTGGGGGTTTCGCTGCGCG
>JAEXZY010000127.1 GCA_023404955.1 Actinomycetes bacterium
CAACCCCACCCCGGCCCCCCCCCCGCGGCCCGCCCCCCCCCCGCCCGCGGTGGCGTGAGCAAATTTTGACGTCCGGGAAGGACTTAAGCCTCTAGACAGCGCTGCGGTGTTTGCGCTGGGCGGCGAAGAAGTCCGACCAGGACACCACATCGGGGTGCTGCTTGAGCAGCGCGCGCCGCTGACGCTCGGTCATGCCGCCCCACACCCCGAACTCCACGCGGTTGTCCAGCGCGTCGGCGCCGCACTCGGCGATCACCGGGCAGTGCCGGCAGATGACCGCGGCCTTGCGCTGCGCGGCGCCGCGGACGAAGAGCTCGTCGGGATCGGTCTGGCGACACCGGGCTTGCGAAACCCAGGCAATACGGGCTTCTGCCTCTGCGCCGTGCAGAATGGAATCGCTTGATGGATTATCCGTGGTCTTGCGAGCGACGGGCTTGGTAACTGACACCAGCGATCCCCTTAGTTCTGGCCGCGCCCCGACAACGCAGACGGCTGATACCCCGACGTCGATCACCTGAGTGCGATCTACGCCACACTGCGAGGTCCTTGTGTGACCTGTATCGCACTGTGCGCTCAATTTAGGTGGTCACCGGCATTTTGCGCAATACGTTCGTGACCACTTTTTTGGGACAACCGTGCCGTCACGCCGGTACAGTGCCCGACCTGGTGCCCGACCTCGGCGTTTGACAGGCCCTGTCAGGAGTCAGGAGGAGGCGCTCGGGGGCGGTGTGCTGGGTGGGCGTCGCTACTCTGTACCCATGCCGGAGGAGGACAAGGCCGGGCCGCCGCGTGCGGTCACGGTGATCAAGCTCGCCTGGTGCGTACTTCTGGCCAGCGTGATCGCCGCAGGGCTGATGTTCCCCGTGGTCGGTGGGATCGGCCTGATGTCGAACCGAGCCTCCGATGTGGTGGCCAACGGATCGGCCCAACTGGTCGAGGGTGAGGTGCCTCAGGTGTCGACGATGGTCGACGCCAAGGGCAACGTGATCGCGTGGCTGTACAGCCAGCGGCGCTTCGAGGTGCCCAGTGATCAGATCGCCAACACCATGAAGTTGGCCATCGTCTCGATCGAGGACAAGAGGTTTGCCGAGCACAACGGCGTGGACTGGCAGGGCACGCTGACTGGCCTGTCGGGATATCTGTCCGGCAACCTCGACACGCGCGGCGGCTCCACGCTCGAGCAGCAGTACGTGAAGAACTACCAGCTGCTCGTGATCGCCCAGACCGACGCCGAGAAGCGCGCGGCCATCGAGACCACCCCGGCGCGCAAGCTGCGCGAGATCCGGATGGCCCTGACGCTGGACAAGACGTTCACGAAACCGGAGATCCTGACGCGCTATCTCAACCTGGTGTCGTTCGGCAACGGAGCCTTCGGCGTCCAAGATGCCGCGCAGACCTATTTCGGTATCAACGCCTCGGAGTTGAACTGGCAGCAGGCCGCGCTGCTGGCCGGCATGGTGCAGTCGACGAGCACGCTGAACCCCTACACCAACCCCGACGGTGCGTTGGCGCGGCGCAACCTGGTGCTCGACACGATGATCGAGAACATCCCCGACCAGGCCGATGCGCTGCGCGCCGCCAAGCAGGAGCCGCTGGGCATCCTGCCGACGCCCAAGGAGCTTCCCCGCGGCTGCATCGCCGCCGGCGACCGGGCGTTCTTCTGCGACTACGCACTCGACTACCTGGCGCGCGCCGGGATCAGCAAGGACCAGGTGGCCAAGGGCGGCTATCTGATCAAGACGACGCTGGACCCGGACGTGCAGAACACGGTGAAGTCGTCGATCGACGGCATCGCCGCGCCCGACCTGGAGGGCGTTGCCAGCGTGATGAGCGTGATCCAACCGGGCAAGCAGTCCCACCCGGTGCTGGCGATGGCCAGCAACCGGACCTACGGGCTGAACCTCGACGCCGGCGAAACGATGCAGCCGCAGCCCTTCTCGTTGGTCGGTGACGGTGCCGGATCGATCTTCAAGGTCTTCACCACCGCCGCGGCCATGGACATGGGGATGGGCATCAACGCCACGCTCGACGCACCGTCGCGGTTCGAGGCCAAGGGGCTGGGCTCGGGCGGCGCCCGGGGCTGCCCGCCTGCCACCTGGTGTGTGCAGAACGCCGGCAACTATCGCGGTCAGATGAGCGTCACCGATGCGCTCGCGACATCGCCGAACACCGCGTTCGCGAAGTTGATCGCGCAGGTCGGTGTGCAGCGCACGGTGGACATGGCGGTGCGGCTGGGGTTGCGCTCCTACGCGCTGCCCGGCACGGCCAGGGATTACGACCCCGAGAGCAATGAAAGCCTCGCCGACTTCATCAAACGGCAGAACATCGGATCGTTCACGCTGGGCCCGGTCGAGGTGAACGCGCTGGAACTGTCCAACGTCGCCGCCACACTCGCCTCCGGCGGCACGTGGTGCCCGCCCAACCCGATCGCGCAGGTCCTGGACCGCCGCGGCGAAGAAGTCGCCGTGACGACGGAGACGTGCGACCAAGCAGTGCCCGAGGGCTTGGCCAACACGCTGGCCAATGCGATGAGCAAGGACGATCAGGGGTCGGGTACCGCCGCCGGCGCCGCGGGCTCGGTCGGCTGGAACCTGCCGATGTCGGGCAAGACGGGCACCACCGAGGCGCACCGGTCGTCGGGCTTCCTCGGCTTCACCAACCACTTCGCGGCAGCGAACTACATCTACGACGATTCCAACTCCCCCGGTGAGCTGTGCTCGTACCCGCTGCGTCAGTGCGGTGACGGAAACCTGTTCGGCGGCAACGAGCCGGCCCGCACCTGGTTCACCGCGATGCAACCCCTGACCGCCCCGTTCACCGACGTCACGCTGCCGCCGACCGACCCGCGCTACGTCGACGGCGCGCCAGGATCGCGGGTGCCGAGCGTGGCCGGGATGAGCCAGGACACCGCGCGGGCCCGGCTGCGCGAGGCCGGCTTCCAGGTCGCCGATCAGGCGACGCCGGTGAACAGCGGTTCGTCCTACGGCACCGTCATCGGAACGTCACCGAGTGGACAGACGGTGCCGGGCTCGATCATCACGATCCAGATCTCCAACGGCATCGCCCCGGCCCCGCCGCCGCCTCCGCCGGGCGCGGCGCCGCCGGGTGGGCCACCGCCGCCCGTCGGGGAGACCGTGATCAACATCCCGGGTCTGCCGCCGATCACCGTGCCGGTCCTCGGACCGCCGCCACCACCTGCGCCGCCACCGCCGCCCTGATCGGCGCGGACTGCTCGCTACACAGCGGGTGGCGCTAGGCTGGAATGATGGCTGGTTCTGCTGGTTCGATCCTCAAGAACACCACCCTCGTGTCGGCCGGCACGCTCGTGGCCGGCATCGCTTACGCCTCGGTGATCGAACGCAATGCGTTCGTCCTGCGGGAGGCGACGATGCCGGTTCTGTCGCCGGGTTCATCGCCGCTGAAGGTGCTGCACATCAGCGACATCCACATGCGTCCGGGTCAGCGCCGCAAGCAGGCCTGGCTGCGTGATCTCGCGAGACTCGAGCCGGATCTGGTGGTCAACACGGGCGACAACCTGGCCCATCCGAAGGCGGTGCCCGCCGTGGTGCAGGCCCTCGGCGATCTGCTGTCGGTGCCCGGGGTGTTCGTGTTCGGCAGCAACGACTACTTCGCGCCGCGGTTGAAGAACCCGGCGAACTATCTGACCAAGCCGACGCACCGCATTCATGGTGAGCCGCTGCCCTGGCAGGACCTGCGCGCGGCGTTCACCGAACGTGGCTGGCTGGACATGACGCACACGCGCCGCGATCTCGACGTCGCGGGTCTGCGGATCGCCGCGGCAGGCGTCGACGACCCGCACCTGTCGCGGGACCGCTATCCGACCATCGAAGGGGCGGCCGATCCGACGGCGAACCTGACGCTGGGCCTGACGCATTCTCCCGAGCCTCGGGTGCTCGATCGTTTCGCCGCTGACGGCTACCAGCTGGTGATGGCGGGGCACACCCACGGCGGGCAGCTTTGCCTGCCGTTCTACGGGGCGATCGTCACCAACTGCGAGCTGGACCGGTCGCGAGTCAAAGGTCCGTCCCGGTGGGGCGCGCGGACCCAGCTGCACGTGTCGGCGGGTATCGGCACGTCACCGTTCGCACCGCTGCGGTTCTGCTGCCGACCGGAGGCCACGTTACTGACGTTGGTGGCCGCGCCGACCGGCGGTTCCGACGCGGGAAGCATTGCCGGACAGTCGCATCCGACCGTATCGGCGCGGTGAGCCGCCCGGCCCCGTCGGCCGCGCAAGACCGGTCCCGTTCGTGGGTCGACAACGCCGTACGGCTCATCGAGGCGGATGCGCGTCGCAGTGCCGACACCCATCTGCTCCGCTATCCCCTGCCGTCGCAGTGGGGTCATGACTGCGATCTGGCGCTGTACCTGAAGGACGAGAGCACCCACATCACGGGCAGCCTCAAGCACCGGCTGGCCCGGTCGCTGTTCCTCTACGCGCTGTGCAACGGATGGATCTGCGAAGGTACGACGGTGATCGAGGCCTCGTCGGGCTCGACGGCGGTGTCGGAGGCGTATTTCGCATCGATGATCGGGCTGCCGTTCATCGCGGTGATGCCGGCGTCGACCAGCGCGACCAAGGTGGCGCTGATCGAGTCTCAGGGTGGCCGTTGCCATTTCGTCACGGAGTCGGCGCAGGTGTACGCCGAGGCTCAGCGCCTGGCCGAGGAGACGGGCGGGCATTACCTCGACCAGTTCACCAACGCCGAGCGCGCCACGGATTGGCGCGGCAACAACAACATCGCCGAGTCGATCTTCGACCAGATGGCGCGTGAGACCCATCCTATTCCGGAGTGGATCGTGGTCGGGGCGGGCACCGGAGGTACCAGCGCGACAATCGGCCGGTATCTGCGATACCGCCGGCATGCGACGCGCCTGTGCGTGGTCGATCCGGAAAATTCAGCGTTCTATCCGTCGTATGTGCGCGACGACCCGCACGTGGTCACCGGTATGTCGTCACGCATCGAGGGCATCGGCCGGCCGCGGGTGGAGCCGTCATTTTTGCCGGGTGTGGTCGACCGGATGATGACGGTGCCGGACGCGGCATCGGTCGCCACCGCGCACCACGTCAGCCGGGTCCTCAACCGCCGGGTGGGCCCGTCGACGGGGACGAACGTCTGGGGCGCTTTCCAGCTGCTGTGTGAGATGGCGGAGGCCGGCCGGTCCGGCTCGGTCGTGACGCTTCTGTGCGACGGCGGTGAACGCTACGCCGACACCTACTTTCGCGAGGAGTGGCTCACCAGCCACGGGCTCGATCCGTCGGAACCGGCCGAGGTGCTCGCCGAGTTCGAACGGTCCGGCTGCTGGCCCTGATCGTGTGACCTCCGCGACAGCGGCGTCAGCGGTCCGTCGGAGGTCAGGAACAGCCAGAGCGCGGCCAGCGCGAAGAAGCCCAGGTAGAGCGATGCACCCAGTCCGGTCATGACCCGCCTCGTTTCGGTCGTTGCTGTTCGTCAGTGTGCACAACGCCACTGACATACCCATTCCATCCCGCGGCGTGTCACGCGTTTGGATTCTTGCCCGGGCCGTGCGATACGCTGTCGTGGCTTCACACGGGGTGTGGCGCAGCTTGGTAGCGTGCTTCGTTCGGGACGAAGAGGTCGTGGGTTCGAATCCCGCCACCCCGACTCGGTGACAGCTGAGAGGCCCCGACTGGTAATACCAGGCGGGGCCGTCTTGCTTTTCAGGGCTATGGCCGATCGATCCGCGGAGCTCTCCTCGTTCTTGCGCGCGAGGCGGCAAGCTGTGACGCCGCAGGACGTCGGTCTGGTGCCCGGCGGCGGTCGGCGGGTTCAGGGTCTCCGTCGCGAAGAGTTGGCTCTCCTCGCCGGATTGAGCACCGATTACTACCGCAGGCTCGAACAGGGCCGCGAGCAGCGGCCCTCGCACCAAGTGCTGCGGGCCCTCGCGCGTGCGCTGCGGCTCGATCCGCACGCGACTGCGTACCTCATCTCGCTTGTCCATCCCGCACCACTCACGATGCCCGCTCACGCGACCACCATGTCCACGGTGTCCGCTGTGTCTGCGGTTTCCAGGGGGGTCCAGACCCTCCTCGACACCGGCATGCGCGTACCGGCATACGTCGTCGACGTCGGCATGAACATCCTGGCGATCAACGCGCCCGCTCGTGCGATGTACAGCGGCTTCGGTGACACCGACAACCTGGCCCGCATGGTGTTCTGTGACCCTGCCGCCGCCGACTTCTACACGAACTGGCAACAGGTGGCGGGACAGGTCGTCGGCAACCTCCGGTCAGGTCTGACCCGGTTCCCGCACGACGATCGCGTGGCCGAGGTGGTCGAGGACATCTCCGCCCACAGTTCCGTGTTCGCCGACCTCTGGGCGACCCACCACGTGCGGCCGCGCACCAGCGAGGACAAGGTGTTCCGCCATCCGCACGTCGGCGAGCTGCACCTGCACTTCGAGGCGCTCGAGGTGACGGGGGCGCCCGACCAGCGGCTGTTCATCTACTGCCCGGTCGAGGACAGGTCGCATCCCGACGCCGTCGCTGCGCTGGAACCGCTCGTGACAGTCGCCGCCGCTACGTAGCCGCGCTCAGCTGGTCGACCTGCTGCGGAGTCAACTTCACCTCAGCGGCAGCGAGGTTCTCGTCCAGATGCGCGCGGCGCGACGTGCCGGGGATCGGGAGCATCGCCGGCGACAGATGCAACAACCAGGCGATCGCCACCTGGCCCACCGTGCACCCGTGCGCCCGGGCCACGTCGGCGAGTGCTTGGTGCGCTGCGTCGAGCCCGCCTTGGGCGACCGGCGCCCACGGAATGAACGCGAGCCCGTCGCGTTCGCACACCTTCAGCATGTCGCCGGCGCTGCGGTCCATCACGTTGAACCGGCTTTGCACACTGACGATCTCGGCGATCTCGCGCGCCTCGTCGAGCTGCTCGACGGTGCATTGCGACATCCCGATGTGACGGATCTTGCCCTCGTCCTGCAGCGCCTTGAGTTCGCCGATCTGGTCTGCCAGCGGCACTTTCGGGTCGACCCGGTGCAGCTGTAACAGATCGATCTGATCGACTCCCAAGCGGCGCATGCTCATCAACACCTGCTGCCGCAGATATTCGGGCCGGCCGACCGGTGGCCACGCCGCCGGGCCGAGCCGCTTCGGGCCGGCATCGGTGTCGATCACATCGGGCCCGTTGCGGGTCAGGCCGGCCTTCGTCGCGATGATGACGTCCTCGGGATACGGATGCAGCGCCTCGTACAAAATCTGTTCGGCGACATGCGGGCCGTAGGAGTCGGCGGTGTCGATGAACTGCACGCCGGATTCGACCGCGCGACGGGCCACGGCGATGCACTCGTCACGGTCCTGGGGCTCTCCCCAGATTCCGCGGCCGGTGAAACGCATCGAACCGAAGCCCAAGCGCGACACAGTCTTTCCGGCAATCTCTACTGTCTTCGGCATCGTGGTGATCATTGTGTGGTTCTCCTTTTCCTTCGTTTCTAGGTGAGTCCTCGAGCGGCCGCGTCGAAGTCACAGAACATCCGGATGAAGTACTCCGGCTGTTCCTCGGCCACCCAGTGCCCGCAGTCCGGGACGAGATGCTCCGTCACGGAATCAGCGACCTCCTCGCACATGGCCCGGAAGTTGGGCGCCAGAGGATTCGAGGCGCCGCCGGACGCCAACACCGGGATGGTGAGCTTGCCGCCCTCCCGCAGCGCCGCGCGATTGTCGTCGGCGTCGCGGTCGAGTTCCCGGTACACCTCACACATCGCCCGCATGGCTCCTGGCGCTTCGAATGCGCGGGCGTACACGTCGAGGTCGTCGTTGGAGATCGCGTCCGGCTGGTAGCTCAACTCGTCGAAGAACCGGTTGATGTACCACCGTTCGCGTCCGTGCGTGAGGTACACCGCGATGTCGGGGTTCGCGTGAAAAGAGAACTGCCACGCGGACTTCTGCGCGACGCGCCAGTCGTAATAGGCGGTGCCCGGCAGCGGCGCTTCCATGAACGTGACGCTCACGACGTCCTCGCGGTACCGCAACGCGAAACTCAGCGCCAGCATCGACCCGAGATCGTGGCCGACGAGCGAGATCGGGTCAGTCACCCCCAGCGTCTCCTGCACCAGATGGTGAATGTCACCGGCCATGGTCCACGTGTCGTACCCGTCGCGCGGTTTGTCGGACGCGCCGGCGCCGCGGTAGTCGGGCATGACCACCCGATAGCCGGCGGCGGCCAGCGGCATCATGACCTTGCGCCATTCGTGGCGCGTCTGGGGGGCGCCGTGGAGGAGCACGACGGTTCCGGTCGGGTCGGACGGCGTGATCACCGTGTAGCCGATGCGGACTGTCTTCTCCGGGTCGACCCAGGCCCGTCCGTGGCGGACGTCCACATCGCGCGATCTGGTCATGAAGCCAGTGTCGGCCCCGAGCCCGCACGAATGGGGGGAGCACGTCGGCCCCCCAGGACGTCGCAGTCCTGGCTAGGTCGGTGAACCGGGCACGTGAGCGGGCACCTGACTACTCTCGGGGGTCACCATGCCACCCACCGACGAGTCCCGACGAACGTCCTCGATGGGAGTCGGCACGACTCAGTCGGCCAGGAGGGCGCGACGGCGGATCGCCGACGTGGGTGACGAGCGGCTTCGACGTGCGCGCCGCCAATGGGCGGCCGTTTTGATCGTGGCGGTCCTCTTCTTTGCCGCGGTCTATCTTCTCGCTGTACAGACCACGCTGGGTCAGCGCGTCGAGGACACCGCGCTGCTCGGCGCCGACCAGGTGGATCCCGAGCTGCACCGGGTCGCGCTGCGCGCGTTCCACACGATCACGTTGAGTTCGCAGATCGTCGCCACGGTGTTGGTCGCGCTGATCGGCCTGCTGCGGCGCCAGGTGTGGCTGGCCGTGGCCGGGGTTGGCGTCATCCTGGGCGGTCAGGCGGTCACCCAGGTCGTGAAATTCCATGTGCTCTCCCGGCCCGATCTGACCGCGGTGGACGGGCAATTCGCGGAGAACACGTTGCCCAGCGGACACACCACCGCGGCGATGTGTCTGTTGTTCGCGACGATGATCGTGATGCCCTACCGATATCGCGGTGTCGCGATGTTCCTGACGCTGACCTGGGCGGTCGGTATCGGGGCCTACACCGTCATCATCCAGGCGCACCGGCTGTCGGACACGCTGGCCGCCGATGCGGTTGCGCTGGCCACGGCGTGCGTTGCCGCGCTGCTGCTGTCGCGGACCGGTCGCATCCGGGCCGTGGTGACCCCGAGCCCACAGCGCTACGTTCTGCGCACGGTCTTCGTCGTCGGCGTCGGCATCGTCGGTGTCGCCTGCCTCGGCCTGGGCGGTGTCCAGATGCTGCACGCGGTGGCGGCCCATGTCGAGGACGAACCGACATCGTGGCGACTGTTCCTCAGCTCGCAGTGGCTCGCCGCTGCGGGGTCAATCGCCTCAGCGCTGCTGTTCTGGTGGACGTGGTACCGGCTGGAGACCAAGCGCCGCCACGATCCCATCGAGACACGCTGACATGCGTCAGGCGGTCGGTTCGCCGCCGTCCTTGTCGACGTCCGGGGTGTCGCGGTCGGGATCCTTCTCGGTGTCGCCGGTCTTGTCGGCCGTCGAACCGTCCTCGTCGTCGTAGATTCCGCTTCCTCGAGTCATCACAATCTCCCTAGGACGCCGCGTTGCGCAGCTTTTCGAGCAGCGGTCCCGCCGCCTCGCTCAGGAAAGCGTCCTGGGTGTCACCGCCGACCTGTACCAGCGCGATGTCGGTGAACCCGGCCTTCCAGTACTCCGAGACGGCGTCGACGATCGCGTCGAGATCCGGCCCGCACGGGATCGACTCCGCGGTGTCTTCCGGCCGGACGAATTGGGTGGCCCCGTCGAAGCCCATCGTGGTCGGCAAGTCGGCGTTGACCGCCCACCCGCCGGCGAACCACCGGAACTGGTCGTGGGCGCGCTCGACGGCGGCGTCACGGTCGGGGTCCCAGCTGATCGGAATCTGCCCGATCACCCGTACGTCGCCGGGCAGCCCGGTCGCGCGGCGGGCATCGTGCCAGGCGTCCACGAGGTCCTTGTTGGGTTCGACGGCGATCAGGTGGTCGGCCAGCGGCGCGAAGGCCTCCACCGACCGGTCTCCCGAGACGGCCGCCGCGATCGGCACCGGCACCTCCGGCACATCCCAGATCCGGGCCGAATCGACCTCGAAATGCTCGCCCTTCCAATCCACAAGTTCGCCGGTGTGCAGCTCGCGGATGATCTGGATCGCCTCGCGCAGCATCTCCTGGCGACGCGCCACGGTCGGCCAGCGCTGCCCGACGACGTGCTCGTTGAGGTTCTCACCGGTGCCCACCCCGAGGGTGAATCGACCGTCGGCGAGGATCTGCAACGTCGCCGCCTTCTGCGCCACGACGGCCGGGTGGTAGCGCATCGTCGGGCACGTCACGTACGTCATCAACTCGACACGTTCGGTCGCGTGGGCGACGGCGCCCAGCACCGTCCACGCATAGGGCGCGTGCCCCTGCGAGGCCAACCACGGAAAGTAGTGATCACTGGAGACTTCGAAGTCGAACCCTGCCTGTTCTGCCGAAACCGCGTAGCGGACAAGGTCTTTGGGTCCACTCTGCTCGGTCATCAGGGTGTAGCCGAATCGGGTCATGCGTCGGGGGTTACCCGAGACGCCCGTGCCGAAACGACCCGGTCGGCAAGGGTCGCGTTGTCAAGACCGGGTGCGCTCGACAAGATGGTGATCATGACCTACGACGCCGGTGGCCACCACCCTCCCGCCGGCCCTCCCCCCGGGTATGGTCCCCCGCCCGGTTATGGACCGCCGCCCGGCTACGGTCCGCCGCCCGGCTACGGCCCTCATCCGGGATACGGTCCGCCCCCGGGGTACGGACCGCCGCCCGGCTGGGGTCCACCGCCGGGCTTCGGCCCCGCCTCGGGGTACGGCCCTCCGCCGGTCCTGCGCCCCGGCATCGTGCCGCTGCGGCCCCTGACGCTGTCCGACATGTTCAACGGGGCGTTCGCCTACATGCGCGCCAACCCGAAGGCGACGCTCGGGCTGACTGCAATCGTCGTGATCGCCGCCCAGGTGGTGGCGCTCATCCTGTCGCTGTGGCCTCTGGCGCTCAGCGGCGACGTCGAGCAGGCGATCGACGGCGCCGCAACCGGCGCGACGATGTTCGAGAGCGGCGCGAGCATCGCATCGCTGCTGTCGAGCCTCACCGCCGGGGTGGCCACCACGTTGTCGACGATCCTGCTCAGCGGGCTGCTGACCGTGGTCATCGGGCGCGCCATCTTCGGAGGGAGCATCACGATCGGCGAGGCGTGGCAACGGTTGAAGCCACGCCTGTGGGCGCTGCTCGGCTTCACCGTGCTCGAGGCGATCGGCGCGATCGTGCTGATCGGCGTCGTAGTGGCGATCGTCGTCGGCGTCGGGATCGCGTTCGACAGCGGGTGGGCGGCCTTCGCGGTCGCGGTGCCGCTGGGCCTGGTGCTGGTGGCCGTCCTCGTCTACGTCGGCACGATGCTGGCGTTCACCCCGGCGGCGATCGTGTTGGAGCGCCGCGACATCCTGTCCTCGGTCCGCCGCTCGTTCGCGCTGATCCGCGGTGACTTCTGGCGCGTCCTCGGCATCCGCCTGCTCGCGGTGCTGGTCGCTCAACTGGTCGCCGGCGCCGTCGCGATCCCGTTCACGTTCGGCGGCCAGGTCCTGCTGACCACCGGGGGCACCGTGTCCGCCGCGATGATCGCTCTGGTCATCATCGCTGTCGGCGGTGCTATCGGCCAGATCATCACCGGCCCGTTCAACGCCGGAATCGTGGTGCTGCAGTACACCGATCGCCGCATTCGCGCCGAGGCGTTCGACCTCGTGCTGCAGACCGGTGCCGTGCAGACGCCGACGGGACCGCACTCGACCGACGATCTGTGGTTGACCGGCCGGCGGTGACGTGGCCCCGATCGACATCGACCGCGACGCAGCTCGCGACGCGGCACAGGACGAACTGTCCAAGGCGATCTATCCGCGGCCGTCGCTGACCGACCAGTTCCTCGAATGGCTCGACCGGCTGCTGTACCGCCTCACCGCCGAGGCGGCGTCGCTGCCGGGTGGCTGGGTCACGGTGACGGTCCTGGTTCTGCTGGCTGTCATCGCTGTTCTGGTGGCGGTCCGCATCGCACGACGTGCCATGCGCAGCAACGCAACTGCGGCCGACGAGCTGTTCGCCGGGCACCTGCTCAGCGCTGCTGAACACCGGGCAGCGGCGCAACGTCATGCGGCACAGGCCGAATGGACCCCGGCGATCCAGCACCGGCTGCGCGCGGTGGCCCGCCGGCTCGAAGAAGACGAGGTTCTCGGCACGGCCTCGGGCCGCACGGCGACCGAACTCGCCCATGATGCAGGCCGGGCGCTGCCCGAGTTGGCGTCGCACTTCGGTTCTGCCGCAGAGGTGTTCAACGACGTGAGCTACGGCGGGGTGCCCGGAAAAGAAGAACAGTACCGGTTGGTGGCGACCCTCGACGACGCGCTGGGCCGACAGCCGGCAGCGACCACTGCCGGGCAGGCGTCCTCGGCACCACCTCCGTGGACTCCGGTGCAATGACCACAGCGATCGGCCCCACGCTCGGGCAGCGATGGAAGACGTGGCGATGGGTCCTGCTCGCGCTGGCTGCCGTCGTCGCGATCGCGACGGCGAGCACCTGGCTCACCGCGCCTCGTCCCGGCGGACCCCTGGAACCCGGATCGACGTCCCCCGACGGCACCCGCGCGCTGGTCACTCTGTTGCGCGACAACGGTATCGACGTCGTCGTCGCGGACTCCGCGGCCGACGTCGAGCGCGCCGCCCGTCCGGACACCCTGCTGATCGCTGCGCAGACGTTCTGGCTCTACGACGACGAGCAGCTGCGCCGGCTCGCGGCCGTGCCCGGTGACCGGCTGCTCCTGGCGCCGATCGGCAAGACCCGCGAAGCCCTCGCGCCGGCGCTGCGCAGCGGTGACGGCACCGAGTTCGGTGGCGTGGCACCGGGGTGCGATCTGCGCGAAGCGCAACGCGCGGGCTCGGTGCAGTTCGGCGCCGCAGAGACGTTCGACGCGGCCGGCACCACCGCCGTCACCCGCTGCTATGGCGGGGTGCTGGCGCGGTATGACGACGCGGGCCGGACCGTCACCGTGGTGGGCGATTCCAGCTTCCTGATGAACGCCGGTCTGCGCGACGAGGGCAACGCCGCGCTGGCGATGAATCTGACCGGTACGCGCAACACCGTGATCTGGTATGCACCGCAGCGCGGCGAGGGCGCCGGGTCGACGGGCAATGCCGACATCATGGATCTGATTCCCGACCAGGTCACGTGGATGGTCGTCCAGCTCGGGGTGGCCGTCGCCCTGCTCGCGCTGTGGCGGGCCCGCCGGGTCGGACCGCTGGTGGCGGAGCGGTTGCCGGTGGTCGTGCGCGCCTCGGAGACCGTGGAGGGTCGCGGCCGGCTCTACCGGTCGCGACGGGCCCGCGATCGGGCCGCCGACGCGTTGCGTACCTCGGCCCGGCAACGTCTGCTGCCCTGGCTGGGCCTGCGGCCCGACGCCGAGCCGGCGGCCGTCATCGCGGCTGCGGCGCAGCGCGGCCGGCAGGACCCGCAGTGGGTCGCCCATATCCTGTACGGGCGGCCACCGGAGAGCGATCCCGAGCTGGTGGTCCTGGCCGGCGCACTCGACGACATCGAAAGGCAGGTCGCACAGTCGTGACACAGCCCAGCACAGCAGAGCACTCCGAGCAGGGGGCCCGCACCGCGCTGATGGCTCTGCGCGCCGAGATCGGCAAGGTCGTCGTCGGTCAGGACGCGGTGGTCAGTGGTCTGGTGGTTGCGCTGCTGTGCCGCGGTCACGTGCTGCTGGAAGGGGTTCCGGGTGTCGCGAAGACACTGCTGGTGCGCACCCTGGCCGCGGCGCTGCAGCTGGAGTTCAAGCGGGTGCAGTTCACCCCGGATCTGATGCCCGGTGACGTCACCGGTTCGCTGGTCTATGACGCCCGCACTGCGGAGTTCACCTTCCGCGCGGGGCCGGTGTTCACCAATCTGCTTCTGGCCGACGAGATCAACCGCACACCGCCCAAGACGCAGGCCGCGCTGCTGGAAGCCATGGAGGAGCGTCAGGTCAGCGTCGACGGCGATCCGCGGGCGCTGCCCGACCCGTTCATCGTGGCCGCCACGCAGAACCCGATCGAGTACGAGGGCACCTACCAGCTGCCCGAGGCGCAGCTGGATCGGTTCCTGCTCAAGCTCGACATCCCGCTGCCACCGCGGGATCAGGAGATCGCGATCCTCGACCGGCATGCCCGCGGGTTCGATCCGCGGGATCTGTCCGCCGTGCGGCCCGTCGCCGGACCGGCGGAGTTGGCCGCAGGCCGCGAGGCGGTGCGCCGCGTGCTCGTCGCCGACGAGGTGCTCGGCTACATCGTCGACATCGTCGGCGCCACACGGCATTCCCCATCTCTCAAACTGGGGGTGTCGCCGCGCGGTGCGACGGCGCTGATGGCCACGGCACGGTCCTGGGCGTGGCTCTCGGGCCGCAACTACGTCACCCCCGACGACGTCAAGGCAATGGCCCGGCCGACGCTGCGGCACCGGGTCGCGCTGCGCCCGGAGGCCGAGCTCGAAGGCGCCAGCACCGACGGCGTGCTCGACGGCATCCTGTCTGCCGTGCCGGTGCCCCGCTGGTGATCCTGACCGGGCGCACCGGGTTGATCGCCGCGGTGTGCGCGCTGCCCGTCGGGTTGTCACCAGCTCCGGCAACGACTTTCGTGGCCCTGCTGGCGGTGCTGGCCCTGGCCGTGCTCATCGACGTCGTACTGGCCGGCAATCCACGCGCCCTCGAGTTCACCCGCAGCGGCACCCGGTCGGCCCGGTTGGGTCAGCCGGTCGAGACCACCCTGCGCGTCGTCAACCGCGGACGGTCGCGCTTTCGCGGTGTGGTGCGAGACGTCTGGACGCCCAGCGCGGCCGCCAGACCGCGCACCCATTCGATCGATCTCGCTGCGGGACAGCAAGTTTCGATCATGACGCAGCTGAATCCGGTCCGTCGCGGCGACCAGGTGGCCGGCCCGGTGACCGCCCGGTCGCTGGGTCCGCTGGGACTGGCGGGCCGGCAGGGTTCGCACGAGGTGGAGGGCGATGTCCGCATCCTGCCGCCGTTCCTGTCGCGCAAGCACCTGCCGTCGCGGCTGGCCAGGCTGCGCGAACTCGACGGTGCGACCCCGGCGTTGATCCGCGGCCAGGGCAGCGAGTTCGATTCGCTGCGGGAGTACGTGGTGGGCGACGACATCCGCTCGATCGACTGGCGGGCGACAGCCCGGCGTGCCGATGTGGTGGTGCGGACGTGGCGGCCCGAGCGGGATCGCCGGGTGGTGATCGTGCTCGACACGGGGCGGACATCGGCGGGCCGGGTGGGTGTCGATCCCACGGCGGCCGAGCCGGTCGGCTGGCCGCGGCTGGACTGGTCGATGGATGCGGCGCTGCTGCTGGCGGCGCTCGCAGCGCGCGCCGGCGATCACGTCGATTTCCTGGCCCACGATCGGGTCACCCGTGCCGGTGTGTTCAACGCATCGCGCAGCGATCTACTGGCTCAGCTGGTCGAGGCCATGGCGCCGCTGGAGCCTGCGCTGGTGGAATCCGACGCGCGCGCGATGGTGGCGGCGGTGCTGCGGCGGGTGCGGCGCCGGGCGCTGGTGGTGCTGCTCACGGACCTGAATGCCACCGCGATCGACGAGGGGCTGATGGATGTGCTCGGGCTGTTGACGGCCAAGCATCAGGTGCTGCTGGCCGGGGTGTCCGATCCGCGGGTCGACGCTCTCGCTGCGGGCCGAGGCGATGCGGTCGCGGTGTACGACGCCGCGGCGGCCGAGCGGGCCAGAGGCGATCGGCGGGATGTCGCGTCGCGGCTGCGGGGCCGCGGCGTGGACGTCGTCGACGCCGCGCCGGAGGATCTCGCGCCGGCGCTGGCTGATCACTACCTGGCGATGAAAGCCACCGGCCGCCTGTAGGGGGTCACCCCTTTCCGGCGACCAGACACAAGCTCGAGCTTTGCGCGGCGTGTCCGCTCGAGTTCACGTCTACTCGTCGGACAGAAATAATCCCCAGAGCCCACTTCATCCCCAGATCCATCGATTGGTGCGCCACACCCCCGTCGAGTCGGCCGCACGATCGCGACATGCAACCGGCGCTCGAGAACCTGTTCACCCGCCACGGCGACTTCATCGACACCGCAACACTTCTCACCGTCATCACCCGCGGCCGGCTCGATCAGCTGGTGAAGCGGGGTGAGCTGGTCCGTGTTCGGCACGGCATGTACGGCAGCGCGATCCCCGGCCGCGCGGGCCGGCTCGCCGTACTGGACCGCCACCTGGGTCAGCCCGCTGTCGCGTGCCTGGGGACCGCGGCCGCGCTCTACTGCTTCGACACCGAGGGCACGACGACGCTGCATGTGCTCGATCCCGGCATTCGCCTGCGGCCGACCGTCGGTCTGATGGTGCACCAGCGTCTGGGCGCACCGCTGAAGCGTGTCGAAGGACGGCTCGCGACCGCTCCGGCGTGGACTGCGGTGGAGACCGCTCGCATGCTGCCGCGGCCTCGCGCACTGGCTACGCTCGATGCGGCCCTGCACTCGGGATGGTGCACGCCCGCCGCCATCGAGCAAGCGATCACCGAGCAGAAGGGGCGCCGCGGCATCGTCGCGGTGCGCGCGCTGGCACCCGTTGCCGACGGACGTGCCGAGTCGCCGATGGAGAGCGAGGCCCGCCTGGTGATGCTCGACGGCGGTCTTCCGTGGCCGAAGCTGCAGTACGAGATCGAGGAATGGCGCGTCGATTTCGCCTGGCCCGACGCCGGTGTGGTCGCGGAGTACGAGAGCGTCGAGTGGCACGCCGGACGGCTCGAGATGCTCCGCGACCGGGCGCGCTTCGCCGCGATCCAGCATCTCGGGTGGACCGTCATTCCGATCGTGGCCGCCGACGTGCGGATGTATCCCGAGAGGCTGGTCGACCGGATCGCCACCCATCTGGACCGCAACACCCCCGCGAAAAGACGCAAACTCGCGTGAAACACGCCCAAAAAGCTCGAGTTCGCGTCTGGTCGCCGGAGAAACTCAGCCCGTCGGCACGTAGTCCGGGGCGTCGTCGATGTCCCCGGTCTCGCCGCGGCGCACCGCGCGACGGCCGAAGTACCCCACGTAGCCGAGGAAGCAGGCCTCCGCGGCCACGCCGATCGCGATCCGCACGACAGTCGGCAACCCAGACGGGGTGACGAAGGCCTCGATCAGCCCCGCGATCGCCAGCACCGCGACCAACCCCAGAGCCACCGAGATCATCGCGCGGCCCTGCTCGGCGAGCACCTGCCCGCGCGGCCGGTCCCCCGGTGACACCACCGACCAGCCCAGCCGCATGCCCGCCGCCGCAGCCAGGAACACCGCCGTCAACTCGATCAGTCCGTGCGGGGTGATCAGCCCGAGGAAGATGTCGCCGCGGCCGGCACCGAACATCACGCCCGCGAGCACCCCGAAGTTCAACGCGTTCTGGAACAGGATGTACGGGATCGGGATGCCGAGCAGGATCGCCGCCACCACGCACTGCGCGGCGATCCACGCGTTGTTCGTCCAGACGCTGAAGGCAAAGGACGCTGCCGGATGCTCGTTGTAGTAGGCCGCGAACTCGGTGTTGACGAGCTGTTCGATCTCACTCGGCGTGCCGATGGTCGCCTGCACCTCGGGGGTGCCCGCCACCCACACCGCCAACGCGACCGAGACCACGAAGAACGCGATCGCCGTGCCCGCCCACCACCGCCAGGTGCGGTACGCGACGACGGGGAACGACACCGTCCAGAACCGGACGAACTCGCGCCACAGCGGGGCGTGCGCGGAGGTGACCACCGAGCGGGCCCGCGCCACCAGGCTGGAGAGCTTGCCGATGAGCACCGCGTCCGCCGATGACGACCGCGCCATCGACAGATGCGTCGACACCCGCTGATACAGGTCCACCAGTTCGTCGGCTTCGGCACCGGTGAGCCGGCGGCGTCGCTTGATCAGATGATCGAGGCGATCCCACGCCGGCCGGTGCGCCAGCACGAACGCGTCGACATCCACGCGATCGACTTTAGTAGCGTGGCGTCATGGTCAGTCCGCAGCAACCGGTGGTGACCGGTGACGCGGTCGTTCTCGACATCCAGATCGCCCAGTTGCCGGTCCGCGTCGTGTCGACGGTGATCGACGTGGTCGTCGTGGTGATCGCCTACGTGCTGGGAGTGGTGTTGTGGGCACTGACGCTCTCGCAGTGGAATTCCGCGTTCTCCGACGGCGTGCTCATCGTGTTCACGGTGCTGGCCCTGGTCGGCTATCCGCTGATCTTCGAGACCGCCACCCGGGGTAAGTCGCTGGGCAAGATGGCGATGGGGCTGCGCGTGGTGTCCGACGACGGTAGTCCAGAGCGCTTCCGCCAAGCCCTCTTTCGTGCGTTGTCGGGCGTACTGGAGATCTGGATGCTGACCGGTGGCCCGGCCGTGATCTGCAGTCTGGTGTCTCCGCAGGGCAAACGCATCGGCGACATCTTCGCCGGCACGGTGGTCATCACCGAACGTGGACCCCGGATGGCGCCGCCTCCGATGATGCCGCCACAGCTCGCCCCGTGGGCCTCAGCGCTCGAACTGTCGGCGCTGCGGCCCGAAAGTGCCGAGTTGGCACGGCAATTCCTGTCCCGCGCCCACCAGCTCGATCCCCGCGTGCGCGACGAGATGGCCGGCCGCATCACCGGGGAGGTGGTCGCCCAGATCTCGCCGCCGCCTCCGCCGGGCAGCCCGGCCGGGCAGGTGCTCGCCGCGGTCCTCGCCGAGCGGCACCGCCGGGCCCTGTCGCGCCTGCAGCCACCGGCCCCTCACCCCTACTGACGCACCACGCCGATCATCGTCAGCGCCGCGGCCACCAGGCTCGTGACCGTCCGCACGTGGTTCCATCCGGTCCAGCTCGCCAGATAGGTCTGCCACACATCAGGTGTGGCAGCGGCTGCGTCGAGCCCGTCGTTCAACGGCACGTTGGCCACCACCGTGACCACCGCCCCCGCCACCCCGAACACGGCACCGGCCACGAGCCAGCCACGGCCGGGAGGCGACGCCATCACCGCCAGCACGCCCATGGCGATGGCCAGCAGCGCGGCCCCGAAGTACGCGAGCAGGAATGTCCCGCTGGTTTGCGCCGCCGCGTTGATCCCCCGCATCGCCGCGATGGCGTCCTGCGGACCGGCGCGGTCGAGGCCGGCCATCACGAACGCCGAGAACACGAACATCATGCCGCCCGCGGCGGCGCTGGCGACAGCGGAGGCGGACGAGACGACGGTCAGGGCACTGGGGGTCATGACGTCAGTACACCCGCACCCGCAAAGACGATCCATAGCTGAAAACCGCACAAACATCATCGAGCGTCTAGGCTCCACAGTATGGATGCTCTGGCCGGCCTGCTGGACGGCATCCGCGCGCGGGGCGCCTTCGTCCTGCGGATGCGGCTGGACCCGCCGTGGTCCATGCGCGTGTGCGACGAGGCACCGCTGACGGTCATCTGTCAGACGCACGGCCGCGCGGTGATCGTCCCGGACGACGGGCAACCGATCGAGCTGACGGCGGGCCAGCTGGCGCTGACGCGCGGCACCGCGCCCTACGTTTTCGCCGACGATCCGCGCACCCCACCGATGATCGTCATCCATCCCGGTCAGCGCTGCACGACGGTGTCCGGCGACGACCTGCGCTTCGAAATGTCCCTCGGCGTGCGCACGTGGGGCAACAGCAGCGTCGGCGCGTGCCGGTCGGTCATCGGCGCCTACGAGGGGTACAGCATGGTCGGCGCTCGGCTGCTCGGCGCGCTGCCGCCGGTGGCCGTGATGCCGGCCGACGCGGCGCTGGTCACGTTGCTCTCGGACGAGGCAGGCCGCGACGGACCGGGCCAGGAGACGTACCTGGACCGGCTGCTGGATCTGCTGGTGATCACCGCCGTCCGCACCTGGTTCGACGACGTCGACACCGCGCCGCCGTGGTGGCGGGCCGAGCACGATGTCGTCATCGGTCCCGCCTTGAAGTTGATGTACCGCAACCCTTCTCATCCATGGACGGTGACAGGCCTGGCCACGACGGCCGGGTGTTCACGGGCGGCGTTCGCCCGCCGGTTCACCGAGCTGGTCGGCGAGCCACCGATGGCGTTCCTGACCGGATGGCGACTCGCACTGGCGGCCGATCTGCTGCGCTCCGGCGCCACGGTCGCCGCGGTGGCACATCAGGTGGGTTACGGCAGCCCGTTCGCGCTGAGCACCGCGTTCAAGCGGGTGCACGGCGTCAGCCCGCAGCAGCACCGCGCGGGCGCAGGCTGACTCAGCCCGGGATCCAGTTGCCGTGGAACCCATAGGGAACACGCTGCGGGAGAGCCACTTTGGCGACGGGCGAGCCGGTGAAGTCGGCAGCGTCGATGATCACGAGGTCGCTGCCGTCGCGCGCGGCGTCGTAGACGTACGCCAGATACCAGCCGCTGCTCTCATCGGCGGGACCGTCGGCGGGCACGAACACGGCCTCTCCGGGACCGCCCGGTGCGGCGTCGGTGCCGAAGCGATGCTCCTGCGTGGCGCCGGAGATGAGGTCGTGACGGATCAGGCTCGCCCCGGCGACCGACACCGAATAGCGCGCCGGCAGCGTGACCAGGCGGTCGTCGATCCGGGGGAACTCCACGGCCCGGTCATCGAGCTGCGCCTCGGTGACGGTACCGCGGCGCAGGTCGATCGTCCACGTCCACACGACGGCCTCGGGTCCGAAATCGCTGTCTTCACGCCATAATTCGGGGTAGCGGACGGCTTGAAGAGTCAACCCGTCGTCGGTGTCGTGGGCGTTGACCACATGGAACACGTAGCAGGGGTCGATGTCGAACCACCGCACCTCGCCGAAGGGGTCGGCGCGGCGCAGCACCCCGAGCCGGGCACCGTAATCGTCGTCCCACCGGAACGGCATGCTGCCGCGCATCGCCGCGTCGAGGTTGAAGACCACCGGAAGATCCATGAAGACAACATGTTCGGCGGTCAACGCGAAGTCGTGCATCATCGTCATCGCGGGCACGTCGACGGGGCGGTTGATCACCAGATCGCCGGATGCGTCGGCGCGGTGGTAGGTGACGTTGGGGCCGAGAAGATTTCCGTAGCCGAAGAAGTGCAGTTCCCCGGTGGTCGGGCAGATCTTGGGGTGCGCGGTCATCGCGTCGGCGAGCTTGCCGCCGAAGTCGTAGGCCCCGATGGTGTCCAGGTCATTGCTGATCTCGTACGGCAGTGAGGATTCTACGAGCGCCAGGGTTCGGCCGGCGTGGTTGACGATGTGGGTGTTGGCGACGCTCGAGCGCAGGTTGCGGGTGCCGTCGGGGTTGTAGACGCCGAACGGTTCCTCGAAGCTGTCGGTGCGCACCCACCGGTTGCGATACCAGGCTGCCCGGCCGCCTTCGATGCGCACGCCGTGCACCATGCCGTCGCCGGTGAACCAGTGGCCGCCGTCGGCGCGGGGGTTGGGGCCGTTGCGCAGGTACCACCCCGACAGCTCGGTGGGAATTGCGCCCTTGACGGGCAGGTCGAAGGCGGTGAGTTCGTCGGGCACGGGTGCGTAGTTGCCGGTGCGGAACACATCGGCGGATCGAGAGTCGGGCGCATCGTCGCGGTCGATGTGGGTGTCGGTCATCACCCCAGCCTGACACCTCAGCCCGAAAGTGAACGTTGCATCTCGATACTTCTCGATATATCGTCAATGCATCGGAACGCACTCCCGCGTTCCCCACGACGTAAGGACACATCACATGAACACCCCCTTTCCCCCTCCCGAAAGCGGCTTTGGCTTCGGTGCCCCCGGCTCCCCCGGCGGCTTCGGCCCACAGGACCGGCGCGCTTTTCACGACCATCGCCGCCAGGCACGGCGTGAATTCAGAGATCACATGCGAGACCACCTCCGCGAGCACCGCGGGCAGGCCGGCTTCGGTTTCGGCCCCTTCGCACCGGGTGGACCCGGCGGGCCTGGATTCGGACCCGGATTCGGGCCCGGGCCCTTCGGTTTCGGTGCCGGCGGGCGCGGCGGCGGACGGCGCGGCGGCGGTCGCGGCCGGCGCGGCGACGTCCGGGCGGCGATCCTGGCGCTCCTCGCGGAGCGGCCGATGCACGGCTACGAGATGATCCAGGAGATCGACGCCCGCAGCCAGCAACTGTGGAAGCCGAGCCCCGGCTCGGTGTACCCCACCCTGCAGCTTCTCGTCGACGAGGGTCTGCTGGTGGCTACCGAATCCGAAGGCAGCAAGAAGCTTTTCGAGCTGACCGACGAGGGCCGCACCGCCGCCGAGAAGATCGAGACCCCGCCGTGGGACGAGATCACCTCGGGCGCAGATCCGGCCGCCATGGGTCTTCGCACTGCCATCGGCCAACTGATGGGCGCGGTCGCGCAGTCTGCGCACGCGGCCACCAGTGAGCAGCAGCAGCGCATCGTCGAGATCGTGAACACCGCGCGACGCGAGATCTATCAGGTCCTCAGCGAGGACTGAGCACTCGATCCGGCGCGGTTTCTTCGCCAAAAGCGGAAGAAACAGCGCCGGTTCTGCGTCACTAGAG
>JAEXZY010000155.1 GCA_023404955.1 Actinomycetes bacterium
CGGGGACCTTGGGGTCCTCGCCGCCGTCTGGTGCTTCGGTCAGGTCACTGCTTGAGCATGTTGTCCAGCAGCAGGGCGCAGCGGATCAGGCCGAGGTGGCTGTACGCCTGCGGGTGGTTGCCCAGCCCGCGCTCGGCCAGCGGGTCGTACTGCTCCGGCAGCAGCCCGGTCGGCCCGGCCGTGTCGACCATCTGGGTGAACAGCTCCTCGGCATCGCTGCGGCGGCCGGTGCGCAGGTACGCCTCGATCAGCCACGACGTGCAGATGTGGAAGCCGCCCTCCCGGCCGGGCAGGCCGTCGTCCCAGTGGTACCGGTAGACGACCGGACCGCTGCGCAACTCCGCCTCGATCTTGAGCACGGTGGAGAGGAAGCGCGGGTCGTCGCCGGCGAGCAGCCCGGAGATGCCGATCCACAGTGACGAGGCGTCCATCTCCTCGTACCCGTAGGCGACGCTGTACGCCTCGGCCTCCGGGTGCCAGCCGTGCTCCAGCACGTTCGAGGCGATCCGGTCGCGTAGCTCGACCCACTCGGGCCGGTCCTCGCCGCCGTGGCGACGTACGACGTGCAGCGCGCGGTCCACCGTCATCCAGAGCATGACCTTGGAGAAGACGTGGTGCCGCGGGGGGAGGCGGGCCTCCCAGATGCCGTGGTCGGGCTCGTGCCAGCGGCGGCGTACCGCCTCGACCATGTTCTCCAGCACCCGCCACTCGTCGTCGCGGATCGAGCCACGGGCGTCGGCCACCGCCGCGATCAGGTCCGCGACCGGGCCGAAGACGTCGAGCTGGAGCTGGTGGTTGGCGAGGTTGCCGACGCGTACCGGCCGGGAGCCGGCGTAGCCGGGCAGCGTGTCGATGACCGCCTCGGCGCCCAGTTCGAAGCCGTCCACCGTGTAGAGCGGGTGCAGCCGCTCCGGGTGCCCGCCGGTGCGCTCGACCACGCCGTCGATCCAGCGCAGCAGCCCTTCGGCCTCCTCGGTCGAGCCGAGGTCGACCAGCGCGCGGGCGGTCATCGCGGCGTCCCGCAGCCAGCAGTAGCGGTAGTCCCAGTTGCGGACACCGCCCAGTTCCTCCGGCAGCGACGTGGTGGCCGCGGCGAGGATCGAGCCGGTCGGTTCGTGGCAGAGGCCGCGCAGCGTCAGCGCGCTGCGGGCGACCAGGTCCCGGGCGGTCGCGGGCAGCCGCAGCGAGGCCACCCAGTCCTTCCAGGGCTGCTCCGCGGCGGCCTGCCGCTCGTGCAGCGGCAGCCGGTGCGGTTCCAGGCTCTGCGTGCCGAAGCGCAGCTCCAGCACCACCTGGCCACCGGCGGCGGACAGGTCGACCACCGCCTTCGCGGTCTCGTAGCCGGCGTCGTTGGTGACCTCCCATTCGACGCCGGGGGAGTGCAGCGCGACCGGCTCGTTGGAGCCGAGCACCAGCAGGCCGTCGTCGAGCGGCTGGAGCTGCACCGCCACCTGCCCGAACTCGGGGCGCGGCGCGAACTCGACCCGGGCCCGCCCGGTGCCGCTGAGCACCCGGACCAGTGTCGAGTCGCCGCTGACCACTGCGGGGTCGTCCGGCGTGGTCTCCCGTACCGGCAGGTCGAGCCAGTCGGTCACGGTCAGGCCGGACCAGCGGGTCTCGACCGTCATCGTGTTGCTGCGGTAGCGCTGGCCCAGCGGGATGCCGCCCCGCTCCGGGCCGACCGTGAAATGCCCGGCCGGGCTGCCGCCGACCAGGTCGGCGAAGATCGCCGCCGAGTCCGGCTTCGGGTGGCACAGCCAGGTGATCTTGGCTTCCGGTGTGACGAGCGCGACGGTACGGCCGTTGGCGAGCATCGAGTGCCGCTCGATCGGCACCGCCCGCTCGCCGAACAGCCAGTGCCGCCGCGTCTCCAGCAGCAGCCCGAGCGCCCGGGCCGCCTCGATCGGCTCGGCCACCCGGTAGTCGGCCCGGGTCTCCCCGGGACCGATCTTGATGCCGACGTCCGGCCCGGTCAGGTTGCCGAAGGCGTTCTCGTCGGTGACGTCGTCGCCGATGAACAGCACCGCGCTCGCGGCGAGCTGGGTGCGGAGCTGGTCGACGGCGGTGCCCTTGTTGGTGACGACCACCGACAGCTCGATGACCTCCTTGCCCTGGGTGACTGTCACGCCCTCCCAGGTCGCGGGGCCGTTGCGGACCGCCTCGACGGCCCGGGCGGCGACGTGCGGGTCCACACCGCGGGTGTGCACTGCGACGCTGGCCGGCTTGCGTTCCAGGCGAATGCCCGGGTGCTCGGCGGCGATCTCGCGCAGCGCCTCGCGGAGCCGGTGCCGGACCGCGATCAGCTCGGGGGTGAGCCGCTCGACGAAGCCGATGTCGAACTCCGAGCCGTGGCTGCCGACGAGGTGCACCTCGCTGGGCAGCCGGGAGAGCGTGGCCAGGTCGCGCAGCGCCCGGCCGGAGACGACGGCGACGCTCGTCTGCGGCAGCGCGGCGAGCGCGCGTACGGCCGCCACCGACTCGGGCAGCGGCACTGCCTTGCTGGGGTCCTCGACGATCGGCGCCAGCGTGCCGTCGTAGTCGCAGGCGACCAGGAGTTGCGGAACCCGGGCGATACGGCCGATGGCGGCACGCAGTTCGGGATCCAGCACGCCGCCGTGGGCGGCGGCGGGGGCGGGCGAGGTCACGCAGCCTCCGTATCGGGGACGCCGAGCTCGCTGAGGAACGACTTGGCCCAGTGGCCCACGTCGTGGCTGCGCAGATGGCGCTGCATGACGCGCATCCGGCGGCGGGCTTCGGGCTTTTCGACATGCACGGCCCGCAGCAACGCGTCCTTCACCGCGTCCGGGTCGTGCGGATTACACAGGAACGCCTGGCGCAGCTCTGTCGCGGCGCCGGCGAACTCACTGAGCACGAGCGCGCCGCCCTGGTCGGCGCGCGATGCGACGTACTCCTTGGCCACCAGATTCATTCCGTCTCGCAGCGGGGTCACCATCATCACGTCGGCCGCGACGTACATCGCGGCCAGTTCGGAGCGACTGTACGACTGATGCAGATAATGCACTGCAGGCACGCCGACCCGGCCGAATTCACCATTGATCCGGCCAACCTCGCGTTCCACCTTCACCCGAAGTGCCTGGTAGTGCTCCACGCGCTCGCGGCTGGGCGTGGCGACCTGCACCATAACCGCGTCCGGAACTGTCAACTTTCCGTCAGCGAGGAGTTCTCGGAAGGCCTTCAGCCGGAGTTCGATGCCCTTGGTGTAGTCGAGCCGGTCGACGCCCAGGATGATCGTCTTCGGGTTGCCCAGCTCCTCGCGGATCTGCTTGGCCCGGGCCTGGATCGCCGGGTCCTCGGCCAGCCGCTCCATCTCCTTGGTGTCGATCGAGATGGGGAACGCGCCGGCCTTCACCTGCCTGCCGTCGACCTGGATCATCTGGCCCTCGTAGCGCAGGCCGAGCAGGTGCCGGGCCAGCCGGACGAAGTTCTGCGCCGCCAGGCGCTGCTGGAAGCCGACCAGGTCCGCGCCGAGCAGTCCACGCAGGATCTCGGTGCGGAACGGCATCTGCATGAACAGCTCGATCGGCGGGAACGGGATGTGCAGGAAGAAGCCGATCCGCAGGTCCGGCCGCAGCTCGCGGAGCATCGCCGGCACGAGCTGGAGCTGGTAGTCCTGGACCCAGACCGTCGCGCCCTCGGCGGCCACGTCCGCCGCGGCCTCCGCGAACCGGGCGTTCACCAGCCGGTACGCCTCGCGCCAGCGCCGCTTGTAGGCGGGCGTCTCCACCGCGTCGTGGTAGAGCGGCCAGATCGTCGCGTTCGACTGGCCCTCGTAGTAGCGCTCCAACTCCTCGGCGCTCAACGGCACCGGGTGCAGCCGGATGCCCTCCAGGTCGAACGGCTCGGGCGCGGCGCCGGTGCCGCCGGCCCACCCCACCCAGGTGCCCTGGTGCTCGGCCAGCACCGGGTGCAGCGCGGTCACCAGCCCGCCGGGGCTGCGCCGCCACTGCCGCCCCTCGGGTGTGCTCACCTCGTCGACCGGCAGACGGTTGGCCACTACGACAAAGGAGCTACGGACGGTCACGATCGGCCACCTCCGGGTACTGACGGGTCCACCGCGATGAGCGTACTGAGCGTAGCTGCGGCGTCTGATCCCCCGTGCCGGAGTTACCTACCCGTCCCAGAACCGCCGAACCCAACGCGTGATCTTGTCGACACCCGGGCCCGCAGTTCGGCTCTTCCCGGTCGTACCGGAGACGTCCACGAGTGCTACCGGCGTCGGCGACGAGGCTCGCCGCCGTACCCCTGGGGTGGGGTGATGTGGGCGTGGCGGTCCGTACCTGTCAGGATTGACGGCGGCGTGCGCGCGGCCGGCTCCCGGCCGGCGGCGGCAGGCGGAGATCGACGCCCGCGCCCCGCACCCGACAAGCCCGCGATCGCAACCGACGGAGGTAGCCCGCACCGTGGCCCAGTTCATCTACGTCCTGGACAAGGCGCGCAAGGCGCACGGCGACAAGGTCGTGCTCGACAACGTGACGCTGAACTTCCTGCCGGGTGTCAAGATCGGGGTGGTCGGTCCGAACGGCGCCGGTAAGTCCAGCCTCCTCAAGATCATGGCAGGGCTGGACCGGCCGAGCAACGGCGAGGCCCGGCTCATGCCCGGCTACTCCGTCGGAATGCTCGCGCAGGAGCCGCCGCTCAACGAGGAGAAGACGGTCCTCGGCAACGTCGAGGAGGCGGTCGCCGAGACCAAGGCCAAGCTGGAGCGGTTCAACGCCATCGCCGAGCAGATGGCCACCGACTACTCCGACGAGCTGATGGAGGAGATGGGCAAGCTCCAGGAGGAGCTGGACCACGCCGACGCGTGGGACATCGACTCCAAGCTCGAACTGGCCATGGACGCGCTGCGCTGCCCCGCGCCGGACGCCGATGTGACGCAGCTCTCCGGCGGTGAGCGCCGCCGGGTGGCGCTGTGCAAGCTGCTGCTGGAGGCGCCGGACCTGCTGCTGCTCGACGAGCCCACCAACCACCTGGACGCGGAGAGCGTGCAGTGGCTGGAGCAGCACCTGGCCAAGTACGCCGGCACCGTCCTGGCGATCACCCACGACCGGTACTTCCTGGACAACGTGGCCAACTGGATCCTGGAGCTGGACCGCGGCCGGGCGTACCCGTACGAGGGCAACTACTCCACCTACCTGGAGAAGAAGGCCGCCCGGCTCTCCGTCGAGGGACGCCGCGACGCCAAGATGAAGAAGCGGCTGTCCGAGGAACTGGAGTGGGTCCGCTCGAACGCCAAGGCGCGGCAGACCAAGTCCAAGGCCCGCCTGGACCGCTACGACGAGATGGCCGCCGAGGCGGAGAAGACCCGGAAGCTGGACTTCGAGGAGATCCAGATCCCGCCGGGCCCGCGTCTGGGCAACACGGTCATCGAGGCGCAGAACCTCACCAAGGCGTTCGGTGACCGGGTGCTGATCGACGACCTGTCGTTCTCGCTGCCCCGCAACGGCATCGTCGGCATCATCGGCCCGAACGGCGTCGGCAAGACCACGCTGTTCAAGACCATCGTCGGGCTGGAGCAGCCGACCGGCGGCTCGGTCCGGGTCGGCGAGACCGTCTCGCTGTCGTACGTCGACCAGAACCGGCAGGGCCTGGACGGCGACAAGACCGTCTGGGAGGTCGTCTCCGACGGGCTGGACCACCTCATGGTGGGCAAGGTCGAGATGCCGTCCCGGGCGTACATCGCCGCGTTCGGCTTCAAGGGGCCGGACCAGCAGAAGCCGACCAGGGTGCTCTCCGGCGGCGAGCGGAACCGGCTCAACCTGGCGCTGACCCTCAAGATCGGCGGCAACGTCATCCTGCTCGACGAGCCGACCAACGACCTCGACGTCGAGACGCTGAGCTCGTTGGAGAACGCGCTGCAGCAGTTCCCCGGCTGCGCCGTGGTCATCTCCCACGACCGGTGGTTCCTGGACCGCACCTGCACGCACATCCTGGCGTGGGAAGGTGACACCGACAACGAGGCCAAATGGTTCTGGTTCGAGGGCAACTTCGGTGGCTACGAGGAGAACAAGGTCGAGCGGCTCGGCGCTGACGCTGCCCGTCCGCACCGGGTCACCCACCGCAAGCTCACGCGGGGATAGTCTCGTCGTGCGGACCACGTGACCGACCGCTCCTGCGGTTGGTCGCAGCCAACGGCGGCCGGTGCGCGTGTGACTGGAGGAGCGGCGGATGTCGTTGAATCCCGGTGCGATCGGGGCGACTGAGAAGGATCTGACCCCGGAGATGCTCGATCGTCTGATCCCGGCGTACCTGCAGACCTACCGGGGGCCCCACGGTGGTGCGCCCGGCTCGGAGGGTGCCGTCACGGGCCCGCTGCGTCGGCCGTCGGACGGCTCGGCGGCGATGGTCGAGGCCCAGTACCGGCTCGGTCGTCAACGATCTGCCGGGGCGACCCTGGTTGCGGTGTACGGCGCCGACGCGCCCGGCGGGTTCGGTCCGGCGTTGCAGATCATCACCGACAACGCGGCGATGCTGATGGACTCGGTGACGGTGCTGCTGCACCGCGTGGGGGTCGCGTACAAGGCGATCATGAACCCGGTCTTCCGGGTGCGTCGCGGCGCGGGCGGCGAGCTGCTCGACATCGTGCCGTCCTCGGAGGCGACGTTCGGTGACGGTGTCGACGAGACCTGGGTTGACGTCCAACTCTCCAGTGCGGTCGACCGGCGCGCGCTGGCCGAGGCCGAACGGCTGCTGCCCCGCGTGCTGGCCGATGCCCGCCAGGTGGCACTGGATTCGCAGAGCATGGGCGCGACGTTGCGCGGGCTGGCCGCCGAACTGGACAGCGACAGCGGCCGGCGCTTCCCCAGTGCTGACCGCAAGGACGTCGCGGCGCTGCTGCGCTGGCTCGCCGACGGGCACTTCGTGCTGCTGGGTTACCAGCGTTGCCCGGTGCGCGACGGGCAGGCCACCGTCGATGCCGCCAGCCGCCTCGGTGTGCTGCGGCTGCGCCAGGACGTGCTGCCCCAGCTGACGAACAAAGACGAACTGCTCGCGTTGGCGCAGGCGACGATCCCGAGCTTTTTGCGCTACGGCGCCTACCCGCAGATCGTGGTCGTGCGCGAGCAACCCGGTGACGGTGGCGACGGCACTGATGCCATCGAGCATCGCTTCGTCGGGCTGTTCACCGTGGCCGCGATGAACGCCAACGTGCTCGAGATCCCGCTGATGTCGCGGCGGGTCAACGACGCGCTCGCAATGGCCCACCGCGATCCCAGCCACCCGGGTCAGCTGCTGCTCGACATCATCCAGACCATCCCGCGCTCGGAGCTGTTCGCGCTGTCGGCGCGTGAGCTGCTCGACATGGCGATGGCGGTCGTCGACCTGGGCTCCCGGCGGCGCACCCTGCTGTTCATGCGGGCCGATCCGCTGGCTCACTTCGTGTCCTGCCTGGTGTATCTGCCGCGTGACCGCTACACCACGGCCGTGCGCCTGGAGATGCAGGACATCCTGGTCCGCGAGCTCGGCGGGGTCAGCATCGACTACTCTGCGCGGGTCAGCGAATCTCCCTGGGCGCTGGTGCATTTCACTGTCCGGCTGCCCGAGGGATCGCGGGTCGCCGACGTCGACGTGTCCGACGAGAACGAATCGCGCATCCAGGATCTGCTCACCGAGGCCGCGCGCACCTGGGCCGACCGGATGCTCGGCGCGGTCCGGACGGCCTCGACCGACCAGACCATCGCCGAGCACTACGCGGCGGCGTTCCCCGAGGTCTACAAGCAGGCCGTCGCGCCGCTGCACGCCCTGACCGACATCGAGATCATCGAGCAGCTGGAGGACAACTCCGTCAAGCTCGTGCTCGACGACACCGAGAACACCGCCGTCGACGGCATCTCGAATCTGATCTGGTATCTCGGCGGGCAGTCCGCGTCGCTGAGCCGGTTGCTTCCGATGCTGCAGTCGATGGGCGTGACGGTGCTCGAGGAGCGACCCTTCACCGTCACCCGGCCCGACGGCCTGCCGGTGTGGATCTATCAGTTCAAGGTGTCGCCGCACCACGGCATCCCGATGACGGGCCCCGGACCGGAACGGCACGCAACGGCAGAGCGGTTCGCCGACGCGGTCACCGCGATCTGGCACGGCAACTGCGAGATCGACCGGTTCAACGAGCTGGTGCTGCGGGCAGGTCTGACGTGGCAGCAGGTGACGGTGCTGCGCGCCTACGCCAAATATTTGAAGCAGGCGGGCTTTTCATACAGTCAGTCCCACATCGAGGACGTGCTGAACACCAACGCGGGGACCGCCCGGTCGCTGGTCGAGCTGTTCGAGGCTTTGTTCAATCCGGCGGCCTCTCCGTCCGAGGAGAACCAGACGGGCGTCCGCCGCGACGCCCAGGCCGCCGCCGCCGCGGTGGCCGCCGACATCGATGCGCTGGTCAGCCTCGACACCGACCGGGTGCTGCGGGCGTTCGCCTCGATGATCCAGGCGACGTTGCGCACGAACTACTTCGTCACCCGCTCGGGATCGGCGCGGGAGCGCAATGTCCTGTCACTGAAGATGAATTCGGAGCTGATCGACGAATTGCCGCTGCCGCGGCCCAAATTCGAGATCTTCGTCTACTCGCCGCGGGTCGAGGGTGTGCACCTGCGCTTCGGGTTCGTCGCGCGCGGCGGACTGCGCTGGTCGGATCGCCGCGAGGACTTCCGCACCGAGATCCTCGGCCTGGTGAAGGCGCAGGCGGTGAAGAACGCGGTGATCGTGCCGGTCGGCGCCAAAGGCGGTTTCGTGGTCAAGCGGCCACCGGCGCTCACGGGCGATGCCGCCGCCGATCGCGACGCCACCCGCGAGGAGGGCGTGGCCTGCTACCGCTTGTTCATCGCCGGTCTGCTCGATCTGACCGACAACGTCGACAAGTCCTCGGGGGCGATCGTCACCCCCGACGGTGTGGTGCGCCGCGACGGTGACGACGCCTACCTCGTCGTCGCCGCCGACAAGGGCACTGCGACGTTCTCCGACATCGCCAACGACGTCGCCAAGTCCTACGGGTTCTGGCTGGGCGACGCGTTCGCCTCGGGCGGTTCGGTCGGCTATGACCACAAGGCGATGGGCATCACCGCCAAGGGTGCCTGGGAGTCGGTCAAGCGCCACTTCCGTGAGATGGGAATCGACACGCAGAGCGAGGATTTCACCGTCGTCGGCGTGGGGGACATGAGCGGCGACGTGTTCGGCAACGGCATGCTGCTCTCCGAGCACATCCGGCTGCTCGCCGCATTCGACCATCGGCACATCTTCATCGATCCCGACCCCGACGCCGCCACGTCATGGCGGGAGCGCAAGCGCCTGTTCGATCTGCCGCGCTCGTCGTGGGAGGACTACGACGCCTCGCTGATCAGCCGCGGCGGCGGTGTCTACAGCCGCGAGCAGAAGTCGATCCCGATCAGCGCGGAGGCTCGCGCGGCGCTGGGCATCGACGACGGCGTGACCGAGCTGACGCCGCCCGCTCTGATGCGCTCGATCCTCAAGGCGCCGGCCGATCTGCTGTTCAACGGAGGCATCGGCACCTACGTCAAGGCCGAGACCGAGTCCGACGTGGGCGATCGGGCCAACGACGCAGTTCGCGTCAACGGAAACCAGGTGCGCGCCAAGGTGATCGGTGAGGGCGGCAACCTGGGGGTGACATCGCTGGGTCGTATCGAGTTCGACCTCGTCGGCGGCCGGATCAACACCGACGCGCTGGACAACTCGGCGGGCGTGGACTGCTCCGACCACGAGGTGAACATCAAGATCCTCATCGACTCGCTCGTCACGGCCGGTGAGGTCACCGTCGAGGACCGCACCGACCTGCTGCTGTCGATGACCGACGAGGTGGGCCGACTGGTCCTCGCGGACAACGAGAGTCAGAACGACCTGATGGGCACCAGCCGCGCGAACGCCGCCAGCATGCTGTCGGTGCATGCGCGGATGATCAAGGACTTCGTCGACGAGCGTGGCTTGAATCGTGAGTTGGAGGCGCTGCCGTCGGAGAAGGAGATCCGGCGCCGCACCGAGGCCGGAATCGGGCTCACGTCACCGGAATTGGCGACCCTGATGGCACACGTCAAGCTGGCGCTCAAAGACGATCTGCTCGCCGGTGACCTGCCCGATCAGGAGGTGTTCGCCTCGCGGCTGCCGTCCTACTTCCCGTCGACGCTGCGGGACCGCTTCGCCACCGCGATCCGTTCCCATCAGCTGCGCCGCGAGATCGTGGCGACCATGCTCGTCAACGACGTGGTGGACACCGCGGGCATCTCGTTCGCCTATCGCGTCGCTGAGGATGTCGGAGTGTCCTCGGTCGACGCGGTGCGCAGCTTTGTGGCCGTCGACGCGATTTTCGGGGTCGGCCAGGTGTGGCGCCGTATTCGTGCGGCGGGCGTGGAAGGGGTGTCGGTGGCCGTGACCGACCGGATGACGCTGGACCTGCGCCGGCTGATCGACCGCGCCGCCCGCTGGCTGCTCAACTACCGGCCGCAGCCGCTGGCGGTGGGCGCCGAGATCAATCGCTTCGCCGACAAGGTGGCGGCGCTGACTCCTCAGATGTCGGAGTGGTTGCGCGGCGATGACCGGGCGATTGTGATGAAGGAGGCCGGGGAGTTCAGCGGCCAAGGCGTGTCCGAGGAACTGGCGTTCCAGGTGGCCACCGGGCTGTACCAGTTCAGCCTGCTCGACGTCATCGACATCGCCGACATCGTCGACCGTGATCCGGCGGAGGTGGCCGACACCTACTTCGCGCTGATGGACCACCTCGGCACCGACGGCCTGCTCACCGCGGTGTCCCGGCTCTCGCGCGACGACCGCTGGCATTCGTTGGCGCGGTTGGCGATTCGTGACGACATCTACGGCTCGCTGCGGGCGCTGAGCTTCGACGTGCTGGCCGTCGGTGAGCCGGAGGAGAACGGCGAGGAGAAGATCGCCGAGTGGGAGATGACCAACAACAACCGGGTCACCCGCGCGCGCCGCACGTTGACCGAGTTGTACGAGAGCGGTGAGCACGACCTGGCGACGCTGTCGGTGGCGGCCCGCCAGATCCGCAGCATGACCAGGACGAGTGGGACGGGATCTTCGGGGTGACGAGAGAGGTGACACAGCAGGGCTTCACAGCGCCGGTGCATGTGCGCTGGTCGGACATCGACATGTACCAGCACATCAACCACGCGACGATGGTGACGATCCTGGAGGAGGCGCGAATCCCGTTCCTGCGGGAGCCGTTCGAGGCGGACATCACCACGATCGGTCTGCTCATCGCCGATGTGAAGATCGCGTACAAGGCGCAGTTGCGGCTGATCGACTCGCCGCTGCAGGTGACGATGTGGACCACGCGCGTGCGGTCGGTCGACTTCACGGTCGGCTACGAGGTGCGCTCGATCGGCGCAGCACCCGACTCGAAGCCCGCCGTCATCGCTGAGACCCAGCTGGCCGCGGTGCACATCGAAGAGCAACGGCTGCAACGACTCTCGGCTGCGCAGCGGGAGTATCTGCAGCACTGGTCGCGATGAGCGAACGCGGTCTGTGGCTCGACCCCACGCACCGGGAGGACCTCGCGGCGTTCACCGCTCGTGCCCGCGGCGTGGACGAGGCCGCGGTGGTGCGACTGCGGGAACGCCCCGGTGGTCTGGTGGCGGCGTGGGTGTCCACCGGGTTCGACGTGCTCGCCAGCCGCACGGTCGGTGGACGGCTGCGGCCGGCCGATCTGTCCGTTGCCGCCGACGCCCTGCTGGCTGGGCTCGCGGCGATGACGCCGGACGGTCACGTCGATCCGGGGTTCGCGATGGACTCGGCGTGGCGGGGCGCCCTGCCGCCGGAAACCGGGTTCGTCCACCTCGACGACGTCCCTGCCCGGGAGGTGTTCGCGCTGGCGCAGCGTGGCACGGCGCTGGCGCGCGAGCACACCGGTGGGCACGGCCCGCCGACGTCGCTGCTCGACCAGGATGTCGTCGAGGTGGCTGCAGGCGGGCAGCGGGTCGGCATCCCGATGCGGTGCGTGTTCGCGCTGACCGCGATGGGTTTCGTTCCCGACGGTGCAGGTGATGACGAGGTGGTGCGGGTGCGCGCGACGGCGACGTGGTTGCGCGTCGACGCCCGCTTCGGCACCGTGTACCGCCGCCGCGGCGACCCCGCGGTGGTCCTGCACTGACGTTCCCCCGGCGTGGGCCCCCACGAAGTAGGGGAAAGACACGAACTCGAGTGATTCCGGCGCGAAAAGCTCGAGTTCGCGTCTGGTCGCCGGAGAGTCAGAAGGGGGAGTTCACCATCGACTGGGCGGCCATCTCGAGATAGGCGAGCAGCTCGCCGCGATGGGCGTCGTCAAGGGTCTGCGAGTCGATCTCGGCGACCGCGGTGTGCATGCAGCGCAACCAGGCATCACGCTCGAGATAACCGATCCGGAACGGGGCGTGCCGCATGCGCAGCCGCGGATGACCGCGCCGGTCGGAATAGGTGCGCGGGCCGCCCCAGTACTGCTCGAGGAACAGCAGCAGCCGCTCCTCGGCCGCGTCGAGCTCGTCCTCGGGGTAGAGGGGACGCAGGATCTCGTCGTCGCGTACCTGCTCGTAGAACCGTGACACGATCCGCCGGAACGTCTCGTGGCCGCCGACCGCGTCGTAGAACGATTGTTGATCCATCACCGCCCATTGTGGGCCATGCCGGCGACGGACCGACGGTCAGGACTTCTTCCGGATCAGCCGGGCCAGTTCATCGCGGTCGGCGACGTCGAGCTTGAAGCAGGCGCGGTACACGTGGCCCTCGACCGTGCGCACGGACAGCGTCAGCGCCTCGGCCACCTCACGGTTGGACAAGCCCGCCGACACCAGTTCGGCGATCTCGCGTTCCCGTGGGGTCAGGGGCAGGGGGCGGGCCGCGGTCTTGATGGCCGGGGTGGACGCGCCGCCGCACGCCTCGGCCAGGCGCAGCGCGGCCGCCCCCGATTCGGTGGTGCGCCGGCGGTCGCCGGCAGCGTCGTGCAGAGGTGCTGCCTGGGCGGCTGCGTCGGCGGCCGACAGCATCAGGCCGGCTCGTTCGAAGTCGGCGCTGACGGCGTCGAGCCCGGCGGCATCCGCGGCGGCGACGGCCGCGGCGTGACGGGCGAACAACGGCACCACGGTTCCGTGCACGAGCTCCCCAAGCTCGACGAGCCGCTCGGCCGTGGTGCGATCCCCGAACCGGGTGGCGTGGTGCAGTGCCTCGGCCTCGAGCGCGAACTGTCCGGACCGCCGGGCGTTGTCGGCGGCGGCCCTGGCCAGCTCGACGGCATTGCGCTCCATGCCCTTGGCGGCGGCATACCAGGACCGCGAGATCAGCCGCTGTGGTTCGTGCAGCGCCATCGACGGGCCGGAGTGCTCTGCGGCATCGGTGAGGACCCGCTCGGCTTCGCCGATGCGTCCGAGCACCGCGTAGGCGCGGGCCAGCAGCAGCCGTCCGGGCAGCTGCCAGGGCAGCGGGCTCTCGGCCGACAACGCGGCCAGCGCCTGCTCGATGGAGGACACCACTTCCGGGAAGTCGCCCCGAGCAGTTGCGACGACGCCGGCCATGATCTTGGCGATCGCCCACGCTAGGAACTGGCCGACGGAGGAGAAGTCCGCGTAGCGCAGCGCCCGCTCGGCGGCGGTCTCGAAATCACCCATGTGGGTCAGGGCCAGCACGTCGCAGTAGCGGACCATCACGCGGATCATCCCGTCGGTGGCCTTCTGCTCGGCGCGGCAGCGCGCGGCGATCGGTTCGAACTCGTCACCGCGGCCCGCGACGGGCATCGCCAACCCCGCGGCGAAGGCGGCGAACTCGACGGCCTGCTCGGGTGCTTGCGGATCCGCCAGGACGGCCAGCGCCTCGGCGATGCCGTCTTCGATCCTGTTCTCGTGCACCGCCATTGCCGCCGCGGTGGCGCGCAGGATCAAGGCCAGGACCGGGATGCGCACCCGTTCGCGCACCAGCGCGAGCACCTCGTGGGCCTTGGCCACCTCGCCCATCGACCAGAACAGCGTCGACACCCGCGGCACACCCCACTGCACCAGCTGCACCTCGTCGAGGTTGCTCGGGGCGAACTGGGCGAGAATCGCGTCGGCATCGGCGGGCATGCCCTGCCAGAGCAGCGCCCGAGACAGCAGTGCTCCCGACGCGAGGCTGCCGGTTCGCTCGAATGCACTGCGCGCCAACCGTTCCCCGAGGGGCAGGTTCGACAGGAAGATCGCGTCCTTGGCGGCAGCGGTGAGCAGGTCGACGTCGACGGTCTGATCGCTGTCGATCGACAGGTTCGCCATCCGGATCCGACTCGCCGCGGTGGTGAGCTCGCGGCGTCGCAGGATCTGCACGACCTGACCTTTGAGTCGACGCTCGGCGGCACGGCCGATCTTGCTGCGCACCACGTCGCCGACGAGCGGGTGACTGAAGCGGGCGTTGAGGGTGGCGCCGTCCTGGGTGAACCGGATCAGATCACGCATCTCCGCCTCGTCGACCGCGGCGTCGCCGACGAGTTCGGTGAGCGCGTCGCTGTCCAGCGGTTCACACAGCGCCAGCAGCTTCAGCGCGGTCATGACGGCGTCACCGGCGGTCTCCAGCCGCGTCTCCAGCAGCGCCACCAACCCCGACGGCACCGCCGTCGGGCCGCGCAGCTGCCAGACGTCGTCCACCCGGCGTAGCGTCCCGGCATCGATGGAGCCCTCGACCAGGTGGCGCAGGAACAGCGGATTGCCGCAGGAGGCCTGCCACATCAGGTCGGCCGACAACCCCTCCAGACGCCCGCCGATCACCGATTCGACCAGCTGGATGCTCTGCGCCTTGGTGAACGGCTGCAGCTCGATGCGGCGCAGATAGCCGTCCTTCCACAATGACGTCACGGCGTCGGGTACCGGCTCGCCACTGCGCACCGTGGCCAGAATGCGGCCGGACTGGTCGACGGCGAGCTGGTGCAGCAGCGTGGCCGAGAGCTCGTCGAGCAGATGCGCGTCGTCCACCCCGACGATGCTGTTGCCCTGTGCGACAAACGTTTCGCGCGCGCAGGCGAGCAGTGCCGTGGCGTCGCGGGACGGGCTGGCGCCCACCAGATGGGCGAAGACGCCGAGCGGGATGCTGCGCGACGATTTCGTCGAGGCGACCCAATGCACCTGCGAGCGCACCGATTCGGTGACCAGTCGGGCCAGGGTGGTCTTGCCGACGCCGGCATCGCCGACGAGCACAGCCCCGTAGGACCCGGCGCCCGTCAGGGCGGACCGCACCGCGTCGAACTCCGCAGGACGGTCGAGCAGTCGCCAACCATGCGGCATGTACCGGGAGTGTAGTGCGCCGAGACCGCCAGTTCTCGCTAATGGGTGCCGGTTAGCCGGCGGGGACGGCGCCGGGGAAGGCCGACAGGTCGCGGGGCTCGCTGAGGGGAACGCCGTTCTTCGCATGCCGGTATTCGCTCGAGGCCTCGTACACGCGCAGCTTGAGGCGGTTGATCGACCCGAGGGGGCGGTGCTCGGCGATACCGCGCCACGAGTTGAATGCCAGCACGTCGTCGGCGAAATCCTGGAGAGCTTCGTCATATCCCGTTTGCTCCGGGAATCGGATCGTCGCCACGGGTCGGTACGGCTCGACGGCTTCGGGCCACTCCACGGTGGCGTCTTCGAGCGGCATGCGGATCTCATCGGTGCACAGTTGCACCGCGACCTCGTACTCGGCGGGTTTGCTCGTGCAGTACGCGGCGACCGCTCGCGACGCGGCGTCGTAGTGCTCGTCGTCGATCGTCGCCGGAACGGCGCCGGCAACAGTGGCCGGCGTGGGAGCGACCCGGAGCTTTGCCACGAAGTCGCCGAATCGCACCGGCGCGGCGGTGTAGAACGTTTGCCGCAGCGGGTGATGGTTGGGCTCGGCGAACACCCGCAACTTGGCAGGCAGGTCACGGCCGGTGCGCGCGACGACGCGCCGCACCGCACGCAGCCCGCGGTTGATGGCCAGCATTGCCGGATCGGGCAGTGCGGTCAGTGCCCGCGCAGTCCGCATGCCCGCCTTCGCGTAGTCGGCGGCGTCACGGAACAGGAACGCGGGCTCGGTGACGAACACGAAGTCCTGGTTCGTGTCGGCGAAGCGGGCGTCGGCGCGTTCCCCGCTCGGGCCGCTCACCCCCAGGAACTTCAGCCCGAGACCACGCACGCCGCGCACCTGATCGGAGCGGATGGCCCCCGAGGTCTGCGAGATGCGGGCGATCACGTCGAACGTCGCACCCGGCTCGGCGAACATGCCCTGCCGCAGTGTCGGGTCCAGATCGGCGTGCACGGTGAGCCGGCCGGACAGCACCGCGCAGCTCTTGGCGTGCGCGTCGCGGATGGCGTGGGGCCGGCCGTGCCTGCGATATTTCGCGAACCAGCGGCTCTTGAGGTACTGGAACTGATTGTTGCGGCGCAGATCGGCCACCAGGTCGGAGATCAGCGCGTCCTCGCCGGGAGGGAACGCGGCCAGGGCAGGTGTGTAGCGCAGGTACGTGTGGGGTCCCCCGTCGGTCATGGGCTCAGTCTGAAGCCATCGCGCCGGACCGGCATGAGTAACGCGCTACCTGCAATCGGCACGCGGTCACGAGATGTTCACCGGACTGACCAGCGAACACGGCCAGAATTGTCGTGCGATCTGGACTGATCCGTGGTGGACTGTCGAGCGGAGGACGTATGGCGCAGCGCAGAAATGCTCGCGGCCACCGGCACCACCGGACCGCGACGAGCTCGACCGGGTCGACAGCGACAGCGACTGCCCCTGCGCGCGCACTGCACAGCCTCACCGCGGGAGCCGACGCTCTGGCCCCGGTGATGCCGGAGCCGTCGATCTGGGGTCGCCGCCGCGTCCTGCTTCTCAATTCCACGTTCGAACCGTTGACGGCGCTGCCGATGCGCCGGGCAGTGGTCATGCTGATGTGCGGCAAGGCCGACGTGGTGCACGACGATCCGCTGGGGCCGGTCATCCATTCGGCGAGCCGCACGATCGTCGTTCCGTCGGTGATCCGGCTGCGCACCTACGTCCGGGTCCCGTATCGGGCGCGGGTGCCGATGACCCGGGCGGCGCTGATGCACCGCGATCGGTTCCGGTGCGCGTACTGCGGGGCCAAGGCGGACACGGTCGACCACGTCATCCCGCGCAGTCGAGGGGGTGGGCACTCGTGGGAGAACTGTGTCGCGGCGTGTTCACCGTGCAATCACCGCAAAGCCGACCGGCTGCTCAGCGAGCTCGGCTGGACGCTGCGCGCCGCCCCGGTCCCGCCGAAGGGTCAGCACTGGCGGTTGCTCTCCAGCGTCAAGGAACTCGACCCGGCATGGGTGAGATACCTGGGTGAGGGCGCGGCCTGACCGGCGCGTGCGTTACGGTTTGGGCGTGACCAACACAGCTCTTCTGCATGCGAGCTTCCTGCTGATTCCGCTGGCCCTGGCCGGCATTCTGGCGTTGTTGATCTATCGCAAGAAGGGCCCGCACCCCGCGACGTACAACCTCGCGGAGACGTGGACCCACGAGCCCATCCTGTGGGCGGCGGACGAACCCGCGGATCACGGCCATGGTGGCCATGGTGCGCACGTGACGATCGGAGGCGGCGCAAGTGGCAACTGGTGAGATCACCCGGGCGGGAGCTCTCGACCTCGCCGAACTGCCGTACGGCTCCGTCGTCACCGCGAGCGGACGGATCTCCGGGGTCACCGAGCCCGGCGAGCTGTCGGTGCACTACCCCTTCCCGACGCGGGACCTGGTGGTTCTCGACAATGCGTTGAAGTTCGGGTCGCGGGCGGCCAAGGCCCGATTCGCGGTCTACGTGGGCGATCTCGGTGAGGACACCGCCGCCGCGGCGCGGGCGATCCTGGGCCGGGTGCCGACGCCGGACAACGCCGTGTTGCTCGCCGTCTCGCCCAATCAGCGGGCCATCGAGGTCGTCTACGGCTCGAAGGTCAAGGGCCGGGGCATCGAGGAGGCCGCACCGCTGGGCGTGTCCGCGGCTGCCGCGTCGTTCCGCGAGGGCAACCTGATCGACGGCCTGATCAGCGGCATCCGCGTGCTGTCGGCGGGCGTGTCGCCGCGCTGACTCTCACGAGAGTGCACTCACGGTAGCTGACCCGCGTCGGCAACTACCGTGAGTGCACTCTCGGCGTTTGCGGCCAGCAATTCCGAGCGAATCCGGACGTAGCGTTCCAGGAAGAGCCTCTCGTCGAGCCGCTTGCGGCGCAGCCAGCCGGTGACTTCGTCGTTGCACTTGCTGGCGTTGCACGGTCCGCAGGCGGGCACCACGTTGTCGACGGTGTAGCGACCGCCCCGCGAGATCGCCATCACGCAGTCCCGCTGCATCGTGCCGGTCGTCGTCCCGCAGTAGGCGCAGCCGTTCCAGGCCGCCTTGATCGCCGTCCACTGGGCGGCGGTGAGGTCGTTGACGACGGCGGCGACGCGCCGCTTGCGCCGGCGCGCCGCTCTGGCCCTGCGACTGTTGACCGCCACCGCGTGAGCGTATGCGCGCGTTCGTGCGCAGACTCCGCCTGCGCGCGGCGTGTCGCTAGCGCGCGTCGAACTCGCGGGCGCGTAGCGACCGCTCCACCCCGGCGCGGCCCTCCAGCACCAGACGGCGCAGCGCCGGCGGCACCTCGGGATCGGAGAGGAACCGATCGGCCGCCTCGAGCGCGTCGGCGCTGATGTCCCACGACGGATACAGCCCGACCACCACGGTCTGGGCCACCTCGCTGGACCGCCGCTCCCACACCCCCGAGATCGCCTCGAAGTAGCGGTCCCGGAACGGCGCCAGCACCTCACCCTGCCCGAGCCCGGCGAAACCGCCGATGATGGCCCGCGCGGTGATGTTGGCCAGCGTGTCGTCCTCGACCACCTGCTGCCACGCCGACTCCTTGACCGCTGCCTGCGGGCGCGCCGCCGCGGCGGCGGCGGCCTGGCGCCGGCCCGCGGCGGTCGGATCGTTCGCGGCCTCGGCGTCGATCGTCGGGGTCTCGGGTCCGTCGGCGTCGAGGACGCCGGCGCGTGCCAGCGCGGTCACCACCCGCCAGCGCAGGTCGGTGTCCACCACCAAGCCCTCGAGGTTCACCGCGGCCGGTTCGTTGTCCAGCAGCGTCTCGAGCACCGCGATGTGGTTGGGTGCGAGCACCGAGGTGCACAGTGCGTTGACGAACGCGAGCTGGTGGTCCGAGCCGGGCGCCGACTCGCGGGCCAGGTCGAGCAGCGTGTCCCCGAAGGCGGGCCAGCCGTTCTCGGCGGCCCACTGCGGGTTCGCATACGACGCCAGCGCGGTCTGCGCCTGCAGCACAAGCCGTTGCGCCACACCGACTTCCGATTCGGCGTGCAGGCCGCTCATCACCAGTGCGACGAAGTCGCGGGCACGCAATTCGGCGTCGCGGGTCATCTCCCACGCCGCGGACCATGCGAGCGTGCGGGGGAGTGGTTCGGCGATGTCGGCGATCCGGGCGAGCACGGTCTGAAGGGAGTCGGGGTCCAGCCGCAGCGAGCAGTAGGTGAAGTCGTCGTCGTTGACCAGGATGAGCTTCCCGCGCTTCACGCCGGTCAGGCCGGGCACCTCGGTCGTCGACCCGTCGACGTCGAGCTCCTCACGGTGCACCCGCACCAACTTGCCCGATGCGTCGTCGTCGTAGATGCCCACCGCGAGCCGGTGTACGCGGGTCTCCCCGGCGCCCGGCTTGGCACCGCCCTGCTCGATCGCGAACCGGGTGAAGGCGCCGTCGGCGTCGACGTCGAAGTCGGGCCGCAGCGTGTTCAGGCCGGTCGTCTTCAGCCACTGCTGTCCCCAGCCGGAGAGGTCGCGCCCCGATGACTTCTCGAGCGCGCCCAGCAGATCGCCGAAGGTCGCGTTGCCGAAGGCGTGATCGCGGAAGTAGTCCCGCAGGCCCGCGAGGAACGCGTCGAGACCGACGTAGGCCACCAACTGCTTGAGCACGCTGGCGCCCTTGGCGTAGGTGATGCCGTCGAAGTTCACCTCGACGGCGTGCAGGTCGGGGATGTCGGCGGCCACCGGATGCGTCGACGGCAGCTGGTCCTGCCGGTACGCCCACGACTTCTCTACGTTCGCGAACGTGGTCCAGGCTTGGTCGTACTCGGTGGCCTCGGCCTGGCACAGCACCGAGGCGAACGTCGCAAAGGACTCGTTGAGCCACAAGTCATCCCACCACTGCATGGTGACCAGGTCGCCGAACCACATGTGCGCCATCTCGTGCAGCACGGTCTCGGCGCGCCGCTCGTAGGAGTAGCGGGTCACCTTGGACCGGAACACGTAGTCCTCGAGGAACGTCACCGCGCCGGCGTTCTCCATGGCGCCGGCGTTGAACTCCGGCACGAACAGCTGGTCGTACTTGCCGAACGCGTACGGGGTGCCGAAGTTGTTGTGGTAGAAGCCGAATCCCTGCTTGGTCTCGGTGAACAGCCGGTCGGCGTCCATGTACTCGGCCAGCGACTTGCGGCAGAAGATGCCCAGCGGGATGTCGCCGTGGTCGTCGGTGTACACGTCATCCCAGCGGGCGTAGGGCCCGGCGATCAGCGCCACCAGATAGGTGCTCATCCGCGGGGTGGCCTTGAACGTGTGGTTCTTGGCCTTCCCGTCCCATGTGACGTCGGCGGTCGCCCCGTTGGAGATCACCTCCCAGTGCGCGGGCGCGGTGACCGTGATGTCGAAGGCGGCCTTGAGGTCGGGCTGGTCGAAGCAGGCGAACATCCGCTTGGCGTCGGCGGTCTCGAACTGCGAGTACAGGTACACCTCGTCGTCGACGGGGTCGACGAACCGATGCAGTCCCTCGCCGGTGTTGGAGTAGCGGCAGTCCGCGTCGACGACGACGACGTTGCGCTCGGCCAGGCCGGTGAGCGGGATGCCCGTCGACTCGTCGTACCCGGACACATCGATCTCGGTGCCGTTGAGCGTGGCGCTGCGGATCGAATCCGCGGCGAGGTCGAGATAGGTGTCGGCGCCGGCGGTGGCGTCGAATTCGACGGTCGTCACCGAGCGGAAGGTTTTAGCGCTGGGGGAGCCCTCGCCGTCGGTCAGATCGAGGGCGACGCGATAGCTGTCGACCGTGATCAGGGCAGCGCGTTCGGCAGCTTGGTCGCGCGTCAGATTAGGAAGGGCCACGCTCGTCAACACTAGTCTCAACCCGGGAAGACACGACGGCCGTCGGTGGTTGACGCAGGCGACGACTGTCACCGACTCGAAGAGGAGACCTCATGGCCGAGAAGTCCCGCGCCGATTTCTGGTTCGACCCGCTGTGCCCGTGGTGTTGGATCACCTCGCGATGGATCCTCGAAGTGGAGAAGGTCCGCGACATCGACGTCAACTTCCACGTGATGAGCCTCGCGGTGCTCAACGAGGGCAGGGATCTGCCCGAGGAGTACCAGGAGATGATGAAGAAGGCCTGGGGGCCGGTCCGCGTCGCGATCGCCGCCGAGCAGGCCCACGGCGCCGACGTGCTGGGCCCGCTCTACACGGCGATGGGCACCCGCATCCACAACCAGGACAACAAAGACTTCTCTCGGGTGATCGCGGAGTCGCTCGCCGAGGTGGGATTGCCTGCCGAACTCGCCGAGGCCGCGGACTCCGACGCCCACGACGAGGCGCTGCGCAAGAGCCACCACGAGGGTATGGACGCCGTCGGTGACGACGTCGGCACGCCGACCATCCACGTCAACGGGGTGGCGTTCTTCGGCCCGGTCCTGTCGAAGATTCCGCGCGGTGAAGAGGCCGGCAAGCTGTGGGACGCTTCGGTGACGTTCGCGTCCTACCCGCACTTCTGGGAACTCAAGCGCTCGCGCACCGAGTCGCCGTCCTTCGACTGACTCCTGTTTGTTACCAGCAGGTTGCCTCCGGTTGCGGGGTGACGACGGCGCCCCCACCGTAGATCGGTGACAGTCACCGAACGCAGCACTGACGGCTCCTACCGGGACCGCGTGGTCGCCGTCGAACCGGGCGGCACGGAGTACATCGCCGAAGCCGACCGGCACGGGAAGCCGAGCCAACTGTTCTGGACGTGGACGTCGCCGAACCTGGAGTTCGCGACGATCTTCGTCGGGATGCTCGCGGTGCTCGCGTTCGGGATGACGTTCTGGCAGGCGGTTGCCGGCATCGTGCTGGGCACCGGCCTGGGTGCGATCGCGCACTACTTCCTGTCGGCGCGCGGTCCGCTGCACGGTGTGCCGCAGATGGTGCTGGGGCGCTTGGCGTTCGGCTTCAAGGGCAACGCGGTGCCCTCGGTGTTGATGTCGGTCACCGCGGGCGTGGGCTGGTTCGCGACCAACAGCGTCAGCGGGGCGTTCGCGCTGTCCACGCTGTTCGGCATCGGGCCGCTGCTGGGTCTGGTGATCATCGTGGCGGCTCAGACGGCGTTGGCGTTCTTCGGTCACAACCTGGTGCAGGCGTTCGAGCGGTATTCGTTCCCAGTACTCGCGGTGGTTTTCCTGGCGGCCTCGGTGGCGATCTTCATGCATGCTGACATCGGGAACGCGGCACCGGCCGCCGACGGAGTGGGCGGACTGGGCGGGTTCCTGCTCACGGTCGGCACGTCGTTCGGTTACGCGGCCGGCTGGACGCCCTACGCCGCGGACTTCACCCGGTATCTGCCGGCGACGGTGTCGGGCCCACGAACCGGATTCTCCGCCGCGGCAGGGCTTTTCACGGCGTGCGTCGTTCTCGAGGTGGTGGGCGCGGCGTCGGTGACGACGGGGGAGGCCTCGTTGGCGGACCCGACCGGATCGTTCACCGCCGAGTTGGCGTCACCGCTGGCCAAGGCCACGCTGTTGGCGATCGCCGTCGGCGCGATCGCGGCCAATGCGATCAACGTCTACTCCGGTGCGATGGCGTTCGTCTCGACCGGCATCACCCTGCCTGCCCACGTGGCCCGGGCGCTGGTGACGGTGTTCTTCGGCGTCGCGGGATTCCTCGTCGCGTGGTGGGCGCTGCCCGACGCGGCGCACAGTTACGAGGCGTTCCTGCTGATCATCGCCTACTGGGTGGGTCCGTGGCTCGGTGTGGTGTTCGCCGACCAGTACCTGCGCCGCGGACGGCCTGTCGCGCACCTGTTGTACGACCGGTCCTATGCGAACTGGGGCGGGCTCGCGGCGTTCCTGATCGGCCTCGTGGTGTCGGTGGTGCTGTTCGCCAACCAGGAGAAGCTCGTCGGCGTGGTGGCCTCGGCCGTACCGCAACTGGGTGACATCACGTTCTTCGTCGGTTTCGTGCTCGCCGGGGCCGCATACTGGGTGCTGTGCCGACCAGCGATCACCAAGCAATGACATCTGTCCAGGACATGCTCGACGTGGCGGTCGAGGAGGCGCGAAAAGGACTGGCAGAAGGCGGTATACCCATCGGTGCCGCCCTGTTCGCCGCCGACGGGACCTTGCTGGGCAGCGGCCACAACCAGCGGGTGCAGCGTGACGATCCATCGATCCACGCCGAGACCGACGCGTTCCGTAACGCGGGCCGCCAACGTGGATACGCCTCGACCACCATGGTGACCACGCTGTCGCCGTGCTGGTACTGCAGCGGACTGGTACGCCAGTTCAACATCGGTGCCGTGGTGATCGGGGAGAGCACGACTTTCACCGGTGGGCACGACTGGCTGGCCGAACATGGCGTGCAGGTCACCGTGCTCGACGACGACCGGTGCGTGGCGATGATGACGGACTTCATCGCAGCGCATCCTGAACTGTGGGCGGAGGACATCGGAGAGTGAGTGTGATTGCGAGCATCGACCTTTCGCTGTGGCGGCAGGGCGGTGCGGCGGCCGAGGCAGTGGCCAGAGACGTGGACGAGGGCCTGCAGCGGGCGGGCTTCATCCTGGTGACGGGACACGGCGTCGACGCCACGCTGGCCGCCGACGTGCGTGCCGCAGCCCGCGAGTTCTTCGCGTTGCCCGCGCCGGTCAAGGGCCGCTACGCGGTCCCGGTCGGCGGGCACGGGTGGATCGGCCCGGGTGCGGAGGCCAACGGCTACGCCGAGGGCACCGAGACCCCGCCCGACCTGAAGGAGAGCTTCAGCCTGGGGGCCGAGACCGCCACCGGCGATCCTGCCGTCGACCGAATCTGGTTCGCGCCCAACGTGTGGCCGTCCGAGGTTCCTGCACTGCAGCGGTTGGTCGACGAGTACACCGCGCAGATGCGTCGCGTCGCCGACGATCTGCTGGCGCTGTTCGCGCATGCACTCCGGTTGCCCGTCAACCCTTTTGCCGACCTCGCGAGCGCCCCGACGTGGACGATGAACATCAACCACTACCCGCCGGTGAGCGTCGTCGGAGAGCCCGAGCCGGGGCAGTTCCGCATCGGCCCGCACACCGATTTCGGCACCGTGACGATCCTCGATCGCGAACCGGGCGCCGGTGGCCTGCAGGTGTACAGCGAGCTGGCCGGTTGGGAGGACGCGCCGTATGACCCGGCAGCATTGACGGTCAACATCGGCGATCTGCTCGAGTACTGGAGCGGTCGACGGTGGCCGTCGGGCCGGCATCGGGTCCTGCCGCCGCAGCCACATGCTCCCGAAGAGGATCTTGTGTCGCTCATCTACTTCTACGAAGCCAACCACGACGCCGTCGTGACGCCGCTCGCACCGCCCGTCGGTCGGGTGGCGGGGCTGACCCCGGTGACGACGTCGGATTTCATCAAGGAACGCCTCGACGCCATCACCATCGGCTGAGCTACCGTATCGGCCATGCGTGTCTATCTCGGAGCCGACCATGCCGGATACGAGCTCAAGCAGGCCGTCATCGAGCACCTGACCGCGGCCGGTCACGAGCCCGTCGACTGCGGCGCCTTCAGCTACGACGCCGAGGACGACTACCCGGCGTTCTGCATCGCCGCGGCGGAGAAGGCCGTCGCGGACCCCGGCAGCCTCGGCATCGTGATCGGCGGTTCCGGCAACGGCGAGCAGATCGCCGCCAACAAGGTGCCGGGTGTCCGGTGCGCGCTCGCATGGAGCACCGAGACGGCCCAGCTGGCTCGTGAGCACAACAACGCGCAGGTGATGGGTATCGGCGGTCGCATGCACTCCACCGAGGACGCGCTCGCGATCATCGACGCGTTCCTGGCCGCCGCGTGGTCCGAAGCACCGCGCCATCAGCGCCGCATCGACATTCTCGCCGAGTACGAGAAGACGCACGTCGCGCCGCCCGTTCCCGGAGCCTGAGCATCAACCGGCGTGAAGGTGCCGATGTCGCCGCAGGCATCACTGACCGGCCCGTCACTGCCCGGTTGACCGGCCTGCGGCTCGGGGTCGACAGCACCGTCGACGTGGCCGATGCCGTCTCGGCTCTGCGTGAGGCCGGCGCGACTGTGGTGGACACGACCGACGTCGACCAGTTCGCCGCTGTGGCAGCCGGAGACGCCGACATCGCGATCGTCACGACGGCCGTCCAGGGCGCCGTCGGGATCACGCCGACCGTCGGCGTGATCGGCACAGGAGAGACCGCCGCCGGTGACTTCGCCTCCGACGTAACGCTTCTCGCGTCGACAGTGGATCTCGCCGATGCTGCGATGGCGGTTCTGGCCGCAGGTGCTCGTTCGCGGCCGTGGCCCGCGGACACTCGGCTCGCCGCACCGCCGACGCCGGTCGTCGCGATCCCCGATGAGTTGCCGCACCTCGACCAGCAGTCGCGTGCTGATTTCGACGCTGCCGTCGACGCATTCATGCGTACCGGCGTGCGCATCATCACCGTCGCGATCGCACCGTTCCTGGCGGCCGCAGACGTGCCGCGGGTGGGGACGCAGGCCGTGGCCCCGATGAACGTGATGGGCGAGGCCGACGCCCTGTTGTTGCCGACGGCGACCGTGCATCTCGAGACCTACACCAGTTTCGACATGTGCGGGGTCGCCGTTCCGGCGCGCACCGCCGGCGAGGCGCAGTTCGGCGTCACGGTGTTGGCCCGTGCGTTCGACGACGCCGTTGCCCTCGACATCGCCGCGCGCCTGGCCGCCGACCCGGCACCGACGCACGCCTGGCCTCTGGCCGCCGCTGAGTACACCGAGCTCGTGGTGTTCGGTGCTCATCTGCGCGGCGGCCCGCTCGCGCATCAACTCACCGACCGCGGAGCACGGTTCGCCGGCGAGATCACGACCGCGCCCCGGTACCGGATGACGGCGTTGCCGACTGTTCCGCCCAAACCCGGAGTCACGCGAGTTGCCGACGGCGCCGGCGGCGCGGCTCTGACCGGACACCGCTGGCTGATGTCGCCCGCAGCGCTGGGTCGGTTCCTGGCCGAGCTGCCCGCCCCGATGCAACTCGGCAAGGTCGAATTCGCCGACGGAACCTGGCGGACGGCATTCGGATGTGACGGATCGGTCGAAGGTGTCGACGTCAGTCATTACGGCAGCTGGCCGGCCGCACTGGCAGCCGGTGCCGTACCGCAGACTTGAGGGATGCCCGAAGGTCACACCATTCACCGCCTGGCGCGGCAGCACCAGCGGATGTTCAAGGGTCAGCGCGTCGCGGTGAGCAGCCCGCAGGGTCGGTTCATCGAAGGCGCCGACGCGGTCAACGGCAAGGTCTTCACCAAGGCCAGCGCCTACGGCAAGCACCTGTTCCACCACTACGACGGCGGCCGTATCGTGCACGTGCACCTCGGTCTGTACGGCAAGTTCGGTGTGTTCGATGCCACCGACGGTGTGCCCGACCCGGTCGGCCAGGTGCGGATGCGCATCGTCGGCACCCAGAAAGGCGCCGATCTGCGCGGGCCCACGGCATGCGAGGTGGTGACCGAAGCCGAAGTCTCGGAGATCCTCGCCCGGCTGGGCCCCGACCCGTTGCGCAAGGATGCCGACCCGAGTACGGCGTGGACGCGAATCCACAAGTCGCGCAGAGTGATCGGCGCACTACTGATGGACCAGTCGGTACTCGCCGGCGTCGGCAACGTCTACCGCAACGAACTGCTCTATCGTCACCGCATCGATCCGCACCGCCCGGGCACCAAAGTCGGCGAAGACGAGTTCGGCGACGCATGGACCGACCTCGTCGAGTTGATGAACGTCGGGGTGCGCAAAGGTCGCATCATCACCATCCGGCCCGAAGACGACCACGGCCTGCCCTCCTACGGGCCCCGCCGCCCGCGCACCTATGTCTACCGCCGCGCGGGTGACCCGTGCCGGATATGCGGCACAGCGATCCGCACCGAGGTGCTCGAAGGGCGCAACCTGTTCTGGTGCCCCACCTGCCAAACCTGACTCCAGCGGGCGCCCTGCACGCGAAGCCGGGAGAATCACCGGGTGGAACTGATCCTGGTCGTCGTCGGAGCCATCGTCGTCACCGCGGTGGCGCACCGCCGCGGGCTCGAACCCGCCTTGATCATCGTGGTCATCGGCATCGCGGTGTCGTTCCTGCCCGGTTTCACAGCGCCTGAACTCGATTCACACATTCTTTTGTCGGTGGTGTTGCCGCCGCTGCTGTACTCGGCTGCCCTTGATTTCTCGTTCCCGACGTTTCTGCGCAACATCAAACCGATCCTCGGGCTCGGTATCGGCCTCGTCGTGGTGACCGCGTTCACCGTCGCGCTGGTGTCGTCGTGGTTGGTCGTCGTGCCGTTGACGTTCGGCACCGCGCTGGTTCTCGGTGCCATCGTCGCCCCGCCAGACGCGGTGACCGCCGTGGCGGTTGGTCGCAAACTCGGGCTACCCAAACGCGTCATGTCGATCCTCACCGGCGAGAGCCTGATCAACGATGCGGCTGCGCTGGCCCTGTTCTCGGTGGCGGTCGCGCAGGTGGCCGGCAGCCGCACCTTCATCGAGAACCCCCTGTTGCTGTTCGGCTACAGCGCGGTACTCGGGCCTGTGGTCGGGGCCGCGCTCGGCTACGTCACGCTGTGGATCCGCCGACGTCTGGCCAACCCTGCACTGGAGACGGTGCAGGGTCTGATGGTGCCGTTCGCGGCCTTCATCGTCGCCGAGGAACTGCACGCCTCCGGGGTGCTCGCCGTGGTCGTGGCCGGGTTCGTGGTCGGCAGCGGCACCGTGGACGCCGGCTATCAGACGCGGCTGCAGGAGCGGTACGTGTGGAACTCGGTGGACGTGCTGCTCGAGGCGTTCGTGTTCGCCTACATCGGCCTGCATCTGCGTTTCGTGCTCGAGGATCTGCGTCAAGCCCACGAATCACTGGTCGAGGTCGCCGTCGCGTCGGCCATCGTGCTGGTGATCGTGCTCGTCATCCGGCCGCTGTCGGTGTTCGCGATGTTCAGCAGAGGAGTGCTGTCACGGCAGGTCGAGAAGCGGCTGAGCGTTCCCGTTCCCGAGCAGGGCGGGCGCGGCGCGCTGGGCACCCGACGGCGTGCCGCGGTTCCGCCGCGGTGGCGGTCGCGCATCGACAACCGGGCGCTGAGCTGGCAGGAGAACGTGGTGGTGTCGTGGACCGGTATGCGCGGCGTGGTCACCCTCGCGGCGGCTGCGGCGATTCCGGTCACCACGGCGGCGGGCGAACCGTTCCCCGAGCGGGCCACGATCCAGGCGATCGCGTTCGTCGTCAGTGTCGGAACGCTGCTGCTGCAGGGCGCGACGCTGCCTCCGCTGATCCGTCGCCTCGATCTGTCCGCCGACGAGGAGCGGGCCTACGCCGTCGCCGAGACCGAGAAGGCCGAGCAGGTGGTCCACGGTGCGGCCGAGTCGGTGCTCGCAGAGTTCCGGGCCAACCCGCCCGCCGGGCTCAACCCGCAGGTGCTCGCCGAGATCCGCGGAATCATCGCCAGACATGCCCAGGACGCCGACGAGATGCCGGACCCTGACGCCCACACGTTGCGCGCCGAGGTGTTCGCCCAGCTGTACCGGGATGTGCTGTCCGCTCAGCGGCATGCGCTGATCGCCGAGCGCGACGAAGGGCGCATCGACGACGAGGCGGTGCGGACCATGCTGGAACGGCTGGATCTGCAGGAGGCCGGTGTCTCGGCCCGCCTGGAGAGCCGGTTCTAGAAGTCGAACCCGCCTCCACCGAAGTCGCCCCCGCCGAAATCGCCGCCGCCCCAGTCTCCGCCGCCGTTGTCCCAGCCGCCGCCGTCCCAGCCGCCGCCGGTGTCGGCGCCGTCGAAGCCCCCGCCGTCGAGCTGGCCCTGTTCCATCCCGTCGGCGAACCCGTCTCCATATCCGTTCTCGAAAGCGTTGGCGTCATAGCCGACCCCTGCCATCCCGGAGAACAACGAGCTGAACAGCAGTGCGGAGCCCACGCCCCAGGCCCCCGCGACCAGGGCCGGCTTCCACCACGGCTCGGAGTACCAGCCCGCAGGGACCGGACGGCCGGCGACCCGGCCGCCGGGGTAGTAGTTGGGGGTGCGCTGCGACGGTGTGGGCGACGCCTCGATCTGCCTGCCATCGAAGTCGACTCGGCGATCCTCGGTGACCGCACCGGCCGACCGCTGTCCTGACAGCGACTCGAGGTCCGGCCCCGGGTCCATGCCCATCGCCGTGCGCGCGGCGCGCACGTAGTACAGCCCTTCGACCGCGCTCTCCTTGGCCAGCGCCGCCTGGCGCACCGTCGTGGCCTGTTCGATCTGCGAGGACGCCGCGGTGTAGCGCTCCGACGCGTCGGCCAGGGCCTGCGTGGACGCGTCGTCGGTTCCGGTCAGCGCATACACCTGACCACCGAGGCGCTCGATGAGACGACGGGCGTCGGCCTTGGCATCGGCCAGAGAGGCCGCGCTGCGCTGACCGGATGCTTTCGACGATGCGTACACGGCGATACCGATCGCCGCGACCACCAGCACGATGAGGAGCAGGAGAACGCCTTCCATGATTCACAGCGTACCGACAGGCCATCGGTTCCTCCGGTGTCGTTTCAGGCCCTCGTCCCCGGGTAGCAGGGCCGTCGACCGGTGGTGCCGCCCGGCGCCCCACGACACGACAGGACGTGATCTCACCGTGACTTCTCCCAGGCCGGGCTCTCCCGGGCGCACCTCTGCGGCGCGAATCTCGGCGTCCCGCTCCCAGGTCCAATGGGCGGCGCTCATCGTCGGCGTGGTGTTCTTGATCGTCGGCATCGCCGGGTTCATCCCCGGTGTGACCACCGATTACAGCGAGTTGAGTTTCGCGGGCCATCATTCCGGGGCGATGCTGCTGGGCATCTTCGCCGTGTCGATCCTGCACAACATCGTTCACGTCCTGTTCGGAATCGCCGGAATCCTGTTGTCGCGCAGCGCGCCTGCGGCGCGCCGGTATCTGGTCATCGGCGCCGTGGTCTATGCGGTGCTGTGGTTGTACGGGCTGATCATCGACCACGGCAGCAGCATGAACTTCGTACCGGTCAACGACGCCGACAATTGGCTGCACCTCATCTTGGCGTTGAGCATGCTGGCGCTCGGACTGGTGCTCGGTCGCCCGGTGGTCGACCGCGAGCATCGCTGAGCGTCACAGGGTGACCGTCTGGCCCCGTTCGACGTGGATCAGGCGGTCACCGAGGCCGCGCTCGTGCATCGCCGCGGTGAAGTCGCTCAGCGGCGAGGCGAAGACACCGTAGTCGTCGAAATGCACCGGAATCACCCGAGGCAGATTCAGCCGTCGCGCCGCCTCCGCGCCGGCGACGCCGTCCATCGTGACCGTGACACCGAAGGGAAGCTTCGCGCCCGCCGGTAGCCGGGTTCCGCCGAGATGCAGAATGCCGGCGTCGATAGCGTCGAAATGCAGTGGAATCTCGGCGAGTTCGTCGATGAGCAGGGTGTCGCCGGAGATGTAGAGGCGGCACTGTTGCGTCCCGTCGCTGAATTCGAGCATCGAACCCATCACCGGGGGAAGCAGCCGTCGCAGGGGCATGGGCGCGTGGCGGCCGGGCAACGCCGTCACCGTCAGGCGGTGGTTGCCCTGCTCGATGAGCGATGTGCGCCAGGTCTGCAATCCGTGGGCGGCATGAAAGCCCTTGCTGTGCAGGCGATTCGCGGCGGCATGCGTCGTCACGATCGGGATGTCGCGGTCGAGGCCGCGCTCGGCGACGCGGTCCCAGTGGTCGCCGTGCATGTGAGACAGGACGACAGCGTGCAGGGACGGGAGCTCGTCGACAGTGATGGCCGGCGGACGTCGGCGCCTGGACCACAGCCCGTAGCCGAGATAGGCGCGTTGCCCCTGGTGCAGGAAGTTCGGATCGGTGAGCACCGTGATGTCACCGCAGCGAATGAGGGTGGTGGCGTTTCCGATGAACGTGATGCGCAGGTCCATCAGATCACCGCGCTGCCACGTGAGGGCGGCGGGCGCCGTGCATACGGGCCGCCAACGGTTCGGATTCTCTGATCACGATGCTGTCCCTCGCGACGACGATCCACCCGCGCGCGGCGAAGTCGCACAGCGCCTTGTTGACGGACTCTCGCGAGCTGCCGACCAGGTGGGCGAACTGCTCCTGCGTGAGGTCCATCGGCACTCGCATCGCCCCGCGCTCCTGCACGCCGAAGCGTTGCGCGAGTCCGAGCAGTTGCTTGGCCACTCGGGCTGCCACGCTGGCATAGACGGTGTCGGTGATCGTGCTCGAGGTGCTCCGAATCCGGCGAGCGATGATACGCAGGAAGCGCTGGGCCATCTCCGGCTGGCCGGCCATCGTCGAGATCACCTCACGGCGATCGATCCTGGTGGCGACCGCGTCGGTGATCGCGACAGCGCATGTGGTGCGCGGGCCCGGATCGAACACCGACTCCTCGCCGAATATTTCGCCAGGCCCCAGCACGTGCACCAGGCACTCGCGGTCGGTGTTCCTGTTGAGGCCGACCCGCACCCTGCCGTCGTGGATCACGTACAGGCAGGTGTCGAGGTCACCCTCGTCGAAGATCACCGTACCCGCGGGCCACCTCACGCGGCGGCGACGATGTCCGGCGGACTCCGACCCGGGCATCGCTGCGACGGGCAGCGCTTCTGGAGTGTGGATCATGGAGTCTCCCCGACTAGCCGGCGTGGTCTCTCCGCCTGCTACCCGATGAGAGGGCGTCTACGCGTGATGAGGGGACGTGATCATTCCGCTGTCGACGCGGCGCGCTCTGCACGCCGCTGCGCGATCCTGTCCTGCAGTCGCGGGCGGTCCTTTTTCGCCTTGGTGGTGCCGTTGTCTTTCTCAGGAGCGGCAGCGGCCGTTTCGCCTTGGGCCGACTGGAGGCGCTCCGACAGCCGCGAGAACAGTTTGCGCACAGGGCGCGGTGAATCGTCGCTCTTCACCGCGGGTGTCGTGGCGTCGGTCGGCGTCGTCGCGGAGACGTCGGTGACGTTCGTCGCGGTGGTGGGGACAGGGTAGGTCGGGGCAGGCAACACGACGGGCCGCTGGATCTTGCCCGGCACGTAGTACTGGCTCTCGATGCCCGGTCGCTTCGCCCGGTCGATGGCGGCGATCTGTTCCGGTGTCTTGTTGCCCGGGTAGATCAACGGAAGCGGATAGGTGAGGAAGTACTGGGTGGTTGAGCCGGTCCGCGGGTCGGTGTAGGAGACCGCAGGGTTGGAGAGATCGAGTCCGTTGTACCCGTCGCGGTGAACCCTCTGACTGAGGTTGTACCGGGCGAAGTTCTTGGTGCCTGCCGGAACGTCGGCGACGATGTCGTACTGCCGCACGACGAAGGTCGCGTTGGAGCCGACGCCGGTCGCCAGCGTGGGATGGGTTTTGAAGACGTTGAAGTTGCCGGGCGTACTCGGCGCACCGAGTAGATAGAACCGCGTGGTGGTGTCCTCGGGATGGGTGTTCATGTACTCGATCGCGGCGTCGGTGGAGTCGGAGTAGGTCCAGATCGTGTTCTCGCCCGGGTGTGCGGCGACGTAGTCCTCGATCGCTTGGACGCCGCGCCTCAGACTCGCCGCGTTGACGCTGAAGTTGCTGTAGGGAATCAAGTCGCAGCCTGCGCCCGGATCGCAGCCCTGCCCGGTGGGCGCCTTGATGCTGGCGTAGTCGACATCGGCACCGAACAGGCCGGTCATATAGGCGACATCTGCCACGGCAGGCGTCGCGGACAGCATCGCTGCGGCCGCAACCATCGGAAGTGTGGCGACAATTTTCTTCATGGTTACCGTCCTTGTGGCTGCGAAGAAGCGGCACCGACCGCTCGAGCTGGAGGTTTGCCCAAAATGGACAGACCTAACCCCGTTTTGACATGGTGGGCGGTGCTCGCTTTCGGAAACACCGGGACTCCGGCAAGCTGCGGCACACAGAATCCGGCTCGCGTGTTCACGCAGCTAGCTGGCGACATATGGCCCCCCCATTCGTCGTCCGCGATCTTACGCGAACGTCAGCGAAAGGGTGCACTTCTTGATTGTGCGGTCATTGCTGTCCTGCTGCGGGGGTTTGCCGGTGCTCGTCACGGAGCCGTCAGGTTCTGATCGGCCTGATCGCTGCCCGCGGCCGTCACACCGTTACCGAGGCGCGGCGGTTACGGCTGCGATCCGGGTGTCGCCGGCGCGTTGCCGAATCGCACCCCGACGAGCGTTTCCGACAGATCCCACAGCTGGGCGGCGTCGGCCATGTCGCGCGCCGGCTTGTAGACCTGCTGCACGGCGGGTGGACCGGAGAGGTGTTGGAAACCGCTGGGACCATAGAGCTCTCCGCCACGGGCCGCGGGGTGCGTGGCGGCGTACAACGCCGGGAGCATCCCCTCCTCGGCGGTACGGTTGACCACGCCGAGCCGAGCGAACGCGCGCACGACGCGAAGGCCGGCGGTGTCGCGTTGCCGACCGATACCGGGTTGCGCCGCGAGCAGATTGGTCGGTGTGACCCCGGGGTGTGACGCATTGCTGGTGATGTCCCACCCGTAGACCTCGCTGCGGCGATGCAACTCCAACGCGAACATCAGGTTCGCGATCTTGGACTGGCTGTATGCCTTCGACTCGGAGTAGGACCGCTCGAAGTTGGGGTCCGGCCAGTTGATGGCGTTGAAGCGAGCGGAGATGCTGGTCTGCGTGGTCACCCGCGCGTGGCCCGCGGTCAACAGGGGAAGGAGCCGCGCGGTCAGGGCGAAGTGGCCGAGATGGTTACTGCCCCATTGCAATTCGAATCCATCGGCGGTGGCCTGCCGAGTGGGCGGGCTCATCACGCCCGCATTGTTGATCAGGCAGTGGATGGGCCGTCCCTCGCTGATCAGTTCACCGGCCAGATCGGCGATCGACTGCAACGACGACAGATCCAACGACTTGAGGCAGACACGTGCATCCGGGCTCGCGGCACGAATCCGCTCCACCGCCCGCCTGCCCTTGTCGGCATTGCGCACCGGCAAGATCAGTTCGGCACCGGCACGCGCCAGGCGGTTCGCCAACGCGAAGCCGATACCGTCGCTGCCGCCGGTGATCACGATCAATCGACCCGCCATGTCCGGAACCGCCGCGTGCTCAGGCGTGGCCATCTCGTTCTCCCTCTCGCGTCACGTCGTTTCGTCTTCGACGGTGGCACGAACGCGACCTGGCGTTCAGGGCGAACCTGTCCAGGGACGGCCAATCCCCCCATGAATCGATCAGACCGGCTTGACGGTGTCCATCGGCAAGTCCCGCATGTACGCCTGCGGTTCGGCGCCCAGCGCTGCGAGTTTCGCGTGACTGGCGGTGCCTGGTTCTGCGGTGAACACCAGCAACGTGTGGAGCTGCGCGATGTCGTGCAGCACCTGACAGTGGAGGTCGAGGACACCCAGCGTCGGATGCACCACGCGCTTGGACAACTCGTGGGGGAGCTGCACATCGTGCTGTTTCCAGCAGGCGGCGAACTCCCGGCTGCAGTCGAGCAGGTGCTCGACTATTCGGGCAGCACGCGAGCCAGGGCCGTCTCGCACATAACCCAATCGCGCAGCGGCGACATACGATCGGCCGATCGCCGCGTGGTCTTCGTCCGGATAGATGCGACGGCTCTGCGGGTCCGTGAACCACCGGTAGAGGACGCTCCGTGCCATGCCCTCGTGGCGGGTCTCATCGCCGAGCAGCGCTCTGGCGGCAGGGGTCTGCACGAACGTCTCGCCGAGTGCCGACATCGCCTGCGCCGGGGTGTCCTGTAGTCGATCGAGGATGCGCATCATCGCGGGACTGACGTGGTCGCTGACCGACGTGCGGGCAGGTGCATTGTGTCCGGCCAGCCGGAACAGGTGGTCCCTTTCGTCGAGTGAAAGCCTCAGCGCTGTGGCCAGGGCGGCGACCACCTCCGCGGAGGGCTGAGACCCGCGTTGCTGTTCCATCCTGCTGTAGTAGTCCGTCGAGATCATCGCCAGAGCGGCGACCTCCTCCCGGCGCAGACCGGCGGTGCGCCGACGCGGTCCTGTGGGCAGCCCGACATCATGCGGGGTGAGTGCCTGACGCCGAATGCGCAGGAATTCGGCGAACTGAGCCTGCTCCATGTGTCCATTGTCCTGACCGGTCGCGCTCCACCAGGATCGAACTGCGGTTCCTGTGGCGCACAATGGCGGTCATGCGGATCGCAGTGTTGGGAACGGGCGCCATGGGCGCCGGCATGGCGCAGTCACTGCTGCGCGACGGCTTCGACGTTACGGTGTGGAATCGCACGCCCGAACGGGCCGAGCCGCTCGCAGACGACGGCGCAGTGGTGGCGTTGGACCCGGTGGCGGCTGTCGCCGACGCCGACGTGGTCATGGCGATGCTCTTCGACACCGAGTCGACGGTGTCGGTGATGGAGAAGGTGCTGCCGCATCTCGGCGACGGCGCCGTGTTCGTCCAGTGCGCCACGGTCGGGGTGGAGGGTGCGGCGCAGACCGCGTCGCTGGCCGACACGCACGGTGTGGCGTTCCTCGACTGCCCGGTGCTGGGCACGAAGGCGCCCGCCGAGCAGGGCAAGCTCGTGATGCTGGCCTCCGGCGACCCAGCGCTGCGGGATCGGGTGCAGCCGGCGTTCGACGCGGTCGGGTCGAGGACGTTGTGGGTGGGGGAGCAGCCGGGGGCCGGATCAAAGCTCAAGTTGGCGTGCAATGCGTGGATCGCCTCGATCGCCGCGGCGACCGCGCAGTCGATGGCTCTGGCCAAGGGTCTCGGCGTGGACCAGCGGCTCGTATTGGAGGCGCTCGACGGATCGGCGGCCAATTCGGCCTACCTGCAGATGAAGGGCACCGCGATCATCGAGGACTCCTACGCGCCGCAGTTCAGCGTGGACGGCGTGCGCAAGGACGCCGGGCTGATCCGGTCGGCGCTGGCTGACTCGGGAGTGTCGACCGCGCTCATCGACGGCGTCCGCGCCGCGTTCGACAGCGCCAGTTCGGCAGGGCACGGCGACGACGACATGGCCGCGGTGTACTTCGGATTCTGAACAGAGTTCGGAGCAGGTGGAGCGGGCGACGGGAATCGAACCCGCGTAATCAGTTTGGAAGACTGAGGCTCTACCATTGAGCTACGCCCGCGTATCACTGCAGCTGGCTGCAGTACCGCCAGAGGATACCGGCCCCGCCCCCCGAGAATCCAATCGCCATCTGGATGTGGCTTCGCTCAGGTCAGGACGTAGGATCGCCGGTGGTCTGACGCTGCGCGTGAGCGTGAGGCGGCAGCGACGACCGGGGTGTAGCGCAGCTTGGTAGCGCATCCGCTTTGGGAGCGGAAGGCCGCAGGTTCAAATCCTGTCACCCCGACCAGTTCGACTCATCCCCACGAAAGCAATAGAGGAGTACCGAAGTGAAGAGCACCGTCGAGAAGCTGAGCCCGACCCGGGTGCGCATCAACGTGGAGGTGCCCTTCACCGAACTCGAACCCGAGATCGACAACGCCTTCAAGCAGCTCGCCAAGCAGGTCCGGCTGCCCGGCTTCCGCCCGGGCAAGGCTCCGCGCAAGCTCCTCGAGGCGCGCGTCGGCCGTGGCGCGGTGCTCGAGCAGGTGGTTAACGACGCGCTGCCCACCCGCTACAGCGAAGCGATCACCTCGGAGTCGCTGCAGCCCATCGGTCAGCCCGAGATCGAGGTCACCAAGCTCGAGGACAACGAGGAGCTGGTGTTCACCGCCGAGGTGGACATCCGGCCCGAGATCGAGCTGCCCGACTTGAGCACCCTTAAGGTCACCGTCGACCCGATCACGGTCGAGGACTCCGACGTCGAGGCCGAGCTCGATTCGCTGCAGAAGCGCTTCGGCACGCTGACCGGTGCCGATCGTGCCGCCGAGAACGGCGACTTCGTCTCGATCGACCTGTCGGCCACGGTCGACGGCGAGGACGTGCCCGAGGCCAAGACCGAGGGGCTCTCGCACGAGGTCGGTTCCGGCCAGTTGATCGACGGGCTCGACGACGCGATCGTCGGGCTCTCCGAAGGAGAGTCCACGACGTTCACCACCACGCTGGTCGCCGGTGAGCACGCCGGCCAGGAGGCCGAGGTCACCGTCACGGTGAAGTCGGTCAAGGTGCGCGAGCTGCCCGAGCTGGACGATGAATTCGCGCAGCTGGCAAGCGAATTCGACACCATTGACGAGCTCAAGGCCGACCTTCGCGAGAAGGTGGCGCGGGTCAAGCGCGTGCAGCAGGCCGAAGAGATCCGCGACAAGACGATCGAGGAGCTGCTCACCCAGGTCGAGGTCCCGCTGCCCGAGGCCGTCGTGCAGGCCCAGGTCGATGACACGCTGCACAACGCGATCCACGGCCTCGACCACGACGAGGACAAGTTCGCCGAGTCGCTCGCCGAGCAGGGCAGCAGCCGCGAGGAGTTCGACACCGAGAACCGCACCAACGCGGAGAAGGCCATCAAGACTCAGCTGCTGATGGATGCGATCGCTGACAAGCTCGACATCCAGGTCGGGCAGAACGACATCACCGAGCGGCTGGTGCTGATGTCGCGCCAGTACGGCATCGAGCCCCAGCAGCTGATCCAGATGCTGCAGCAGAACAATCAGCTACCGGCGATGTTCGCCGATGTGCGTCGTGGGTTGACGGTCGCGGCCGTCGTGCACGGGGCGACCGTGACCGACACCGACGGCACCGAGATCGACACCACCGAGTTCTTCGGGCCCTCCGGTGAGGCTGCGGTCGAGGGCGACATCGAGGACGACATCGACGACGACAGTGTCGGTACCGAGGCAAGCGTCGAGACGGCATCCGAGCCCAGTGATGAGACCGACGCCACTGAAACATCCGAGGACGACGACACCAAGTGATGCTCTGAGCGAACGCGCGGCGTCTGGGGACTCCCCAGCGGCGCGGGTTGGTTAATGTCGTCCATAAGACCGGTCACCGCGTCGGAAGTACACAGAAGAAAGCAGGTATCCAGTCGTGACTGACATGCGTGGCGCCTCGTCGGGCCTCAACCTTGTCGACTCGGTGTATGAGCGGTTGCTGGCCGAGCGGATCATCTTCCTGGGCTCCCAGGTCGACGATGACATCGCCAACCGGCTGTGCGCCCAGATCCTGCTGCTGTCGGCCGAGGATCCCACCAAGGACATCCACCTCTACATCAACTCGCCCGGCGGCTCGATCAGCGCCGGCATGGCGATCTACGACACCATGGTGCTGGCGCCCTGCGACGTGGCGACCTACGCGATGGGAATGGCTGCCTCGATGGGCGAGTTCCTGCTCGCCGCGGGCACCAAGGGCAAGCGCTACGCCCTGCCGCACGCCCGCATCCTGATGCACCAGCCGCTCGGCGGCATCACCGGCGGCGCCGCGGACATCGCGATCCAGGCCGAGCAGTTCGCCAGCATCAAGAAGGAGATGTTCCGCCTGAACGCCGAGTTCACCGGGCAGAGCATCGAGCGCATCGAAGCCGATTCGGACCGTGACCGGTGGTTCACGGCGCAGGAAGCGCTCGAATACGGCTTCGTCGACCACATCATCACCAGCGTCACCCTCAATGGCGACGGACCAGGAGCAGGACTCGACAAATGACCGACACTTCGTCTCTTCACACGGCGGACATCCACCCGTCCCTGGACCCCCGGGTGCAGCCGCAGGCGCGCTACATCCTTCCGTCGTTCATCGAGCACTCGAGCTTCGGCGTCAAGGAGTCCAACCCGTACAACAAGCTCTTCGAGGAACGCATCATCTTCCTCGGCGTGCAGGTCGACGACGCGTCGGCGAACGACATCATGGCCCAGTTGCTCGTGCTCGAGTCGCTCGATCCCGACCGCGACATCACGATGTACATCAACTCCCCGGGTGGCTCGTTCACCTCGTTGATGGCGATCTACGACACCATGCAGTACGTGCGCGCCGACATCCAGACGGTGTGCCTGGGGCAGGCCGCGTCGGCGGCAGCTGTGCTGTTGGCCGCGGGCACTCCGGGTAAGCGCCTGGCCCTGCCCAACGCGCGCGTGCTGATCCATCAGCCCGCCCTCGGCGGTGTCATCCAGGGTCAGTTCTCTGATCTGGAGATCCAGGCCGCGGAGATCGAGCGGATGCGCACGCTGATGGAGGAGACCCTGTCGCGGCACACCGGCAAGCCAGCCGACGTGATTCGCAAGGACACCGATCGCGACAAGATCCTCACCGCCGAGGCGGCCAAGGATTACGGCATCATCGACACGGTGCTGCAGTACCGCAAGCTGTCTGCGCAGAACGCCTGACGGTCAGCCGTTGCTGTAGACCCTCGTCGGGGTCACCAACACGGCAGTGCGTCGCTGCTCGCGCATCGTCGCGTCGTAGGCGTCCCAGTCGTCGTGGGTGCCGCCTGCGGCGGTGAAGATGTCACGAAGCAGCTGCGCGAGCACCTTCTCGGAGTCCAGCCACGGCTGCGGGTCGTCGGGTCCTGCCAGCTCGGCCCGCCCCTCGACTGTCGCCCACTGCCATCCGTTTCGAAAGGTGACCGCCGTCTGCGGTCGGGCCCGCAAGTTGGCGAGCTTGACCCGGCCGTAGGTGACGTACGCCAGCACCAGGTCGCCGGAGGCGGGGTGGGGCAGCGCGCCTGCGTTGATCAGTGAAGCCTGGATGGTCAGGTCGGCGCGCACGGTCGACACGACGGCCAGGCCGCTCTCGTCTCGCGCCAGGGCGACGGCGTCGCGGAGTGAAGTCATCTCCGCAGGCTACGGCGAGCAAAAGAACCACGGGTCGGCCTTCGGCGTGCCACGCTCTAGATCTACGTGGCCGTCAATATTTGAGGAGGATCGCCATGGGCAAGACTCTGCTGCTGGCTGTAGCTGCTGCGGGCGCGGCCGCGGCCGTCGGGCACGGTGTCGCGCAAGCACAGGATCCGGTGTGTCCGGCGGGCACCTACTGGGATACCGCGATCGCGCAGTGCGTCGCGGTCAACGTCTACGTCAATCCGCCCAACCCCGTCGTGGGACCCGCCGGTCCCGTCGGCGTGGGCGGTGTGGTCGGGCCTGTCGGACCCGGTCCGGTTGGTCCAGGGCCCGTCGGACCCGGACCCCTGGGACCCGGCCGCTGAGAGGTCCGAGAAGCCACGCCTGAGGGTGTTCGGTGGAGATGGGTACTCTCGGTCGAGTAACAGCGGCGACACGCCAGAGACACGGTGGTGCGTTCCACGGCCATCGGTGAACGGTCAGGCGATATGTTGTCGCAACCACACGTGAATATCAGCGACGCTATTCGGCCTCATCGGTCGCACAGGGCCCGAAGATGCGGGTAGCGTCGGAAACGTTGCGGTGCGACCCACCGAATCGATCGATGTGCAACAGCAAGAGGAAGTAGGACCCCTGCACCATGGCACGCATTGGAGACGGCGGTGACCTGCTGAAGTGCTCGTTCTGCGGCAAGAGTCAGAAGCAGGTGAAGAAGCTCATCGCGGGACCGGGCGTCTACATCTGCGACGAGTGCATCGACCTCTGCAACGAGATCATCGAGGAGGAGCTGGCCGACGCTGACGACGTCAAACTCGACGAGCTGCCCAAGCCCGCGGAGATCCGCGACTTCCTCGAGAGCTACGTCATCGGTCAGGACACCGCGAAGCGCACGCTCGCCGTCGCGGTCTACAACCACTACAAGCGAATTCAGGCAGGGGAGAAGAGCCGCGACTCGCGCTCCGAGCCCGTCGAGCTCGCCAAGTCCAACATCCTGATGCTGGGCCCGACCGGCTGCGGTAAGACCTACCTCGCGCAGACGCTGGCCAAGATGCTCAACGTGCCGTTCGCGATCGCCGATGCCACGGCACTCACCGAAGCTGGCTACGTCGGCGAAGACGTCGAGAACATTCTGCTCAAGCTGATTCAGGCGGCCGACTACGACGTCAAGCGCGCCGAGACGGGCATCATCTACATTGACGAGGTCGACAAGATCGCGCGCAAGAGCGAGAACCCGTCGATCACGAGGGACGTCTCCGGAGAGGGTGTGCAGCAGGCGCTGCTGAAGATCCTCGAGGGCACGCAGGCGTCGGTGCCGCCGCAGGGTGGTCGCAAGCACCCCCATCAGGAGTTCATCCAGATCGACACCACCAACGTGCTGTTCATCGTGGCCGGTGCCTTCGCGGGGCTGGAGAAGATCGTGTCCGACCGCGTCGGCAAGCGTGGGCTGGGCTTCGGCGCCGAGGTGCACTCCAAGGCCGAGATCGACACCCAGGATCACTTCGCCGAGGTCATGCCCGAAGACCTCATCAAGTTCGGGCTGATTCCGGAGTTCATCGGCCGCTTGCCGGTGGTGGCGTCGGTGACCAACCTGGACAAGGAATCGCTCGTGCAGATCCTGTCCCAGCCGAAGAACGCGTTGGTCAAGCAGTACACGCGGCTCTTCGAGATGGACGGTGTGGAGCTCGAGTTCGCCGACGATGCGTTGGAGGCGATCGCCGATCAGGCCATCCACCGTGGCACCGGCGCCCGCGGTCTGCGCGCCATCATGGAAGAGGTCCTGCTGCCGGTGATGTACGACATCCCGAGCCGCGACGACGTCGCCAAGGTGGTCGTGACCAAGGAGACGGTCGAGGACAACGTGCTGCCGACGATCGTGCCGCGCAAGCCGTCCCGCACCGAGCGCCGCGACAAGACCGCCTGACGACGATCAAGCGGCGAGGGACGAGCCGCGTTGAGGAGTCAGGCCGGGGGCACGGCTTAGCCTGGGCCGCGAGTGTGCGGTGTCATCCGCGACTCGCCGGCGAGGGCGTATCGCGGTGCACGCTCGACGCGTCAGTTGAGGACGCGGTCGGGGCGGGTGTAGACGTTCATCGACTCGCCACGTAAAAAGGCCACCAGGGTCAGCCCTGACTGCGCTGCCAGGTCGACCGCCAGTGACGACGGCGCGGAGACAGCGGCCAGCATCGGGATGCCGGCCATCACCGCCTTCTGGGTGAGCTCGAAGGATGCCCGCCCACTCACCAACAGCACCGTGCCGCCCAGCGGTACCCGGTGCTGTTCGAGCGCCCAGCCGACGACCTTGTCGACGGCGTTGTGCCTGCCGATGTCCTCGCGGACGACCAGTGCCTCGCCGGCGGCGTCGAACAGTCCCGCGCCGTGCAGACCGCCGGTGGCTGCGAACACCTTCTGCCGGCGGCGCAATTCCGCGGGCATCTCCGCCAGCACGTCGGCATCGATGGTCAACGGATCGTCGCCGGGGGCGTGCTTGCTGACCAAACGCACGGCCTCCAGCGAGGCCTTGCCGCACACCCCGCACGACGACGTCGTGTAGAAGTTCCGCGTCGGGTCGACGTCCGGTGGGGCGACGCCCGGGGCCAACGTCACGTCCAGGACGTTGTACGAATTCACCCCGTCCTCGTCGGCGCCCCGGCAGTAGCGGACCGAGGCGATGTCGTCCCGACCCGCCACCACACCCTCGGTGAGCAGGAAACCCTGCGCCAGCTCGATGTCAGAGCCCGGCGTGCGCATCGTGACCGTCAGAGGACGGCCGTCGACGCGGATCTCCAGCGGCTCCTCGACGACCAGCGTCTCCGCTCGGGCGGTCGCACCGCCGGCCGTTACGTGCTGCGCCCGACGGCGGGAGGTCACTCGGCCCACGGAAACACCTCTCGTCGCGACACCTGACCCATTGTGGTCGTTCCGAGCGGCGACGGCCACGACGGCCGCCGTAACCCGCGCCTTCTGACGTTGACGCCTGTGTAACAGAATCGGCATCGGAACTTCCTACTGTTGGCCGGTCAATCGTCCGTCGAACAGAGGCGGACGACGCAGCGGATAAGGAAGTCCATTGAGCGGTAACTCGGTACGCCTGCAGGCGATCAACAATGTCGAAGCCTATGTCCCGCCGGCGATCAGCTTCGACCCCGCCGAGGCGCCTGGCGAGGTGTTCGGTTCCAACGTGTTCACCAAGGCCGAGATGCAGTTGCGGCTTCCCAAGTCGGTGTACAAGTCCGTTGTCGCCACCATCGAGAAGGGCGCCAAACTCGATCCGGCGGTGGCCGACTCGGTGGCCTCGGCGATGAAGGACTGGGCGTTGTCGAAAGGCGCCACCCACTACGCGCACGTCTTCTACCCGATGACCGGGCTGACCGCCGAGAAGCACGACAGCTTCCTCGAGCCAGTCTCCGACGGCCAGACGCTGGCCGAGTTCGCCGGCAAGACCTTGATCCAGGGCGAGCCTGACGCGTCGAGTTTCCCATCCGGCGGCTTGCGCAGCACGTTCGAGGCACGCGGGTACACCGGGTGGGACGTCACCAGCCCGGCCTACATCTTGGAGAACCCCAACGGCAACACGCTGTGCATCCCCACGGTGTTCGTGTCGATGACAGGTGAGGCGCTGGACTACAAGACGCCGCTGCTGCGCAGCCAGCAGGCGATGGGCGCGCAGGCCGAGCGCATCCTGAAGCTGTTCGGCCACAAGAACTTCGACAACATCGTCTCGTTCTGCGGCCCCGAACAGGAGTACTTCCTCGTCGATCGGCACTTCTTCCTGGCGCGTCCCGACCTGATCAACGCCGGTCGCACGCTGTTCGGCGCCAAGCCGCCCAAGGGTCAGGAGTTCGACGATCACTACTTCGGCTCGGTGCCCGAGCGGGTGCTCGGCTTCATGATGGACACCGAGCGTGAGCTGTTCAAGCTCGGCATTCCGGCCAAGACCCGGCACAACGAGGTCGCGCCCGGTCAGTTCGAGATCGCGCCGATGTTCGAGCGGGCCAACATCGCCGCCGACCATCAGCAGTTGCTGATGACCATCTTCCGCAACGTGGCCAAGAAGCACGGCATGGAATGCCTGTTCCACGAGAAGCCGTTCGCCGGCGTCAACGGCTCGGGCAAGCACGTCAACTTCTCCATGGGCAATGCCCAATTCGGCAGTCTGCTGGTGCCCGGTGACACCCCGCACGAGAACGCCCAGTTCCTGGTGTTCTGCGCGGCGGTCATCCGCGCGGTGCACAAGTTCGCGGGCCTGCTGCGGGTGTCGGTGGCCTCGGCCACCAACGACCACCGGCTGGGCGCGAACGAGGCGCCGCCGGCGATCATCTCGATCTTCCTGGGCGCGCAGCTGGCCGATGTGTTCGAGCAGATCGCGAAGGGCGCGGCGACCTCGTCGAAGGGCAAGGGGTCGATGATCATCGGTGTCGACACACTGCCCGAGCTGCCCACGGATCCGGGCGATCGCAACCGTACGAGCCCATTCGCGTTCACCGGCAACAGGTTCGAGTTCCGCGCGCCGGGTTCGGGGCAGACGATCAACGTGCCGATGATCATCCTGAACACGATCATGGCCGATTCGCTGGACTACATGGCGACGGTGCTGGAGAAGGCTGTCGGTGACGGAGAGGACTTCGACCAGGCCGTGCAGAAGCTGCTGACCGAGATCATCACCGATCACGGCGCGGTCGTGTTCAACGGCGATGGCTATTCGGACAACTGGCAGATCGAGGCGGCCGAGCGTGGCCTGCCGAATCTGAAGACGACGCTCGACGCGATCCCGGAGCTGATCAAGCCCGAGGCGGTCGAGGTGTTCGAGCGCTACGGGGTGTTCAACGAGCGAGAGTTGCACAGCCGGTACGAGGTTCGCCTCGAGCAGTACGCGCTGACGGTCGGGGTGGAGGCCAAGCTGGCGCTGGAACTGGGCACCACGGTGATCCTGCCCGCAGCGGTGCGCTATCAGACGGAGCTCGCGCAGAACGTCGCCACGCTGAAGGCGGCGGGTGTGGCCGCCGATACTGTTCTGCTCGAGGCTGTTTCGACTCCGATCGCCGATCTGACCGCGGCGTTGACATCGCTGAAGGCGGGCTTGGCGGATCACTCCGCGGAGTCCGCGCTCGACGAGGCCACGCACGCGCAGAAGGTGCTGCTGCCCGCGATGGAGGCCGTGCGCGCCGCCGCGGACGCGTTGGAGGGCGTGGTCGCCGACGACCTGTGGCCGCTGCCGACCTACCAGGAGATGCTCTATATCCTCTGAGGCTGGTCGCGATTGTGCGGTTTCATCGGCGACACGCCGCGTGGCGCGGATGAGATCGCACAATCGTGGCGGCGCGCGTGGCGGCGCCGGGGGGCTCAGCCGGGGTCGATGACCTGCACGACCCCGGCGGTCACACCGGCGACGAACAACCTGCCGGTGGTGGAGTCGACGCCAACGGTGTACGGGTTCTGCACCGTGGGGACGCGTTTCACCTCACGGGGCATCGGTTCGGTCATGTCATAGCCGATGACCTCGTTGGTGCCTGATGACGCCACCCACAGCAGGTCGCGTGTCGGGTCGTAGGTGATGCCGTAGGGGCCGCCGGGCTGTGCGATCTCGGCTAGTTGCCGTGGGGTGGTGTCGAAGACGCGGATCGCGTCACCGCGGGTGTCGGCGGCGATCAGCCGGCCGTGCTTGTCGGCGACGAGGTGCGTTGGCCCTTCCCCCGCGGGCGTCGAGCCGACGATCGTCAGGTTCGCGGTGTCGTAGATCGTCAGGTCGTTCTTCCGGACGTCGAGCAGGCCCATCCGGTCGCCGACCGGAGCCAGGCCCGCCGGTTGGACGCTGTCGGTGAACACCTTGACGATGTCGTCGCCCCGCAGCGCGGTCACGGTGCCGCCGAGCTCGTTGGCGACGAACACCGTGCCGTCCGGTGCTTCCGATGCGTCGTGCGGGACCGTGCCGGTGATGATCTGGGCGTCGGCGCGACCGCCGGGCAGGTCGACCCGGACCAGTGCGTTCGCGCTCTCCACCGGAACCAGGACGGGTCCGCCGGGCTTGGCCAGTTGGAGATGCCGGGCCACACCGGGAAGCGTTGTGCGATGGGTGATTTCACCGCTGTCGGCATTGATCAGCACGAGCTCGTTCGGCCGGCGCGTGGCGACGGCCACGGTGCGGGTCGATGCGTCGAAGACCACGCCCTCCGGTGCGGACCCCACCCGGATCTGCCGGCCGGGCGGCGGCTGATCAGGCGCGGGCGCGCTTTGGGGCTCGGCCGCGGGTGGCAGGCTGTCCGTGGGGGGCCGCGTGCCTTCGGTCGGGGCGCCGGGCGGGATCAGTCCGGTCGTCGTCGGCGTGCTGCTCGGCGCGGAGGGGGTCGTGGAGGGAGTCGCCTGATCGACGTCCTGACCGCTGCAACCGCTGACGAGAAGGACCAGGGCGAGCAGCAGCCGAAACCTCATGATGCGGGTGTACCCGATCAGCGCCTCGGACCCTCTGGGTCGAGATGGCCGTAAGAATGCCGACATCCGGCGCAGGCGCGTTTGCCGGCCTCATGACGGGGAACCTTCGACCCTGTTGGTGAACAGGTGGAGGTCGCTGTGGTCGGGCTGACACTGCTACTCGGTCTGGCGGTCGCCACCGTGCTGCTCGCGCCGCTGGCCGAGCGCGTCAACCTTCCCTACCCGGTCGTCCTGCTGATGTTCGGGCTGGTCCTGGCCTTCGTGCCCAAGATGCCATCGCCAACGGTGAACGCCGAGCTGATCCTGCCGCTTGTTCTGCCTCCGCTGCTGTTCGCCGCGGCACGGCGCACCTCATGGCGGCAATTCCTGGACAACCGCAGGGCGATCGGTCTTCTCGCGATCGCGCTGGTGGGCGTCACGGCTTTCGCGGTCGGAGCGGTGTTGCATGCAATCGTGCCGGGCCTGCCGTTCATCGCCGCGGTCGCGCTCGGTGCCGCGGTGGCGCCGCCCGACCCCGTCGCGGCCACCGCGGTCGCCCACAAACTGCGGCTTCCCCGCCGGCTGCGGACGATCCTCGAGGGCGAAGGGTTGTCGAACGACGCCACCTCGCTGGTGTTGTACGAGGTTGCGGTCGCATCGACAGTGTCCGGGGCCTTCGCGCCATGGCATGCAGGCGCGGCGCTCGGCGGCGCCGTCGTCATCGGTGTCGTCGTCGGGCTGGTGACCGCCGCCGCGACGCGCTGGCTGCTCAAGAAGCTGCCCGCGCATCCTGCAGGAAGCGCTTTGGTGCTGGTGATGCCGTTCGCCGCTTATGTGGCAGCCGACGCCTTGCACGGCAGCGGTGTGCTGGCGGTGGTCACCATCGCCCTGGGTCTGAGCCGATACTCCGATCACGAGTCTGCCCTGACTCGCCTGGTATCCGGGAACACCTGGGAGATCATCGAATTGCTGGTGACCGGCGCAGCGTTCGCGTTCGTCGGGCTGGAGCTGAGGGCAGTCGCCGACCAGGTGGACGGGCCGATGGGCGCGCTGATCGGTCAGGCCCTGGCGATCACCGGGGTCGTCGTCGCGGTGCGGTTCCTATGGATCTTCCCAATCGCGGCACTCGACAAGCGGCTGCTGCGGCGTCGACGCGACCGCGCCGAACCCGTCGGCTGGCGGGAGACCACGATCGCATCCTGGGCGGGCATGCGCGGTGTGGTCACCCTGGCCGCCGTGCTCGCGCTACCCGCGGGCTTCCCAGAGCGCGAGCGGCTGATCTTCATCGCCTTCGTCGTGATCATCGCCACCATGCTGGTTCAAGGGCTCACGCTGCCGTTGCTCGTCAAGCGGCTCGGTGTCACGGCGTCCAGTGACGACCAGGACGCCGAGGAACAGGAGCTTCTGACCAGGGCGCGTGACGCCGGCTTCCGCCGGCTCGACGAGGTGCGCGACCGGAATGACACCGACGACGGGGCGATCGAGCAGGCCCGTGAGAACGCGCGCCGCATGTGGCACTCACTGGGCATGGACAATCAGGTGGAGCGCTCGTCGGCCGGCAGTTCCCAGACGGTCAACGCGTTGAAGGAGGAGTTGCTCGAAGCCGCTCGCGACGCGGTGGTCGAGGCTCGTGCTGAATCCGGTGCCGACCCCCTGGTCGTCGATCGTGTGCTGCGACGGCTCGACGCCCGCGGCACCGATTCGGGCTGATTGTGCTTACCCGTTCTGTGGGAAGCCGAGGTTGATGCCGCCGTGGGAGGGGTCGAGCCAGCGGGTGGTGATGGCTTTCTGTCGGGTGAAGAACTGCACGCCGTCCATGCCGTGGGCGTGGCTGTCGCCGAAGAGGGAGGCTTTCCAGCCGCCGAAGCTGTAGTAGGCCATGGGGACGGGGATGGGGACGTTGATGCCGACCATGCCGACCTCGACCTCGTTTTGGAAGCGGCGGGCGGCGCCGCCGTCGTTGGTGAAGATCGCGGTGCCGTTGCCGTAGGGGTTCGAATTGATCAGCTCGAGGGCTTGGTCGTAGGTCTCGACCCGCACGACCGACAGGACGGGTCCGAAGATCTCGTCGGTGTAGACGCTCATGTCGGGGGTGACGTTGTCGAGCAGGGTCGGCCCGAGCCAGAACCCGTCCTGCCCGCCGTCGGCCTGCACCTGACGGCCGTCGAGGACGACCTTGGCCCCGGCACTCTCGCCGGCGTCGATGTAGGAGGCGACCTTGTCGCGATGAGCCTTGGTCACCAGGGGGCCCATGTCGGAATCGCGGGTGCCGTCGCCGGTTTTGATGGTGGCCGCGCGTTCGGCGATCTTGGCGACCAGGTCGTCGGCGATCGGTCCGACGGCCACGGCAGCGGAGATGGCCATGCAGCGTTCGCCGGCGGAGCCGAAGCCGGCGTTGACCATCGCATCGGCAGCCAGGTCGAGATCGGCGTCGGGCAGGATCACCGCGTGGTTCTTCGCGCCGCCGAGAGCCTGGACGCGCTTACCGGCGGCGGTACCGGTCGCATAGACGTACTGCGCGATCGGGGTCGACCCGACAAAGCTCACGCTCTTGATGTTCGGGTTGGTGAGCAGCTCGTCGACGGCGGTCTTGTCGCCTTGGAGGACGTTGAACACCCCGGCAGGTAGACCCGCTTCGGCCCACAGGCGGGCCAGCCACAGTGATGCCGACGGATCTTTCTCGGACGGTTTCAACACCACGGTGTTGCCGCAGGCGATGGCGACGGGGAAGAACCACATCGGGACCATGGCGGGGAAGTTGAAGGGGGAGATGATGCCGATCGGGCCCAGGGGTTGGCGGACCGAGTGGACGTCGATGTTGGTCGAGGCGTTCTCGGTGAAGCCGCCTTTGAGCAGGTGGGGGATGCCGCAGGCGAATTCGACGACTTCTTGGCCGCGGG
>JAEXZY010000156.1 GCA_023404955.1 Actinomycetes bacterium
GGTAACTACCGCGGCGGCGGCCCCGGCGGCGGTGGCGGTGCCGGCGGCGGCTTCCGCGGTCGTCCCGGCGGCGGTGGCGGTGGACGTCCCGGCCAGCGCGGAGGCGCGGCCGGTGCGTTCGGTCGTCCCGGCGGTGCCCCCAAGCGCGGTCGCAAGAGCAAGCGCGCGAAGAGGGCCGAATACGAGAACATGCAGGCGCCGGTCGTCGGTGGCGTGCGGTTGCCGCACGGCAACGGCGAGACCATCCGGCTGGCCCGCGGTGCTTCGCTGTCCGACTTCGCCGACAAGATCAACGCCAACCCGGCCTCGCTGGTGCAGGCGCTGTTCAACCTCGGCGAGATGGTCACGGCCACGCAGTCGGTCGGAGACGAGACGCTGGAGCTGCTCGGCAGCGAGATGAACTACGTCGTGCAGGTCGTCTCCCCGGAGGACGAGGACCGCGAGCTGCTCGAATCGTTCGATCTCTCCTACGGCGAGGACGAAGGCGGAGAAGAGGACCTCGAGGTCCGGCCGCCCGTGGTCACCGTCATGGGCCACGTCGACCACGGTAAGACGCGACTGCTCGACACGATCCGTAACGCCACCGTGCGCGAGGGTGAGGCCGGCGGCATCACCCAGCACATCGGTGCCTACCAGGTCGTCGTCGACCTCGACGGCACCGAGCGGCCGATCACCTTCATCGACACCCCGGGTCACGAGGCGTTCACCGCCATGCGTGCCCGCGGCGCGAAGGCCACCGACATCGCGATCCTCGTGGTCGCGGCCGACGACGGCGTCATGCCGCAGACGGTGGAAGCGGTCAACCACGCGCAGGCGGCCGACGTGCCGATCGTCGTGGCGGTCAACAAGATCGACAAGGAAGGCGCCGACCCGGCCAAGATCCGCGGTCAGCTGACCGAGTACGGCCTGGTGCCCGAGGAGTACGGCGGCGACACGATGTTCGTCGACATCTCCGCCAAGGCGGGCACCAACATCGAGGCGCTGCTGGAAGCGGTCATCCTGACCGCCGACGCGTCGCTGGACCTGCGGGCCAATCCGGACATGGAAGCCCAGGGTGTGGCGATCGAAGCGCATCTCGACCGCGGCCGCGGGCCGGTGGCGACCGTGCTTATCCAGCGCGGCACGCTGCGGGTCGGCGACTCGGTCGTCGCGGGCGACGCCTACGGTCGTGTGCGCCGCATGGTCGACGAGCACGGCGACGACGTCGAGGCGGCGCTGCCGTCCCGGCCGGTCCAGGTCATCGGTTTCACGTCGGTGCCCGGCGCCGGGGACAACTTCCTCGTCGTCGACGAGGACCGCATCGCCCGTCAGATCGCCGACCGGCGCAGTGCGCGCAAGCGCAACGCGATGGCGGCCCGCACCCGCAAGCGGATCAGCCTCGAAGACCTGGATTCGGCGCTGAAGGAAACCAGCCAGCTGAACCTGATCCTCAAGGGCGACAACTCCGGCACCGTCGAGGCGCTGGAGGAGGCCCTGCTCGGCATCCAGGTCGACGACGAGGTGGAACTGCGCGTCATCGACCGCGGCGTCGGTGGTGTCACCGAGACCAACGTCAACCTGGCGTCGGCGTCGGACGCGATCATCATCGGGTTCAACGTCCGCGCCGAGGGCAAGGCGACGGAGCTGGCCAACCGCGAAGGCGTGGAGATCCGCTACTACTCGGTGATCTACCAGGCCATCGACGAGATCGAGAGCGCGCTCAAGGGCATGCTCAAGCCGATCTACGAGGAGAAGGAACTCGGCCGCGCCGAGATCCGGGCGATCTTCCGGTCGTCGAAGGTCGGCAACATCGCCGGCTGCCTCGTCCAGTCGGGCATCATGCGCCGCAACGCCAAGGCGCGGCTGCTGCGCGACAACGTCGTGGTCGCCGAGAACCTCACGATCTCGTCGCTCAAGCGGGAGAAGGACGATGTCACCGAGGTCCGCGACGGTTACGAGTGCGGTCTGACGCTGACCTACTCCGACATCAAGGAAGGCGACGTCATCGAGACCTATGAACTGGTCGAGAAGGCCCGCACCTAGCCGCCCGATGAACCGCCTGATGAACGAAGTGAAGAAGGCAGCGGTAGAAGTGAAGAGGGCGAAACGTAATGGCTGATCCCGCACGGGCGAAGCGGCTGGCCAAACGCATCTCCACGGTGGTCGCCTCGGCGATCGAATACGAGATCAAGGATCCCCGGCTCGCCGGGGTGACCATCACGGATGCGAAGGTCACCAACGACCTGCACGACGCCACGCTGTACTACACCGTCATCGGCCGCTCCCTGGACGAGGAACCCGACTACGGCGGCGCGGCCGCGGCACTCGACAGTGCCAGAGGCGTGCTCCGCACCAAGGTCGGGGCCTCGCTGGGGGTGCGCTTCACCCCGACGCTGGCCTTCGAACGCGACACCGTTCCCGACGCAGCCCACCGGATGGAGGAGTTGCTCGCCCGGGCGCGCGCGGCGGATGAGGATTTGGCGAGAGTTCGCGAAGGTGCCAAGCACGCCGGCGACGCCGACCCGTACCGTGTAACTGGGGTGGAGGACGAGGGCCGGGGGCCAGACGAGGCGGACGCTGAGGACACTGGTGACTTCGACACGCTCCATGACAGACACGACCACTGACGCCTTGATGACCGGTGCCCGGGTCGACGCCCGCGGCGCCGCCGAGTTGGTCTCATCGGCCGGCTCGGTCAGCGTGCTCTGTCACGTCCATCCCGACGCCGACACGGTGGGAGCGGGGCTCGCGCTGGCCCTTGTCCTCGACCGGGTCGGCATCGCCGTGCAGGTCACGTTCGCCGAGCCGGAGGACCTCCCCGATTCGCTGCGTACCCTGCCCGGCGGCGGGCTGCTGGTGTCGCCCGAGGAGCTCCGGCGCGACGTCGACCTGGTGGTCACGGTCGACGTGCCCAGCATCAATCGGCTGGGTGCGTTGGCCGACCTGGTGACCGGTGACCGCCCGGTGCTGGTCATCGACCACCACGAGAGCAACACCCTGTTCGGTACCGCCAACTTCGTCGACGCGGCCGCGGATTCGACCACGATGCTGGTCGCCGATCTGCTCGACGCCTGGGGCGAACCGATCGACGAGGCCGTCGCGCACTGCATCTACGCGGGCCTGACCACCGACACCGGATCGTTCCGCTGGGCCGGTGCCCGGGCGCTACGGCTGGCCGCGCGGCTGGTCGACCTCGGCGTCGACAATGCCGGCGTCAGCCGCGCGCTGATGGACACGCACCCGTACGCGTGGCTGCCGATGCTGTCGCGGGTGCTGGGCACCGCGCAGCTGGATCCCGTGGCGTGCGACGGGCGCGGCTTCGTCTATGCCGTGGTGTCGAACCGTGAGTGGGTCGACGCCCGGCCCGAAGAGGTCGAGAGCATCGTCGACATCGTGCGCACCACGCAGCAGGCCGAGGTGGCCGCGGTGTTCAAGGAGATCCGCCCGGCGCAGTGGTCGGTGTCGATGCGGTCCAAGGCGCTCGACGTGTCGGCGGTTGCCGCGACGTTCGGCGGCGGCGGCCACCGGCTGGCCGCCGGGTTCTCGGCGACGGGGACCGCCGAGGACGTCGTGGCAGCTCTGCGCAGGGTTCTCGGCTGACATTTCTTGGATGACACCGACGGGGCTCTGGCGCCCGCCACCAGCCGGCGGATCGCCGCCCTCGCCTTCCCGGCGCTCGGCGTGCTCGCCGCCGAACCCCTCTACCTTCTGTTCGATCTCGCCGTGGTGGGGCGCCTCGGTGCGCTCAGTCTCGCCGGACTGGCCATCGGTGCGCTGATCATGGGCGTGCTGAGCTCGCAGCTGACGTTCCTGTCCTACGGCACCACTGCGCGTGCGGCCCGCTTCTACGGCCGTGGCGACCGCACTGCTGCGGTCGCCGAAGGCGTACAGGCGACATGGCTGGCGATGGCGATCGGCGCGGTGGTCGTGATCGGCGTCCAGGTCTTTGCGGTCCCTGTGGTCACGACGCTGGCGGCCGGCGGGGAGATCGCCGCCGCGGCGCTGCCGTGGGTGCGCATCGCGAGCCTGGCGGTCCCGGCCATCCTGGTGGCGGCCGCAGGAAACGGATGGATGCGCGGGGTGCAGGACACCGCCCGGCCGCTGCGCTACGTCGTGATCGGATTCGCCGTCGCCGCGGTGCTCTGCCCGACGCTCGTGTACGGCTGGTTCGGCGCGCCTGCTCTGGGGCTGGCCGGGTCGGCTGTGGCCAACGTCGTCGGTCAGTGGCTCGCGGCTGCGCTGTTCCTGCACGCGTTGCGCGTCGAGCGGGTGCCGGTCCGGCCGCGCCCGACGGTGCTGCGCGCCCAGCTGGTGATGGGCCGCGACCTGGTGATCCGGACGATGGCGTTCCAGGCGTGCTTCATCTCGGCGGGCGCGGTGGCGGCGCGGTTCGGCGCCGCGGCTGTGGCTGCCCACCAGGTGGTGTTGCAGCTGTGGAGTTTCCTTGCGCTGGTGCTGGATTCGTTGGCGATCGCGGCACAGTCGCTGGTGGGTGCCGCCCTGGGAGCTGGCAGGCTGCGGCACGCTCAGTCGGTGGCGTGGCGAGTCACGGTGTTCTCTGCCGTCGCGGCCTGCGTGCTGGCGGCGCTGTTCGCGCTCGGCGCGTCGGTGCTGCCTGCCGTGTTCACCGACGACCGCAGCGTGCTCGACGAGATCAGCGTGCCGTGGTGGTTCCTCGTGGCGCAGCTGCCTGTCGCGGGGGTGGTGTTCGCGCTGGACGGTGTGCTGCTCGGCGCGGGCGATGCCCGGTTCATGCGCACGGCCACGCTCGCCAGCGCGCTGCTGGGGTTCCTGCCGCTGATCTGGCTGTCGCTCGCGTTGGGCTGGGGGCTGCTCGGTATCTGGTCGGGGCTGAGCACGTTCATGGTGTTGCGGCTGGTGTTCGTCGGCTGGCGCACACTCTCAGGCCGCTGGCTGATCCCGGGCTGACACCGTCCCCCAGCTCGCCGCAGGACCCGTCAGCGCACCTGGCTGCGGCCGCGCTCGATCACCGTGGCGCGGCTTTCCGCGACGTCGTCACCCGAGGTGCTCTTCATCCACTCCCGGGCCGAGGCCGCCTCCAGCCACAGCGGGCCACTGGTCTGCGTCTCGTCGATGAGGTGGTAGGACCTCATCAGCGCGCGCACCGCCTTCTGGTTGTTGCCGACGATCGACGTGGCGATCTGGCGGGCGGTGTCGATAAGCTCGCCGTGCGGCACGACCTGGGTGACCAGGCCGGTGCGCAGCGCCTCGTCGGCCGACAGGTAATCGCCGGTCATGCTCATCCGGCGCGCCATCCCGACGCCCACCTTCTGCGGCAGCCGAACCGACAGCCCCCCACGTCGGCAGCAGCCCGACCCGGGCATGGGTGTCGGCGAAGCGCGCGTGCTCCGACGCGATCAGGATGTCGCAGTACAGCGCGATCTCGAGCCCGCCGGTGACAGCCGCGCCGTTGATCGCCCCGATCACCGGCTTGGACATCGGCGGCCACTTGGGCGAGATGTCGGGGAGCTCGGTCGTGTTGCCGAGCTCCTTGAGATCCAGGCCGGCACAGAACACCGGGTCGGCGCCGGTGACGATCACGACGTCGACGGCGTCGTCGTCCTCCGCCTCCCGCAGCGCGCGGTAGAACTGGCTCCGCAGCTCCGCCGAGAGCGCATTGCGCGCATCGGGCCGATTCAGCGTCAACGTGCGGATCCGGTCGCGCGTGTCGATGAGCAGGACGTCGGAGTCGTTGGTCATTCGCTCACCGTATCGGCCCGTCGGCGCGCGCCTATCGTGGAGGTCATGTGCCGAAACATCACCGAACTACGAGGTCTGGAACCGGCCGCCACCGACGAGGAGGTCGAGGCCGCCGCGCGCCAGTACGTGCGCAAGGTCAGCGGTATCACCCGTCCGTCCGGCGGGAACGTCGAGGCGTTCGAGACCGCGGTCGCCGAGGTGACTGCTTCCACGCAGCGCCTGCTCGCCGAGTTGCAGCCGCGCCGGCAACCACCGAAAACCGTTCCGCCGCTCCGCCGCTCGGAGGTTCGCGCGCGCCTAGCCCGATCGTGACGGCGACGCTCACCAGTCCCGGCCTCAAGGAGTGGAGTGCCGCGGTGCATGCCCTTCTCGACGGCAGGCAGACGGTGCTGTTGCGCAAGGGCGGCATCCACGAGAAGCGCTTCGACGTGGCCGCACCGCGCTTCCTGCTGTTCCCGACCGTCGCGCACAGCCACGTCGAACGGGTGCGACCCGAACACCGCGACCTCCTGGAACGTGCTGCGGCAGACAGCACCGACGACGAGATCGTGGTGCGCGCCGGCGCCCGCGTGATCGACGCGATCGCGGTCGATCGGCCTGAGAACCTGAACGACATTGCCTCCGAACACATCTGGACCGCCACCTCGGTGCGAGAGGACCGGGTGGACTTCCGCCCCCGGCATCGGCTGACGGTGCTGGTCGTGTCCGCCGCCGCACTGACCCAACCCGTCACCCTCTCGCGCACCCCCGACTACCGCGGCTGCACCAGCTGGGTGCGCCTGCCGGTCGCGCCGCAGTGGGGCCCGCCGGTGCACGACGATGCGACGCTGCGCGAGATCGCCGCGCGCGTGCGCCGCTCAGTCGGTTAGGGGCAGCACCAGCCGGGATCGGCCGTCCAGCGTCACCGTGTGCTTGGCCGTCGTCAACATCGTTGCGGTAGAAAGTGTTTCGCCGGTACCCAAGTTGCGGACGAAGCGGGGGTGCGATCCGCCGGCGATCAGGACCCGGATGCGGGAACCGGCGGGGAACACATGCGCCATCGCATCCAGAGCGATCCGCACGCTTTCGGTGTCGGGGACGGATGCCAGATAGCCGTCGCTGACATTGCGTGAGCGGCCCCGTGCATCCACTTCACTGAGGCGGACGAACAGGTCGTTGTGGGGATTCGCGCACGTGTGCGCCAGCTCCACGAACGGTGCACCGATGACGCGCAGATCCGCCGCGAGGGGCGAACTGGTGAACGTGAGCACGTCGGCGCGGCGAGCCAGAGCGGTGTCGTCGCGGTAGCCGGCGGCGGGGGAGAGTAGCCGCCCACCGATCGTCGGCGTGGGGTCCGCCGGGTTGTAGACGAACGTGGCCTGCCCACCCTGTACAGGCCGCTCCGCGCCGAGACGGTGGGACGGCTGCAGGAAGAAGACCTGCTCGGCAGACGACGTGGGTGGCCAGTCCGGCAGGTCGGACCAGCCCGACCCGGTGACGTGGATACGTACCGGCGACTCCCGGCGCAGCAGATCCCCCTCAGAATCGGCACCGAGGTGGGCGCCGAGCCAATCGAGTGATTCGCGCAGTGCCGTCGGTGCGGCGCTGGTCATCATGTGCGAGTGGGTCCACGGTCCGACCGTCAGGCCCGTCGTCACGCCGCGGGCCCGCAGCCGCCGGTACTGCTCGAGCGTCTGCTCGAGGAACAGGTCCTGCCACCCGCTGAACAGCAGCACCGGGACATCGGCGCGCTCCAGGGCGTCGTCGAGGTGCAGGCCGGTCCAGAACGGGTCTGTGCGGTCGGGGTGATCGAGCCATGACTCGAACCACCTCGCCCCGTCGCCGAGCAGCGCCCGGCTGGACTCGCCGAGCGGTACACCGAGCGACGCAGCGGTCACCTGTCGCTGCGCGCGAGCCTGTCGCATGAGCTGCCGCAGCCGGTGTCCGTCCTCCTGGCGGCCGACCAGGTCGCTCCACCCCAGGAAATCGTTGAGTGCGAAAGATCCTGTGCCCCAACGCGGCCCGCTGACGTCGTGGGGTCCGACGGTGATCACCGCGGCTTTGAGCTCGGGCGGCGGGTCGGCCAGCAGCGCCCACTGGGTCCACCCCAGATAGGACAGCCCGATCGTGCCGAACGTGCCGGTGAACCAGGGTTGTTCGCGCAGCCAGGCGACGGTGTCGGCGCCGTCGTCGACCTCGTGGACGAACGGCTCGAACTGCCCGCCGGAGCCGAAGGTGCCGCGCACGCTCTGCAGCAGCACGTGATAACCGCGTGCGGCGTAGACCTGCCCGTACAGCGCGGCGAACGGCCACGCCCTGCCGTATGGGCCGCGCACCAGCAGAGTGCCCGCAGGCGTGCCGTCACGGGGCGCGTAGTGGTCGGCGACGAGGTCGATCCCGTCGCGCATCGGCACCCGCAGCCCGCGCTCGACGTCGACATCGGTGGTCGGCGGGGGAACCCGGAGCAGGCCGGCCAGCCGGCTCGTGACGGCACGCTTGACGCTCACCTGCGCCAGGCTAGGAGATCGCTTCAGTATGTGTAGAACGGAGCCAGCTCGTGGGCGCGCTGCAGATTGGTCTGCATGCAGTCCGGGTCGGGCTCGGAGTAGATCGGCGAGTAGAACAGCGACTGCTGGATCACGCCGTAGCTGGTCTTGAACGCGATCATGCAGGTGATCCACCACCGGTTGTTCCAGTCGGTGGGCTTCATGATCCAGTACTGCGCCGCCCGGTGGCCGTCGATGTCGAGCTCGACCGCGTCGGGGGGCAGCGTCTGCTCGTAGGTGCGCCACACGAACGCCTCGACAGCCATCTGGTAGTTGCCGGCGTCGTAGTGGCAGCGAAGGGAGTCCTCCGGATCCGGCGGGGTGTACGCCAGCCCGATGCGCTGGACCACGTCGAGAGGGATGTCCCGGCACGGATCGAACGGACTGGGGTCCACGGTGGCGATCACCGGCGACTTGATCGTCGTCATCGGGATGTCCGTGGACCGCAGCTGGACCGTGCCCGGACCGGCCACCGGATCTGGTTGCGCTTGCCACACCACCACGACGGCGGCGACGAGAGCGCATAGTGCCGACAGCAATCGCGCCTTCGCGAGCATCGCACCCCTAACATCGGTGATTGGGCCCCGTCCCTGCCCGGAGTGTAACGGCCGACGACGGGCCGCACGGCAAGACCTTGGAACCTGTTCTAGTTGCCCGGCAGCGCGAGGGTGCGCCGCACACCAGTAGGCTGACAGGTTGTGAGCTCCGAAGATCGCCGCCCCACGCTGTGGGCGGTCAGTGATCTTCACACCGGGCACACCGGAAACAAGCCGGTCACCGAATCGCTGCATCCCGCGTCGCCGGATGACTGGCTGATCGTCGCCGGTGACGTGGCCGAGCGCACCGACGAGATCCGGTGGGCGCTGGACCTGCTGCGCAAGCGGTTCGCGAAGGTGATCTGGGTGCCCGGCAATCACGAGTTGTGGACCACGACCCGCGACCCGATGCAGATCTTCGGCCGGGCCCGCTACGACTACCTGGTCAACATGTGCGACGAGATGGGTGTGATCACCCCCGAGCACCCGTTCCCGGTGTGGACCGAAGAGGGCGGCCCGGCGACGATCGTGCCGATGTTCCTGCTCTACGACTATTCGTTCCTGCCCCAGGGGGCGGGCACCAAGGCCGAGGGCCTGGCGATCGCGAAAGACCGCAACGTGGTCGCCACCGACGAGTACCTGCTCTCGGCCGAGCCGTATTCCACGCGCGACGCGTGGAGCCGGGAGCGGGTCGCCTACACCCGCAAGCGGCTCGAAGAGCTGGACTGGATGATGCCCACCGTCCAGGTCAACCACTTCCCGATGGTGCGCGAGCCCTGCGACGCGCTGTTCTATCCCGAGTTCGCGATGTGGTGCGGCACCACCGCGACCGCCGATTGGCACACCCGCTACAACGCGGTGTGTTCGGTGTACGGGCACCTGCACATCCCGCGCACGACGTGGTACGACGGCGTGCGGTTCGAAGAGGTGTCGGTGGGCTACCCACGCGAGTGGCGGCGCCGTCGGCCGTACCGGTGGCTGCGCCAGATCCTGCCCGACCCCCAGTACAGCCCCGGCTATCTCAACGAGTTCGGTGGCCACTTCCAGATCACCCAGGAGATGCGGGATCACGCCGAGAAGATGCAGCAGCGCATCAGGGATCGGGCATGATCGCCGCGACTCTGCTGGCCGGCGTGCTGCCCGGTGACCTCGACGGTCTGGCCGCGGCCGAATTGTATTCCGACCCCAAAGAATTGGCGCCGCTGCCCGAAGAGGAGCCGCTGATCGCCAAGTCGGTGCCCAAGCGCCGCCACGAGTTCATCAGCGCGCGCTACTGCGCGCGGCAGGCGCTCGTCGAGCTGGGAGCCGACCCCGCCCCGATCATGAAGGGGGAGAAGGGCGAACCGCGTTGGCCGGACGGATTCGTCGGTAGCCTGACCCACTGTGAGGGGTTTCGCGGCGCCGCGGTCGGGCGCAGCGAGCAGGTCCGCTCCGTGGGCATCGACGCCGAGCCGAACGGGGTGCTGCCCGACGGCGTCTTCGACGCGATCAGCATCCCGGCCGAGCGCTCGGAACTGAGCGCCCTGCCCTCCGGTGTGCACTGGGACCGAGTCCTGTTCTGCGCCAAGGAGGCAACCTACAAGGCGTGGTTCCCGCTGACCCGGCGGTGGCTCGGGTTCGAGGACGCCCACATCACCTTCGACGTCGACGCATCGGGTGAGGCCGGCACGTTCACCTCGGAGATCCTGATCGACCCCGAGGCGCGCTCTGGGCCGCCGCTGACATCGCTGACCGGTCGGTGGGCGGTGCGGAACGGCATCACTCTGACCGCGATCGTGTTGTGACCGCGCCGGGCCTGGTCATCGTCGACAAGCCGGCCGGGATGACGAGCCACGACGTGGTCGGTCGCTGCCGCCGGTTGTTCGGTACGCGCAAGGTGGGCCATGCCGGGACGCTGGACCCCATGGCGACGGGTGTTCTCGTCGTCGGCATCGACCGGGCCACCAAGATCCTGGGTCTGCTGACCGCGACGGACAAGTCGTACGAGGCGACGATCCGGCTGGGGCAGACGACGACCACCGAGGACGCCGACGGCGAGGTCCTGCACACGGAGTCGGCGGCGGAGGTGACCGACGAGCAGATCGAGGCCGCGATCGCACCGCTGCGGGGGGCCATCGAGCAGATTCCGTCGGCTGTCAGCGCGATCAAGGTCGCGGGCAAGCGGGCGTATCAGATGGTGCGCGACGGGGAGACGGTCGAGCTGGCGGCCCGTCCGGTGCGGATCGACCGCTTCGAGGTGCTGGCGGTGCGCCGCCTCGGGGATCTGGTGGACATCGACGTGACGGTGGACTGTTCGAGCGGCACCTACATTCGGGCGCTGGCCCGCGACGTCGGCGCCGCGCTCGCGGTCGGCGGGCACCTCACCGTGCTGCGGCGTACCCGGGTGGGGCGTTTCGGCCTCGAGCAGGCGCGCACGCTCGAGCAGCTCGCCGAGGCGCCCGCGCTGTCGTACACCCTCGATGACGCCTGCCTGCAGGCTTTTCCGCGCCGGGACCTGACCGACGCCGAGGCCGTCGACACCGGACACGGCCGCCCGCTCGCGGCGGCCGGTGTCGATGGCGTCTACGCGGCAACGGCGCCGGACGGCCGGGTGATGGCGCTGCTGCGCGACGCCGGACCGAAGACCGCCTCGGTGGTCGTGATCCGGCCGGCGACGCTGTAGAACTGCATCCGTGAAGGACGACATCCTGTACTCGCCGGAGACGAGCGCGCTGCTGCTGGCGATGACGGCGCTGCAGTGTGTGCACGGCGCGGAACCGCGTGCGGCACTCGATCGGGCCTATGACATCTGGCGAGACCACGAGCGCCCCTCCTGGGAGTTCTCCGAACTCGCGGCGCTTGTGACGGAGCTGGCGGGCCGCTGACGTCGAATCGTTTCAGCCGCTTCATTCTTCAGGCGTAGAGCTTCTCGAACTTCTTGATCGACGCGTCGAGGTCGCCTTTGACCGCACGTGACGCGGCGGCGCCGATCGGTCCGAACAGCGGCGCGCCACCGAGGTCCATCCGGAGGGTGAACGCGCACCCGTCCTTGGTGTCGGCCACCTTCATCGACAGCTTGTACCGGGTGCCGCCCACGCCCTCGCCGTTGATCGCGAGCAGGTTCGGCGGATCGAATTCGCGGATCGTCCACGTCACGCGGTTGCGCATCCCCTTGGCGCCGGCGACGCCCACGATCGTGGTGCCCACAGTCAGCTCGTCGGGCAGATCCGAGCGCCATCCCTGATGCAGGACCATCCAGTCGCCGAGCGTGGACAGGTCGGACACGTGCTCCCACGCGTCCGCGGCCGACATCGGCAACGACCGGGACAGTTCGAGTTTGGCCATCTCGCGTGCGCTCCTCTGCAGTGACTGTGCAACGACGACTATGCGACGACCCAGATCGCGTCCGCGGCCGGGCTCCCCAAATCGACGGTCATCTCATCCGGTCCGTCGCTGTCGTGAGGATTGTGCACGGCGACCGAGATCATTCCGGCGAAATCGCGCCGTGCCACGACTCGGATCTGTGAATCGAGGTTGATGCCCACCGAGTCGAAGTACCGCAGCATCTCCGGATCGGCGTCGGAGATCCGGGCGATCGTGCCCTCCTCTCCGTTCTGGCAGGCCGACAGCTGGCGGGCCGGCGGAGTGGGCACGCGGCCATCTGCTGCGGGAATCGGGTCGCCGTGCGGGTCGCGCGTCGGGTAGCCGAGCTTGGCGTCGATGCGGTCGAGCATCCGGTCGGACACCGCGTGCTCGAGCACCTCGGCTTCGTCGTGCACCTCATCCCAGCCGTAGCCGAGCTCGCGCACCAGGAACGTCTCCATCAGCCGGTGGCGGCGCACCATGGCCAGCGCCGCCCGGCGCCCGGCATCGGTCAACGTCACCGCGCCGTACTTCTCGTGGTCGACCAGGCCCTGGTCGGCGAGCTTGCGGATGGACTCCGACGCGGTGCTCGCCGAGACACCGATCCGCTCGGCGAGCAGCTTGGTGCTCACCTTTTCGTGGGACCACTCCTGGGCTGTCCAGATCGTCTTCAGATAATCCTGGGCCACCGTCGTCAACTCCGGCGGCTTGGCGTCAGGACTCATAAGTCCAAGAGTTTAGGCAAACATCACCCGATCCGGTGGTGCCGCTTCGCCACAGTTCGAGCCGGCGTCGCCGGCACGCCGTAGGCTTGCGGCGTGCAACGCTGGCGGGGTCAAGACGACATCCCCACCGACTGGGGCCGGTGCGTCGTCACCATCGGGGTGTTCGACGGTGTCCACCGGGGGCACCAGGAGCTGATCAACGGCGCCGTCAAGGCCGGTCGCGCCCGCGGCGTGCCCACCGTGCTCATGACGTTCGACCCCCACCCCATGGAGGTCGTCTTCCCAGGCAGTCACCCCGCGCAGCTGACGACGCTGACCCGGCGTGCCGAGCTGGTGGAGGAAATGGGCATCGATGTGTTCCTCGTCGTCCCGTTCACCGCCGACTTCATGAAGCTCACGCCCGACCGCTACATCCACGAACTGCTCGTCGAGCGCCTGCACGTGGTCGAGGTCGTGGTGGGCGAGAACTTCACGTTCGGCAAGAAGGCCGCCGGCAACGTCGAGCTCCTGCGCAAGGCCGGTGAGCGGTTCGGGTTCGCGGTCGATTCGGTGAGCCTGGTCGCCGAACATCATCGCGACGAAACCGTCACCTTCTCCTCGACCTACATCAGGTCATGCGTGGACGCCGGCGACATGGTGACCGCCGCCGAGGCACTGGGCCGCCCGCACCGTGTCGAAGGCGTGGTGGTGCGCGGCGACGGCCGGGGCCGGGTGCTCGGCTTCCCGACTGCCAACGTCGCCCCGCCGATGCATTCGGCCATCCCCGCCGACGGCGTCTACGCGGCGTGGTTCACGGTGCTGGGTCACGGACCGGTCGTCGGCACCGTCACGCCGGGGGAGCGCTACCAGGCGGCTGTGTCGGTGGGCACCAATCCCACGTTCTCGGGGCGCACCCGCACCGTCGAGGCGTTCGTGCTCGACACCAGCGCGGATCTGTACGGCCAGCACGTCGCCGTCGACTTCGTGGCCCGGTTGCGGGGTCAGGAGAAATTCGACTCGGTGGACGAGCTGATCACCGCGATGAACGCCGACACCGACCGCGCCCGCACGATCCTGTCGGCCCGCTGAAGCGGATTGGGACCCGCGCCCTGCGCGAATTGGGGCCTGCGCCCTGCGCGAATTGGGACCCGCGCCCTGCGCGAATTGGGGCCCGCGCCCTGCGCGAATTGGGACCCAGCCGCCGCCGCTGTTAGACTCCTCGCCGACCTGGCGCGCGCTGCAGTTCGCGGTGGCCGCGCCTGAAGATTCTCACTCGCGGACCGAATCGATGGAGTTGTTTCGTGGCGCTCACTGCCGAACAGAAGAAGGAAATCCTGGGCCAGTACGGCCTGCACGACACCGACACGGGGTCGCCGGAAGCCCAGGTTGCGTTGCTCACCAAGCGAATCTCGGATCTCACCGAGCATCTCAAGCAGCACAAGCACGATCACCACTCGCGCCGCGGCTTGCTGCTGCTCGTCGGCCGCCGTCGTCGGCTGCTCAAGTACGTCGCCCAGGTCGACGTCGCGCGCTACCGCTCGCTGATCGAGCGCCTCGGCCTGCGCCGCTGACGCGCTAACGTCACACGGGTGGGAACACCCGATTACGTCCTCGGCAGCGACGACGTCGAGATCGAACGCCTGCAGGGTCAGGCTGCGATCATCGCGGAACCGACCGACGTGCTGTTCCGGCGCGGTGGCCTGCGCGCGGGCATGCGCGTCCTCGATCTCGGCAGCGGTCCCGGTGACGTGTCGTTCCTCGTGGCCGGCATCGTCGGCAGCGAGGGCTCCGTCGTCGGCCTCGAACAGGACGCGGCCCAGCTTGCCGTCGCCGAGCGCCGCCGCGAGCAGCTGGGTCTGCACAATGTCTCGTTCCAGCAGGGCGACGCGCGGAGCTACGTCGATGACGCACCATTCGACGCCGTGGTCTGCCGGCTGCTGCTGATGCACCTGCCCGATGCGGGCGACGTGCTGGCCCACCACCGGCGCAACCTGCGTCCCGATGGCGTGTTCGTCGCCGTCGACTACGACATGACCGGCGCCCGGGCGCTCCCCGAGGTCGACCTCTTCACCCGCGTCGGCGGCTGGATACAGGCGGGCTTCGAGCATGCGCGGGCCGACGCCACCGTCGGGATGCGGTTCCCGGTCCTGTTCCAGCAGGCCGGCTATGCCGACGTGGGCACGCTGGGCCTACAGGTGTACTTCCCGCCGCAGGCACGGCAGGCGGCGGGCTACGTCGTCGGGGTGGCGCGGGCTCTGGAAGACGCGATCATCGCCTCGGGTGCGGCGACCGCCGCCGAACTGGATCTCGCCACGCTCGAGCAACGCCTCGGCGAGGCGATCGAGGAGCGGGGTGCGGTCTGGACGATGCCGACGATCGTCGGCGGGTGGGGCCGGCGCGCCTGACCGTCGTTTTTCGCTGGACACGGGCCGCAGAGTACGATGGCCTGGTTCGGCTCCAGGTTTTCTCGAGGCGGACACCTGGGTGCGGTCATCGCAGACCCGCGAGTGCCGTTCCCGCACGTCGCATCGCCGACCCGCTCGATCGCGCGGTCTTCGGTAGTGGTTGCCGGATACGAACGCCGGCAGCTTCGATCGATGGCCGTAGCCGCATCGAAAGCGGTGGTCGACGCGCTGTGACGACGCAAAACAGCGAATTGATCCAGAGAGGCCATACGGACGTCCATGTCTGTAGTTGAAATTGAAGACGGCGTGTTCGAATCCACCGCCGTGATCGACAACGGGAGCTTCGGCACCCGCACCATCCGGTTCGAGACCGGCCGGCTCGCCCAGCAGGCCGCCGGCGCCGTCGTCGCCTACCTCGACGACGAAACCATGCTGCTCAGTGCCACCACCGCCAGCAAGGCGCCCAAGGAGCACTTCGACTTCTTCCCGCTCACCATCGACGTCGAGGAGCGGATGTACGCCGCGGGCCGGATCCCCGGCTCGTTCTTCCGCCGGGAGGGCCGCCCCTCCACCGACGCGATCCTGACCTGCCGCCTGATCGACCGGCCGCTGCGCCCGTCGTTCGTGAGCGGGCTGCGCAACGAGATCCAGGTCGTCGTGACCGTGCTCTCGCTTGATCCGAAGGACCTCTACGACGTCCTCGCGATCAACGCCGCCTCGGCGTCGACGCAGATCTCCGGTCTGCCGTTCTCCGGCCCGGTCGGCGGTGTGCGCGTGGCACTGATCGACGGCCAGTGGGTTGCGTTCCCGACCGTCGAGCAGCTCGAGCGCGCCGTGTTCGACATGGTTGTCGCCGGCCGCAAGGTCGAGGGTGACGTCGCGATCATGATGGTCGAGGCCGAAGCGACCGAGAACGTCATCGAGCTGGTCGCCGGCGGTGCAGGCGCACCGACCGAGACCGTCGTGGCCGAGGGCCTCGAGGCAGCCAAGCCGTTCATCTCGGTGCTGTGCGACGCGCAGGCCGAGCTGGCTTCGTCCGCCGGCAAGGAGACCGCCGAGTACCCGCTGTTCCCCGACTACGGCGACGACGTGTACTACTCGGTCGCCTCGGTGGCCACCGACGCCTTGTCCGAGGCGCTGACCATCGCCGGCAAGAACGAGCGCAACGACCGCACCGACGAGATCAAGGTCGAGGTGCTCTCGCGCCTGGCCGAGCAGTACGCCGGCCGCGAGAAGGAGATCGGCGCGGCCTTCCGCTCGTTGACCAAAAAGCTTGTGCGCCAGCGCATCCTGACCGATCACTTCCGCATCGACGGCCGTGGCATCACAGACATCCGGGCGCTCTCGGCCGAGGTCGCGGTGATCCCGCGGGCCCACGGCAGCGCGCTGTTCGAGCGCGGCGAGACCCAGATCATGGGTGTCACCACGCTGGACATGGTCAAGATGGCCCAGCAGATCGACTCGCTGGGGCCCGAGACGTCCAAGCGCTACATGCACCACTACAACTTCCCGCCGTTCTCGACCGGTGAGACCGGTCGCGTCGGCTCGCCCAAGCGCCGCGAGATCGGCCACGGTGCGCTCGCCGAGCGTGCCCTGGTGCCGGTGCTGCCGAGCGTCGAGGAGTTCCCGTACGCGATCCGCCAGGTCTCGGAGGCGTTGGGCTCCAACGGGTCCACCTCGATGGGCTCGGTGTGTGCCTCGACGCTGTCGTTGCTCAACGCCGGTGTGCCGCTGAAGGCGCCGGTCGCGGGCATCGCGATGGGTCTGGTCAGTGACGACGTCGAGGTCGACGGCAAGACCGAGCGCCGCTTCGTCACGCTGACCGACATACTGGGTGCCGAAGACGCGTTCGGCGACATGGACTTCAAGTGCGCGGGCACCAAGGACTTCGTCACCGCTTTGCAGCTCGACACCAAGCTCGACGGCATCCCGTCGCAGGTGCTGGCCGGCGCGCTGGCGCAGGCCAAGGACGCCCGTATCACGATCCTCGAGGTGATGGCCGAGGCCATCGACGCTCCTGACGAGATGAGCCCGTACGCCCCGCGGATCACCACGATCAAGGTGCCGGTCGACAAGATCGGTGAGGTCATCGGGCCCAAGGGCAAGATGATCAACTCGATCACCGAGGAGACTGGCGCGTCGATCTCCATCGAGGACGATGGCACGGTGTTCGTGGGCGCGTCCAACGGCGAGGCGGCGCAGGCGGCGATCGACAAGATCAACGCCATCGCCAACCCGCAGCTGCCCAAGATCGGCGAGCGGTTCCTCGGAACCGTGGTCAAGACAACCGATTTCGGTGCCTTCGTGTCGCTGCTGCCGGGTCGCGACGGGCTGGTCCACATCAGCAAGCTGGGCCGCGGCAAGCGCATCAACAAGGTCGAGGACGTCGTCAAGGTCGGCGACAAGCTTCGCGTGGAAATCGCCGACATCGACAACCGCGGCAAGATCTCGCTGGTGCTGGTGGCCGAGGAGACCGCCGAAGCGACCACCGAAGCCGCCGGTACGGAAGCGCCCGCACCCGCCGATGCCGCGACCGCCAGCAGCTAGCGCGGCGGCACTGCGCCGGGTGCGCGGCGGTGGCGACGCGGCCGAGAAATCGACCGCGATCCGCCGCACGGATCTGCCCGGTGGCCTGCGTGTGGTCACCGAGCACATCCCGCACGTGCACTCGGCGTCGGTCGGGGTGTGGGTCAACGTCGGATCGCGCGACGAGGGCCGCAGCGTGGCCGGTGCCGCGCACTTCCTCGAACACCTGCTGTTCAAGGCGACCCCGTCCCGCACCGCCGTGCAGATCGCGCAGGCCGTCGACGCCGTCGGTGGTGAACTGAACGCGTTCACCTCGCGCGAGCACACCTGCTACTACGCCCACGTGCTCGACACCGACCTCGCGCTGGCCGTCGACCTGGTGGCCGACGTGGTGCTGCGGGGGCAGTGCTTCGCCGACGATGTGGAGGTCGAACGCGACGTCGTGCTCGAGGAGATCGCGATGCGCGACGACGATCCCGAGGACACCCTGGGCGATGTCTTCCTGTCGGCGATGTTCGGTGACCATCCGGTGGGCCGTCCTGTCATCGGCAGCGTGGAATCGATCTCGACGATGACGCGCGCGCAGCTGCACTCCTTCCATCTGCGCCGCTACACCCCTGACCGCATGGTGGTGGCGGTGGCCGGCAACATCGACCACCGCGAGGTCGTCGCGCTGGTGCGCGAGCACTTCGGCGACCGGCTGGTGCGCGGCCGCAGCCCGGTCCCGCCCCGCAAGGGAACGGGACGGGTCAGCGGCCGGCCGACGCTGCAGGTGGTCAAGCGCGACGCCGAACAGACCCACCTGTCGCTGGGGGTGCGCACGCCCGGCCGGCACTGGGACCAACGCTGGGCGCTGTCGGTCCTCAACACCGCACTCGGTGGAGGCCTCAGTTCCCGCCTGTTCCAACAGATCCGGGAGACCCGCGGCCTGGCGTACTCGGTGTACTCGACCGTCGACACCTTCGCCGACAGCGGTGCCCTGTCGATCTACGCGGGCTGCCTGCCCGAGCGGTTCGACGAGGTGGTGCGGGTGACCACCGACGTGCTGGCCGAGGTCGCCCGCGATGGCATCACTGCCGACGAGTGCCGGATCGCCAAGGGCTCGCTGCGGGGCGGTCTCGTGCTCGGGCTGGAGGATTCGGGTTCGCGGATGAACCGACTGGGCCGCAGTGAGCTGAACTACGGCCAGCACCGCACCATCGCCGAGACGCTGACCCGCATCGACGAGGTCACGCTCGACGACGTCAATGCCGTTGCCCGCCAACTGCTCACCCGTCCGTTCGGCGCGGCGGTGCTGGGTCCCGTGCGCGGGCGCCGGTCCTTGCCGCGACCGCTGCAGACGATTGCCGGATGACGGTCTCGCGGCGCGGGCTGCTCGTCGGCGGGCTGACACTGGCCGGTCTGGTCGCGTGTTCGCGATCGACCGTGCTGGCCGATCCCGCCGAACCCCTGCCTCCAGTCGCGGACCGACTCGCGGCGCTCGGTCGTCGGCACAACGCCCGAATCGGCGTGCACGCCGTCGATCTCGGGTCGGATCGCAGCGTCGAGGTCGGCGCCGACGACATGTTGGCGATGTGCTCGACGTTCAAGGCCTACGCGTCAGCGGCGGTGCTGCAGCGCGCGCAGCAGGGCCGATTGGCACTCGCCGATCCAATAGCGGTGCAGCGCAGCGACATTCGTCCGCACTCACCGGTGACCGAGCCACGGGTGGGCACGACGATGACGCTGGCTGAGCTCTGCCAGGCGGCAGCAGAGTGACAACGCCGCAGGCAATCTGTTGCTGGGCGCCCTGGGCGGGCCGGCGGCGATCACCGACTTCGCGCGCAGCGTCGGCGACGATCGCACCCGGCTGGACCGGTGGGAAACCGAACTCAACACCGCGATCCCCGGCGATCCGCGCGACACGAGCACGCCTCGCGCGCTGGGCATCGGCTTTCGGACGGTGCTGACCGGTGACGTGCTCGACGCGGCGCACCGCCAGATGCTCGAGGACTGGATGCGGGCCAACCAGACGTCGAGCATGCGTGCGGGATTGCCGGCCGGGTGGGCGACCGCGGACAAGACGGGGAGCGGGGGATACGGCACCACCAACGACGTCGGCATCGCCTATGGTCCGCAGGGACAACGGTGGCTGCTGTCGATCATGACCCGCTCGGTCGCTGACGATCCCGACGCCGAAAGCCTGCGGCCGTTGATCGGGGAGATCGCCGCGGCAGTGGCGCCCGAGCTATCCCAGCCGTCGTGAATTGTCGCGGTGCAGCACGAAGAAGTACGGCTTGCGGATGCCCCGCAGATCCATCGCGCCGAGCACGGTCTCCTCGCCGAGTCGGCGGAACACGTCGTTGATGGGCAGCTGGTCGTAGATCATCGTCGCGGTGTCCACGCCGCGGTAGCGGGTCGTACGCAGACGCGCCTTGGGGCCGCGGGCGGCGAGCACCGGCCGCAGCGCGGCGATGACGCCGGAGAGATTGCGCTGCTTGAGCGCCGGGATCTTGGTGGCGATGCCCAGACCGGCGAACGCGGGCAGCGGGTTCAGCGGCCACAGCCCGGAGCTGTCCCGGCTGGGGAACAGCAGCGGGTGCACCGTTTCGCTGTCGGTGTACTGCTTGCCCCACCAGCCGCTGGCCTCGAGCATGCCGTCGAGGGGATGGCCGGTCGGGACCTCGGCGCCGTGCCACGTGCCGAGCATGAACTCGGTCTCGACGGCGGGCAGCGAGTCGAACAGCGCCAGCGCCTCGGCCGTGGTCGTCGGGGCGCTCGGCAGGACGTCGGTCAGCAGGTCGGTCGGTGCGGACATGCCCTGGAGTGTACTTGACACCCGTCAAATGAGGCAGACTGCAGGCATGTCGGACGCTCTGTGCCACTGCGGAAGCGGTGTGGCCGCAGAGCAGTGCTGCTTGCCTCTGCTGAGAGGCGAGCGGCAGGCGGGGACAGCCGAGCAGTTGATGCGCTCGCGCTACACCGCGTTCGCCGTGGGTGATGCCGACTACCTGTGGCGCACATGGCACCCGCGCACTCGCCCCGAGCAGGTGACGATCGATCCGGCGGTGCAGTGGGCCGGACTGATTATCGTGGCTGCTTCTGATGACGTGGTCGAGTTCCGGGCGACCTATCGGGACCGCGAAAGCCAACGAACCGGGACGCTGCATGAGCGGTCCCGGTTCGCTGTGAGAGCCCGTCGGTGGTTCTACATCGACGGGGAAGTGCTGTGAGGAGGCGTCAGGCCAGCAGGCCGGCCGGATCGGTGAACGGCAGACCGAGGTCGGTGGCCACCTGCTCGGAGAGCAGCGCCCCGTCGTGGGTCGAGAGGCCCTTCGCCAACGCCGTGTCGGTCCGGCATGCCTCGCGCCAGCCCTTGCCGGCGAGCTTGAGCACGTAGGGCATGGTGGCGTTGGTCAGGGCGTAGGTCGATGTCCGCGGCACCGCGCCGGGCATGTTGGCCACGCAGTAGAACACGGTGTCGTGCACCGCGAACGTGGGATCGTCGTGGGTGGTGGGCCGGGAATCCTCGAAGCAGCCGCCCTGGTCGATGGCGATGTCCACCAGCACTGCGCCCGACTTCATCGCTGCCACAGTCGAATTGGTGACCAGCTTGGGGGCCTTCGCGCCCGGGATCAGCACCGCCCCGATGACCAGATCGGCCTCGGTGACCGCGGCCTCGAGATCGAGGCTCGACGAGTAACGGGTCTCGATGGCGCCGCCGTACTCGGCGTCGATCTTGCGCAGGGTGTTGATGTTCAGGTCGAACACCGTGACGTGGGCGCCCATGCCCCAGGCCACTGCTGCGGCGTTGTCGCCGGCCATGCCGCCGCCGATCACGACGACCTTGGCCGGAGCCACGCCGGGAACGCCGCCCATCAGAACGCCGCGGCCGCCCTGGGTGCGCATCAGGTGGTAGGCGCCGACCTGGGCCGCGAGCCGGCCCGCGACCTCGCTCATCGGTGCCAGCAGCGGCAGAGCGCCGTCAGCAGTCTGCACGGTCTCGTAGGCGATCGACGTGGTGCCGGAGGCGAGCAGCGCGTCGGTGCACGGCTTGGAGGCGGCGAGGTGCAGGTAGGTGAAGAGAGTCTGGCCGGCCCGCATCTTGGCGTATTCCGGCTCGATCGGTTCCTTCACCTTGAGCAGCAGCTCGGCTTCGCTCCACACCGTGTCGGCGTCAGCGACGATCTGCGCGCCGGCGGCCTTGAAGTCGCCGTCGGTGATCGCCGAGCCGTCGCCGGCGCCGGCCTGGACGAGAACCTCGTGGCCGCGCTGGGTCAGCTCCGCCACGCCGGCGGGCGTGATCGCGACCCGGTACTCGTTGTTCTTGATCTCGGTCGGCACACCGACACGCATTTCGACTCCTGGAATTTGGGGCAACTGCGGCAAACTTGTTCCCAAGTGTGAATAAACCTCGGCAGAGTCACAATATTTATGACGAAGATTCGGTAGTCTTCCCGTATGGCGGCAGAATCATCGAGCACTTCGGTTGCGGCACGGACTCCGTCGAAGGATGTTCGGACGGTTCTCGATGATGTCGACCGACGCATCCTGACGGCTCTGCACGCGGACGCCCGGTTGCCCAACAGCGCGCTGGCCGACATGGTCGGCATCGCGCCGTCGACCTGCCACGGCCGGGTGCGTCGGCTGACGGAACTCGGCGTCATCCGGGGGTTCTACGCCGACATCGATCCTGCGGCGATCGGGCTGACGCTGCAGGCCATGATCTCGGTGAGTCTGCAGGCCAATGCCCGTGGCAAGATCCGGAACTTCATCGGTCAGATCCGGCGCAAGCCGCAGGTGATGGATGTGTACTTCCTCGCCGGCGCCGACGACTTCCTCCTGCATGTCGCCGCTCGCGACACCGACGATCTGCGAAAGTTCGTGGTGGAGAACCTCAATGCCGACGCGGATGTGGCGGGCACGCAGACGTCGTTGATCTTCGAGCATCTGCGGGGCGCCTCGCCGCTGTAGAAGTCAGACGGGGGTCAGGGTGACGTTGTGCAGCGAGACCGCGACGTCCGTGGGCAGGATGTCGACGAACGTCGGCGCGTCACGCAGCGCATTCCCGGTGCCGATGATGTTGCCTCCGATGCACGGGAATTCCCGGCATCGGAACCAGTACCCGGGTGGGCTCTGGTACGGCTGCATGCTCGGCGACTGGTCGACCCGGTAATGGCCCGGCGGGATGAACGACGTCGACCAGCCGTCGCGAGGCTGGGTCGTCACGCCGAACACGCCGTTGCTCCCATAGTTCGGTGCGGCGCTCGCGGGCGCGGCGAGAACACACCCCACGGCAACGACTCCGGCGGCAACGGCGACCTTCATACGGTCGACAGTAAGCCCCGCCGCTACGGTCCGTGGTCGTCTTCGGGCAGGAGGTAGCGCTCGGGGTGGTGGTAGCCATTAACCCGGCGTCTGCCGCCGGCGTCGAGGTCGGGTGGGGGTGACCATTCGGTCTGGCCGCGGTCGTTGACGCTCGTAGTCCAGCCGGTCTGTTCGACCATCCGATTATCCGGCCCACAGGCGAGGGTGAGGTTGGTGATGTCGGTGACCCCGCCGCTCTTCCAATCGTCGATGTGGTGGACCTGGGTCCAGTAGCCGGGCACGGTGCAGCCGGGTCGTGTGCAGCCTCGCGCGGAGGAGTGCAGCATGATCCGCTGCGCCGGAGAAGCGAGGCGCTTTGTCCGGCCCAGATACAGCGGCTGACTGGTGTGCTGATCGAACACCGCCAAGTAGTGGTGAGCGTGGGCGGCCATCCGAATCAGATCGGCGATCGGCAGCAAGCTACCGCCGCCGGTGACCGCCACCCCCGCACCCTTCTCCAGTTCCTGCAGGGTGGTCGAGACGATCACCGTCACCGGTAATCCGTTGTGCGAACCCAGCTCCTCGGAGGAGAGGGCCATGCGTCCGACCGCCAGCCACGCGTCGTGGTTGCGTTGCGCCGGGCTCCGGGTGTCACCCCGCACCCGCTCGGGGTTGGGTTCTCCGTCGACACAGGGTGTCTCGTCGTCGGGGTTGCACATCCCCGGGGCGGCGAGCTTGGCCTGGATGGCTTCGTACTGGGCGCGGAATTCGGGAGTGACCCAGCCGGTCAGCCGGCTCATCCCGTCGGCCTGTTGCTCACCCAACTGAACGCCGCGCCGCCGCGCGCGGTGGGCGTCGGTGGGTTCGGGGCCGTCTTGGTTGATCATCGCGGCCAATCGGTCGGCGGCTTTCTTCAACTCGTTCGGGGTCAGCCCGGCGCCCAGTTCGGCGAGCTGCCGATCGGCGGCGGCGCGGGTGTCGACGTCCACCCACACCGGCAACTCGTCGTGAAACTTCGCGATGACCTCGATGTGCTCGGCATCCAACGCTCCGGCGGCTTGGGCGGCGGCGGTGGCTTCCCACAGCGGCGGCAGCGGTTCCCCGGTCAGCGCTTGCCGCGGACCCAACGCGGCGGCGTCACCGAGTCGGCGTTTCGCCTCCTTGTCCGAGACCCGCAAGGCGGTGGTCAGGACTTTCTTCCATGACGCTTCCCCGAGCCGACGCGGCTCGGTCTCGGCGGTCAGCCGGGCCAGGATCTGATGCTCCAGCGCCGGTACCGACCGCACCACCGCCGTCACCTCAGACATCAGAGCCACCAACTCGCGGTGGGTCAGCGTGTCGCAGGCCTCGGACAGGATCGCGAGCTGAGCCCGCATCCCCTCCACCGCGCCAGCGACCACATCCATATATCGAACACTAGTTCGATCCACCGACAAGTTACGCTCGTGCGCATGCGAGTCGGAGTGCTGGGTGCGAAAGGCAAGGTCGGGGCGGCGATGGTGGCGGGCGTCGAGGCCGCCGACGATCTCACGTTCACCGCCGGCGTCGACGCCGGCGACGCCCTCGAGTCCCTCGTCGACACCGACACCGAGGTCGTCATCGACTTCACCCACCCCAGCGTCGTCATGGACAACCTGATGTTCCTCATCGACAACGGGATTCACGCGGTCGTCGGCACCACCGGGTTCACCGACGAGCGGCTCGCGCAGGTGCGCTTCTGGCTCGATGGCAAGCCCGACGTGTCGGTGCTGATAGCCCCCAATTTCGCCATCGGCGCCGTGCTGTCGATGCACTTCGCCCAGCAGGCGGCGAAGTACTTCGAATCCGTCGAGGTCATCGAACTGCACCACCCCCACAAGGCCGACGCGCCGTCGGGCACCGCCTCTCGCACCGCCGCTCTCATCGCCGAGGCACGAAAAGGCATGCCGCCCAACCCCGATGCCACCAGCACCGGTCTCGACGGGGCGCGCGGCGCCGACGTCGACGGCATCCCGGTGCACTCCATCCGCCTCGCCGGGCTGGTCGCCCACCAGGAGGTCCTCTTCGGTACCCAGGGGGAGACGCTCACCATCCGGCACGACAGCATCGACCGCACCTCGTTCGTCCCGGGCGTTCTCCTCGCCGTCCGCAAGATCCGCGACCACCCCGGCCTGACCGTCGGCCTGGAACCGCTGCTCGACCTGACATGACCGAGGGCTCCCGCGCGCTGCGCACCCAGCTGCTCATCGGCTTCATGAGTGTCGCGCTCGTGGTGTATTTCGTGCTGCTCGGCCGCGCCGCGGTCATCCTGATCAGGTCCGGGGAGGCAGCGCCCATCGGACTCGGGCTCGCCATCCTGATCCTTCCTGTCGTCGGAGCTTGGGCGCTGATCGCCACTCTGCGTGCGGGTCTCGCGCATCAGCGGCTCGCCCGGCTGGCCCGCGAACAAGGTATGGAGCTCGACATCAGCGATCTGCCCCGCCGACCGTCGGGCCGCATCCAACGGGATGCCGCCGATGCGTTGTTCGCTTCTGTGCGAGAGGAAGTCGAGGCCCAGCCCGACGACTGGCGGCGCTGGTATCGGTTGGCTCGTGCCTACGACTACGCCGGTGATCGCAGCCGCGCCCGCGAGACCATGAAGAAAGCAGTGCAGATGGAGGAGGGGTCGCGATGACTGCGACGCTGCTCATCGTGCACCACACGCCATCGCCGCACTGCCACGAGATGTTCGAGGCGGTGGTGGCCGGTGCGACCGATCCCGAAATCGAGGGTGTCGACGTGATCCGACGGCCGGCGTTGACGGTGTCGCCGGTCGAGTTGCTCGACGCCGACGGATATCTCCTCGGCAGCCCGGCCAACCTCGGCTCGATCTCCGGCGCTCTCAAGCACGCGTTCGACCAGAGCTACTACCAGCTGCTGGATTCCACCCGGGCACGGCCGTTCGGGCTCTGGCTGCACGGCAACGAGGGCACCGAGGGAGCCGAGCGGGCGATCGACGGCATCACCGCTGGATTGGGGTGGGTCAAGGCGGCGGAACACGTGGTGGTCGCGGGCAAACCCACCAAGACCGACCTCGAGGCGTGTTGGAATCTGGGGGCGACTGTCGCGGCCTCGCTGATGGAGTGACCCTCGGTATGCTGCGCCCGTTGGGGAAAGGAGCATCATGCCTGGTATCGCCGAAATCGCCCTTGCCGGCGCCCCGATCGCCGGTGGCGCTCTACTCCGTGTCGCCGCCGGTAACCTGCGTCCGCCGGACATCCGCGCGTTGATCGCCAAGGATATGGACCTACTCGAACGGCTCCCCGTCGAGCAGGCAGCGCGGCGGGCCGAACTGGAGAAGGTCATCGACATGCGCATCGACGATCTCATCGCCGCCGTGCACAAGAACCGGGAACTCCGCCAGCTCGCCGCGTCCTACGAGGGGAACTGGCGCGACATCGTCGTCTTCATCTGTGCGGTGCTCTTCACGATCGTGTGGTGGAACGTTGACCACTCGCGGACGAACTGGGCGCTGATGTTCGGCGTGATGATCCTGCTGTCGATCCTCGCCGGTGTGTACGCCGCCCGCGGCATCGTGCGCGGGCTGGCGACACTGCTGAACGAGCGCCGCCGAGCTCAGTAGTGGTAGGTGTCCGACGGAGCCGGGATGTGCACCGGATCGTCGACGTCGTCGAAGTCCGAGGGCTCGATACCGTAGGCACGCGCCAGATCGAGGATCTTGTTCGCCCGCGCCATCCTCGGCAGGTCCGACCCGTTGCGGATCTCCCCGCCGTCGCGTTCGAATTCGACGAGGAACTCCTTCGCCCAACTGATCTCCTCGACGGACGGGGACAATCCCTCGTTGACCGTCGGGCACTGATCCGGCGTCAGGCAGATCTTTCCGGTCATCCCGAACTCGGCTGACACCGCCGTCGCCTCGCTCAACCGCAGCGCGCTCGAACCGACGGTCGGCCCGTCGATCGCACCCGGCAGGTGCGCGGCCTTGGCTGCGATCGTGAAGCGCGACCGGGCGTAGGCCAACGTGGTCGGGTTGTCGCCGAAACCGGTGTCGCGGCGGAAGTCGCCGATGCCGAACGCCAGCCGGAAAGTGCCTTTGGCCGCGGCGATTTCGGTGATGCGTTCCAGTCCGCGAGCCGTTTCGACGAGCGCGACGATCGGCACGTTCGGCAGCCGCTTGGCGGTCTCGGTGACGTGATCGACCGATTCCACCATCGCGAGCATCACGCCGCCGACCGAGGTGCCCGCCAGCATGTCGAGATCGCCGGCCCACCATTCGGTGCCGAAGCCGTTGACCCGCACCCAGTCGTCATGGCCGTCGGCCAGCCAGCGGGTCACGTTGTCGCGGGCCCTGACCTTGTCCTTCGGGGCGACGGCGTCCTCGATGTCGAGCACCACGATGTCGGCCCGCGATTCCTCGGCGGGGGCGAACCGCTCGTACTGCGCACCGTTGACGAGCAGCCAGCTGCGCGCGAGCACCGGATCTATCCGGGTGCCGTGTTCGCCGAACGCCGATTCGCTGAAGGTCTGGTCATACACGCCGCTCACCCTAGGTGAGCGCCGAAAAACGACCGCATCGCCTCCCAGTGTCGCCGCGCCGCGGGCTCGTCGTAGGGGCCGTTGTCGGGCACGGCGAAGCCGTGGAACGCGTCGTAGAACTCGACGCTGTGCTCGATGCCGGCTGCGCTGAGCGCCTTGTCCAGGGTGTCCCCATCGTCGACGGTGAACGACCGGTCATTCTTGGCCGCGCCGACGTACACCGCTGCCCGCATCCGGTCGGCGAGCCGGTGGGGGCTGTTCGGCTCATCGGTGACCAGGCCGCCGCCATGGAAGGACATCGCCGCGGCCACCCGCTCGGGCACCAGGCCCGCCACGGTCAGCGACGTCCGCCCACCCATGCAGTAGCCCGTCGTCCCGAACGCCTCACCGCGCACCTCCGGTCGCCCCGCCAGGTAGTCGAAGAAGGCGGCAGCGTCGGCGGCCATCACCTCCGGCGTGACCTTGCCCATCATCGCGAAGAGCCGCGTGCGCTCGGCCTCGTCCTCGAACACGGTCGCCATCGAGAAGGGCGCCCAGTCCCCGTCGCGGTAGTACACGTCGGGCACCAGCACTGCATACCCGTGGTCGGCCAGCTTGTCGGCCATCGCCCGGAAGGTCGGCCGCGCGCCGCCGGCATCGGGGTACACGACGATGCCCGGCCACGGGCCGTCCCCGTCCGGGGTGTGCAGGCTGACCGGGCAGGAGCCGTCAGCGGTGGGGACAGTGTCGGTGATCCTCGGCATGGGTTCCGTTCTACTCCCGGTTGCGGCCCGTAAGCTATGGCCGTGCCGATCCCCACACCGTACGAGGACCTTCTGCGCCTGGTACTCGACCACGGAACCGCGAAATCGGACCGCACCGGCACCGGCACCCGCAGCGTCTTCGGCCACCAGCTGCGCTACGACCTGAGCGCCGGATTCCCGCTGATCACCACCAAGAAGGTGCACACCAAGTCGATCGTCTACGAACTGCTGTGGTTCCTGCGCGGGGATTCCAATGTGCGCTGGCTGCAAGACCACGGTGTCACCATCTGGGACGAATGGGCCTCGCCGACAGGCGATCTCGGCCCCGTCTACGGCGTCCAGTGGCGGTCCTGGCCGACGCCGTCGGGGGAGCACATCGACCAGATCAGCGCAGCACTGGAGTTGTTGCGGCGCGATCCCGACAGCCGGCGCAACATCGTCTCGGCCTGGAACGTCGGGGAGATCCCGCAGATGGCGCTGCCGCCGTGTCACGCGTTCTTCCAGTTCTACGTCGCCGACGGCCGGCTGAGCTGCCAGCTCTACCAGCGCAGCGCCGACCTGTTCCTGGGTGTGCCGTTCAACATCGCCAGCTATGCGCTGCTGACCCACATGATGGCCGCCCAGGCCGGGTTGGCCGTCGGTGACTTCGTCTGGACCGGCGGGGACTGTCACATCTATGACAATCACGTCGAGCAGGTCACCGAGCAGCTCTCTCGCGAGCCGCGACCGTACCCGGAACTCATTCTCGCGCAACGTGATTCGATCTTCGACTACACCTACGAGGATGTGGTCGTGCGTAACTACGACCCGCACCCGGCGATCAAGGCGCCGGTGGCGGTCTAGTGGGCCTGAGTCTGATCTGGGCGCAGTCCAGCTCCGGGGTGATCGGCCGGGACAACGGGATCCCGTGGCAGGTGCCCGAGGACATGGCCCGCTTCAAAGAACTGACCCTGGGTCACCCGGTGATCATGGGGCGTCGGACCTGGGAATCGCTGCCCACCAAGTTCCGGCCGCTACCGGGGCGCAGAAATGTCGTACTCACCCGGCATGCTGACTACGTGGCTGACGGGGCAGAGACGGTGACAGGGCTCGAGGGAATCCCGCTCGAAGACGCGTGGGTGATCGGCGGGTCGGAGATCTACGGGCTGACGCTTCCGCAGGCGACGCGGTGCGAGGTCACCGAGATCGACATCGACCTACGACGAGAGGACGAGGACGCCCTGGCGCCGGTCCTCGACGAGGGCTGGGTGGGCACGGTGGGCCCCTGGCAGGACAGCACGTCGGGCCTGCGCTACCGCTTTGCCACCTACCTGCGGGCATGATCACCGCTGCGCAGGCGCGCAGAGTGGCCGTCGCGGCGCAGGGGTTCGGTGAGGCGAAACCGGTCGGTGCGGTCACCCGCGCACACCTCAAACGGCTGATCGGCCGCATTCAGGTGCTCCAGTTGGATTCGGTGTCGGTGGCGGTGCGGGCCCATTACGCCCCGGTGTTCAGCCGCCTCGGGCCGTACGACCGTGACCTGCTGGACCGCGCCGCGTGGAGCCACTCCGCCCGCTCGCCCCGGCTGCTCGTCGAATACTGGGCCCACGAGGCCGCGCTGATGGCCGTGGACGACTGGCCGTTGATGCGCTGGCGGATGGCCGAGTACGAGCACGGCCGCTGGGGCAGGGACATCGTCAGGAAGAACGGCAAGCTCGCCGAGGACATCGTCACCGCGATCACCGAGATCGGACCGGCCACGGCCGGGCAGATCGAGGCCCACCTGGAATCCGAACCCAGGGGCCGCAAAGGCCCGTGGTGGGATCGCAGCGACACCAAGTGGGTCGCCGAAGCGCTGTGGGCGGCCGGCGTGCTCACCACGGCGACGCGCATCGGATTCGCTCGCCACTACGACCTGACCGAACGGGTCCTGCCGCCCGACGTAGTGGCCCGGCAGGTGGACGAGCCGGACGCGGTGCGCGAGCTCGCACTGCGGGCGGCGACCGCGTTGGGCATCGCCACCGAGGCCGACATCCGGGACTACTTCCGGCTCAGCGCGCGGCAGATCAAACCGGCGATCGCCGAGCTGGTCGCCGACGGGGAACTGGAGCCCGTCGAGGTCGATGGTTGGGCAGCGCCGGCGTATCTGCGCGCGGGTCAGATAATCCCGCGGCGCGACCGGGGCACCGCGCTGCTGTGCCCGTTCGATCCGCTGATCTTCTTCCGGCCCCGCGTCGAGCGGCTCTTCGGCTTCCATTACCGCATCGAGATCTACACCCCTGCTCCGAAGCGTCAGTTCGGCTACTACGTCTGGCCGTTCCTGCTGGACGGACGGCTCGTCGGTCGGGTGGACCTGAAGGGGGATCGGGCGGCCGGTGCGCTTCAGGTGGTCGGAGCCTTCACCGAGGACGGCCATGACCGGGCGCACGTCGCCGCCGAACTCGCCGCACAGCTGCAGCAGATGGCGTCGTGGCTGGGGCTCGCCGACGTCGTGGTGGGCGAGCGGGGCGATTTGGCCCCGCACCTGCGCGTCGCATTGCTTCACTGAGGCATGGACCTTCTCCGTACTCCTGACGAGCGCTTCACCGACCTGCCGGATTTCCCGTTCGCGCCGCATTACGTCGACGTCGATGGGGTCCGCATGCACTACCTCGACGAAGGTCCCACTGATGCCGAGGTGGTGCTGCTCCTGCACGGCGAGCCGTCGTGGAGCTACCTGTATCGCCGAATGATCCCGGTGCTGACCGGCGCCGGACTGCGTGCCGTCGCCATCGACCAGGTCGGTTTCGGCCGCAGCGACAAGCCGAGCCGGCGCGAGGACTACACCTATCAGGGGCACATCGACTGGACGTGGGGTGCGATCGAGGCGATCGGGCTGACCGACATCACGCTGGTCTGCCAGGACTGGGGCGGACTGATCGGGCTGCGACTGGTCGGCGAGCACCCCGATCGTTTCGTCCGGGTGGTCGCCGCCAACACCACTCTGCCGACCGGGGACCAACATCCCGGGGAGGCGTTCCTCGCCTGGCAGCGGTTCAGCCAGGAGACGCCCGACTTTCCGGTCGGGCACATCATCGACGGCGGGTGCGTGTCGACGCTGTCACCCGACGTCATCGCCGCCTACGACGCCCCGTTTCCCGATGACTCGTACAAGGCCGGGGCGCGACAATTCCCGACGCTCGTGCCCACCAGTCCGGATGACCCCGCGGCGCCCGCGAACCGGGCGGCCTGGGAGGTGTTGCGGCAGTTCGAGAAGCCGTTCCTGTGTGCGTTCTCCGACTCCGACCCGATCACCCGGGGTGCGGACGCCCCACTGCGGAAGCTGATTCCGGGGGCACACGGCCAGCCTGAGGTGACGATCGCCGGAGGCGGGCATTTCCTGCAGGAGGACAGGGGACGCGAGCTGGCCACCGTCGTCGTCGACTTCGTCCTCTCGAATTCCTGAAGCGAATCCCGGACAGACGTCTTAGTTGAGCGGAATGTCGTTGTCGCTTTTGGTTTCCTGATACTGCGTCGACAGCGTTTCGTAGCGGGCGCGGATGCGCTCACGCCGAGCCAGCAGCTCTGAACGCAGCGGCTCGGGTTCGGCGTCGATGAGGTCCGAGATGGAATGCGCGGACCAGAATGCGTTGGTGCGGCGGTAGCCGCCGGGGTCCAGGCCGAACACCTCCTTGAGGATCTTCAGATCGTGGGGAATCGCGAAACTGTCGCGAGAATCCTCGTGGCTGTAGAAGTAGTAGTAGTTGTCGAAGCCGGCCCACGTGATCGCCGACATGCACAGGGTGCAGGGCTCATGCGTGGTGAGGAAGATCAGGTCTTTGGTCGAGGGTCGCCGCGGGCGCTCATAGAACTGCCGGAGCGTGTTGATCTCCCCGTGCCACAACGGGTTGCGGGTCTCGTCGTTGGTACCCGCGATCACCAGCGAGAGATCCGATTTCGCCAGCAGCGCGGCCCCGAAGACCTTGTTGCCGCCGGCCACGCCGCGTTCGGTCAGCGGCAGGATGTCCTCGTCGATCACGGCGAGCAACCGAGAGGCGATCGTGGCGGTGGCGGGCATGACGAACCCTAACGTCGCTGCGGCGAATTCGCTGGGCACGATCGTCACCTGGTGCGCACGACCGGCCTGGGAGCGGGCACAATGAATGTGGTTGGAAGACGAGAACTCGACGGGACCCATGCATGTCCGGGTGGTGGCGCGAAGCCGGCCGATTCGACGCGTTCAGCGCGTACCTGCGCGATCGTGGGCTCGAAACACGCTGGCGTATGGCCATTTTCGGGTTCACCTGTTTACTCGGTATGTTACCGCTGATCCTGTTGGCCAGCCCCGCCGGCGCGTCGACCCCCGTCGCGCGCGCGGTGGCGATCATCGCCGGAGTCAGCGCGATCGCGGTGTCCACCGTATGGCTGCCCGGCTGGCCGACCCGCACGCGATCGCTGGTCTACAACCTGGTGTGCTGTGCCTGCATCGCGGCGGGCTCACTGTCGATGTCGTATGCCTATGCGGGACTGATGGGCTGCGTGATGTTCGCCGTACTCGGCGGATATCTGGCCTACTTTCACCAGCTCGCCGATGTCGTCGGCAACGGCGGGGTCGCGGCGGCCTGTGCGGTGATCACCGCGACCCGACTGGTCGTGAACACCGGCGATGTCGCGGTGACGATCAGCGCAGTGGTCACCGTCGTGGCGCTCAACGTTGGGGTGCCTTTCGGCATCTACTCCCTGGTGCACTCGCTGCACGCCGACCTGGCGGAATCCGGCCGTGATTCGCTCACCGGTCTGCTGAACCGGCGCTCCTTCTACCAGGCTCTCCGTAACCTGACCGCGGGCCAGCGCAGCGGTACCGCCGTCAACGTCACGATGATCGATCTCGACGACTTCAAAGGCCTCAACGATTCCCGCGGCCATGCGGCGGGAGACCGGGCGCTCGCCGACGTGGGCGACCTGCTGAGACGCACCTGCGGTGATGCTGCTGTCCTCGGCCGCCTCGGTGGTGAGGAGTTCGTCGTCGCCGACGCCGATGCGCCGTCGAGCCACGCGGAGACCACGAACGCGGTCCGCGCGGGCATCGCGGCGCTGCCGTTCGGCATCACAGCCAGCCTCGGCACCTGCACGGCGCTGCTCATCGACCACGTCGACGACCACGAGGCCACCGACCCGGATTTTCTCGACCGGATGATCGCCACCGCCGACGCCGCGATGTACCGCGCCAAACGGGCCGGCGGTGATCGCGTCGAGCACCGCCGGCTCACCCCGTCGAGCCGGCAGCAGGACTGAGCTCAGCGCGCCGACGTGGGCGCCTCGACCGCGTGATCCGCCGACGGGCCGAAGCCGACGCCCCGCACTCGGTTCACCACGAAGACCACCAGCCCGATCACCAGCCACACGACGCCGCCGATCTTGGCCAACGAATCGGCGTTGATGAGCACGTAGGCGATGATCACAAAACCCAGCGCGGGCACCACGAGATGCAGCAGATAGTTCTTCGACTTCTTGCGGCCCAGGTAGTACCAGGCGACCGAGATGTGCAACAGGCAGAACGCGAAGAGTGCGCCGAAGTTGACCAGTGACGAGATCAAGCCGATCTGACCGACGAAGAACAGCACCAGAACGATCGAGAGCGCGCTGACAGTGAGGATGGCCGCGATCGGAACCTGGCGCGAGCTGATCCTCGACAGGAAATGGGGGAGTTGACGGTCGCGGCTCATCGAGAACAACAGCCGGCTGGTGGCGGCCTGGGCGGCCATCGCGTTGGCGAAGCCGACGGCCAGCACGTTGACGACGAAGAACGCGTTCATCCAGCCGGTCGACGATGCCGCCTGCACCAGATTGAAGAACGCGTTGCCGACCTCGTCATCTCCGAACGCCTCCCGCCCCCCGGCGAGCAGACTCGCCAGCCACGTCTGCACGATGAACAGGAACGCCACGATGAACAGCGCGCCCACCATCGCCTTGCCGGCCGGATTGCGGGTGCCCGTGGACTCCTCGGCGAGCGTCGAGATCCCGTCGAAGCCCAGGAAGCTCAGCACCGCGATCGACAGCGCGGCGGCCAGCAGCGGCGCACTGACCGTTTCCGGATTCCAGATCGGGCTGGTGCTCCACCCGACATCGGGGAGGCTGCCGCCGCTGATCGCACGCACGGCGATCACGACGAACACCACCACGAACACCAGCTCGATCGCGAGGAACACCCGGTTTGCCATCTTCAGCGAGTCGACGCCCAGCAGGTTGATCGCGGTGTTGACGAGCACGAACAGGATCGCCCACATCCATCGCGGGGTATCGGGGAACAGCCCGATCATCGACTCGGCGGCGAACACGTAGAGCAGCGTCGGCACCAGCAGGTAATCGAGCAACATCGCCCAGCCGGCGAAAAACCCTGCGCCAGGATGGATTCCGCGACCCACATACGAGAACACCGACCCGGCGAGCGGGAACGACTTGGCCATCTGCGCGTACGCGATCGCGGTGAAGATCATCGCGACCAGACCGATCGCGTACACCAGGGGCACCATGCCCGACGAGCTGTTGTAGACGGTGCCGAAGATCGCCCACGGCGCGATCGGCACCATGAACACCAGCCCGTAGACCAGCAGGTCGAACGTCGACACCGAGCGGTGCAGTTCCTGCTTGTAGCCGAAGGACTCCAGCGTGCGCTGGGCGGCGGGTTCGGTCTCGGTCATGGGGTGTCCTCGTTCTCGGCGAGGAAGGCCGCGACCACGGCGCGGAACTCCTCGGGTTTTTCCAGATGGCTGCAGTGGCTGCACTCGGCGAAGACGTGCCCGCGTGCGTCGGGGATGCGATCGACGTAGGGCTGCCAGGTGGCGGGGGTGGCTTCGTCGAATTCTCCGGCGACCACCAGGGTCGGCACCTCGATGTCGGGAAGTCGGTCGGTGACCGTCCAGTCCCGCAGGGTGCCCACGACGTGAAACTCGTTGGGGCCGTTCATCGTGTGGTACACGGTGGGCTCGGCTTCCATCTGCGCCTCGCTGTCGAGGAAGTCCTGGGGGAACGGATCGGTCCGGCAGACGTGGCGGCGGTAGAACTCCATCGTCGCGGCCAGGTACTCCGGGTCGGTGACGGTGCCGGCGGCTTCGTGCCGGTCCAGAGCGTCCTGGGTCTGCGGTGGCAGCTGCGCGCGCAGTTCTGCGGCGCCCTGCACCCAGAGCTCCATCGACGCCGGGGAATTGCAGATCGACAGCGAGGCGAGACCGGGGGGTCGGCGCACGGCGATCTCTGCGCCGAGCATGCCGCCCCACGACTGACCGAGCAGATGGTAGCGCTCGATTCCGAGAGTGCCTGCCACGGTGTGGAATTCGTCGACGAACAGCGCCGGCGTCCAGAAGTCGGTGGGCGCATCCGGCAGGTGGGTGGAGTGACCGCACCCCACCTGGTCGTAGTGGACCACCACGCGGCCAGTCTCGTCGGCCAGCTCGGCGATGTTGGCCACGTAGTTGTGCGCCATTCCGGGTCCGCCGTGCAGCACGAACAACGGCAATGCGCCCGGTTTCGCGGCGTCCGGCGTGGTGACCTGCACCCAGGTCTGGTACTCGCGGAAGGGAACCAGGCGGGTTTCGCGCTGCATCGCCTCAGCATGAACTCCCAAAGGTCTCGCCGCAAGACCAATCAAACATTTAACATGGCGGTGACGAGAAGGGGACTGGCGCTGATGGGGCACAACGGATCACCCGCGGGTGAGGCGCCGTCGGGCCTGCTGCACCGACAACTGGACTCGTCCTCGCGGGTCGACGAGGTGACCGACCGGCTGATCACCGCGATCGCTATTGGCGAATACCTGCCGGGTGCACGCCTGCCCGGCGAGCGCGATCTGGCGGCATCCCTGGGTGCCGGTCGGATGACCGTGCGTGCGGCGTTGGCGCGACTCGTCGAACGCGGACTCCTCGAGACGCGCCGGGGGCGGGGCGGGGGATCGTTCGTCCGCCAGCAGTGGCCGGAGTCGTCCACCGAAGCGGTCGGGCGCACGTTGGCAGGCCGTCTCGATGATCTACGTGTGCACTGCGACGCGGTGTGCCGCCTGCAGGGGGCGGTGTGTCGGGCGGCCGCCGAAGCCCGCACCGACGCCGACATCGTTCTGCTGGCACGGCGACTCGAGGAGTACCGGACCGCGCAGACCGGACTGGACGCCCAACAGGCCGACAGCCGGCTGCACGCGGCCATCGCGGATGCAGCGCACAACGACGTGCTCGCCGGGGTGCTCAACGACCTCAAGGGTCGCGTGAGCATCGGGGCGCCCGCTCACCTGTGGGGGGAGCCCGACACCATGCGGGCCGTCGAGGAGCGGGCCCTGCGCGAGCACGAACTCATCGTCGCCGCGATCACCGACGGTCGTGCCGATGACGCCGACGCATTGGCCCGTGCGCACGGCACGATCGACTTCGGCCACATCATGACCGCGATGCGCCGCGCCGGCGTTCCCGCCGAGTGAGAGCAGCTAGGCTGCGCCGGTGGCCGAGATCGCGCCGCTGCGCGTGCAGCTGATCGCCAAGACCGAATTCACCACGCCTGCCGACGTCGACTGGAGCACCGACGCCGACGGTGGCCAGGCGCTGGTCGAATTCGCCGGCCGGGCCTGCTACCAGAGCTGGTCGAAGCCCAACCCGAGGACCGCGACCAACGCCGCCTACCTGCAGCACATCATCGACGTCGGCCATTTCTCGGTGCTCGAACACGCGTCGGTGTCCTTCTACATCACCGGCATCTCCCGGTCGTGCACGCACGAGCTGATCCGCCACCGGCATTTCTCGTACTCGCAGCTGTCGCAGCGCTACGTGCCCGACGCCGACGTCGCGGTGGTGGCGCCCCCGGGCATCGACGGCGACGACGAGCTGACGCGCATCGTCGCCGAGGCCGCCGATGCCAGCCGGGCCGCCTATGTCGAGCTGCTCGCCCGGCTCGAGGAACGGTTCGCCGACGTGCCGAACGCCACGCTGCGCCGCAAGCAGGCCCGCCAAGCCGCCCGCGCCGTGCTGCCCAACGCCACCGAGACCCGCATCGTCGTCACCGGCAACTACCGGGCCTGGCGGCATTTCATCGCGATGCGGGCCAGCGAACACGCCGATGTCGAGATCCGGCGACTGGCCGTGGAGTGCCTGCGTCAGCTCGCCGACACGGCGCCCGCGGTGTTCGCCGACTTCGAGATCACCGTGCTCGCCGACGGCAGTGAGGTCGCGACCAGCCCGTTGGCCACGGAGGGCTGAGGCGAGGAGGGTAATCTTTGTGCCCGTGAGTACCAGCGCCTTCGACGTCACCGCCCGATTGGGCACCCTGTTGACGGCCATGGTCACCCCGTTCAAGCCCGACGGCTCGGTGGACACCGAGACCGCGGCGCGCCTGGCCGCCCATCTCGTGGACGCCGGCTGCGACGGCCTGGTGGTCTCCGGCACCACCGGGGAATCGCCGACCACCACCGACGCCGAGAAGGTCGCGTTGCTGCGGGCGGTGCTGGAGGCCGTCGGTGATCGCGCTCGCGTCGTCGCCGGGGCAGGCACCTACGACACCGCGCACAGCGTCGGGCTGGCCAAGGCCGCCGCCGCCGAAGGTGCGCACGGGCTGCTCGTCGTCACCCCGTACTACTCGCGCCCGCCGCAGGAGGGCCTGCTCGCGCACTTCCGCACGGTCGCCGACGCGACCGACCTGCCGAACATCCTCTATGACATCCCGCCGCGCTCGGTCGTGCCGATCGAATGGGGCACCATCCGGGCTCTGGCCGAGCATCCCAACATCGTCGCGATCAAGGACGCCAAGGGCGATCTGCCCGGTGGCGGCCAGATCATCGCCGAGACGGGGCTGGCCTACTACTCGGGCGACGATGCGCTGAACCTGCCGTGGCTGGCGATGGGCGCCGTCGGTTTCATCAGTGTCTGGGGCCATGTCGCGGCGGGGCAGCTGCGAGACATGTTGTCCGCCTTCGCCTCTGGCGATGTAGCGACCGCGCGCAAGATCAACGTGTCACTCGCGCCGCTGTCGGAGGCACAATCCCGGTTGGGTGGCGTCACGCTCTCGAAGGCGGCGCTGCGGCTGCAGGGGTTCGAGGTGGGTGACCCGCGGCTGCCGCAGGTTCCCGCCACCGACGATCAACTCGAGGCGCTGGCCGCGGACCTGCGGGCCGCCGCGGTGCTCCGGTAGCGGGACAGCCGGTGGAATCCGAACTCGTCGCACCAGGCCCGTTGGCCACCGGTGCCCTGCGGGTGACCGCGCTCGGCGGCATCAACGAAATCGGCCGCAACATGACGACATTCGAGCATCTCGGCCGGTTGTTGATCGTGGACTGCGGAGTGCTGTTCCCCACCCACGACGAGCCGGGCGTCGACCTCATCCTGCCCGACCTTCGGCTCGTGCAGGGCCGGCTCGACGACGTCGAGGCGCTGGTCGTGACCCACGCCCACGAGGACCACATCGGGGCGATTCCCCACCTGCTCAAGATGCGCGCCGACATCCCGATCGTCGGCTCGAAGTTCACGCTCGCACTGGTCGCCGAGAAGTGCCGCGAGCACCGGCTCTCCCCGAAACTGGTCGAAGTCGCCGAGGGACAGCGCTCTACCCACGGCGTTTTCGAATGCCAATACTTCGCCGTCAACCACTCCGTCCCGGGGTGTCTGGCCGTGGCCATCCACACCGGGGCGGGCACCGTGTTGCACACCGGCGACATCAAGCTCGATCAGTTGCCACCCGATGGCCGGCCCACCGATCTGCCCGGCATGTCCCGCCTCGGTGACGCCGGCGTCGACCTCTTCCTGTGCGACTCCACCAATGCCGAGATCCCCGGCGTGGGCCCGTCGGAAAGCGAGATCGGTCCGGCCCTGCACCGGCTGATCCGCGGTGCCGAGGGGCGCGTCATCGTCGCCTGCTTCGCCTCGAACGTCGACCGGGTGCAACAGATCATCAACGCCGCGGTCTCGCTGGGTCGCAAGGTGTCGTTCGTCGGGCGGTCGATGGTCCGCAACATGGGCATCGCCCGCGAACTCGGCTACCTGACGGTCGCCGACGACGACGTCCTCGACATCGGCGCCGCCGAGATGATGCCGGCCGACCGCGTCGTGCTGATCACCACCGGCACCCAGGGCGAGCCGATGGCAGCCCTGTCGCGGATGTCGCGCGGTGAGCATCGCAGCATCACGCTGACCGCGGGCGATCTCGTGATCCTGTCCTCATCGCTGATCCCGGGCAACGAAGAGGCGGTGTACGGGGTGATCGACTCGCTGGCCAAGATCGGTGCCCGCGTGGTCACGAATCGCCAAGCTCGCGTCCACGTTTCGGGCCACGCCTATGCCGGTGAACTGTTGTTCCTCTACAACGGGGTCCGCCCGCGGAACGTCATGCCCGTGCACGGCACATGGCGGATGCTGCGCGCGAACGCCGCACTGGCGGCGAGCACGGGGGTCGCCGAGGAGAACATTGTGATCGCCGAGAACGGCGTCAGCGTGGATCTGGCCGCCGGTCGCGTGTCCATCGCCGGCGCCGTGGCGGTGGGCAAGATGTTCGTCGACGGTCTCGTCACCGGTGACGTCGGCGACGCGACGCTGGGCGAGCGGCTCATCTTGTCGTCGGGCTTCGTCTCGGTGACGGTGGTGGTGCGCCGCGGTACCGGTCAACCGGTGGCGCCGCCCCACCTGTCCTCGCGCGGCTTCTCCGAAGATCCCAAGGCGCTCGAGCCGGTCGCCCGCCGCGTGGAGGCCGAGCTGGAGAACCTTGCCGCGCAGCACACCACCGACCCGGCGCGTATCGCGCAGGCGGTGCGACGCATCGTCGGCAAGTGGGTGGGCGAGACTTACCGCCGCCAGCCCATGATCGTGCCGACCGTCGTCGAGGTCTAACAGGCCTGCAGCCGGTAACCGACCCCCCGCGCGGTGGCGAACCATTGTGCGCCGAGCTTGCGGCGCAGGTAGCGGACGTAGACGTCGACGATGTTGGATTCCGGTTCGTCGTGGCCCCACACCTGCCGCAGCAGGTACTCCCGGCTGAGGACCTGTCCCGGATGGCGCAGGAACGTCTCCGCCAGGTCGCATTCACGCGCCGAGAGGTCGACGTAGTAGTCCCCGACATGGGCCCGCCGGTTCGCGAGATCCACCCGCAGGCCGCCGTAGTGGAGCTCGGCGGGCCGGGTGACGCGGCGAGGTGACCGCAGGCTGCGCACCGCCGCCGTGAGTTCGTCGATCCGCAGCGGGTTGACCGACACGAACGCCACGGTCGAGGTGGTGAACTGCGCGGCGGCGCGCGCGGCGCGGCCTCGCGTGGTCAGAAGCACGGCAGGCAGCCCTCGTCCGTCGGCACGCAGGCGCCGCACCACCTCGATCCCGTCCATGCCCGGCATGCGCGCTCCGAGGATCACGAGATCGAAGTTGCCGCGACGCGCGTCGTTGTACGCAGCCAGCCCGTCGGCCACCAGCGTCACTGAAAAGCCCTGTGCACGTAGCTCTCTGCGGATCACCGTCGAGACTCGTGGGTCGGCCTCGGCGATCAGAAGTGCGGTCACGTCGTTTCCCCCTCGCCCGGCGCCGCGCAGCTTCTGTCGGCGTTGTCATCGACGATCCCCGATGCTGGGGTGCGCGCGTTAGGGCCACAGGGATTCAGCAGAGGGGCAAAGGTCCCTCGAGTCGAAGGCCCTCCGGGCCGATCAGGGCTCCAGTTCGAGCCGGTATCCGATACCCCGGTGACTGGTGAAGCGATGTGCGCCCAGCTTGCGGCGCAGATAGCCCACGTAGGAATCGACCAGGTTGGAGGTGTGCGGCTCGTCATCGCCCCAGACGTGGTGATGCAGTTCTTCGCGGGTCAGCGTCTCCCCGGGGTGGCGCAGGAAGAGTTCGGCCATGGCGCATTCGCGGGCCGACAGGCTGACCCAGTACTCGCCGATGTGGGCGCGGCGGGCGCGCACGTCCAGTCGGAGACCGTTGTGGCACAGCACCTCGGGCTCCGTCGCGGTGCGGAGCACGCGGGTGATCGTGGCATGCAGGTGCTCGAAGCAGAACGGCTTGACGACGTAGCCGTCCGCCGCACCGCGCACCCGAGCGACGCTGTCCCACAGCGCGCGTCGCTCCAGCATCATCACCACCGGCACATCGTTGCCTCCGCTGCGCAGCCGCCGCAGCACCTCGAAGCCGTTCATCCGCGGCAGAGCCGCCGCCAGCAGCACCACATCCGCGTCACCACACCGGGCGTATCGGTAGGCGCTGAGGCCGTCGGTGACCACGTGGGCGGACAGCCCCGCCCGGGCCAGTCCCTTGCGGACGAACGACGCATTGCGTTGCTCGATCTCAGCGACCAGGACCGTGGTCATGAGATCGGGAGTTCCCGCCGCCCCGGTGGACAAACCGATTCAGCGTTGGGCCACCGCTGTCCACTCGATCGGGGAGGCCGCCAACGTGCGGCCGGTGGGGCGGATGTAGAGGTCCCGGTAGTAGCTGGGGCCGGCCTGCTCGACGAGCTGCCAGCCGAGGTCCGCCAGCCACTCACCGAGCTGTTCGGGCACCAGTCCCGTGTGCCATACGGGACGTCGCCCGCGGAAGCGCCGGTGCAGCGCCGAAGCGCCGTAGAGGTTGGTGCCGTCCATGAAGTCCTGCCGGATGTAGCTGAACACCAGTCGGCTGCCCGTCCCCGCCGTCGCGAGCGCGGCCAGCGTGGTGCGGACGGCCTCGGGGGCGAGGTACTGGGTCACCCCTTCGACGATGAAGAAGGTGCGCCCCGCGGCGTCGTAGCCGGCCGTCTGCAGCGCGGCGAGCAGATCGTCGTGCTCCAGATCGGCGGACACCAGATGCACCGACGCGGGTGTGCCGCCCAGCACCCGCTGCAGCACCGCGGCCTTCCGCTCGATGTTGACCGCCTGATCGACCTCGTAGACGGGCATGTCGCTGTGCCGGGCGATGCGGCAACCGCGGGTGTCCAGGCCTGCGCCGAGAATGACGACGGCGTCGGTTTCGTTCAAAGGATCGGAGAGCCGTTCGTCGATGAGCCGCTTGCGGCACGCGATGCTCGCCCACAGCCCGGGTGCACGGCGGTGCACGGCCGCCATCAGCGCGCGGCGCACCGATGCCGCACGCGTCGCAGCCACCAGAGCCCGCAGCCGCGCCGGCAGGAACGCCTCGGCCAGATCGTCGTCGACGAGCCGACGTTCCGGCGATTCGTTGTGCTCGATCGCCGACAGCACCATCGGGCCGAACGCCGTCTGCGCGGCCGGGTTGCCGCGCGTCATCGCTTGTTGACGAACCCGGCGTCGACGGGCAGCGCGACGCCTGTGACGTACCGCCCGGCCTCGGAGACCAGCCAGTACACCGCGTTGGCGATGTCCTCGGGCTCCAGTGCCCGCACGGGCAGCGCGTTGCTCATGTCCGGGCCGTTCTCGGCGGCGATGCCGTCGAGCCAGGATCGGGTGAACTCGTTGTCGATCATCGGAGTGTTCACCCCGGCGGGATGGATGGAGTTGACTCGAATACGGTATGGGGCAAGGAAATTGGCGTAAGCGCGCATCAGCCCGACCATGCCGTGCTTGGCGGCGGTGTACCCGACTGATCCGGCGATCGGGGCGCCGAGACCGACCAGCCCGTTGACCGAGCTGGTGAGCACGATCGCGCCACCGTTGCCGTACTTGATCATCGGCTTCATCGCGACGTCGATCGTGTGGTAGGCCCCGGTCAGGTTGACGTCGATGACGTCCTGCCAGGCCTGCGGCGCGGTCATCGGCGCAATGCCGGCGTTGACCACCACGATGTCGAGTCGCGCACCGAGGCGCTCGGTACCCGCACGGACCGCTGCCTTGAGCGCGTCGCGATCCCGGACATCCGCCTCGGCGGCCACGATCCGCGCACCCGTTGCCTCGACGAGTGAGACCGTCTCCGCCAGATCGTCGGGGGTGGCCAGCGGGTAGGGCACCGAATCGATCTGCGCGCACAGGTCGAGCGCGATGATGTCGGCACCCGCAGAGGCGAGCTTCACCGCGTGCGCCCGGCCCTGCCCGCGCGCGGCGCCGGTGATCAACGCGACCTTGCCGGTGAGTTCGCCCATCGTCACGTCCCCAGGCCCATCAGGGCCGCAGCTGGCCCTTGGCCGGGTCCCCGGCGACCACGGGGGAGAGCACCTTGATGTCGGGGGCGCCGTCGAGGTGCTCGCCGATGGTGCCGAACAGGGTGCCGACCGCCGGGGCGGCGCCGTGTGCCGCAAGGGCATCCGCGTCGGCCCATTGCTCGACGAACACGAACGTGCCGTCGGCCTCGTGCAGGGAGTAGAGCTCACAGCCGGGCTCGTCGTGCACGGCCTCGATCGCGGTCACGCAGGCGTCGCGGACAGCGTCCACGGAATCGGGCTTGGCGGTCATGGTGGCGACGACGGTGACGGGCATGGAGGACTCCTCGTTGAGCGTGACTGAACAGGCCTCACCGTACTGTCTCGTGCCGACGGTGGCCCCGGGGCGCACCTGATAGAGGCGGCGCATCGAGACCTATCTGTGACCTGTGTGGCAGATGGTGCATCTGGGGCGTGTGCGACTAGGCTGAGCGGCATGGCGAGTAAGACCGCGTCCCGCGCTGGCGCCCGTTCGACCAGGTCGAAGCCCAGTTCTCGGGGCTCTGCGCGGTCCGCGCGTCCGGCGCCACCGCGCCGCAAGCCGACCCGCCGAGGCCCGTCACCGGTGTCCGCCGCAGGCGCCGCGGTCGGCCGCGGCGCGCGCGCCGGCTGGCTGATGCTCGCCAGAGGGGCCGGCAGCACTGCCCGTTCGGTCGGTCGCGCCCGCGACCTGGACCCCGGTCATCGCCGCGACGGCATCGCACTGGGCCTGCTCGCACTCGCGGTCGTGGTCGCTGCCAGCTCCTGGTTCGACGCCGCGCGCCCGGTGGGCGAGTGGATCGACACCTGCCTGCGCGTGCTCGTCGGCGACGCCGTCGTGCTGGTACCGCTCGTGCTGGCGGTCATCGGTGTCGCGTTGATGCGCTCGGAGCCCGATCCCGAGTCGCGTCCCCGGCACATCCTCGGCGCGGCGATGATCACGCTGCCGGCACTCGGTCTGCTGCACCTCTGGTCGGGTGCGCCGCAAGACCCGCAGGCGCGCCAGCACGCGGCCGGCTTCATCGGGTTCGCGATCGGCGGTCCGCTGGCCGACGGTCTGACCGCCTGGATCGCCGCACCCCTGCTCGTGATCGGCGCCCTTTTCGGTGTCCTGCTGATCACCGGCACCACCATCCGCGAAGTGCCCGCGACCCTGCACGACATGTTCTCCACGCGGTGGCGCGGTGAGGACGACGTCGACGAGGATGACGACTGGTTCGACGATGCCGCCGAGCTCGAAGCCGGCCACGTCGACCGTGTCGCCAACGGCGCGGCCGACGATTTCTCCGACGGCTATTACGACTCCGACGTGTCCGTCGGCGATGACGCACCCTGGCCCTCGGCGCCGTCGTCCTCGCCGACGCAGCCCACCGTGCCGCTGACCCGGTCGCCTGGGACCCCTATGGAGAACTACCCGCTCGACGAGGACGTGGCTGATCCGCCGCCTCCGGCCAAGACCCGCAAGAAGTCGCGCAAGGAGCCGGCGCTGAGCCTGGATCGCGTGGTGGACGGCCCCTACGCGCTGCCCCCACTGGATCTGCTGATCGCCGGCGACCCGCCGAAGCGGCTGACCGCGGCCAACCAGCACATGACCGATGCCATCACCTCGGTGCTGGAGCAGTTCAAGGTGGACGCCGCGGTGACCGGCTGCACGCGCGGACCGACGGTGACCCGCTACGAGGTCGAGCTCGGTCCCGGCGTCAAGGTCGAGAAGATCACTGCCCTGCACCGCAACATCGCCTACGCCGTGGCCACCGAGAGCGTGCGCATGCTCGCGCCGATCCCCGGCAAGTCGGCGGTGGGCATCGAGGTGCCCAACACCGACCGCGAGATGGTGCGCCTGGCCGATGTGCTCACCGATCCGGTGGTGCGTTCGGATCACCACCCGCTGGTGATCGGCCTCGGCAAAGACATCGAGGGGGAAATGATCTCGGCCAACCTGGCCAAGATGCCGCACCTGCTGGTCGCGGGCTCCACCGGGTCGGGCAAGTCGAGCTTCGTCAACTCGATGCTGGTGTCACTGCTCGCCCGCGCCACCCCTGACGAGGTCAGGATGATCCTGATCGACCCGAAGATGGTGGAACTGACTCCCTACGAGGGCATTCCGCACCTGATCACGCCGATCATCACCGAACCCAAGAAGGCCGCCGCGGCGCTGGCCTGGCTGGTCGAGGAGATGGAACAGCGCTACCAGGACATGCAGGCCTCCCGTGTGCGCCACATCGACGTGTTCAACGACAAGGTGCGCTCCGGGGAGATCACCGCGCCGCTGGGCAGCAATCGCGAATACAAGCCCTACCCCTACATCCTCGCGATCGTCGACGAGCTCGCCGACCTGATGATGACCGCGCCCCGCGACGTCGAGGACGCCATCGTGCGGATCACCCAGAAGGCCCGCGCCGCCGGAATACACCTGGTGCTCGCCACGCAGCGGCCGTCGGTCGACGTCGTCACCGGCCTGATCAAGACCAACGTGCCGTCGCGTCTGGCGTTCGCCACGTCGTCGTTGACCGACAGCCGCGTCATCCTGGACCAACCCGGCGCCGAGAAGCTGATCGGTATGGGCGACGGGCTGTTCCTGCCCATGGGTGCCAACAAGCCGATCCGACTGCAGGGCGCGTTCATCACCGACGAGGAGATCTCCGCCGTCGTCACCGCCACCAAGGACCAGGCCGAGCCGGAGTTCGTGGAGGGCGTCACCGCGGTCAAGGCCGGCGAGCGCAAGGACGTCGACCCCGACATCGGCGACGACATGGACGTCTTCCTGCAGGCGGTCGAGCTCGTGGTGTCATCGCAGTTCGGCTCCACCTCGATGCTGCAGCGCAAGCTGCGGGTGGGCTTCGCCAAGGCGGGCCGGCTGATGGACCTGATGGAGACGCGCGGCATCGTCGGGCCCTCCGAGGGCTCCAAGGCGCGTGAGGTGCTGGTCAAGCCCGACGATCTGGCCGGCACGCTGGCGTTGATCCGCGGGGGCAGCGACGCGGTGGGTGGCGACGCGGACGACGAGCCGGGTTTCTGAGCGGGAGCGCTACAGCGTCAACAGCATTCGCGTGTTGCCGAGGATGTTGGGCTTGACGTAGGAGAGGTCGAGGAACTCGGCCACGCCGATGTCGTAGGAGCGGCACATCTCCTCGTACACCTCGGCGGTCACGGGGGTGCCCTCGATCTCGGTGAAGCCGTGCCGACCGAAGAACTCCGTTTCGAAGGTCAGCACGAAGAGCCGCTGCAGTTGGAGTTCGCGGGCGACCGTGAGGAGCTGGTCCACGACCAGGTGTCCGATCCCGCGGCCCCGCACCTTCGGATGCACTGCCACGGTGCGCACCTCGCCGAGGTCGGACCACAGCACGTGCAGGGCGCCGCAGCCGATCACCTCGCCGGCGACTTCGGCCACCCAGAACTCCTGCACGGACTCGTACAGCGTCACCAGATTCTTCTCGAGCAGGATGCGTCCGGCGTAGACGTCGACGAGCTCCTTGATGGCCGGCACGTCGGATGTCCTGGCCCGGCGCACCACTGCCTCACTCGCGGACTCGCCCGGATCAGAGCTCACACGGGGAAGGGTATCGGTTCGGGCAACCAGTATTCTGTGTCGGTGCCGGGCCATCCACAGACCGATCCTGTGGTTCCGCGCGCTCGAGTGGCGAACCTGGCCAATGCGCTGACCGGTGTCCGGCTGATTCTCGTCCCGGTGTTCCTCGCCTTTCTGTTCGTCGGCGACGGCCACGAAACATTCTGGCGGGCAATGGCATTCACCGTGTTCACGGTGGCCGTCATCACCGACCGGCTCGACGGCGCGCTGGCCCGCAGCTACGGCATGGTGACCGAATTCGGCACGCTGATCGATCCGCTCGCCGACAAGGCCCTCATCGGTGCGGCGCTCATCGGGCTCTCGATGCTCGGCGACCTGCCGTGGTGGGTGACCGTCGTGATCCTGGTCCGCGAACTGGGCGTGACCGTGCTGCGCCTGGTGGTGCTGCGCCATGGCGTCATCCCGGCCAGTCGCGGCGGCAAGGTGAAGACCACCGTGCAGGCCGTCGCGATCGGGCTGCTCATCCTGCCCCTGACCGGCGCCTGGGCCACCGGTGCGTGGATCGTCATGCTGGCCGCCGTGGTGCTCACCGTCCTGACCGGGGTCGACTACTTCATCTCGGCGGTGAGGGATTCCCGTGGGCGACCCGCTCGTCAGTGAAGGTGCTCGCGCACTGGTCGCCGATCTGACCGTGCGCCGCCAGACCGTGGCGACCGCCGAATCGCTGACGGCCGGCCTGGTCGCGGCGACCCTGGCCGGAGTACCCGGATCGAGCGCGGTGCTTCGTGGCGGACTCATCACCTACACCGTCGACACCAAGATCGCCCTCGCCGGGGTGGCCCCCGAACTCCTCGCCGACGTCGGCCCCGTCGCCGAGCCCACCGCACGGGCCATGGCCGTCGGCGCCCAACAGCGCTGCGGCGCCACCTGGGGAGTGGGACTCACCGGCGTCGCCGGGCCCGAACCGCACGGGGGCCACCCCGTCGGCACGGTGTTCGTCGGTCTCGCCGGGCCCGTCGACACCGACGTACTGGCGCTGCACCTCGACGGCACCCGCTGGCAGATCCGGTTGGCCGCGGTGCACGCGGCGCTGCAGCGGTTGCGCATCCTGGTCGAGAACCAGTGAGTGGGCTCGCCGGGAACCATCCGGGGCCCGTCGTGCGTTGGGTCGAATAGCACGCCGATGTGGGTGGTGCGGCCGTACCTGACGAAGGAGAGCGCGATGACGACACTGCTGCGCGAAGTGATCGGCGACGTGTTGCGACGCGTGCGGATCGAGCAGGGCCGCACGCTGCGTGAGGTGTCCGACACTGCTCGGGTCAGCCTGGGCTACCTCTCTGAGGTGGAACGGGGCCGCAAGGAAGCCTCCTCCGAGCTGCTCGGCGCCATCTGCGGGGCGCTCGACGTTCCTCTGTCGCGGGTGCTCTCCGAGGCCGGTGACGACATGGCGCTCGAAGAGGCCCGCACGGAGGTCACCACCTCGCGCATCGACGCGAGCACCAAGGTGGTCATCCCGCAGGTCGTTTCGATGGCGGTCGCTTGATCCCCCCGTCAGGGGTGTGACGGGCTGTACAGAACCGATAAGTTGGGTACCTGCGATGACAGGCGACCCGTGTTGGTGACCCTGGTCCACTGACCCGAAGACTTCGAGAAGGCGGAAACGTTCTCATGGCCAACCCGTTCAGCAAGGCGTGGAAGTACCTGATGGCGCTGTTCAGCTCCAAGGTCGACGAGTACGCCGACCCCAAGGTGCAGATTCAGCAGGCCATCGAGGAGGCGCAGCGTCAGCACCAGGCGCTGACCCAGCAGGCGGCCCAGGTGATCGGCAACCAGCGCCAACTGGAGATGCGGCTCAACCGCCAGCTGGCCGACATCGAAAAACTCCAGGTGAACGTCCGTCAGGCCTTGACGCTCGCGGACCAGGCCGTCGCCAACGGGGACGCCGCCAAGGCCACCGAGTACAACAACGCCGCCGAGGCGTTCGCGGCTCAGCTGGTGACCGCCGAGCAGAGCGTGGAAGACCTCAAGGGTCTGCACGACCAGGCGCTGCAGGCTGCGGGACAGGCCAAGAAGGCCGTCGAGCAGAACGCGATGGTGCTGCAGCAGAAGATCGCCGAGCGCACGAAGCTGCTCAGCCAGCTCGAGCAGGCCAAGATGCAGGAGCAGGTCAGCGCGTCCTTGCGGTCGATGAGCGAGATCGCCGCCCCCGGCAGCACGCCCAGCCTCGACGAGGTGCGCGACAAGATCGAACGCCGCTACGCCAACGCGATGGGCGCGGCCGAGCTGGCCCAGAACTCGGTGCAGGGCCGCATGATGGAGGTCCAGCAGGCCAGCGTTCAGATGGCGGGCCACTCGCGGCTCGAGCAGATCCGGGCGTCCATGCGCGGTGAGCAGCTGCCCGCCGGCTCGGCGCAGACTCCGGCCACCCCCACGCAGTCACCGGCCACCCCGGCCGTCAATCCGGCACCGGAAAACCCGCTGTCGCAATAAGATTCACGGGAGCATGTGGTGAGCACTCGGACCCGACGACCCGACACCTGGCGAACGCTCGCCCAGCGCGGCATCGACACCGCCGCGGAATGGTCGGGCACGCTCGCCGACAAGCTGAACGCGGCGGCCGACCCGCGCGCCAAACTGCTGCGGAAACGGCGCTGGGCGCTGCGCCTCGGGGTGTTCTTCGCCCTGTCGTCGGTGTTCTGGGTGGGGGTCACCGCGCTTCTCGCCTCGTGGAACACCCCGGTGTGGGCACTGTTCATCCCGTCGCCCATCGCAGTCGGGGCCGCGTTCCTCGCCACGCTGGCATTCCTGCGGTACCGCTGGCTGCGCGGTGAGCCGTTGCCGCCGGCGCGCAGCGGGGCAGCCCGGCGGTTACCGCCGTGGGGTTCGGCGGCCCGCGCCCCGATGGCGGCGCTGACGTCGTCCGAGCGTGGGCTCGTGTCGCTGCTCGGAGTGATGGAACGCGGCCGATTGCTGCCCGACGACGAGCTGCGCGAACTACGGGCCACCGCCGAGCGGACCGCGGCCACGATGTCGGCGACCGCCGCCGAGGTGGTGTCGATGGAGCGCACGGTCAGCTCCGCCCCCCAGGCGCGCCCTCACCTGGCGCCCACGATTGCGGCGTTCACCCCGCAGCTCGATCGCGGCGCCCGTCAGTACAACGACATGGTTTCGGCGGCAGCGCAATTGGTGTCGGCGGCCAATTCGGGCTCGATGTCGAGCTCGCCGATGGTGCAGCGACGCCATCGCGACGAGCTCACCTCGGCGACCGACCGGCTGACCGGGTGGGCGCAGGCGTTCGACGAGCTGGGCCGCTTGCGGGCCTGACGGTCAGAGGGTGACGATCAAGCGGCGAGGGACGAGCCGCGTTGAGGAGCCCAAATAGGTAACCCTAGAAGCGCGGCCGTAGCGCCGGGATGGCCAACCCGGCCAGGGCCTTGAGCGGTGCCTTGACCATCACGTCGAGCAGGTCGAAATAGTCCCGCCACAGCGTGATCTGGCCGTCGCGGATCTCGAACGCCCCGCACACCCAGAACTGCAAGCGCAGCGGCCCCAGGATGATCGCGTCGGTCCGTTCGGTCAGGACCGTGCCGCCCTCGGCGGCCACGCGGTGAAACGCCACGGCGAACCCGAACTTGCGCTCACCGCGGCGCAGCAATCCCATGATCCGGGCGCGACCACGGATCGACGGCAACCCGACGTTCTGCCAGACCAGGTCCGGGGCCGCCAGCGACTCGACGGTGTCGAAGTCTTCGTCGGCCAGCGCGAACAGGAATTTCTGCACCAGAGCGGCGTTGTCGGCGATCGGCAGCTGAGTCGGGCGGGCCTCGTCGGTCATACCGATCGAGCCTAACCGCAGGTGCTGTGGCAGGGTAGCCCGCATGCGTGTCGCGGTGGTCGCCGGACCGGACCCCGGTCACGCGTTCCCCGCCATCGCTCTGTGTCGGCGCTTCCTGGCCGCCGGGGACGAACCGACGCTGCTGACCGGCACCCGGTGGCTGGACACCGCGCGGGGCGAGGGGTTCGATGCCGTGGAACTCGACGGTCTGCGGGTCATGACCGGTGATGACGACGCCGATGCGGGCGCGAAGATCCACGAGCGCGCCGCACGGATGGCGGTGCTGAACAGAGATCGCATCTCTGCGCTGAAACCCGATGTGGTGGTGTCGGATTCGATCACCACCTGCGGGGGCCTGGTCGCCGACCTGATCGGCGTGCCGTGGATCGAGCTCAACACCCACCCGCTGTATCGGCCCTCGAAGGGATTGCCGCCGCTGGGCAGCGGGCTGGCTCCGGGGGTGGGGCTGCGCGGGCGGGCCCGCGACACGGTCCTGCGGGCGCTCAGCGCGCGGTCGTGGCGGGCGGGACTGCGCCAGCGCGCTGCCGTGCGCGTCGAGATCGGCTTGCCTGCGGCCGACCCCGGCCCGTTGCGCCGGTTGATCGCCACGCTGCCCGCGCTGGAGGTGCCGCGACCCGACTGGCCCGCCGAAGCCGTCGTCGTCGGCCCGCTGCATTACGAGCCGACGACCGCGGTGCTGGACGTGCCCCGCGGGGACGGACCCGTGGTGATGGTGGCGCCGTCGACGGCGAGCACCGGCGCCGTCGCGCTCGCCGATCTGGCGCTGCAAACCCTGGTGCCCGGGCAGGTGCTGCCCGCGGGTGCGCGTGTCGCCGTCTCCCAGCTGCACGGGCCGGACGGGGAGGTGCCGCCGTGGGCCGTGGTGGGTCTGGGCCGTCAGGACGAGCTGCTGTCGCGGGCGGATCTGCTGGTCTGCGGCGCCGGGCACGGCATCGTGTCCAAGGCGCTGCTGGCCGGGGTGCCGATGGTGGTGGTCCCCGGCGGGGGTGACCAGTGGGAGATCGCCAATCGGCTTGTGCGCCAGGGCAGTGCGGAACTGGTACGGCCGCTGAATCCCGAGACCCTGCGCGCGGCCACCGCCGAGGTGCTGGGCTCGCCGCGCCATCGTGATGCCGCGCGCCGCGCCGGAGCTACCGCCGGTGCGGTCGCCGACCCGGTCGGAGTGTGTCACGACGCCTTGCGGGCCTCCGCGTAGGTTGGGCTCGTGCGGCTGACGGAATTTCAGGAGCTGGTCGAGCGGCAGTTCGGCGCGGTACGGGCGTCGTCGATGCTGGTCGACCACGTGCTGACGACGATGGGTGGGCGGACCGCCGCGCAGGCCATCGAGGACGGTGTCGAGCCCCGTGACGTGTGGCGGGCGCTGTGCGCGGATTTCGACGTGCCGCGCGACCAGTGGTGAGACCGGTTATCTCACGGCCAGTGCCCGCCTGAGGAACTCCAACTGATCGGCCTTGACCTTCGGGTCGTGATAGATGTCGAAATGTCCGTAGGGGTAGTGGCGTAATTCCCCGCGCGGGGCCCGGTGCGCCGCCTTCACCGTCGGCCCCGGCGGAGTGACCTTGTCGTCGTCGCAGACACAAATCAGCAGCGGCATGGCCAGGCGGGCGGTCTTGGAGCGTGGTCGGTAGAACGGGAAGCGCAGCATCAGGCGGGCCGCCAACTCGTTGCGCCACAACGAGTTCGGGCCACGGATCGCATCCAGGCCCGGCTTGGCGTCGGGGGAGGTCATCGCAGCGACCTCGCCCGGATCGCCGACCGCGGGCAGCATCACCGGCGGCGCGTTGCGCCAGGCGCGCAGCTGGTCGCGCACGGCCGCCAGCATGACCGCGGGGACGATGCGGGTGGGCACGGCGAGCATCGAGGCAACGGCGTCGGTGAACGGCGCCTGGGCGATCACCGCGGCAAGGCGGGGATCGTCGGCGGCGACGGTGAGGACGTGGCCACCGCTGTAGGACGACCCCCACGCCACGATGCGGTCGGGGTCGACGCCGGGAAGCGTGCGTGCCCAGGCGATGGCGGTGCGGTAGTCCTGCTGCTGGCCGCCGATGTCGATCAGCTGTCGAGGTTCGCCGGTGGAGGCGCCGAAATGGCGGTAGTCGAACAGCACCACGACGTAGCCGGCGGCGCAGAACGCCTCGGCGTAGCCGGGCAGGGCGTCGTCCCGGGTGCCCGAGAGGCCGTGGGCCATCACGATGCAGGGGGCGGGTCGGGTGTCCTCAGGTGTGTTGTCCGGGCTGTAGAGGTAGGCGGCGAGCTGCTCGGCACCGGCCGGGATACGGACGTCCTGGGGCGTGGTCATGGCCGGAAACGTTATCCCGTCGGCGTGTCCGCTTGAATCGAACACGTGTTCGTCTACTGTGGGTGGAGTTCGACCGCAGTCATCGGAAACAAACTTGTCGGTGGTCTCGCCTAGCGTCACGGCCAACCGACCGAGAACCGGTCAACAACGACTACTCAGAAGAGGTACACCATGGCTCCGCAGGCACCTGATCGCGAGAAGGCCCTCGAACTCGCGCTCGCGCAGATCGACAAGAACTTCGGCAAGGGCTCGGTGATGCGGCTGGGCGAAGAGGTCCGCCAGCCGATCTCGGTCATCCCGACCGGCTCGATCTCCCTCGACGTCGCTCTCGGCATCGGCGGTCTGCCGCGGGGCCGCGTCATCGAGATCTACGGCCCGGAATCCTCGGGTAAGACCACGGTGGCCCTGCACGCCGTCGCCAATGCGCAGGCGGCCGGCGGGATCGCGGCCTTCATCGACGCCGAGCACGCGCTGGATCCCGAGTACGCCAAGAAGCTCGGCGTGGACACCGACGCTCTGCTGGTCAGCCAGCCCGACACCGGTGAGCAGGCGCTCGAGATCGCCGACATGCTGGTGCGCTCCGGTGCGCTCGACATCCTGGTCATCGACTCGGTGGCCGCCCTGGTGCCCCGCGCCGAGATCGAGGGCGAGATGGGTGACAGCCACGTCGGCCTGCAGGCCCGCCTGATGAGCCAGGCGCTGCGCAAGATGACCGGTGCGCTGAACAATTCGGGCACCACGGCGATCTTCATCAACCAGCTGCGCGAGAAGATCGGCGTCATGTTCGGATCGCCTGAGACCACCACCGGTGGTAAGGCGCTGAAGTTTTACGCCTCGGTGCGCCTGGATGTGCGCCGCATCGAGACGCTGAAAGATGGCACCGACGCCGTGGGCAACCGCACCCGGGTCAAGGTCGTCAAGAACAAGGTGTCGCCGCCGTTTAAGCAGGCCGAGTTCGACATCCTCTACGGCAAGGGCATCAGCCGCGAGGGCTCGCTCATCGACATGGGTGTCGAGCACGGCTTCATCCGCAAGTCCGGGTCCTGGTTCACCTACGAGGGTGAGCAGCTGGGTCAGGGCAAGGAGAACGCGCGTAACTTCCTGCTCGAGAACGTCGACGTCGCCAATGAGATCGAGAAGAAGATCAAGGAGAAGCTCGGTATCGGCGCCGTCGTGACGGATGACGATGTCCTCCCCGCTCCCGTCGACTTCTGATCGTGCCGAGCAGGCGCGGGCCGTGTGCCTGCGCCTGCTCACCGCACGCGCCCGCAGCCGTGCGGAGTTGGAGACGCAGCTGGCCAAGCGTGGGTATGCCGAGGACGTCACCGCCCAGGTGCTCGATCGGCTCACCACGGTCGGCCTGATCGATGACGAGGACTTCGCCGAACAATGGGTGCGGTCGCGGCGACTGCATGCGGGAAAAGGCAAGCGCGCGTTGGCTGCCGAGCTGCGCACCAAGGGCGTGGACAACGAGGTGATCAGCGCGGCGCTGTCCGGGATCGACGCGGGTGCCGAACGGACCCGCGCCGAGCAATTGGTCCGCGACCGACTGCGGCGGGAGAAGCTCGGTGACGCGGGGGACCGCGACGCCGAGAACAAAGTGGCACGCCGACTGGTCGGAATGCTCGCGCGGCGCGGCTACAGCCAGACGATGGCCCTCGACGTCGTCACCGCGGAGCTGGCAAACGAGCGGGAGCGGCGCCGGGTCTAGCGTGCCGGGCTGAGATCGGCGAAGAGACTGCGGGTGACGACGCGTCGCACGGCGATCAGGGTGACGACGCCGAGGATCGCCGTCCACGACAGGTCGACGCTGAGTCGCAGGAGCCCGGCCGCGGTGAACAACTCGATCATGACCCGCAAAGCAAGCACTGTTTGCCGGAAAACCACCAGCGCGGCGGCCCCGATCCCGATGCCGGCGATGGCCAGACACCACGATGCGTTGACGACGATGCTCATGGCTCGCGTGAGGGGCGCGAGCGCTTGAGCGCGTCGATCTCGCGCTGTTCCTGCGCGATCTCGCGGTTGAGGAAGTAGTTGAGCAGCGTCCGGATCGCCGCGATCGCCGCGAGCTTGCCGATCTCGGCGAACGACGGGGAGATCGCGGTGCGCAACACATCCGCAGCGAGCTGGAACTCAAGCCCCAGCACCAGGAAGCGGGCCAGTGACAGCCGCACCGAGGAGAACTGGTTGATGTCGCGTCGGCCCAGGGCGGCAACGAATTTCACGATCGCCACCACGGCGCCGATCATGATGACGATTGCGCCGCACGCCTCGATCAGCCGCACCATGGTGTCGACCAGGGTGCGCAGGGCCGATTCGGGCAGAAGCTCCCAGGCCGCGAGGGTGTGGGTCATACGCCGCGACTGCGATCGCCCTGCAACTCCAGCGGTTCGGCTTCCATCGGCGCCGGCCCCTTGCGGGAGCGTCGCAGGCGCGCCTCCAGCCGGGTGGCCAACCAGGACAGCGTGAAGTTCAGGCAGATCATCAGCAGCGCGATCACGATCAGCGCCGGAATGTAATTGCCGTAGGAAGAGCCGACATTGGTGCCCTGGCGCACCAGCTCGACGAACGTGATCTGGTATCCCAGCGCGGTGTCTTTGAGCACGACGACGACCTGGGACACCAGCACCGGCAGCATCGACGTGACGGCCTGGGGCAGCAGGATCGACCGCATGGTCTGGCCGGAGGTCAGCCCGAGCGCCGAGGCGGCCTCGGCCTGTCCCCGCGGCAGAGCGTGCACGCCGGCGCGCACGATCTCTGCGATCACCGCGCCGTTGTACAGCGTCAGACCGGTGATGACGCCCGCCAGCGCCAGATATTGCGACGCGAAGACGTCGTAGTTGGCGTACAGGAAGTAGGCGAAGATCATCATGATCAGCACCGGCACCGCGCGGAAGAATTCGACGATGATCGATGACACCCAGCGGATCCCGCGGTGGGTGGACAGCCGCCCGACACCCAGCACGAAGCCCAGCACCAGCGCCAGCACGATCGACACCGCCGCGGCGGTCAGCGTGCCCTCGATGCCAGGCAGGATGTAGGTGCGCCACAGATCGGGGGTCAGGAATGGCTCCCACTTGGCCGCGGTCAGCTGGCCCTTCTCGTCCAGCCGCACATAGACCAGCCACGCGATCGCGACCACCACGGCCACGGTGACGGCTGAGATCAGCCGGTTGCGGACCCGCGCCCGCGGACCCGGCGCGTCGAAAAGAACCGACGACCCGGTCATGACGGCTCACCTTCCTCCGGCGAGCAGACGCGAACTCGAGTGTTCTGGCGGCGTGTCACGCGAGTTTGTGTCTGCTCGCGGGAAGCAATCCTCACCGGATCACCGCCAGTCGCCGGCCCAGCCAGCCGAACAGCAGGCCCAGCGGCAGGGTCAGGATCACGAAGCCCAGCGCGAAGATCGATCCCACCACCAGCACCGCGGCGGTGTTCTCGATCATCTCCTTCATCAGCAGCGCCGCCTCGGCCACCCCGATCGCCGAGGCGATCGTGGTGTTCTTCGTCAACGCGATCAACACCGACGCCAGCGGGGCGATCACCGCGCGAAAAGCTTGAGGCAGCAGGATGATTCGCAGGTTCTGGCCGAACGTCAAGCCGAGCGAGCGGGCTGCTTCTGCCTGCCCGAGCGGGACCGTGTTGACCCCCGAGCGCACCGTCTCACACACAAAAGACGCCGTGTAGACGATGAACCCGAGGACCGCCAGGCGGAACCCGCTGTCGGCGATGAACGTCGGGGACGTCCGGTTGGCCAGCGTGATGCCCAACGTCTGCGCCAGCCCGAACGAGCAGAACAGCACGATCAACGTCAACGGCGTGTTGCGCACGACGTTCACGTAGGCCGTCCCCAGCCAGTTGAGCATCGGGACCGGCGCCAGCCGCATCGCGGCCAGCACCGTGCCCAGCACCAGGGCGCCGATCGCCGAGAACACGGTCAGCTGAATCGTCGTCCAGAACGCCGCGAAGATCTCGGATTGGTACTCGGTGAAGATGTCCACGGGGGAGTCGGACCCCGGCTACTTGTCGAGCGGCGGCGGCGCGGGCGCCGTGATGCCGGCGGGGCCGAGGTTCTTGTCGAACGCCGCCTTCCAGGCTCCGCTGTCCTCCATCTTCTTCAGCGCATCGTTGATCTTGGTCTTCAGCTCGTTGTCGTCCTTCTTCAAGCCGATGCCGTAGCGCTCCTCGGAGAACGGCTCGCCGACGATCTTGAAGGTGCCCGGGCTCTGCGCGGCGTAGCCGGCGAGGATGACCTCGTCGGTGGTGACCGCGTCGACGGCGCCGTTCTTGATCGACTCGATGCACGCCGAATAGGTGTCGAACTGCTGGAGCTGCACCTTCGGATACTCGTCCTTGATCTTCTGCGCCGGCGTCGAGCCCGACACCGAGCACAGGATCTTCCCCTCGAGCGAGGCCTTGCCGGTGATGTCGTTGTTGTCTGCCCGGACCAGCAGGCTCTGGCCGGTGACCAGGTACGGGCCGGCGAACGACACCTTCTCCTTACGCGAGTCGGTGATCGAGTACGTCGCGGCGATGAAACTCACCTGACCGTTCTGGATCAGGTTCTCCCGCTGCGAGGACGGGGATTCCTTCCACTCGATCTTGTCCGGGGCGTAGCCGAGTTCACCGGCGACATAGGTCGCGACGTCGACGTCGAAGCCGCTCATCTTGCCGTCCGGGTTCTTCATTCCCAGGCCCGGCTGATCGAACTTGGTGCCGATGACGATGGTGTCACCACCCCCACCGCCTCCGCTGTTGCCGCCACCGCCGCACGCGGTCGCGGCGAACGGAAGGGCGACGGCCAGCGCGAGGGCGGCCACCGCGCGTGAGGAGAAAGCCATGGTGAGGGGTTTCCTTTCGCAATCAGTGGTGAAGGATTTTGCCGAGGAAGTCTTTGGCGCGGTCAGAGGTCGGGTTGTCGAAGAATTGTGCGGGTTCGGCGTTCTCGACGATCGCGCCGTCGGCCATGAACACCACGCGGTGCGCAGCGCGGCGGGCGAAGCCCATCTCGTGGGTGACGACGAGCATCGTCATACCGTCGGAGGCCAGGTCGGTCATGACCGACAGCACCTCGTTGATCATCTCCGGGTCCAGTGCGCTGGTCGGTTCGTCGAACAGCATGACCTTCGGGCTCATCGCCAGCGACCGTGCGATCGCCACGCGCTGCTGCTGACCGCCCGAGAGCTGGGCGGGATACTTGTCGGCCTGGTTGGCCACCCCGACTCGTTCGAGCAGCGTCATCGCCGCGGCGCGCGCGTCGCCCTTGCCCTTCTTGCGCACCTTCACCGGGGCCAGCATGACGTTCTCGACGATCGTCTTGTGGGCGAACAGGTTGAACGACTGGAACACCATGCCGACGTCGCTGCGCAGCTGGGCGAGCTTGCGGCCCTCCGCGGGCAGTGTCTGCCCGTCGATCGTGATCGTGCCGGAATCGATGGTCTCGAGGCGATTGATGGTGCGGCACAACGTCGATTTGCCCGAGCCCGAGGGCCCGATCACGACGATGACTTCACCCTTGCCGACGTCGAGGTTGATGTCCTGCAGGACGTGCAGAGAGCCGAAGTGCTTGTTGACCGCCTTCATCGAGATCATCGGCACGTCAGGGGACTCCCTGGGGCTCTCCATGGGAGGTGACCTTACCCAGCCAACGCACAGATGGCCCCACAACTTGCGCAATCTGGCGCGGGGCGGGACGCCCAGCTCGCCGCCGTAGGATGGTCGCCGTGACTTCGGTGGTGACCAGGGGAGGCGATGCGGCGACAGCCGACCGTCCAGCACGCACTTTCCAGGTCCGCACCTACGGCTGCCAGATGAACGTGCACGATTCCGAGCGTCTCGCCGGCCTCCTCGAAGAGGCCGGCTACCAGCGCGCCGCCGACGGTGCGGACCCCGACATCGTGGTGTTCAACACCTGCGCGGTCCGCGAGAACGCCGACAACAAGCTCTACGGAAACCTCAGCCACCTCGCGCCAAGGAAACAGGCCGACCCCGACATGCAGATCGCCGTCGGCGGCTGCCTGGCGCAGAAGGACCGCGACACGGTGCTGCGCAAGGCGCCGTATGTCGATGTCGTGTTCGGCACCCACAACATCGGCTCGCTGCCCGCGCTGCTCGACCGGGCCCGGCACAACCGCACCGCCCAGGTCGAAATCGCCGAAGCATTGCAGGAGTTCCCGTCGTCGCTACCTGCGCGTCGCGAATCCGCCTATGCGGCTTGGGTTTCCATCTCGGTCGGCTGCAACAACACGTGCACGTTCTGCATCGTCCCGAGCCTGCGAGGCAAGGAGAAGGATCGACGTCCAGGTGACATCCTCAACGAGATCCGGCTGCTCGTCGATGACGGCGCGATCGAGGTCACGCTGCTGGGGCAGAACGTCAACTCGTACGGCGTCGAGTTCGGCGACCGGCAGGCCTTCAGCAAGCTCCTGCGCGCGGCGGGCGAGATCGAGGGCCTCGAGCGGATCCGGTTCACCAGCCCCCACCCCGCGGCGTTCACCGACGACGTGATCGACGCCATGGCGGAGACGGGCGCGGTCATGCCGCAGCTGCACATGCCCCTGCAGTCCGGCAGCGACCGCATCCTCCGGGCGATGCGACGCTCGTACCGGAGCGACCGCTTCCTGGGCATCCTGGATCGCGTCCGCGCCCGGATGCCGCACGCGGCCATCTCCACGGACATCATCGTGGGGTTCCCCGGTGAGACCGATGCGGACTTCGAGGACACGATGCGCGTCGTCGAGCAGGCGCGATTCGCCAGCGCGTTCACCTTCCAGTACTCCGTCCGCGAGGGCACCCCGGCGGCGACGATGCCGGATCAGGTGCCCAAGCACGTCGTACAGGAGCGCTACGACCGGTTGATCGCGCTGCAGGAGCGCATCTCCCTCGAAGAGAACCAGAAGCAGCTCGGCCGTGAGGTCGAGGTGCTGGTCTCGATGGGCGAGGGCAAGAAGGACGCCACGACGCATCGCCTCACCGGGAGGGCCGAAGACAACCGCCTCGTGCACTTCGAGGTGCCGGACGGCGGCGCAGCGCCGCGTCCGGGCGACGTCGTCACGGTGACGATCACGCACGCGGCGCCGTTCCATCTGCTCGCCGATATGGCGGATGATGCTGCGCTGCGCATCCGTCGCACGCGAGCTGGCGACGCGTGGGACCGTACGCAGGCGGAGTCGTGCGCGATTCCCGCCGCGCCCGATGCCGGAGCGACGCGGCCCGTATCCCTGGGACTGCCGACACTGCGCATCGGCGTGTGACCGGAACCACTCCGACACGCGGTGGTGCCGGCGACGCACAGCACGCTGAGGCGGGAGCCACCGAGACACCCCGGCTGTGGGCGGTGATCGGTGCGACCGGTACCGGGAAGACCGACCTGTCGCTGCGCCTCGTGGAGGAGCTGCGGCGCCGGGGGCGTGCTGCCGAGATCGTGAACGCCGACGCGATGCAGCTGTACCGGGGCATGGACATCGGGACTGCCAAGCTCGCTCCGAACCAGCGCCGGGGGATCGCCCACCACATGCTGGACGACCTCGATGTGACCGAAGACGCTGCCGTCGCGTGGTACCAGCGGGACGCCCGGGCGGCCATCGACGACATCAACTCTCGCGGCGCGGACGCGGTGCTCGTCGGCGGATCAGGGCTGTACGTCTCCAGCGTCCTCTACGACTTCCGCTTCCCGCCACGGGACGAGCGGACCCGCGCGGAGCTGGAGGCCGACCTCGACCGCGACGGACCCGGCGTGCTGTTCGCGCGCCTGCGGGAGCGCGACCCCGAGACCGCCCGACGCATCGACCCGCACAACGGGCGGCGGCTCGTCCGCGCGCTCGAGGTGCTCGCGCAGGGCGAAGCCACGCACGGGGCCTCCCTGCCGGAAGCGCCGGTCCTCGCACATCCGGCGAGCCGACTGATCGGCGTGGAGGTGCCGCGGGATGTGCTGGTTCCGCGTCTGGACAGGCGCGTCGAGCAGATGTGGGCCGCCGGCCTGCTCGACGAGGTGAGCGGGCTCCGCGGCCGAGGGCTCGAGGGGGGCGTCACCGCCCGCCGCGCGATCGGCTACGCGCAGGCGCTTGCGCAGCTGGAGGGCGAGCTGAGCGAGGCGGAGGCGATCGCCGCCACGCAGGCACTCACGCGCCGATATGCGCGTCGCCAGGTGTCGTGGTTCCGCCGGTACGGCGATGTCCGGTGGGTGTCTCCCGACGTCGACGTTGCGACCCTGATGGCAGAGTGAGCAGATGGCCCCCGTCATCCGCTCCGCCGTCGCCGACGACATCGACCACATCATCGGTCTGTGGCACCAAGCGGGCATCACCCGCCCGTGGAACGATCCGCGCAAGGACGTCGAGCGGCATGCCGCGGTGGCGCCAGACCTCCTCCTCGTCGCCGACGACGGCGGCGGCCGCATCGTCGGCACGGTGATGGCCGCCTACGACGGCCACCGCGGCTGGCTCTACTACCTCGCCAGCGCCTCAGACAGACGTGGAGAGGGAATCGGACGCGCGCTCGTCGATGAGGCGGAGGCGCGCCTGGTTGCTCTCGGCTGTCCGAAGGTGCAGCTCATGGTGCGGCCGGGGAACGAGGGCGTGTTCGGGTTCTACGACGCGCTGGGCTACGAGCGCTTCGACGTCGGAATGACCGGGAAGCGCCTCATCCCGGACTGACGTCGCGCCCGCACCGGTTCGGCATGCGGAACGGCAGAAGGCGGCGCAGACAGGAAGCGGGGGGGGGGGGGGGGGGGCCCCCGC
>JAEXZY010000052.1 GCA_023404955.1 Actinomycetes bacterium
TCCCACGGCACCTCGTTGAGTTCGTAAAGAATGACGTCCCTGGCCTGCCGATTCATCGAACCGGGCCCCTTTCCTCTTTCTCGTTTGCTCCCCCCGAGCTGAAATATGTGGTGAAACGCATCGATGCGTGTTCGAGCTGCTAGCTGCTCGCTGCAGGCCGCAGGTGCCATTCTGGCATGGATCCCAGAAAAAATCCGTGGCCGCCGTCATTGACGAACGCGCCAGTAACTTCGGGCTAGCCCCGTAAGCGGCGTTTGATCCGGGCCAGCATCGCCGACATCCCGCGCAATCGCAGCGGACTGATCAGCGCGGCCAGACCCAGCGCGGAGTAGAAGTCGTCGGGCACGGCCAGGATGTCCTCGGCGGACTGCCCGTCCAGCCCGGCGGCCAGGATCGACGCGAAGCCGCGGGTGGTCGGGGCCTCGGCGGGTGCGCTGAAGTACAGCCGGACGTGCTCGCGATCGGTGGCGTCGACATCGAGGAAAAGCGGCGACTGGCATTCGGGGACCGGCTCCATGGCCGCTTCTTCCAGATGACCGGGCAACGCAGGAAGCTCATTGGCGAACTCCAGCAGCAGCTGCAGCTTGTCCTGCCCGGTGACCTCGCCGAACTCGCGGACGACCTCGGCGAGCGCCGCGGGCATCGTCATCGCGCTGCGGGTGCCGCGCCGGGCTCGGGGCCGGTGGCCACCGGGACCCGCACCGCGTTGCCCCATTCGGTCCACGAACCGTCGTAGTTGCGCACGTTCGGCAGGCCGAGCAGATGGGTCAGCACGAACCAGGTGTGGCTGGAGCGCTCACCGATGCGGCAGTACACGATCGTCTTGTCGTCGGCGGTGAGGTGGCCGTACAGCGCGTCGAGTTCGGCCCGGCTACGGAACCGGCCGCTGTCCTCGGCGGCCTTGGCCCACGGGATCGACACCGCGGTCGGGATGTGCCCGCCGCGTAGCGCACCCTCCTCCGGGTAGTCGGGCATGTGGGTGCGTTCGCCGGTGTACTCCTGCGGTGAGCGGACATCGATCAGCGGCTGCTCGCCGAGCGCGGCGAGCACATCCTCACGGAAGGCGCGGATCGCGCTGTCATCGCGCTCGACCACCGGATAACCCGAACTCGGCTTGTTCGGCACGTCCAGGGTGGTGTCGCGGCCGTTGCTCACCCACAGATCGCGGCCACCGTCGAGCAACCGGACATCGGGGTGGCCGAACAGCGTGAACACCCACAACGCGTAGGCCGCCCACCAGTTGCTCTTGTCGCCGTAGATCACCACCGTGTCGTCACGCGAGATGCCCTTACGGTCCATCAGCTCGGCGAACTGGGCGCCGTCGATGTAGTCGCGCACGGCGGGATCGTTCAGATCGGTGTGCCAGTCGATCTTCACCGCGCCGGGGATGTGGCCGGTGTCGTAGAGCAGCACATCCTCGTCGGATTCGACAATGGCCAGCCCGGGGCGGCCGAGGTTGGCGGACAACCAATCCGCGGTCACCAGGCGTTCGGGATGCGCGTAGGCGGCGAGGGCAGGGTCTGGATCGACAGGCAGCGACACGCCAAAGAGCCTACTCATGTCATGCCCGGAGGTCGCATGCTCGGGTTACCGATCACCGGACGCGCAGACAGTCCTGCGCCGCGACCAGCTCGGCACGCATGTTCCGGCGCATCATCTGGCATGCCGCCTCGGCCAGCGCGGGGTCGATGTGGGCGACGGCATCGGGCGGCACGATGACGTCGTAATGCCGTACATAGGCGTCCAGCGCGGTGTAGAGCACGCACTGTTCGGTGACCTGTCCGGTGATGATCACCTTGTCCACGCCAAGCCGGTTCAGCAGGTGATCCAGCGGCGTGGCGTAGAAGGCGCTGTGTCGAACCTTGTGCAGCCGCAGGCAGTCCTTGGTGGGCAGGATCGGTTCGACCAGTTCGGGATGCGCGCCGTCGCGTGCGTCGCGCACGATATCGTCCCAGACCGCGGTGAAGTCCCCGTAGTTGTCGTTGACGTAGATGACGGCGGCGTCATCGCGGGCGCGGGCCCGGTGGATGAGGTCGCCCAACGGTTCGATGATCTGGGCGGCGCTGGCGGCCAGCGGCTCGGCATCGGGATGGCGATAGTTGTTCATCATGTCCGTGACAAGGACGGCGGTGTCAGGCATGGCGGGGTGATACCCGAGGCCGCGAGATCCAATACAGGCGATTCCGGCTGTGCGCTAAGCGCCCAGGTTCGCGATGGCGGCGTCCAGTGCCGCGGCCTGTTCGGTGAGCTCATGCTCGGAGGGATCCGCCGAACCCAGCGTCTCCACGAGCTGCGGGCGCGACGTGCAGGTCAGCGCGCCGCGGAATTCGTCGGAATCCAGCGCCGCGGGCGAGATCACGGCGGTGCGGCCTTCGACGAGGACCAGCAGGGCCTCGGCGTCAGCGGAATCGAGCAGTCGGCGGATGTCATCGGGGGTGATCGTCATGACAGGGCTATGCCCGGCCCGCCGCCGATCATGCATGCCAGATATGCCGGCGGCCGAGGGGGTTCAGGCGTCCACGTCAGCTGCGGCCGGTGAATCCGTTGTCCCGCCACAGCGCGGCCACCGATATACCGAGCCCGGCCAACAGTTTTCGTAACAGCGGCAGGCTGATGCCGATCACGTTCGACGGGTCACCCTCGATCCGGTCGACGAACCAGCCGCCGAGCCCGTCGAGGGTGAAGGCGCCGGCGACGTACAACGGTTCTCCGGTGTCCAGGTAGGCCTGCAGCTCGGCATCGGTGGGCGAGCCGAAATGCAGTGTGGTGGTCCCGGTCCGTTCTGCCCGGCCTGCCACCGCACCAGAGACAACCCGCAGCACGGTGTGGCCGGTGTGCAACAGACCGGTCCGGCCCGCTGATGCCTGCCACTGCCGTCGAGCGGCCGCCGCGGTCCCCGGCTTACCGCTCAGCACGCCGTCGATCTCGAGCATCGAATCGCAGCCCACCACAACACAATCGGCGGCAATCGCGGGATCGAGCAGCTCGACGACACGCTCGGCCTTGGCGGCGGCCAGTGCGGCGACCACCTCAGGCGCTCCCGAATCGGACAGCGCCGCGATGATGGCGTCCTCATCGACATCGGACACCACGACCAGCGGGTCGACCCCGGCCGACCGCAGCACTGCGAGTCGGCCGGAGGAGGCCGACCCCAGGACCAGGCGCGTCGTCACCTGCGCATGTGGGTCCGCTCCAACAGCGTGATCCGCTGCCAGGAGTGGCTCTGGTACCGCAGCTTGTCCACCGGGTGGCCCCACAGATTGAGCTCCTGCGGGCCCGGTTCACCCGGACCGGTTCCGCCGGCCGCCGACAGCACCGCGACCAGGGCCGCCAGCTCCTCGTCGGACGGCTCGCCCTTGACCACCCGGAACTCCGGCACCGGGGGCGCCGGGTTGTCGATGGTCATATCGCGCGGATCGCTGACTTCGACGATATCGACGTCGTGGCTCATGAAAGTCCTTCTCGCAGAGGGCCTGTCGCGGGTTGGTCCGAAGACTCTACAGCGGGATGTTGCCGTGCTTCTTCGGCGGCACCTGGCTGATCTTGCGCTCCAGCAGGCGCAGCGAGGTGGCCACGTAACCGCGGGTGTGCGACGGCGGGATGACCGCGTCGACATAACCGCGCTCGGCGGCGATGTACGGGTTCACCAGGGTGTCCTCATAGGACTGCTGCAGCTCCAGGCGCAGGGCGTCGACATCCTCACCCTCTTGGGCCGCCTTCTTCAGCTCCTGGCGGTAGACGAAGCCGACCGCGCCGGAGGCGCCCATGACGGCGATCTGGGCCGTCGGCCAGGCCACCACCACGTCGGCGCCCATGTCCTTGGAGCCCATCACGCAGTACGCGCCGCCGTAGGACTTGCGGGTGATCACGGTGATCTTGGGCACGGTCGCCTCGCCGTAGGCGTACAGCAGCTTGGCGCCGCGGCGGATGATGCCGTTGTACTCCTGGCCGGTGCCCGGCAGGAACCCCGGCACGTCGACCAGCAGCACGATCGGGATGTTGAAGCAGTCACAGGTCCGGATGAAGCGGGCGGCCTTCTCCGAGGCGTTGATGTCCAGGCAGCCGGCGAACTGGGTCGGCTGGTTGGCCACGATGCCGACGGTGCGACCGTCGACCCGGCCGTAGCCGACGATGATGTTCTGCGCGTAACCGGCCTGGATCTCCAGGAACTCGTCGTCGTCGAGGATGCGCGAGATGACCTCGTGCATGTCGTAGGGCTGGTTCGGCGAGTCGGGGATGAGGGTGTCGAGCTCGATGTCCTCATCGGTGAGGTTGTCCTCGATGGCGCCCGGGTGCGGCGGCGCCGGGTAGCGCGGCGGATCGGCGTAGTTGTTGGCGGGCAGGTAGCTCAGCAGGTCACGGACATAGTCCAGGGCGTCCTGTTCGCCGGAGGCCACGTAGTGCACGGTGCCGGACTTGGACATGTGGGTCTGGGCGCCGCCCAGCTCCTCCATGGTGACGTCCTCGCCGGTGACGGTCTTGATGACATCGGGACCGGTGATGAACATCTGGCTGGTCTGGTCGACCATGATGACGAAGTCGGTGAGGGCGGGGGAGTAGACATGGCCGCCGGCGGCCGCGCCCATGATCAGCGAAATCTGGGGGATGACGCCCGAGGCCTTGATGTTGTTGTGGAAGATCCGGCTGTAGAGGCCGAGGGAGACCACACCTTCTTGAATGCGCGCGCCGGCGCCGTCGTTGATACCGATCAGCGGACGGCCTGTCTTGATCGCGAGTTCCTGGACCTTGACGATCTTTTCGCCGTAGACCTCGCCGAGGCTACCCCCGAAGACGGTGGCGTCCTGGCTGAAGATGCAGACGTCGCGGCCGTCGATGGTGCCGTAGCCGGTAACCACGCCGTCGCCGGTGGGGCGGATCTTGTCGAGGCCGAAGTTCTTGCTGCGGTGCTTGGCCAGCGCATCGAGTTCGACGAAGGAGTCCTCGTCGAGCAGTGCGAGGATGCGTTCGCGGGCGGTGAGCTTGCCTTTAGCGTGGACCTTCTCGACGGCCTCCTCGCCGACTGGGTGCAGGGCCTCCTCGGCGCGCTTGCGCAGATCGGCCAGCTTCCCGGCGGTGGTGTGGATATCGATCTCGTGCTCGGCAGAAGGCTCAGTCACGCTCGTCATGGTTCTTGATGCTAACGGCGTCGGTTTCGGACGGCGCGCTTGGCCCTTAGTAGTCCCTTAAAAAGGCCTCCTGCGTACCCGGGTGCGCCCCTCGCACTACAAGCTGAACACGGAAAGTGTCGGAAACAGCCATTGTGAATTTAATCAAGATCACAGCGTGGACCACCACAAATGTGTAGTTGTAACGCGTTCAGCAAATATTTCTGGCCTGTTACGGGGCGGTGGTACGCCGCGGTCGTCAACCCGTCTTAGGCGGTGACGGCGAGGCATAGCCGACGTACCTCATCTCGCAGGTTGTGACGTTTTTGACGATTGCAGAGAAAGGCTGCGAAACATCGCCGGATCGTTTGACAGCACCCCCCGAGTCTGCGATGCTTCCAGCAACTTGTCGTGCATGGGGATTCGAAAAGGTGGGGGAAATGACCACAGTTGCTACAAAGTTCCAGGTGACGGTCGCAGCGGCCGCCGTCGCAGCGGGCGCTGCGTTTGTTCCGGTCGCCGCGAATGCGGCTCCGCAGATCCAGCTTCCGGCTGCGCCTAGCTTCGCGGACCTACCGCTGCAGCCAAAGGGGCCGGTGTACGTGATCACGGCGGCCTCGCTTCAGCTGTACTCCGTGTTCCTCAAGCAGAGTGCTGCTTCTCAGGACCGCCGCGCGACCCGCCTGGAGGCATATGCAGCCGCGCATCCGGACACCTTCTTTGGTCAGCTAGCTGCGTCTCGCGCGGCTCAGCTGCGTACGAACGAGGCTGTCACTAACGGCATCACCTTCGATGTGTGCCTGGGTGGCAACTCGGTGGGTATCGGGCCCTACGGCACGACGACCAGCGGCAGCTGCTGATAGCCAACTTGTCGATCTTTAATCGCACTGAGGCCTGCCCGTCGCAAGACGTGCAGGCCTTGGTCATTCACAGGACAGTCTGAGTGCGCTTCTTTTCCAGGCGGCATGCCCATGAATCTGCAGAAGCAGGCGTTAGCCACGAGGGAGATGAGGGCCCGTCCCGTCGGCGCGTCATTCTCTGGAGCTCATTATTCGTTGCTCTACTGATCGTGCTTCTTGGTTGCTGGGTGGCCATCGGAGCATTTCAGGCCAAGTCGCACCTCGAGTCGGCTCGTGCAAGCGCTACTGCGGCCAAAGATCAGCTGCTGGAAGCAGATACGAAGGCGGCCGCTGTCTCTGCGAGTGATGCTCTGTCCAATGCGCAGGCCGCGCGTGACGCCACGCATTCGCTCGCGTGGAACGTTGTTGCGGCAGTGCCCTGGATAGGCAGTCCCTTCAAGACAGGTCAACAAATTACCGACGTCGTACTTGGGCTTGCCGCGGACGTTCTCCAGCCGGCGACCGAAGTGGGTGTGACCATCTCGCCTGATCGTCTCTACAAAGGTGGTCGGATCGACGTGGATCTGCTTCGTAGTCAGGAGCCGCAGCTCAGCAAGTTGGCTACCAACGCGAAGCGCTTGAATGTGGATGCTGGCGCCGTCACCGACCCTCGCTACGTATCCCTGATAAGGGACGCGCGGTCCCAATTGCAAAGTCAAATCGCCGATCTGACGTCGGTTCTGGAAAACACCGCATTGGCGGCGAAATTGGTCCCATCGATGATGGGGGCGGATGGTCCCAGGACCTATTTCATGGGTTTTCAGACCAACGCGGAAGCCCGCGGAACAGGCGGACTGCTTGGCGGATTCGGAATCATACGTTTCGACGACGGCACGCCGACGGTTGATACCTTAGCTTCGAACAACGACCTTGCTGAAGCCATCGCCCCCGTCGATCTCGGGCCGGAATACGACAGAATGTACGGCTACGCCAATGCATTCACCGACTTCCGCAACAGCAATCTCAGCCCGCACTTCCCGTATACCGCCCAGATATGGCAGTCGATGTGGGCGGTGGAAACGGGTACAACCGTCGATGGAGTGATTGCAATCGACCCCGTTGCTCTTAGTTACATACTTGGCGCTGTCGGTCCGGTAACCCTAGCGGATGGTGAGAGTGTCTCGAAGGACAATGTAGTCGAGTTAACGGAGTCCAACGCGTACAAGCGGTTCCCAGAGGACCAGCCGGCGCGTAAGCGATATTTGCAAGATATAGCTAATGCGGTAGTTGGCAAAATTACAGGTCCCGTCGCGTCGCCCCGAAAGTTACTTGAGGCTCTGGGAAAAGCGGTGGGTGAAAGGCGCATCGCAGTTTGGAGCTCGCTGCCTGAGGAGCAGAAGTTGCTGGAAGAGACATCTCTTGCTCACAGCATTCCTGCTGATAGCGCTCCTTTCGCGGCGGTGGTGATCAACAACTTGGGTGGAAACAAACTGGATTATTACCTCCGGTCACAGATCGAATATGCCGCAGACGCTTGCAAAGGCGACACAAGGGCCTCGACAGTTACGGTGAAGTTGACTAATACAGTCCCTGATGAGCCGCTACCCGACTATGTGGCTGCGATGGCAGGCCTTTCACCAGACGTGCAAATTAAGGTGCCAAGGGGTACGAATATAACTTCCGTCCGATTGTTCGCAACAAAGGATGCGAAACTTTCGGCGGCGATCTTGAACGGCGAGCGAGTCCCCGCGATTGTAGGAATTGAACGCGGACACCCGGTTTTTGAAGTCCAGGTCATTCTTCCACCAGGTCAGACGGGTGATATCAGTTTCCAGCTTTCAGAGCCGGTGGTTACAGGAAAGCCTGAGGCTCCTAGCCAGCCGATGGTAGAGACGGCTGTGCCAAAGGTATTGGTGCCGGAGTGCTTCCGAAATTGATGAACGACATTTTCTGTATTGAGCGTGCTGGCCTGAGGTCTCAGCTAAATCAGTTCCACTCTCGTAGTCGCGGGCGGAGGAACCGTGGCCTCCACAGTTCAACCCATTCTTGCAACTAAGGGGTGCCTTTGAACATCCAAGATTTCCTGAAACTCCTCCGTGCCAGGTGGGTCACGGTTTGCGCGACTGTGCTGGTCACTGTTCTCGGCGCCACAATTGTTTCGCTCGCCACAACCCCCCTGTATCAAGCATCAACTCGTCTGTTTGTGTCAACTACGGCTGGCACGTCACTTGCAGAAACCTATCAAGGCAATCGGTTCTCGCAGGAACGGGTTGCTTCTTACACGGAGCTTTTGACTGGTGAGACACTTGCACAACGAACAGTCGATAAGATGGGCCTCGATATGAGCGCGGCGGCACTTCGTAGCAAAGTCAGCGCAAGCGCCAAGCCTGAAACGGTACTTATAGATGTGTCTGTTCTCGACGAATCGCCTGTGCGCGCTCGGGATATGGCCAACACTTTGTCCGATGAGTTTGTGACGCTAGTCCGTGAGCTTGAAACTCCAGACGCCGGCGCCCGTCCCGATTCAAGGGTTGTGGTGGAACAGCGCGCATCAATTCCAGCCACTCCGGTAGTTCCCAAAACCGGCCGGAATATCGCCCTTGGCCTGCTCCTCGGAACTTTGCTTGGAGTGGGATTGGCAATTTTGCGCGACCTGCTTGACAATACAGTTAAGGATAGGGAAACTCTCGAGGAGTTGTCGGGAACAGGTATTGTCGGCTCGATCCCTCTGGATAAGGAACGTCGGAGGCAGGCAGCAATCGCTTTTGATCGCGACAATTCGAGTATCGCGGAAGCATTTCGCAAGCTGCGTACCAATTTGCAGTTTGTGGCAGTCGATCAACCGCCCCGTGTCATCGTGGTGACCAGTTCTATGCCGCACGAGGGCAAGTCGACTACTGCAGTGAATTTGGCCCTCGCTCTGGCCGAAGCCGAACACAGCGTTGTGTTGGTGGACGGTGACATGCGGCGGCCGATGTTGGACACTTATTTGGACCTCGTCGGCGCTGTGGGCTTCAGCACGGTGTTGAGCGGTGCGGCAGTGTTAGAAGATGCGTTACAGGAGACGCGGTTTCCGGGTTTATCCGTTCTTACCTCAGGGCCGATACCGCCCAACCCAAGTGAACTGCTCGGCTCCCTCGCGGCTCGAAAACTCCTCAACGAGTTGAGAACCCGCTTCGACTACGTCATCATCGACTCGACTCCGCTCCTTGCGGTCACGGACGCAGCGATCCTGGCGGCCGGTGCGGATGGAGTGCTGTTGATGGCTCGTTACGGACAGACGAAGCGAGATCAGCTAGCTCATTCAGTGCGCAATTTGGTAGATGTTGGGGCGCCGTTGCTTGGGACCGTATTTACAATGATGCCGTCGCGCGGTGGAGCCGCTTACAGCTACAACTATACGTACTATCGAGCGGACCCCAAGGAGGAAGCCCGCCGCACGTCGGTCGTCGCAAAACAGAGTGCCGATGGCCCCACAGATTCGCTCTCTCAGAAGCCACGGCCGACGAGCCCACGGCGTAGGCGGGCAGACACGTAGAACTTTTGTTCTGTTGCTTGGGTCGGTGAAAGAATGAAGCAACCGCAACGGCGGTCCGTCCAAAGGCTCAAGGCGGGAGCGATCGCGCAAGTTCTCCCCATCTTTTCCGGCTATGGGATGAATTTGGTCGCAACCCCGTACGTTTTGGCGAAATTGGGGCTTCATGATTTCGGAGTGTGGTCAATAGTCGCCGCCTTCACGCAATACCTTGGCCTCGGTGACCTAGGCGTTGCACGCGCGGCTAACCGATATGTAGCCTTATTTAACTCGCGAGACGAATCGGAAAGTGAACGGGCGGTTATTGGTATTTGTGGAATCGCTCTAGTGGGTCTGATTAGCGCTCTATATCTAATTCCACTCTTCCTTTACGAACCGTTGAATGCACTTCTAAGAATCGACGATCCAAACTTAGCTCGATGCTTATGTTACGCAGCGGTATCCACACTCGCCATCACACTGGTGGCTCGTACTGTTGCAGCGATCTCCACGGGTAGGGGGAGGCAAGTCCCCTCGAGCGTCGGCATCGCCGCACTTGGCGTATTGCAAGTGGCCGGAGGAGTGGTTGGCTTGATGCCGAACGCTTCGCTTCTCGGGTTTGCTTGGGGGACCGCGATAGGGACCGCGGTTGGGTTGGCTGTCCTAGTTGCGATCGTTCTAGTCGACGAGGGGGGGTTTGTAATCGGACCCCCGAGCCGGTCGCTGGCTAGGGAAGTTCTTTCCTATGGCGTCAAGAGTCAAGTTCTGGGTGCGGCGGACGTGATCTGGTTCCAGTCGGGAAAAATTGTCGCTGGTGCGATTGTGGGACCGTCTGCCGCCGGCCTCTATGAACTTGCTATCCGCTTAGTCAAGGGCGCACAAGCTCTGGGGGCGGCGCCTTCGATGGCGCTCACCACTCACCTAACCCGTGAGTTTGCGACGGCGGGAGTGGAAAGCCTACGGGGAGAGTACGTTCGGCTGACGCAGCTTAATGCTGCGGTCGCGGCGTTTCCAGCATTCATGCTGGCTGCGACTTCACTTAGCGCCGTACCACTGTGGCTAGGCAGTGGACGCGAGGACGTCGTAGTGTTGATCCTGCTACTCGTTGCGGGCGTTATAGTGAACGTTTCGACAGCTGTATGTACGGCAAGTTATTTAGCATTGGGTAGATCTGGAGTTGTAGGCGCAATCGCGTTCATTGCTGCCGTAATCGGAGTCATTTTGGCCTTAGCCTGCGGAAAACTTTTTGGCACTGTTGGAATCGCGGGGGCAATTGGCCTATGGACGATAGTTTCCAACATCGCCGCCGTGCTTTTTCTTCAGCGGTCACTGAAGGTCCCACCTGGGGCGTACCTTCGTGCAGTGACTGGACCGTTCGCCGTGGGGGCAGCAGCCCTGGTTGCACCTGTCGTTTTTAACCTGATGATGAGGCCGACGGACAGAAGTTCTGCTTGGTTGCCGTTCGCCATATCGCTGACAGTCTTTGTATGTGTCTATGTTGCCGTGGGATCGCGCCTCCGTTATCTTCCACAGTTCAAGGGCTGGCGTTCTTCCCCGTCGTGACCGCGGGTCGCGAGCGGCGCCGTGTTAGTGATGGAATCACGAAGTGTTTCGGCGGTGCTGGACGCTGGCCGATCCGGAAGTCTTTGACACTTGGAGATGCAAGATTATGAAGGTGCTCTGGCTATCTCCCTGGATGCGTCCACTCGCGCGGATCTATTGCGAATCGTTGATGAAGCTCGGAGTCGAAACGATGCTGGTGACATCCGACCGTCACCCGAGCTCAGGCGTGTCTCGTCCGTATGAGGTGGTTCTGGATACACGTGTCAAGCAATTGAACTCCTGGGCAGCATTTGGGAAAGTGTTGCCCTTGGTGCGCGGGTTTTGCCCGGACGTCATCGTTGCTGAATTGGTCCGAGACCCGCGCTGGATGGCACTCGCGCCCAGAGTGCCGCGGTTCGAAATGGTGCACGATGATAAGCCCCATGACGCGATCCACGCTAGACCTGGATGGGAGCGCGCCATTTTTGCGCGATGGTCGCGTTCGGCGAGCAAGATTGCCTTCAGTAAGTACGTAGCGGAAGCAATCGGCGCCGAGGCGATCATTCCGCTTACGAGCGATCTTGAGCAGAGCGGAGTTCCGGACCTAGTTGAATCTTCACGCCGCCGAGATTTTGTTGTAGTCGGTCGAATGCATGAGTACAAGAATCTTGATGTATGTATGGAAGCTTGGCGCATACATACCGAAGGCGACGCGTGGCGGGGAGACAGGCTTATTCTCATAGGCGATGGCGATTGGAACGGCGCTCTCCCTGTCAATGCCGAATGGCGCCGCGCGCGTTTCCAGTATCGGGAGGTGCTCAACGACATATCCCACGCGAAGGCATCAGTGGTCCACTACAGACAGCCTTCGCAAAGCGGTGTCCAGGTGCTCTCGATGCAGCTCGGCGTAACGCCTATCGTATCGACCGCGGGAGCGCTACCTGAAATGCAACCGCCAGCTGAGCAGCCCGTGGGAATTGACGACATCTACGGGCTAGCTCGTCGCTTCGACGAACTTGCTGACCCGTTGTTGGCGGCCAAAAGGGGCGCGGTCTGTCGCGCCCATTACGAGAAGCGCTATTCAGCGGACGCTGCCGCCTCCGAGTTACTTAGGGTTCTTGCGTACTCGCTGCAGCGGAAGTGATCAGGTCTACGACAACGAACGAGCTCGGTGGACTCAGCGCGTCGGAAACTGCACAAACACGTCGCCTATGTCTTTCCGTAGCTCACGCTTTCGGTCGAAAAGGCCCCACTGACCTGATACAGACGGACTCAGATCCCAGGCGGACCAGGCAAACGCACCTCGGCAGCGTCTGTCGCTCATGCACAGCGTTCGAACTGCCTCGTAATATGCCGCGCGTACCTTTGGAGGGCGCGTCGTGTCCTGGCCAAACTCGCCGATAATCATCTGTTTGTCCTCGCTCCGCGGTCTGTCCAAAGCAAGTGATATATCGCCTAGTTGCGGAGAATAATAAACGTGAAAGTCGACGAAATCGACTTTTGAGTCGAGGGCAAAGGGCGTCGACCACGCCGAGCGCTCTCGTATGCTTCGCGAATGGGTCACTGCAAGGCCGCGCGTCCGAAAAGTCTCGCCCAACGACTCCAGCAGTTGCGTAGGGGGAGTGGACCCACGGTAGGAGTATTTAGTAGGCGTGGCGCGCATTGCGTCGGATGCCTCGTTTGTTACATCCACGCCGATGACATTTTGATAATGAGAGAATAGGTCGGCCAACTCATTGAAAGTTTCTAGCGCATGGGTGGGGTTGAACGGACCCCAGTGCCGTAGGTCGCCCCCGCACGGGTATACGAGTAGACCTAAAGACAAGGCGTAATCGAGCGTGCGCTGCCAGCGGTGCAGGTACTGACTAAGTTTCATACTACCGTCTGCCAGTGCAAGCGTGTTGCCCCAAAACCGGATGGCGTTGCAAACACCCGCTGCATCCTCGATTTGGGGACGTATCCAATTATTCCAGTCCCACGTTCGCCATAACCCGCCCCAAATGGTGTCCACGCTGGGGACCGAGAAGCTGCCAACGATGTTGGCACCTCGCAGTTGCAGCCCGTCAGGGAGGCGCGGCGGAATTGGCCGAACATCGGGCATCCCTTGCGCACGCGGAGTGGGGAGAGCGGCGCTCCCGGCGACAGCGCAAACCGCCGCCCCGAGCGCCCGTCGAGTTAATCGAACGCTCATTAGCGATCGTCGTATCTGTCGATCATCTGGGCGCTAATATCGATTCCACTCAACCTCTGCCAACGCCGTGGCGGAAATGCACCTCAACGGCTCTCGCAGACTGAACGCAGAACGGATATCGACGGAGGCGTCACCGGACATGAACGATCTTCAGTGCTTTGTAAGCTGCCAATAGCTTCGGAACTTCATACTTCCATTCAAGTTCGTTTTCGATTCGCGCGCGTCCTAGCTCGCCCATGGCAGACCGCCGCTGCGCGTCGTCAAGCAAGCTGGCCATCTGTCGAGCGAGATCCTCCGGATCATTAGGGCTGGCGTAAACCGACGATTCACCTGCGGAGAAACGTCCCTCCGCTAGATCGAATTGCACAATCGGCTTTCCGAGCGCCATGTACTCCATAACTTTGTTCATTGTTGACTTGTCGTTCATCGCGTTAAAGACGTCTGGATTCACGCAGATATCTGCAGTGCTCAGAACTTCGAGAAGTTGCTGGTCAGGAACACGTCCAGTGAAGGTCACGTACTGGTCCACTTTCAGGGAAACAGCCATCTGTTTTAGTTGTTCAAGTGACGTGCCTCCGCCGACCAGACAGAACTGAATATCAGAGCGCTCAAGACGATAAGCCAGGTAATGCACGGCTTTCAGCAAGTAATCAAGCCCTTCTTGCTTTCCCATGACGCCGACGTACCCCACAAGGTACCGCCGGCCGCGTTTAAGGGCGTCGTTTTTAGGTACTACGCGCAATCGCTCTAGTTTTGGGCCGCTCCGGACAACGTAAACCTTGTCGGGTTCCATGCCGCCGCGCTCGATAGCTATGCGTCGATACGACTCATTGGTCGCTAATGAGACATCCGCGACTCTAAATGACAATCGCTCTAGTAGCACCATCAGACGCCATAACATACCGCGCTTACCGAATTTCGCTTCGAATAACTCTGGGTTGATATCATGATGATCAAAGATGAACTTTGATTTGAAAAGCAACTTGAAAAACCCGCCTACGAGGAACAGAAGATCGGGGGGGTTGCATGCATGGATGACGTCAAAGCCGTGATTCCTTCTGACCTTCCAGGCTAAGCGGAAGATTTGCGAAATCGCGGCGGAGTACTCGACGAGATACGAAAGTGGACCGTCCCCCTCCAGCGGAAGTTTGTACCGGTAGATATGGATTCCTTCGAGCAACTCATAAGTGCGCTCAAATCCTTTCCCGGTCGGACAGATAATGCTTACCAGCCACCCATTGGCGTAAAGCGCGGTTGCTTCCTGCCAGACTCGCCTGTCGAATGGCGAAGGCAGGTTTTCCACAATGATTAGAACTCGCGGCTGCTGAATAGCCCGACCTTTGTATGAAGTAGTCTTCACCAGCACATCCCTTCATAGCTACCACCGCTGTCTCGGTCAAGGATACGCACAAGGTCGACGATAACTTTCCCGGAGTTGACCTGCTCTGCGGCGCTCCGGAACTCTTCGGCCGCATTACCCACAACAATAGTGTCGCCAAAATCGATCACTTCTGCCGTGGAAGACACCATCAAACGTGAGATATGGGGGATATGATTGAGTATATAGTCGCGATTTGCGCCGGTAAGTGCTGCCATGTTGACGTTGCGGTCGTAGAGACGGAGGTCGTAGCCCTTGCCTATGAGTCGTTCCACTAGTTCCACCACTGGAGATTCCCGTAGGTCGTCAGTTGTCGCCTTGAAGGCAAACCCCAGAATGCCAATTCTGCGATTCTGTTTCGAAGCAATCAGTTCGAGAGCGCGCTCGATGTGAATACGGTTCGACACCATAATGGAATTGAGCACCGGAACATCGAGGTCTAGACTTCGTGCCTTATAGGTAAGTGCGCGCACATCTTTTGGCAAGCAGGATCCGCCGAAAGCGAAGCCTGGCTTCAAATAGTACTCAGAAAGATTCAACTTGCGGTCTTCGCAGAAGATTTGCATCACTTGCCTGCCGTCGAGGCCTGCTGCTTTAGCGATGGTGCCTATCTCATTTGCGAAAGCAACCTTCAGGGCATGCCAATTGTTGTCAGCGTACTTCACCATTTCGGCGACCTTGACCGATGTACGAATTAGCGGCGCGTCGATCTTAGCGTAGAGCTCAGCCAGCAGGTCGCCGTCATGCGGCGTATTTTCGCCGATGACAGTTTTTGGAGGATTGTAAAAATCTCTAACTGCCGTTCCCTCTCGCAAAAACTCGGGATTACTACACACACCGAAATCGGTACCCGCCCGTCTGCCAGAAGCAGCCTCTAGCGTTGGTACGACGACACTTTCCATGCTTCCTGGCAGCATTGTCGACCGTGCGACGACTATGTGGTAGCCGGCCTTGTGAGCAAGAACCTGGCCGATCTGTTCGCAAACACGACGCACATGACTCAGGTCCAAGTTGCCGTTGAGTTGACTTGGTGTGCCTACACATATCATGGACATCTGGCTGTTCGATACTGCGTCGTGAACGGATGTGGTGGCCTGTAACCTGCCGTCTCGGACGTTTTCCGCAATCAGATTCTTAACGTGCGGCTCGACAATCGGCGCTAGGCCTCTATTTATCAGGTCGACTTTGGTCTCGTTCGGATCCACGCCGATGACGTAGTTGTGGTCGCCCGCCAGACAACCTGCAGAGACAGTGCCTACGTATCCAAGGCCAAAAATGCTGAGCTGCACCGAGCGATTCCTTCCGAAGTAAGCAGACCAATGAGGACGGTCAGCCTACGTCGACGCCCCCGAGACCAAACATACCGATCCGACTGCTAATTGCACGCTGGGCGCAATTACCGTCAATGCGAGCGATCTCCGGCGCTACGGTCCGCAAGACAGTCGTAGACGGAGGTCACTCAAGGTAGGGCTATCCATCGGCGAGGCGTAATTCTCGCCTCTGGCGTTGCCCATAACTCCCCTCCGGCGTGGCAAACGTGTATTGATGGCGTTCTTCCAAGCCGCCGCTAGGACGCCCTACTGCCACGGCGGTCGGCGACGGCGGGGGCAGACTTTGGCTTCCCACTTTGCCGAGAGCTGCGGCACAGCCAAGCGTGAGCCCGAGGGCTAGTGAATTGGCGGAGCCAAGGGGCAGCGGGTTGACTAGGCAGATAATGAGCATAGATATGCTCACGATTCCCGCCGCACGCGTAAATGTGCGCCCATCACGAGCCGCTCTGACGGCGGGTGGCACTGCGAAACACGCAAACCCGACGAAGCCGATAACGCCAGCCTTGACCAAAATCCATAAGTAAAAATTGTGTGCGTAATAAGGGCCATCGATCGCTGCAAAAAAGCCACTGGCGCCGATCGGTGGCTGATAGGCGTACCCAAACCCGTGCCCAAAAAGGGGCGCTTCCCAGAATGCCTGTATCAAGTTGTCATTTTCGCGAAGACGGTAGAGAGTGGACGGGTCCTTAGACAAAGCGTCGGTTGAGGTCCCTTCAAAAACGCGATCGAAATATCCCCTGATTTGGCCATTGGCCCAGTTCGCCGAGGCCGAGCCTTGTAGTAAGTACAACGCGCCAGCGGAAAAGCTGGCGCATGCTAGTCCCGCTACCGCCATAATTGTTATGCGCCGGACCGATTGCCATGAAAATGCAAAGAGCAGACTCAGCGCTGCTCCGATCGTGAGCGCCAACAGCGTGTTACGTGAAAACCCCAAGAGCAGTATCACTGCAGCAGGGATCCCGTACCAGAGCCAAGGCTTCGATCCAATCCGGCCAACGACTGTCAGTACAACCAGAGCTGTCAGCGCGATAAGTGCGGGTGTCTGAGTATTCGTTAGAATTCTCGTAGCGGTATCCCCAACGCCACCTTCAAGAGTTTCATTGCGACCCGCAAGACGAAGCCCTGAGGCAGAGCTCATGAGGACCATTGCGGCCGAAAACCACAAGATTAAACCAAAGGCTCGGATCGTTTGGCGCAGAAGGCCGGCATGCACAACAAGTGCGCCTAGCAAGAAGCCGGATACCGCAATAAAAAGAATTTTTACTTCGCCCAGGTTCCTGCTCAATTCATTGCCGGTCGAAATACCGATTACTAACCCTAGCAATATCACGACGGTAAACGATGCGGCAGGCTGGATGTCCGAGAGGCGTAGTTTTACCTTGAGTAGGAGAGCAAAGATCGCAAAGATAACAAGGACGTCCTGAATGTCGAAACCGATCGGTCCGAAAACTTTTCCGACATGGAGGCTGTCGGGTAGAGAGGCGAACGCGGTAAAAGTAGCCAGAGCGGCCATGGTGGTGGGACTGGCCAGGCAGATGGCGAGGCACGCTACGAAGGCGACGACAATGAGTGCGGTAAGGGGTCGGATTGCCACTGCCCCGCCAACCAACAGACCCGCGACCACCGATCCCACGAGGCCTAGGTGGCGCCAACCGGCGAAACGGAATTGGCCCATGTTCCCCGCCCTTCCTCGAAAGCCTCGATTCGTTACTTACCTCGGATTGAGGACGAGCAGTTTCTCCGAGAGTCTGCGACTAATCGTTCGTGCACTACGGGACGTCCGTAAACCGTGTCGATTGCTGACCTAGGTGTCGAGTGTAGGCAGCGCGCCCGCCGATCCGTGCCCTTACACTACCTTCGTGTCCATAACGGACGCATCGGTCTAGACGCGCCTGAACGGGAGGTGGCGCGAGGTCGGTGCGTGGATGCGCTGCGATGGTGGCGCGGTAGCCACCGCGCCAACATCTATTGAGGGGGGCGGTGGCCGTAATCCGCATACTGGTATCCCAGCCATGGTCTAGGCGCAGCGGCGGCGAGATACGAGCGCCCGAGCGACCCCATTACTTATCCGAAGGAACGGGGGCCGAAGTGCCGGAGGGCGTGCAAACGACAGACTGGCGCAGTGGTCAGCGTATTCATGGTCCGTGTTACCGATATCTAGCCGCGGTCTATCTCCGTGGTGTAGATCTGCGACTTGCCGCCAGGCACGCACCCTGTCGCAACGAGTACCGTCATAACACCTCAGTCAGACCCCACTCAGATAATGCTTAGGCCGTCGGCAATGAGCATGAGAGGTCAATCAGCGGCTCTTTGCGGTGGCTTGCTGTTGGTCGCGATCGTTGTGCTCGCGCCCTACCGGAATTTCGCGGGCGACGATGCGTATATTACATTCCGTTTTGCGAGTAACCTCACCGCCGGCGCAGGCTACAGTTTCAATCCTGGCCAGCCGACCTATGGATCAACGGCGCCACTTTGGGTGCTGATGATCGCTGGTGTGAGCAAGGTCGGACTGGATGTCGTGTCAAGTGCGCACATTCTGAACTGGATATTTGCCGCCGCGCTAATTGTTCTGTTCTACAAGCTAGCTGAACGCTACCTCGGAGGCGGACTTGCACCGCCTTTGGCTGGGCTTCTTCTGATCGTGGACCCATGGTTCGTGCGATGGACAATTAGTGGACTGGAGAACGCCTTTGCATTATTCCTGTTAGTCGGAATTTTCTACTGTCAGGATCAATGGAAGAACTCTGGCCGTATCAATTGGCTGACGCCGTTGTTAGCTGCACTTGCCGGCCTGACGCGTCCTGAAATGTTGATCCTGGCTCCGCTGTTGATTATCGATATTGCGTTTACGGAAAAGCGTCGAAAACTTGCCGATTCGATGATCTTGCTGTGCGTGTATGCCGCAGTTTTACTGCCATGGTTCATATACGCGAAGAGTTCATTCGGCACGATTATTCCGAACACCGTGACGGCGAAGATGACCTCCAACCATGGTCTGGCATTCGAACAGATTCTCCGCTACTTTCTCAGCTTCTGGTTGTTTCAGGCCATTGCGCTTGTTGTCCTCGTAGCGGTGACTCCACTTCGCCGAGCGGCTGCTGGCCACCTGAAGAAATCGCGAGGCAGATGGCTATTACCTGCTGGCTGGGGGCTCGCTCTGCCTTCGTTTTACGTACTCGGCGGGGCTCCGGTGGCTGGCCGATACATGATGCTAGCCCTGCCGGTCTATATTCTTATCGGGGTAGCGGCCTGGAAAATCGTTTGGAGGCGATATCCTAAGGCAGTAGTAGCCGGTGTGGTCGCGACAATAGCGTTTGTACTTGCTGTACAGTATCGGTATTCTTGGTATCTGACAAAGTGGCCAATGGGAATGGACCCCGATTTTATTGCAGCAGCAGAAAAACTACAAAAGGTCTCTAAGCCAGGTGACGTGGTGGCCGCTAATCAGATTGGCGTTTTGGGATACTTCTCGGGGCGAGAGGTTCTAGATACATATGGCTTGGTTTCTCCTGAAGTGTTTCCATACATAAGGGCAGGTGATGGTTCGATTTGGTCGTACGTGTGCTATCGCCGACCACAATTTCTCTTCCTATCAGAAACTCGCCAACAATTGACAAGCGAACATCGGGCGTACGCGAACATTGAACTCATACAATCTTTCAAAGTTAGGCGAGAGGGCGCTAACGCGGCGAATGATATACGTACCTATAACCTGTATCGAACCAATTTCGGGCCCGAGTGTAACGCACGTTGATCCTAGGTTCCGCGCGCTGCCTGCGCATCCGTAGCGAATTTGTAATTTATTGGATATTCGATGTGCTTGTCGCATCTTAGGCTGGCGAGAGAAAAAAATGGCCACTGTTTCCGGTGAAATAAGCGACGGCATGACGTCTGTTTCAGTCGTGGTAGTGTCGTACAATTCGGCATCGACTATTTTGCAATGCGTTAATTCCGTGCCGGCGTCGGCAGAAGTGGTCGTCGTTGACCAAGCCTCCCGGGACGGGAGCGCGAAGATGGTCGCAAGCGCATGTCCCAGGGCCCGGGTGATTAACGCCGGCGGAAATCGCGGGTTTGCGGCTGGTTGTAATCTGGGCGCGGCTAATGCCTCGGGTGAAGTGATCGTTTTTCTCAATCCAGATGCGTTCTTGGAAAGCGGAAGTCTCGAGAAGCTCGTAGAGGCGGCCGTACGGGAGAATGCGTTAGTTGGGCCCAAAATCCTTGATGCACGCGGGTGCGATGATACTCGAGCCAGAAATTGGTCAACGATGTCGATGGACTTGCTGACCGAGGTCGTCCCCCGTAAGTATGCAGTCGGCAAATTGGCAAGAGATATCCCAAACGACAGCCCTATTTACAAAACGGGCGGTCGAGTCCCTTATGTGCAAGGCTCTTGCATGGCCGTCCAGGCGTCCCACTTTTGGGCCGCAGGAGCTTTTGACGAGCGCTTCTTTCTTTATTACGAAGAGGAAAGTCTCGCTCGAGCACTTCAGTCAATTGACGTGCCAATGATGCTTGAGCCAAGGGCCGTAATCACGCACGCTGGGGCGGTATCAACATCTCAAAGGCGCTATTTCGCCATTAGTCAATTGTATCGGTCCCGGGCAATGTACTACTCGATTTATCAGCCCGGGATCAGAACCATTGCGTTCACGTGGTCTTTACTATTATTGCTCAAGCTGATGGCGTTAGTCACACCCTTAAGGCGCGTCGTAGGCCTGCGAGGGTATCTTGATCGTGAATGGTATGTAGCGGCCGCTTCCGGTGTGATGAGTGGACGGACTCGGCGAGTAGTAGAGCCTCCCATGTGATAATGCCGAGATAGGACGTTTAACAATGTGGTGATCACGATCGGTGATCGAGCCTTTGCTGAGCTGATGAAGCTGTGTGTGTACGGAAGGAATGTGCGAGACAATTGAACAAGAGATACGCGCGCACCGTAATTGTGTTCCCCCGCCTGAGGGCAATCGCGAAGAGGTTTCAAGCTTGACCGTGCACATGCGCCAAATTAAACAATACGCTGGCCGCGTTATGGAAACCTCAAAATGGCGGTAGGGTCCGGCAACAGATGTGGTCGGTACTCCTAGTTGGCTTAACTTAAAGTGTCTGTATCATATGTGTGTGCTGGGCTTCCGCGCAGAATAGATTGCTCTCAGGTTGCTGGACGGTGGTTGGAATTGCTGTGTTCACACTAGATGACCTTATTGAACAGAACTTATTGATTTGTCCTGTTTGCTCTTCTCCGCTGAACCAGCATGAAGACAGGTGGCTGTGCTCGAGCGGGGCCTGTCGTCATTCATCGCAATCGTTCCTGTTGATCGATGATATGCCTGTCCTTGTCGATTTCGAGAACAGCATTCTCGAGCAAGGCAAGCTCATCGCAACTGGTGGGAGCTCGGAGGTGCGACGTTCACGACTTCAGCGCGCCCGGTCGCGCCTGGTGAATCGGCGTAACGACGTGGCAGAGCGAGCAGTGTCAACGATGGAGCGAATGCTTCTCGAGGACTGGGCGCAGGTGCGGCGACCGCGAATCCTCGTTGTGGGCGGCGGTACCATCGGGTCTGGTTTAGAAAATCTATACCGAAATCCTGCCGTCGATCTCTTGGGATTTGACGTATACGTCAGCCCCTTTATCCAGTTTGTGGCTGACGGACATTCGATCCCACTGGCGGATGGTTCAATGGACGGCGTCGTAGTGCAGGCGGTTCTAGAGCATGTGCTCGATCCCGCGCTCGTTGTCGCGGAAATTTATCGCGTTCTTCGTGACGGGGGAATTGTCTATTCGGACACGCCTTTCATGCAGCAGGTGCACGAGGGGCCTTTCGATTTCACCCGTTTCACGGAAAGTGGTCATAGATACCTGTTCAAGCGGTTTCAGAGGATCGATTCCGGTGTTGTGGCGGGTCCGGGTTCGTCGCTCCTGTGGTCGATTCGGTATTTCGTGCGTGCGCTGACTCGATCTATGCGAGCCGGCGAGATTGTTGGTCTAGCCTTTTTTTGGCTTGTTCACCTGGACCGACTACTCGATTCGAAGCATTCAGTCGACGGCGCTAACAGCGTATTTTTTCTCGGTCTGAAACATCAGCATCGACTTGAGGGAACAGACATAGTCGCGCACTATCTAGGAGGACTTGCCTGACGCCACCACGATTAACCCACCGCCCTGGCCCGCCTTTTTCTCTCTGTAACAGTTGTGTACATTTCGTCAATTTTTTGAGCGAGGGCCTCGACCGAGTACATGCAGACAACTCTTTGGTGAGCATTTAATCCGAGAATCCGACGACCGGTAGAATCTGTAGCAGCTTCCATGAGAGCTTCTTCTAGGCGCTCTTGATCGCCGGGGGGAATCAGGAGGCCGGCGTTTTCTCCGATCATTTCAGGGATTCCTCCCACCTCCGTCGCTATAACGCACAGCCCCTTCGCCATCGCTTCGAGGATCGCCATGGGTTGGCCCTCGTTTTCTGATGGCAGGACGAGAACATCAGCTCTGTCGAGTAGGTGCTGGGCTTCCCGCCTAGATAGCCACCCGACTACCTCTACGGTCGAAGTGGCCCCTAACTCCTCGACGACCCGCCTCGCGCGTTCAACCTCGCCATCACCTGCCATGATGAGTCGGACGCTGATGTCTGCCGGCAAAGATGCCAATAGGTTCGCCCACGCATTTAGCAGCGAAAAGGCTCCCTTGCGCTCGCCTATCTGCCCGAGGAAGGCGAACGTGACGGGGCCTTCGTGTGCCACCCCGATAGAGCGTTCTGGCTGCACAGCATTGGGCAAGACGACCACCTGAGAGAGGGGGGCAAGTGCGCGTATGCGGTCGGCCCATACATTGCCTAGTGCCGCCACAACATCGGCTCGCTCAAGGGTGCGTCTGATGAAATGGCGACCAAGGGATGATGCGCTATCGGCGAAGATATGGAAACTGGATCCATGAATGTGAATTATCACCGGCGTGCGGATTGCGAAACAGGTCCAGGCCAGAATCGCTTTCCTAAAGAAACTGCCCTTCTGAGATACATGGAGATGAACGACATCAGGCCTATTAGCTAGAAGACGAATTGCAAATTCTACAAGCGCAAATCCAAAAATTACAAGGCGTCGAAGGGTGTGCCCGTTGTCGTGCGTCCAAATGATGCGAATATGCCAATCGGACCATAATTGTGTCTCCCGCATCGTGCTGACGAAGCTGGCCATTCCACCCTTGGCTGACGTTGATGCCCACAGAGCGTTTCTTTTCGTCACATCGCCCACAGATCTGAAAGGGAAGTGGTTTGCACCATCCATTGCATCTCAGCAACCCTCTGTTGCAACTCGTACAATGGCTTGCGTCGCCAAGCTCACGCTTTTTTCCAGGCTGAATTCTTGCTCTACTCGTTTCCTCGCAGCTCGTCCAAAGCGGGCCGCTAACGCCCTGTCGTGGAGCAGTGTTGTAATATGCGATGCCAGTAGTCGGCTGTCTCCTATGGGTACAAGAAACCCTGTCGCGCCATGCTCCAACATTTCGGCGACGCCGCCCACAGAAGTGCATACGGCTGGGCGACCGGATGCCATCGCTTCCAAAAGCGCCATTGGAAAGCATTCGACGGTCGAAGATGATAATGCAAATATATCGCATGCGTTCAGAAAGCGATGCACGTCGCTTCGCATACCTGTAAATATGACATTACCCGACAGCTGGAGATTTTTGGTCTGTGTCTCAAGGTAGGGTCGCATCTCCCCATCGCCGATAATGAGGAACTTCGCTCTGGGAAAGCGCTCCGAAACAACTTTTGCAGCACGCAAGAGCGTCATGTGATCTTTCTCGCGTCGGAGTGCTGCAACAATGGCAATGATTGGATCCCCCTGGTCGATGTCGAACTCTGAGAGAACGCTACGATCCGCGTTAACCTTAAACTGTGTCGGATCGACGCCGTTATGAATTATGGTAATTTTCTGAGTATTCTGGTGCAGCTCTTTTATCATATAGGCCCGCTGCGTTTCGGCGACTCCAAAATATGCTGACCTCCAGCGATCGAGAAAACGATCGAGAAATTGCTTGGTCCGCGAACGCGGCTGAATATCGCCGTTGTTGTGAACCCATATAACAGTTTTTGCTCCTACCAAGCGAGCTACAAGGGTTGCGAATACCTCAGCGTTGTATCCACGAGCGATAAAAACGTCCGGGCGCTCTCTGCACGCCAGCTTCGTGAGCGACATGAGCGCCCGAACAGCGTTACTTCTGCCGCTCAGCTCAAGAGCTTGCGCTGGTATTTCGGCCGCCTGCAGGGTGGCGAACAGACTGCCCTTCTCCCCGATGCAAACAAGGCTCGCGTTAATCGTGGCCGGGTCTAAATGCGGGAGCAGTGTAGTTACGTGCCTCTCGGCACCTCCAACTCTAAGGTCAGGCACTACGAAGATTGCCCGGATAGGCCTGTTCAACGATTTTCTGTCCGGTGGCCGGCGGGTGCTTCTACCGAACATGATGTCCAGTGTTACTGTTGCCTGCTCGGCCTAACGCATGATCGCGCACGTAGTCGGCGATCAACTCGTGTGCGGGAGCTGGCTCGTACCCTGAACCAATTATCTTGTCGAGATCCAATGCGCCGTTTCTTGGTCTGGGTGCAAATGGTCCGCTGACTGTCTTGAGATACTGGCGGGTTTCAACGGGCGATATACGAGAGACGCAATGCCCGGCGATCGAGAAGACGTGTTGCGCGACGTCGGCCCAGGTGATCACGGGTCCGGACGACGACACATTATAAGTGCCGAAAGCGCACTGTTTTTCAAGCAGATGGTGGATAGCCTCTGCAAGCTGTGACGTGAAGGTAAGGCGACCCCACTGATCGTTCACGACGTTAGGGTCCACGCCCCGTTCCGCGAGCGACAGCATCGTGCGGATGAAATTGTTGCCGTCACCGATAACCCATGAAGTTCGAACAACGTAGTGGCGTCGCACAGTGGCAACGATCATATCCGCTGCTGCCTTCGTCTGGCCGTACACCCCGAGCGGGCAAACTGCATCGTCTTCTCGGTAGGGCCTTTCCGATATGCCATCAAATACGTAATCGCTGGATATTTGCACCAGTGTAATGCTGTTCGTGGCGGCGATGCGTGCAAGTGATGCTGTTGCGGCGACATTGGTGGCCCAGCATTCGGCTCGTCCTCGAGGAGTCTCTGCTCGGTCAACCGATGTAAAAGCTGCAGCGTTAATTATCGTACCGTATTCGTCCCATGCCCGTGCGGATTCCAGTCTGTCGGCGATGAGAGCAAGGTCTTGACGTCCGGCAAACTCAGCGCGGGGATCTCGCGCGTACTTACGTCGCAGCGCACGGCCCAATTGCCCATCTGCGCCCAAGATAAGAATTTTCCTGCGCTCGCCTGAAAGGCCGCTAGCAGGGGTTGGGCTCGACAAAGGCCTCATCCGGTTTTCAGGAGATTAACGAGATACGATCCGTACCCGGACTTCATCAATGGTGCGGCTAACGCCGCTAATTGCTCGTCGGTTATGTAACCTTGCCGCCAAGCTATTTCTTCGGGAACTGCAATTCGCATACCGGTGCGGCGTTCTATCGTACGAACGTAATCTGCTGCATCTGTCATTTGGTCGAACGTGCCGGTGTCTAACCACGCGGTGCCCCTTGGCAAGGGGTGGACCTGGAGACGTCCCTCGTTGAGGTAGATCTGATTAATGTCTGTTATCTCGTACTCACCTCGGGGACTCGGCTTGAGTTTACGTGCGATGTCGATCACATGGTTGTCGTAAAAATACAAGCCTGGTACCGCAAAGCTGCTTCTTGGCTTCAGTGGTTTTTCCTCAAGTGATATAGCCGCACCTGAACTGTCAAATTCGATCACCCCATACGCGGATGGGTCAGATACCCGATACGCAAAGATTGCGCCGCCGTCGATGTCGGTGAATCGTCTCAATTGTCGGCCCAGGCCAGGGCCATGAAGCAAGTTGTCGCCGAGGATCAGCGAGACGGGGCCATCCCCGATAAATTTTGCTCCTATCGTGAATGCTTGGCCTAGACCGTCGGGCGACGGTTGCTGGGCGTAACCGATCGAGATGCCTAATCGCGTACCGTCGCCGAGCAGCCGCTTGAACGAGTCGGCGTCTTGGGGGGTAGTGATCACTAGGATGTCCCGAATGCCCGCAAGCATGAGCGTCGAAAGTGGGTAGTACACCATCGGTTTGTCGTACACGGGAACTAACTGCTTCGATACGCTAAGTGTAACGGGGTGCAGTCGCGACCCAGAGCCCCCGGCTAAAATTATCCCCCTCACGGAGTCATCTTTGCACAAGCTGATTGAGATGGCCCTGCTAGCGCTTGTGCGCAGATCTACTTCCGACGTTACGCGGAAAAGCTTAGTGGACGGGAAGCTGTGTCCGCCTAACTTGGCGCGTCGGGAGCCTATATCCCAGACGAGACTTTAGCGGTGAGACGCTCGATGCTTGCGCCCGAGCTGCTTTGTCCCGGCCGGTGAAAAAGCGGGGCGAGTGATGGGCGAGGGTTGGCTTGATCGCAGGTTCCTACCCGCATACTTCCCTGACGCCGATACGATTAGCCGTGTACTTGGCGGCCTGCACACGATGAAGGAGCCTGATCTGCACGTTCTTTTTGTCTGTACAGGCAACATTTGCCGCTCACCGATTGCCGAGCGGCTCGCCGCCGCTACCGTCCTAGGAGCTGACGCACCTCAGATAACGGTTTCAAGTGCCGGGGTCCGGGCAGTGGTAGGGCACCCGATTCATCCGAGTGCTGCACTCGTGTTAGAGGGCATGGGCGGCCAGTCAGAGAACTTCGCTGCGCGTCAGTTCACTCCCAGGATTGGCGCGGGTGCGGATCTGATTGTTGCCATGGCGGTTAAGCATCGAGACACGGTTCTGCAGCATGCTCCTGCGCTGTTTCGCCGCACCTTCACGATGTCCGAGCTAACCATCCTGGTGGGCGAGCTGGGTGTGACAACAATCGCCGATCTATCGGGGCTGCGAGCGCATGTTCCGCAGCGGGAGCTGGTTGACGTCGCAGACCCCATCGGACGGGACCTCTCGACTTTTCAAGAGGTTGGTGAACAGATTGCCGCAGCTCTACCGTCACTGCTCAAATTCTGCGGAGGGTGTGTCGCTGCTGAGCCAGGTCAACGGTAGGTCGCTCGCCATACGCGTTGCAGCTGTGTTACCCGGCGTTGTAGTGGGTGTCCAGAATTTGCCGAGCGAACTATCTATTCAGCTTGAGAGTGGCATGCCAGTGGGCTAATGTTCGTGCAAATAGGGGGAGTAGTGTGGGGGAAGCATGACGGCGGTCAACGATCGGCTAGAAGTCGCAGCAAACATAGTGCCGATACCGATGAAGGTTCCGGCGTGGCAACGGGGGTATGCGCGCAGGCTAGTTGTCGTCGATTTTCTTGGCGTACTTATGGCCGTAGGGCTGGCTCAATGGCTGCGATTCGGCGCGCTCACGGGAGACGTATCGACGTCTACGTTCAAAAATCTCGACTACGCGCTGGTATCGATCGCGATCGCGGTCGCATGGATCGCAGCTCTTGCGATTAATCACTCGCGTTCAACCCGAGTGATAGGGTCCGGCGCCGAAGAGTATCGCCGGGTTTTGCTCGCCACGCTCGCCGTGTTCGGTGGTGTCGCGATCATCTCGATGCTGTTCAAGCTCGAGATTGCTCGCGGATATCTGATGATTGCCCTGCCGGTCGGCGTTGTTGTTCTTACCCTCCTGAGGTGGGTCGCCCGACAGGTCGTCGTGCGGGTCCGGCAGAAGTACGGCCGCTGTATCACGCGGGTGCTCGTGGTTGGCAGCCCGTCAGCAGTCCGCGACCTCACGACCTCGCTGCATCGTGAATCGCGTTCCGAGTACGAGGTGGTCGGCGCGTGTATTCCGGGTCCACTTCCTCGCAAGAAGATTGACGTGCCCGGTGTGGGCGCCATCCCGACCTTCGGCGATGAGAGCAACGTGGTCGGCGCTGTGACAGCCACCAACAGCCACGCTGTCGCCGTCACGGCTACCGAGCGTCTCGACGGCCGAGGGATACGTGACCTTTCCTGGGAGCTCGAGAAGCTCGAAATCGACCTCCTCGTTGCGCCAGGCGTGGTCGACATCGCCGGCCCGCGTTTGCAGATGCGTCCTGTTGCCGGCCTACCGCTTATCCACGTGGAGAAGCCGCAGTACCACGGCGCGAAGCGATTCCAGAAGCGGCTGTTTGACGTTCTGTTCTCGGGCTCGGTGCTCCTGTTCGGCCTTCCAGTGTTACTTGCTGTCGGCCTGGCCGTGAAACTCACTAGCAGGGGACCGGTCTTCTACCGCCAGGAGCGCATCGGTCTCGATGGCCATCCCTTCGAAATGATCAAGTTCCGCACGATGGTCGTCGACGCGGACAAGATGGTCGACAAGCTCGCCGCGATGAACGAGAGCGAAGGCGGCGTGCTTTTCAAGATCCGGGATGATCCACGTGTCACTCGCGTTGGTCGCATCTTGCGGAAGTACTCCATCGACGAGCTGCCTCAATTCATCAACGTGCTCAAGCGAGACATGAGCGTTGTTGGGCCGCGGCCACCGCTTGCCAAGGAAGTGAAGTCTTACGACGACTACGCCAAGCGGCGCCTGCTCGTTCGGCCGGGCATCACCGGCCTTTGGCAAGTCAGCGGTCGGTCAGATCTCTCGTGGGAGGACTCGGTTCGGCTTGACCTCTTCTACGTCGAAAACTGGTCGATGATCTCCGACCTCATCATCGCCTTCAAGACCGTCAAGGCGATGCTCGGCCATTCGGGCGCGTACTGAGTTCGGCCGAGCAGCAACCCCGGTCGCCACACATCGGCCAAATCTGAGTACGACGGCGCGGCTGGTTTCTGAGAGTCGACGGGATTGCGCGTTAGCGGTCGAACCACCGCGCCAACAGGTTGTCCAGCCAGGAGCGACTTCCGTTGCCTCGCAACAGGTAACGCGGGCACTCGCACAGTGAGCAATCCGTCCCCGCTCGGTAATGCTCGTGAGCCGGGCGTTCATGCCCGCAACGACATATTTCCGTAAGCATCGAGGCCAACATACGCCGCCCGGTAGTTGCTGCAGGCAAATACTGAGAAATTCCTGAGGGGCGTGTCGCGCGCACTTCGCGGCACCGGATTGGCCCGCGCCCACCGTCTCAACTGAGTACAGTCCTCCCGTGGGTTATCCAGAGAACGTGCTGGCCAGAGACGAACAGGTCGCCCTGCACCGTCATCCGCACTGGGGACGTCTCCTGGTGCCAGCACTCCTCCTCATCGTGGCGAGCGCCGTCGCTGCATTCATTGCCGGCTACGTCAATTCCCTCACCTGGGAGCCATCCGCCAAGAGGATCGTTTTCCTCGTCATCGCTGCCGTTTGGCTCATCGTCATTGGGTGGCTCGCGGTCTGGCCCTTCCTCAACTGGTGGACCACCCACTTCGTCATCACCGACCGTCGCGTCATGTACCGCTACGGCCTCATCACCCGCTCCGGCATCGACATCCCGCTGGCCCGCATCAATAGCGTCGAATTCCGGCACGGCCTGCTCGATCGCATCCTGCGCACCGGCACTCTGATTATTGAGTCCGCCTCCCAGGATCCCTTGGAGTTCCAAGACATCCCGCAGGTCGAACGTGTGCACTCCCTGCTCTACCACGAGGTCTTCGACACCCTCGGCACGGAGGAATCTCCGAGCTGAGGCACACTGCGCGCCACCCATCTCTGCAATACCGTTCACCACATGGGGAGAGGCGACGCTCCGGCGTGCGAGCCGGGCCACTACCCGCCGCCGTCTACGCCCTCATCGCCGTGCTCTTCCTCAACGGCGCCACCGGTACCTAGTTCTTCGCGCACGCCCGCCCCGACCCGCTCGCCAAGGTCGACGCCATCATCGTCCTCGGCGGCGAGCACGATGGCCGTGAGGCCTACGGGCTCAAGCTCGCCAAGCAGGGCTACGCGCCTACCGTGCTGATGTCCGACCCCTATGGGCCTCGCGACCCTGTGATGAAGCGCTACTGCCAAAGCCAAGGCGAGATCGAGGTCATCTGCCGACCCCCCGTACCGAGCACCACCCGCGGTGAGGCGCTCATGACTCGCGCTCTTGCCGAGCAGCGCGGCTGGCGCTCGGTGATGGTGATCAGCTGGCGTTACCACCTGCCCCGCGCCCGGCGCATCTTCGACGTGTGCTTCGCGCCACCCAACCGCACCGTGATCATGCGCGACGTACCCCGCGCCTACATCTATTCGGTCGCGTGGTGGCAGTTCACCTACCTCTACCAGTACGCCGCCTGGGTCAAGGCTGAGGTCCAGGGCTCTGCGACTCGCCTACATGAACTTGCGATGCAGCGTCGCTCCGCCCCGCATCGCGAGGTAGCCCAGCAGCGCGAACGTCACCCCCACTGCGCAGTACATCGCCACCTTCTTGCCGGCCGATACCGTGCTGCGCACCGGGACGTCACCGCCCACCCACATCGGTGCCGCCAGAGCGAACGCGACCATGCTTGCCGCCGACCCCAGCACGCCGTACCCCAGCACCGCCGTCGTCCATGCCGAAAGGCGTTGCGCTGAAAGCATTCCCGCGAGGCCGCAGATGAGTGCCGTCGCTGTTACCAACCGCGCTGACGACGGTCGGCGCAGCAGCAGCGCGCCGATCGTCGACCCCACCGCACCGCCGAGCGCGACCAGTGCCCACGTCATCGGGCCGCCACCCGCGCCGCCATGAGCCCGCACAGCAGGCCGGCCAGTGCGGCGGCCGGTACGCCAATCAGGAACGCGATGGACAGCGTTGGCGGCTGGCTGATAGTCAGCACCGACCACGCACTGAGACTTGCTGTGCTGGCGCACAATCCGAAGAGGGTTGCGCGCACAGTCGACATAACCCCGTTTGCGACGATGAAGCCCGCCACGGCGAAAGCAACTGCTGCCGCCACCGTCGTTGATACCAGCACTTGTCGCGGCAATGGCCATGCAGTGGCAACGGCATAGCGCACCAGCGCACCGGACGTCCCGCCGACGATGAGCGCCAGGGAATGGCTGCGAGCGGGGCGATGGCGGGCGGGCACCCGCTCAGGCTATGCCGCCGCCGCGTTGCCTGCGTCGCGTGACGATCTCCGCGTTCGACCGGGCAAACGGCAGCGGAGTCAGTACGCTGTGCCTCGCAACGATTCATGAGACGGAGCGCAAACCCATGACCCACAACGAGGCGCGCGTCGCGATCGTCCATGAACGCCTCACCGAAATCGCGGGGTCGGAGAACGTCACCGCCGAGATCGCCCACCAATGGCCAGACGCGTCGGTCACCATCCCCATCGTCGATCCGCGTGTGCGCGCCGACTTCGCGCCCCGCGTGCAGACCGGTGCGCTCTCCAGCGCCTACCGGCTCGCCCGCTATCGCAGCTACGCACCCTTGCTCCCGCTGGTGCCGGCATGGCTGCGCCGCAGAGACTTCGGCGCGGCCGACGCGGTGATCATCAGCCACCACATCTTCGCCGCCTCCGCCGTCGAGGCCGCCGGTGCGCGGCCCACCATCGTCTATGTGCACTCGCCCGCGCGCTGGGCGTGGGACAAGGACATGCGCCGCCAAGAGTCGGACTCGGTGGGGGGCAGGCTTGCCCTCGATGTGCTCGCCCGGCAGGCGATCTCCACCGAACTCGAGGCTGCGCCCAAGATCACCACCGTCGTCGCCAACAGCACCGCGGTGGCCGCCCGCATCAAGAAGCATTGGGGCCGGGAGTCGCACGTCGTGCACCCACCCGTCAACGTCGACTTCTACCACCCCGATTCGTCTGAAGAGCGCCAGAACTTCTTCCTGCTCGCCGGCCGGCTGGTCGCCTACAAGCGCCCCGAGATCGCCATCCGGGCCGCACGGCGAGCCGGCGTCAGGCTCGTCGTCGCCGGCGACGGGCGCGACGCTGCCAAGTGCCGCAAGCTGGCCGGCGACGCCGACATCATCTTCCTCGGTCGAGTCTCCGACGAGGAGTTCCGCAGCCTCTACCGCCGCGCCAACGCGATGCTGATGCCGGGGGAGGAGGATTTCGGCATCACGCCCGTCGAGTCCATGGCCTGCGGTACACCGGTCATCGCGCTCGGCGTCGGCGGTGCGCTGGACAGCGTCGTCGACGGCGTCACCGGAACCTTTGTCACCGGCACCCACGACGAGGAGATCGTCGAGAACTTCGCCAAGAAGCTCGTCGCCTTCAAAGGGGGGTCCTACGACGCCCGCGAGATCCGGGCGCACGCCGAGACGTTCTCGCCCGAGAAGTTCCGGGCGCACATGGCCGATGTCGTCGCGGAAACTATGTCGCGCTGAGCAGGTCGGCGCAGATGGACTCCGCCGCCGCCGCGGGATCGATCCCCTTCTGTCGTTCGATGACGTAGGCGTGCCCGCGTTCCGCGAGCGCTGCCCGTCCGTCCGCATCGGTGCAATACCGGCGCATCAGTTCCGCCAGCGCCCGACGGTCGTGCGGGTCGAAGAACTCGGCTCCGGTGCCGCAGGTTTCGCGCACTGACGGGATCGTCGACGCGAGCACCGCGGTTCCCGAGGCCATGGCCTCCAGCGGCGGCAACCCGGCTCCCTCGTGCAGCGACGGCATAACCAGCAGATCGGCCGATCCGACTAATGCGCGCAGCACCCCGAACGGCACCTGGCCCGTCACCGTCACCCGATCGGCGTTGGCTTCGGCGAGCTCGCGGACCCGGTCGTCCATGGTGCGCAGCGACGCCCCGCCACCGGCGATTACCAGGGTGTGCGGCACGGCGTCCTTGATGTCGATGAACGCCTCGAGCAGTTGTACGAGGTTCTTGTACCGCTTGCTGTTTCCGACATAGAGCACGTACGGACCGCTGACCGGAACCAGGCTCGGATCGGCCGGCTCGAGCCACACCTCGTCCACCGGAATGGGCGTGACCATCACCGGTGCGGTGCGGGCGATATCGGTCAACGTCACCTCCGTCGCGTGCGACACGGTGAAGATGCGGCGGCACAGGCGAGCGTCGGCATGCAGCATCGCCCGGGCGTAGGACCGTCGGGCCCACGTCTGCCCGCTGATGTCGTGGGGGAGTAGGTGGATGGTGTCGTGCACGGTGACGTAGGTGAGCATTCTGCGGTGCGCGGGGAGCAGCCGTGCGAGCGGAAAGGGATAGTGCGGCAACCACACTGAGCGTGGACGCACGGTATCGAAGGCATGTCGCCACACCTGCTGCTCGGCCGGTGTGTACATCGCCGCGGACGGCGGCTGGGCGTGAACGAGCCGGGTGGTTGGCGCAAGAGACGGCGCCGTGTCCGGGTCGGCAAGCACGGCCAGCGTCAACCCGTGCCGGTCGAACGCGGCCTCGAGGTGCGGCAGCTGCAAGCGCAAATAGGTGCCGATACCGCTCTGGCGGATGTGCCGAGCGTCGAACAGGAGATCCACCCGTGCCACGAAACCTCCCCATCGCTCGCGGTCGCCACAGCTTACGTTGCCATTACCTGGTGGTGGGTTCAGTTGCTTCGACACCCGCTGACGCCGAAGTCAGATACCGTTGTATGGTGACCGGTTCGCTGAAGCGTTTCGATGAGTGGCTCAATCGTGAGCTCGAGCAGTGTGCGCGCGACGCCGGGGAAGACGTCAACACCTACGTCGCTCGTGCCGTGGCCTCGAAAATGGTGGCTGACCACCGGCTTGCCGACGGCGCTGCGGTTGAGCAGCTCATGAAGCACCTCTCCGAGTCCGGCGTGTTCGCCGGCACCGACATGCCGAGTGTATCGACGGTGATCGCCGACCCCGACCGGTTGCGCGCGCTGTACGCCACCGGCCTGCTCGACTCGCCGCAAGAAGAGATCTATGACCGCATCACCCGCGCCGCGGCCGATGCGCTGGATGCTCCGCACGCGCTGGTGTCGTTGGTCGACGTCGACCGGCAATTCTTCAAGAGCGCGGCGGGGATGGAGCTGCGTACGCCGGAGGAAAGGCAGACGCCACTCGAGCGCTCGCTCTGTCAGTACGCGGTGGCAAACGGCGAAGCGCTGTTGCTCGAAGATGCCCGCCTAGATCCTGTGTTCAAGAACCACCCGGCCGTTCAGGACGGCACCGTGGTGGCCTACCTCGGCATTCCGCTGACCGACAGTCACGGCAACTCGATCGGCACGCTGTGTGTTTATGACGAGAAGCCGCGCCTCTGGGGTACCGGCCACGTGCAGGTGCTGACCGATCTCGCCGGGCTCGCCGCCGAACGGATCTTCGGTGGTGGCAATGCTCAGGACCGGTAATTAACTGGGCTCAGTTATCTCGGGTGCCAAAGGTCCTTCTTCAGCAGAGCAAAATGACACTCGCTGATGGCAATTTGACTGCGCGGCCCCCCCAGCACACTTAGAGTTGAACCCTCAGGCGGCGTTTCGGGGGTCGGTGATGGCAGGCACGGAGCAGGCGACGCACGCGCCGAGCGTACGTCCGACGACGCCGCGACTGCGTGCCGTTCCTCCGCCGCTGATGGTCGCCAAGCCCTCGCTGCGGCAGCGCGCCACCGAGCACCTGCGCAACGAAGGCGGCTACGTCGCCCTCACCGTGTCGCTCGATGTCCTGGCGGCCTTCTCGGCCGTAGCCCTGGTGCACATGTGGCTTGAACACAAGGACCCGCTCGGTGTTCTGCCATGGACGTGGCTGTTCATCCCGCTCGTGGTGGTGCTGATGACCAGCCGGAAGCTGTACGAGCGCAAGTTGGGTGGATCGTTCCTCGACGAGTTCGAGCCGATCGAGACCTCGGTGGCTGTCGGGGCTCTGCTCACGCTGGCGGTCATCATGTACACGGTGCCGCCGTTCTCGCCCGGCACCAGGGTGCCCGAGGAGTACATTCGCCCCAGCGATGCCATGGTGCGGATCTGGCTGGCCGCCGCCGTGCTCGTACCCGCGGTTCGGCTACTTCGGTCCCTCGGGCAGCGCTACCTACGCCGTAAGTTCCGGTTCGGTAAGCGCGCGATCATCGTCGGCACCGGACCCATCGCCCACCAATTGATCACCCGGATGCGAGACATACCCGACTACGGGCTGCGCCCCGTCGGCATCATCGACGATTCACGGCCGGCCAACATCGAAGCAGAGGGCATTCCCTACTTGGGTACCACCGACAACCTGGAACGCGCCGTCGTACAGACCGGGGCCGAGAAGCTCATCATCGCGCACTCGGCGGTGCCGGACGAAAAGCTTGCATCGCTCGCCCAGCGCGCACACCACCTCGGCATGAAAGTCCGGGTGGTGCCTCGGATGATGGACGTCGTCGGGGTCGGCGCCACCGTGGAGCACCTGGGCGGCGTCCCCCTCATGGTGCTCTCCCACACCAATCCGATCGGTTGGCAGTTCGCGCTCAAACACACCATGGACCGTGCGTGCGCCGCCGTCGGCCTGGTCCTGATCTCACCTCTGTTCCTGACGCTCATGCTGCTGGTTCGGCTGAGCTCCCCGGGTCCGATCTTCTTCGGGCAGGATCGAATCGGCCGCGACGGCAAGGTGTTTCAGTGTCTCAAGTTCCGCAGTATGCGGCCCGCGGACCCTGCGGCCGCGGCGTTCACTGTGAAGGACGGGGCGGCACCCGGTGGGGTCGAAGGTGAAGACCGACGCACGTGGATCGGCAAGATCATGCGTAAGACCTCGATGGACGAGCTGCCGCAGTTGCTGAACGTGGTCAAGGGCGAGATGAGCCTGGTGGGGCCGCGACCCGAGCGCCCCGAATTCGTCGAGCTGTTCGAGATGCAGATCCGCCGCTACGGCGATCGCCACCGCGTCAAGGCCGGCATGACCGGGTGGGCGCAGGTGCACGGTTTGCGCGGACAGACCTCGATCGCCGACCGCGCCGAGTTCGACAACTTCTACATCGAGAACTGGTCGATCCTGCTCGACATGAAGATTCTGGCGCTGACTGTGCTGGCTGTGCTCAAGAGCGCCGAATAGTATTTCCGCCATTCGATTTCGCAACGACGCGTTCCGTATTAGTCTTTGCTGGGGGACACAACGAGGGGTTGGGGGAGGTGTGGACCACGGGCCGAAGCACGTCGGACTGATTCCCGATGGGCTGCGACGGTGGGCCAAGGCTCATGACACCACGCTGGCCGATGCCTACCTGCGCGGCGCGCACCAGGTCGTCGACATTCTGCAGAACCTGCGGGGCCACGGCGTTCGCACCGTCACCGTCTACAACCTGAGCCGGGCCAACCTCGGACGCACCGACGACGAGCTCAACGCCGTGTATCAGGCATCGCTGCGGTTTCTCACCACCTTGATTCCCGCGGCGTTCGATGCGAAGAACTGCAGTCTGCGCCTGTACGGCGATCGAAAAGCACTGCCCGACAACTATGTTGCCGCTGCCCACGACCTCGAAGTGGCCATGACAGGGACCGAGTTCCGCATCAACATGCTCGCCGCCTACGACGCGTTCGACGAACTGCGCGACGCCCGACAACGCGCCGAGCAGACCGGCGACGACATCGCCTCGGCCCTCGAGATCGGCGACGTCGACCTCGTCATCCGCACCACCGCCGAACCCCTGCTCAGCGGATTCCTGCCGCTGCAAAGCCAATACGCGCAGCTCTACTTCCTCACGACCCCGCTCAACGATCTGACGATGGACGACATCGACGAGCTCATCGCGCGCTATCGCGGCGTCCCACAACTGCGGGGGCGCTGACCATGACACGCCGCCCGCTGATCATCGGCGCCGGCCCGGCCGGCCTGTCCGCCGGGCTCGAGCTGACCCGACGCGGCGTCACTCCCACCATCCTCGAATCCTCCGGCGACGTCGGCGGTCTCGCGCGCACGCAGGCCGACGGTGACTGGCGCATCGACCCCGGCGGGCATCGCTTCTTCACCCGTAGCGAGGAAGTGTCGGCAATCTGGCGTTCGCTCCTGCCGGACGATCAATGGCTCGTGGTGCCGCGCAGCTCGGCCATGCTGGTACACAACCGCTTCGTGCGTTACCCGCTGATGGGGCACGACCTGGTCCGCCAACTCGGTGTCCGGGACGGGCTGTACGGCGCCGGCAGCTACGCCTGGGCGCGGTTGCGCCGGCAGACCCGCATCGAACCGCGGCAGTCCAACTTCAAGGAGTGGGGCCGCATGGAGTTCGGCCGCCGCTGGTACGAACTGTTCTTCGACGGCTATGTGCGCAAGACGTGGCTCGCTGACCCCGAGAACATCGCCAGCGACTGGGCCAACCAACGCATCAAACCGATCGGGTGGCGCCTGTCCGCCGACGAGGAGGTCGCCGATCAGGACGTCTTCCGCTACCCGCGCCTCGGCCCCGGGCAGGTGTGGGACGCCGCAGCCGACCACCTCCGCGCCCGTCACGCAGACCTACGACTCAACGCCATGGTGACGCGCGCCCGATACCGGAACGGCTTGTGGACTCTGACCACCGAGCGCGGTGACACCGTCACCGGGGACGCGCTGTTCTCGAGCATGCCGCTGCGCACCCTCGTCAACGCCCTCCGCCCCGCGCCGCCGACGTACATCCAGGCCGTGGCAGCCAATCTGCGGCACCGCTCGCTGATCACCGTGGCGGTGGCGCTGCGCAAGAACTACGACATTCCGTACAACTGGGTGTACACGCCGGGGCCGAATTTTCACGCCGGCCGGATCCAGAACTACCGGCGCTGGTCGCAGGATCTGGTTCCGAAAGGCTGGAACGGCACGTTCCTCGGCTTCGAGTACTTCCTGCTGCCCGACCAGGATCTGTGGCTCGCCGACGCGCACAGTCTGAGCACCATCGTCGAACACGACCTGGGCCAGCTGGGCCTCGCCAAACCGGAGATCGAAAAGGTGATGATCACCCGGTCCAAGTTCGCCTACCCCATCCACGACCCGGTCCGCGACCGCAGCGTCGTGCGTATTCGCGACTATCTGCGCGAGCACTACCCGTCGCTGCATCCCGTCGGGCGCAACGGCATGCACCACTACGACAATCAGGATCATGCGATGCTCAGCGCGATCCGTAGCGTCGGCAAATGCTTCGGTGAGAACGTCGATCCATGGCAGGTCAACACCGACCTGAGCTACCACGAGCAGGGGCTACGCCGCTAGCGCGTCTTCGATACCTTCGGCGCGGAGTCGGCAGGCGGGTGCCGCAGCTCGTACCCGTCCTCCAGCGCTTCGGCGATGCCGCCGCCGGTCAGCGTGGACTCCAGGGCCTTCTCCGGGTTGCGCCCGAACTCGTCGGGGAAGACGAATCGGCGGAACGCCCAGAAGCGGAACGCCATCTGCAGCAGGTTGCCGATGATGTAGGCCGACACGAAGTCGGCGATGTTCTCGGTGAACAGCGACACCATCGGGACGCGCAGCATCAGCACGTAGCTCGAGATCCAGAGCGGCGCCATGCTCAGCACCACGCCCACACCACTGACCCCGAAGAACAGCAGCGCCTCGTGGTGCTTCTCGCGGCCGCCGCGGTCGCGGAAGCTCCATTCCCGATTGAGGATGTAGGAGGCGATCACCGCGACGATGCCGGCGATGATCTTCGCCGTCACCGGCTTGGGTTCCAGGATCGTCAACTTGAGCGTGAAGAAGATCGCCGAGTCGATGACGAACGTCGTCGCACCGACGATGGCGAACTTGATCAGCTCGTGGTGCCGCTCGGCGTAGGGACGGAGCGGCCCAGGGAGACGCTTGATCGTCGCATCGGCGAAGGACACAAGGAGCGAGTCTACGTAACCATCCCGCCAAACACCCAAGCGCTGAGTAACCGCAGGTCAACCACGTGGCCTGCGTCATGACACGATAGATGCCGTGCCACGAACCGCAACCTCTCGTCCCGTCGTCGCCATGGTCGGCGGCGGCCAGCTCGCCCGGATGACCCATCAGGCGGCTATCGCGCTCGGCCAGACCCTGCGGGTGCTCGCGATCCGCGACGACGAGTCCGCCGCACAGGTGACGCCCGACGTCTTCCTCGGCCACCACACCGACTACGACGCGCTGCGCCGCGTCGCCGAGGGGGCGACCGCGCTCACGTTCGACCACGAGCACGTGCCCACCGAGCTGCTGGAGAAGCTCGTCGCTGACGGGGTGGCCGTCTACCCGCCGCCCGAGGCGCTGGTGCACGCGCAAGACAAGCTGGTGATGCGGCGCCGGCTGTCCGCGCTCGGCGCGCCCGTACCGCGGTTCTCCGAGGTGACCTCCGCCGACGGCGCCGCGGCTTTCGCCACGGAGGTCGGCGGACCGGTGGTGATCAAGACCGTGCGCGGCGGCTACGACGGCCGCGGCGTGATCATGGCCGACTCGCCCGACGAGGCCCGCGAGATCGTCGGCCGCTACCTGGCCGACGGGGTGCCGGTGATGGTCGAGGAGAAGGTCGCGATGCGCCGCGAACTGGCGGCGCTGGTGGCGCGCTCCCCGTTCGGGCAAGGCGCGGCGTGGCCGGTGGTCGAGACCGTGCAGGAGGACGGCATCTGCGTGACGGTGATCGCGCCCGCGCCCGCCGTTGGCGAGTTGGGTTCGGCCGCATCGGAATTGGCGCTGCGGCTGGCGTCCGAGCTCGGGGTGGTCGGGGTGCTGGCCGTCGAGTTGTTCGAAACTCTGGACGGTGAGTTGCTGGTGAATGAGCTCGCGATGCGGCCGCACAACTCCGGGCACTGGACCATGGACGGCGCCCGGACGTCCCAGTTCGAGCAGCACATTCGCGCGGTGTTGGACTACCCGCTCGGCGACACCTCGCCGCTGACGCCCTACACCGTGATGGGCAACGTGATCGGCGCGGCGGAGTTGCCGACGATGTCGATGGACGAACGCGTGCACCACCTGTGCGCGCGGATGCCCGAGGCCAAGGTGCACCTGTACGGCAAGGGCGAGCGGCCCGGCCGCAAGATCGGGCACGTCAACATCGTCGGCGACGACTGGGAGTCGCTGCGCGAGCGCGCCGAGCGGGCGGCACACTGGCTCTCGCACGCCGAATGGACCGACGGATGGGACCCTCACGCATGACGCCTCGGGTGGGCTTGATCATGGGCAGCGACAGCGACTGGCCGGTGATGTCGGACGCGGCTACGGCGCTCGCGGAGTTCGACGTGCCGTTCGAGGTCGGCGTCGTCTCCGCCCATCGCACGCCCGGGCGGATGCTGACGTACGCCCAGGAGGCCGCCGGGCGCGGCCTCGAGGTGATCATCGCCGGGGCCGGCGGGGCGGCGCACCTGCCGGGCATGGTCGCCTCTGCCACGCCGCTGCCGGTGATCGGGGTGCCCGTACCGCTGGCGCGGCTCGACGGCATGGACTCCCTGCTGTCGATCGTGCAGATGCCGGCCGGTGTGCCTGTGGCGACCGTGTCGATCGGCGGGGCGCGCAATGCCGGGCTTTTGGCCGTCCGCATTCTCGGTGCCTCGGATGTGTCGCTGCGGGAGCGGATGTCTGCGTTTCAGGCCGGGCTCGAGCAGATGGTGCTGGACAAGGACGAGGCGCTGCGCAGAAAGCTACTGGGCGAATAGGCGCGGCAGCCGCGCGTGAACTTTCCAATACGGCTATGCACGCGATTTTCGCCGGGTACGTCAAAATTTGTGTGATTACTCTGGTGGGCCCGGCGGCTAGATCTGTGCGGGGTTTGCTGACGCTGCCGTCAGTTTGAGATGCATTGTTTTGCTTAGCAAACTCGCTGACGCGCGTCGGTACGACGCGATTTTGAGCGAGTTAGACTTCGGTGTGATGTTAGTCACACTCGACGCAGGTGCGGGTCGGTCAGGACGCGCGGAGCACGACGACCGGCTCGGCGCTCTGCACCGGCGCCGCAACCTGAATGTGGCCCGTCTGGGCCGCGTGCATGCCCGCGTCAACGACAGCGGAAGCGCGCAGTACGTGGCTGGTGCCGTTCCAACCGCACTCGCAGTGGGCGGTGCGTCGGAAGGTCGAACCATCGATGTAGACCTGCATGTTTCGGAGAGTAGCCAGGCAAGTTGAGAAATAACCACGTGTCCTGCTGAGCTTCGCCTGAGAGCGCGGACGGGCGGACTTCGCGCCGAGGCGCGAGCACGGTAAAGTTACCGGCGAGTAGCAAGGAGATGATGATGGCTGGTTGGGGCGGAAATCCCTCGTTCGATCTTTTCCAGTTGCCCGAGGAGCACCAAGAGCTGCGTGGGGCGATCCGCGCGCTGGCGGAGAAGGAAATCGCTCCGTACGCGGCGGACGTCGACGAGAACGCGCGGTTCCCTCAGGAGGCACTCGACGCGCTGGTCGCCAACGGCTTCAACGCCGTGCACGTACCCGAGGAGTACGACGGACAAGGCGCCGACTCGGTGGCCGCGTGCATCGTGATCGAAGAGGTGGCTCGTGTCGACGCGTCGGCCTCGCTGATCCCGGCGGTCAACAAGCTCGGCACCATGGGGCTCATCCTTCGCGGATCTGACGAGCTGAAGAAGAAGGTGCTGCCCTCGCTGGCCTCCGGTGAGGCGATGGCCTCCTACGCGCTGTCCGAGCGCGAGGCGGGCAGCGACGCGGCGGCGATGCGGACCCGCGCCAAGGCCGACGGTGACGACTGGATCCTCAACGGCGCCAAGTGCTGGATCACCAACGGCGGCAAGTCCTCCTGGTACACCGTCATGGCTGTCACCGATCCCGACAAGGGCGCCAACGGCATCTCGGCGTTCATGGTTCACCTCGACGACGAGGGCTTCACGATCGGGCCCAAGGAGCGCAAGCTCGGCATCAAGGGCTCGCCGACCACCGAGTTGTACTTCGAGAACTGCCGCATCCCGGGGGACCGGATCATCGGCGAGCCGGGTACCGGGTTCAAGACTGCACTGGCCACGCTGGACCACACGCGCCCGACCATCGGTGCGCAGGCGGTCGGCATCGCGCAGGGTGCTTTGGATGCGGCGATCGAATACACCAAGGACCGCAAGCAGTTCGGCAAGAGCATCGCCGACTTCCAGGCGGTGCAGTTCATGCTCGCCGACATGGCGATGAAGGTCGAGGCAGCGCGGCTGATGGTCTACAGCGCTGCCGCGCGGGCCGAGCGCGGTGAGAGCAACCTCGGCTTCATCTCCGCAGCCTCGAAGTGCCTCGCGTCCGACGTCGCGATGGAGGTGACCACCGACGCCGTGCAGCTGTTCGGCGGGGCCGGCTACACCGTCGACTTCCCGGTCGAGCGCATGATGCGCGACGCCAAGATCACGCAGATCTACGAAGGCACCAACCAGATCCAACGCGTGGTGATGAGCCGAGCGCTGCTGAAGTAGCGGCTTGCCGGCCGCGAGAGTGCGCTCACGGTAGTCGCCACGGGTTGCGAGCTACCGCTGAGGCACTTTCGCGGGCGGGTCAGTCGGCCGGCCGCAGGTGGGTGATGTCGCCCGCCGACACCGTGACGGATGAGCCGTCGCTGTCGATGGTCAAGCGGCCGCCGTCGTCGACAACTGTTGCGACACCGGTGATCTCGTCATCTCCGGGCAGCAAGGCGCGGACCCGCGTGCCGATGGTCGAGCTGATTGCGCGATAGTCGGCGGCCAGCTTGCCGTCGGCAGCGCGCCACTGTCCGATCCGCTCGCTCAGCGTGCGCAGGAGCGCGGCGGCGAGTTCGGTGCGGTCGACGTCGTGGCCGAGCATCGTCAGCGACACCGCGTTCGGATCGGGCGAGTCGCTCGCGTCGAAGCTGACGTTGAGCCCGATGCCGACGACGACGGCGGGTGCAGCGACCTCGGCGAGGATGCCGGCCAGCTTGCCGCTACCGACGAGAACATCGTTGGGCCACTTCACTGTTGCGTCGACGCCCTGGGAATGCACCGTCTGAGCGACGGCGAGGCCGGTCAACAGCGGCAGCCAGCCCCATCTCTCCGGCGCGACGCCCGTGGTGTCGACGCCGACGGACACCGAGATCTGAGAGCGCGGGGGAGCCGACCACCGACGGCCGTGCCGGCCGCGTCCCGCGGACTGGTGCTCGGCCAGCAGCACGGCCCCCGCGATGTCCTCACCGCCGGCGGCGCGGGCGACCAGATCGGCATTCGTCGATCCCGTGTCCTCCACGATGTCGATGCGACGCCAGATAGTGCCTTCGAGAGCGGAGCGCAGAACGTCGGTATTCAGAGATGCAGGCACATGACGACTCTAAATGACGGGTCGTTTCGCTGGTTGTACCGATCTAGTTCGCCGCAGCGTCCGAGTGCTCAAGGGCCTCGACCTGCTGCGCGGCCACGGCGTGCTCGGCCGTGGCGCGGTTCAACTGGCCGAAGCCGACGACGAACGCCGTCATCGCGGCGAGCGCCCACAGGTTCCCGAACACCCACTCCCACGTGGTTGCGGTCGGTGCCGACTCCAGCCAGTAGGCAGCAATCGCAACGAGTGCATACCCGATGAACACGAAGAATCGACCGTTCGGGCTGGCCAGCCAGCCGGCGTGCCGGCGATTGCGAAGATGCCAGAGCGTGAGCGCGAAGACGACCGCGAGTGCGGTGATGGTGGTGTCCATCGGCGCCGTCCTTTGCCAGGTCTGCCGCTGTCTGTCGGTGATCAGTGTGGTTGATCATCCTGTGAACAACATGTGGTTACGGGAACAGTAAGGTCACAGTAACGTTTGTGTCAATTATGTCAGTTATTCAGTTCGTGGCGTAAGTATGGCACTCGACTTCGCCAGAACGGCAGGTTCGCGTCACATAAAAATTACGGCGCGGTCTCGGGCCTCAGCCCCGCGTGACTTTTTCCGTTGCCCGCCGGCGGTCCAGTGCTGCAGCATCGGGGTGTGCGACGTACACCAGCGACGCACCCACCGCATACGGCGCCAGGAGATGAGCAACCACGTCGTCGGCCGCGTTCCACGGGGCCGAGGACAGTACGCGATCGTCAGCCCCGAGGCCCTGTGCCTCGGCCTCGGCACCGGCCGCGGCGAACACGTCGTCACCCGAACGGCCGTTCAGCGCCGGACCCGGCTGCCGCTCGGCGACGATCTGATCGCCGTGCACCCGCACGGCCGTCGCGTAATCCGTAACGCCCACAGGCAGATTCGCGGCCGGCCGACCGAACGGATCCAGGGACAGCACGGCGACTTCACCGCCGCTTACCGCGGCGTCGGCCTGGTCGAGCCGTCCCTCAGCGCACAAAGCAAGATCTGCGCTGTCGCCGCCCACGACGGCCTCCGCGCCGATCCACCAGATCCCGAGCAGCACCGCCGCCGTCTGCCAATGGGCGGGCAGCAACACCGCCACCCGGCTGCCGGGACCGGCCCCCATCTCGTCGCGCAGCAAGTTGGCGGTCTTGGCCGCCCAGTTCGCCAACGTCACCGTCGAGCATTCGATGCGCTCGCCGGTCGCGTCGTCGTAGTAGGTGATGCGCGGTCCCGCCGGGTTGCGGGCCAGCAGCGGATCGAGAATCGCGGACGAGAGGTTGAGCGCCATCAGTTGACGCACTGCGGGTCGTTGGACCCCGCCGTGATGATCGGCGACGCCGCCGGCAGCGCCTCACCGCCGCCCGACGCGTTGGCCACCGGGGCCGACAGCGTCACATCCGTGCCGTCCAGGCCCGAGCCGGGACCGGTGTAGTCGGCCGACAGCACCACCCGCACCGCGCCCTGCGGCACCGACGCGTCCTCGGCGATCGGCAGCCCGCCCAGCTCCTTGGCCACCTCCTGAGCTCCCTGGTCGTCGCTCTTGGCGACCTGCACCTGGCTGTTCGTGACCTTGGTGCCCTCGTTGTTGCCGACGTTGCCCGCGGCGAAGCCCTTGCCCGTCAACACTGTCGAGACCGCCGCGGCCAACCCGTTGACATCGCTGTCGTTGATCACATCGACCGTGGTCTTCTCATTGCTGTACGCGAGCTCTTCGGTCTTACCCGCTTCCTGGTCGTGCAGCAGGCTGGTCACCCAGTCCTTGACCTCGGGGGGATTGACGCGGACGACCGACTGCATGCCGTCGTCACTCCAGCCGGCCTCTTCGACGATCGGGATCGTGGCGAACGCGATGTTGCCGCCCGAGAGCTTGCTCAGCTGGTCGGCGAAATCCATGATGCTCCAGCCGTCGGAGAGTACGACGGAGCGCTGCACCGCGTCCTCGAGCCGATTCAGCGTGGCGGGGCTGGACAGCGTCTCGCTCGAGATCACCTCGTGCGCCAGTGACGCCATGAACGCCTGCTGCCGGGTCACGCGGTCCAGATCCCCACGGGGCAGGTCATGGCGCTGACGCACGAAACTCAACGCCTGCGGGCCGTTCAGCTTCTGCCAGCCGGCAGGGAAGTCGGCACCCGAAAGAGGTTCGTACACAGCATTTTTCAGGCAGACGTTGACGCCGCCCAGGGCGTCGGTGATCAACGCGAAGCCCAGCAGGCCGACCTCGGCATAGTGATCGACGGTCACGCCGGTCAGGTTGGCGACCGTCTTGATCAGCTCCTCGCGGCCCGCCTCGGTCGCTTCCTTCTCCGCGACCTTCGGATCCTCGCCCTCCTGCTCGACGAGTTGCTTCATCTTCTCCAGATGCACCGAGCCGTAGACGCCGTTGATCTTCATCTTCCCGATCCCGGGCGCCTCGACGTACGAGTCGCGGGGGATCGAGATCGCCGTCGCCGAGCGCCCGTTGTTCGGGATGCGGATCAAGATGATCGTGTCGGTGTTGGTGGAGACATCGTCTCCGGCGCGCAGCGTCGCCAACTCCTCAGCACTGAGCGGATTGCCGTGCGCATCGGTGCGGCTGTCCATGCCGACCAGCAGGATGTCGATCGCGCCGTCCTCGCCGCCCTCGCCGAGAGCGACCGGGTTGACGTGGTTGATGCCCGACTCGAACGACCGGATCTTGCCCCATGCGACGCCGGTGCCGACGACGATCACCAACGTCACGATGACGGAGATGACACGGGTCATCTGAGCTGCAGGCATTCGCCCAGGCTACTGGCGGGCAGGCGGGAGGCGGGGGAGCCGACCCCGGCGTGCCACACTCGCTACCTATGGCTGACCGAATCGTGATCACTGGAGCCGGCGGCATGGTCGGACGCTTCTTGGCAGGTCAGGCCGCCTCGCAGGGCCGCGAGGTTCTGGGCTTCACGTCGGCCGAGTGGGACATCACCGGGCCGGACCCCGGCGTTCTCGCCGCCGGCGACGTCGTCGTCAACTGCGCCGCCTTCACCCAGGTCGACCTCGCCGAGGACGACCCGGACAGGGCGCACGCCGTCAACGCCACCGGTGCCGGCAACGTCGCCGCGGCCTGCGCCCGCGCCGGGGCGACGCTGATCCACATCTCCACCGACTACGTCTTCGGCGCCTCCGGCGCGCGAACCCCGTACGACATCGACGACGCCACCGGGCCGCTGTCGGTGTACGGGCGGACCAAGCTCGCCGGCGAGCAGGCGGTGCTGGCCGCGCTGCCGACCGCCTACGTGGTGCGCACCTCGTGGGTCTACGAGGGCGCCGACGGCTCCGACTTTGTTGCCGCGATGCGCCGCACCGCTTCCGGGTCGGAGCACATCGAGGTCGTCGCCGACCAGATCGGCTCCCCGACCTACGTCGGCGACCTGTGCGCCGCACTGTTGCAGATCGCCGACGGCGGTGTCCGCGGACCGATTCTGCATGCCGCCAACGCCGGCGAAGGCAGCCGGTTCGACCAGGCCCGGGCCGTGTTCGCAGCGCTAGGCGCCGACCCTGCTCGGGTCCGGCCCGTCGACAGCGACCGCCACCCGCGCCCGGCGCCGCGCCCGTCGTACTCCGCGCTGTCGGCCGCCGGATCGACGCGCGCCGGCCTCACACCCCTGCAAGGGTGGCGCGAGGCGCTCGCCACAGCACTGCGCCCGCTACCCTCTACGCGATGAGATGGGTGACCGGTAGGTGAGCGACGAGCTGTACGTCGTCACGGTGACGTATTCACCGGGGCCGCATCTGGACCGCTTCCTTGCCTCGCTGGCCCACGCCACCGAGCGACCCGTCACAGTGATCATGGCCGACAACGGGTCCGACGACGGCACACCCGAAGAGGCTGTTGAGCGCTACTCCAACGCACGGTTGCTGCGCACCGGGGCCAACGTCGGCTACGGCTCGGCGATCAACCGGGCCGTCGCCGAATACGGATTGTGCAGCAGCACAGACATGTTCGTCGTCGCCAACCCCGACGTGCAGTGGGGCCCCGGCAGTATCGACCTGCTGCTCGAAGCCGCCGACCGCTGGCCCCGGGCCGGCGCTCTGGGCCCGTTGATCCGCGACCCCGACGGGTCGATCTACCCCTCGGCCCGGCATCTCCCGTCGATCATCCGGGGTGGCATGCACGCCGTCGTCGGGCCGATCTGGCCGTCCAACCCGTGGACCGCCGTCTACCGCCAGGAGCGGGAGGACCCCAGCGAACGCGCCGTCGGCTGGCTGTCCGGGTCGTGCCTCCTCGTGCGCAGCGTCGCCTACGCGGAGATCGCGGGCTTCGACGAGCGCTACTTCATGTACATGGAGGACGTGGACCTCGGCGATCGGCTCGGCCGCGCCGGCTGGCAGAACGTCTACGTCCCCTCGGCGGAGGTGCTGCACGCCAAAGGTCACTCGACGGGCCGCGATCCCGCCCGCAACCTCGCTGCCCACCACGCGAGCACTTACACTTTTCTCGCGGATCGGTACTCGAAGCGGCGGCACGCTCCGTTACGGTGGGCGTTCCGGACAGCGTTGGGGGCGCGGTCGCGGCTCGTGGTGCGGAGTTCGATCAGAGCCCGAAGGGGGCAGGGGTGATGGTGAATCCAGCCGAGGTCGATGCGGTCGTTCTGGTCGGCGGCATGGGCACACGCCTGCGCCCTCTGACATTGTCGGCGCCCAAGCCGATGTTGCCGACCGCCGGGCTGCCGTTCCTGACCCACCTGCTCTCGCGGATCGCCGATGCCGGCATCGAGCACGTGGTGCTCGGAACCTCGTACAAGGCGGGCGTGTTCGAAGCCGAGTTCGGTGACGGCTCGAAGCTCGGACTGCAGATCGACTACGTCGTCGAAGACGAGCCGCTGGGCACCGGCGGCGGTATCGCAAACGTCGCCTCCAAGCTGCGCCACGACACGGCCGTCGTCTTCAACGGCGATGTGCTCTCCGGATGCGACTTGCGCGCACTGCTGAATTCGCACGCGGAGACCGACGCAGACGTGACACTGCACCTCGTGCGTGTCGGAGATCCCCGCGCATTCGGTTGTGTGCCAACAGAATCCGACGGCACCGTGACAGCGTTCCTGGAGAAGACGCAAGACCCGCCGACCGATCAGATCAACGCCGGCTGCTACGTGTTCAAGCGGTCGATCATCGAGCAGATCCCGACCGGCCGGGCGCTGTCCGTGGAACGAGAGATTTTCCCCGGCTTGCTGGCCGACGGTAAGAAGGTCTGCGGCTACGTGGATTCCACCTACTGGCGCGACATGGGCACGCCGGAGGACTTCGTCCGCGGTTCGGCCGATCTGGTGCGTGGCATCGCGCCGTCACCGGCTCTGACGCATCAGCGCGGCGAGAAGCTGGTGCACGACGGCGCGTCGGTGGCGCCGGGAGCGCTGCTGATCGGCGGTACCGTGATCGGCCGCGGGGCGGAGATCGCCGGCGGCGCGCGGTTGGACGGCGCGGTGATCTTCGACGGCGCGAAAGTGGGTGCGGGCGCGGTGATCGAGCGGTCGATCATCGGCTTCGGCGCGCACATCGGGCCACGCGCGTTGATTCGCGACGGCGTGATCGGCGACGGCGCCGACGTCGGGGCGCGCTGCGAGCTGCTCCGCGGTGCCCGCGTGTGGCCGGGGATCACGATCCCCGACGGCGGCATCCGCTTCTCAACGGACATCTAGGCCTCTGTCGCGAGGGTGCTCTCACGGTAGTGGGGGAGGGGTCGGAGCTACCGTGATGGCACTTTCGCATAGGAAGGGCTGTAGATAACCCTTCGCGAAGAGGGTCGTCGTGTCGGAGGCCGCATCCACGCTCGGCATATGCACACCGTGTTCCTTGGCAGTGAAGCGATTGCCGCAGGCGTTCTGACTCCCGGTGAATTGCGCTACGGCTATCGGCGGCTGTATCCAAACGTCTACATCGGTCGGAATGCCGAGGTCTCGCTTGCCGACCGCACCGTCGGCGCGTGGCTGTGGTCTCAGCGGCGTGCGGTGATCACGGGGAGAGCAGCGGCCGCGCTGCACGGCGCACGCTGGATCGACGACCGAGCCCCGATCGAACTGGTCTACGACTGCAAACGGTCGCCAGCGGGCATCATCACCCGCAACGAGCGAATCTCGGACAGTGAGGTCTGCCGCATCGATGGCATGTCGGTGAGCTCGCTCGCCCGGACAGCATTCGACCTGGGTCGCCATCTGCCGCTTGCTCGTGCTGTCGAGCATCTCGACGCTCTCGCCAACGCGACGGGCGTGAGTGACGCGCAGATACTTTCGTTGGCGGAGTCGTATCGCGGCGCACGGGGAATGAAAAGGCTCCGTACTGCGGTGGCCCACATGGATGCCGGTGCGCAATCGCCCAAAGAGACCTGGCTGCGCATGCTTCTGGTGCGCCGAGGCTTTCCACGGCCGAGGACTCAGATCCCCGTACTGAACAGCCGCAGCAAGCCCTTCGCGTACCTCGATATGGGGTGGGAGGACGAGAAGATCGCGGTCGAGTACGACGGGGATCAGCATCGCAAAGACAGGAACCAATACGTCTGGGATGAGCAGCGGCTGCGGCTGATCCGCGCGCGAGAGTGGCTGCACGTGAAAGTGATCAGCGAAGACAGCGAGGCCGATGTCGTCGAGAGGGTCGCGGCGGCATGGCGCTTCCGCGAAGGTGCGCCCACGGTAGCTGCAGGCGCGTGGTGACTACCGTAGGTGCACTTTCGCGAGGGCGGCCAGGTGGCGCAGGCCGAAGTCGCTGCCGCCTGGCAGGTCATCTAGCGGCCACCACCGCAGATCCACCGACTCCTCGCTGATCTCGGCCTGGGCCCCCTGCGGCGCGCGCACCACGAACTGCACGTCGAGGTGTCGCGTCGGCACACCCAGCGAACACGTCACCGGGTGTACATGGATTGCGGTCGGCAGCTCGTCGATGGTCAACCCGGCGATGCCCGATTCCTCGGTCGCTTCCCGCAGCGCGGCGGCGACCAGCGTGGGATCGTCGGGCTCGCAGTGGCCGCCGAGTTGCAGCCATCGGCCGAACCGCGGGTGCAGCGTGAGCAGGGCATGTGTGCCTTCGTGATCGAGCACCAGCGCCGAGCCCGTGATGTGGCCGGGCACCGACTCCCGCAGGCACGCCTTCGGATTGGCGTCGAGGAACGCCAGCACCGCGTGCCGCATCGACTCCTGCGCCGGATCCGCCGGCTGCCAGCGGGTCAGCGTGTCGATCGCCGATTGGTGAAGGCTCACCGCTCGACCAGCAGACCGTCAATGGCGACGGGATCTCGCGGCGCGGCCGGGCCGTCGGCGGCATAGCCGATCGCGATGGCCCCCAGCGGCTCCCAATCCGCCGCCAGTTCCAGTTCGGCGCGCACCAGATCGGCGGCGAAGATCGTCGAACCGATCCAGCAGCTCCCCACGCCGCGCACGGCGAGCCCTACCAGCAGGCCCTGCACCGCTGCGCCGACGGCCACGGTGAACATCGTGTGCTCTGCTGCGGTGCGGTGCTCGTCGGGATAGCTGTGCGCGCCGTCGGGCACCATGAACGGGATCACCAATTCCGGTGCTTCGTAGAGTATTTGGCCTCGCGACACCCGGCGCTCCACCGCGGCGGGGTCTCGGCCGTCGCCCAGGAGATCCTCTCGCCACGCATCTTTCATCGCGTCGAGTAAGCGCAACCGCACCTCCATGTCGCGCACCCACACGAAGCGCACCGGCCGGGTGTGGTGCGGCGCGGGCGCGGTCAGTGCCTCCCCGACGGCGGCCTGGATCAGCTCTGGAGCAACCGGCTCGTCGCTGAAGCTTCGGACCGACCGTCGCAGCAGCTGCGCCTGCGTGCGCCCGAGCGCAATGGCCTCTTCGGTGCCGAGCCAGAACAGATCTTCCTCGCCGGCCCGCACAAGGTTGCGCGCGGTCGAGCCGTTGTCCCGCACGGTCAACCCGCGCACGACCGCGACGGGAACTGCCGTCAGCTTGCCCTTCACCAAGTCCGCGGCCGCGGCGATTTCGTCGGCGACCGCGATCTCGGTGACGATCAACTCGTTGCCGTGCTGATCGTGTTCGCCCGCGTAGCCGTGCAGTACCTCGATGCCCGCGGCGCCGATCGCGACGTCGGTCTGACCGGTGCGCCAGGCGCGGCCCATCGTGTCGGTGACGACGACGCCGACGCGCACACCGAGCCGCTCGTGCACGGCGGCTCGCAGCGCGGCGGCACTCCCATCGGGATCGACGGGAAGAAGGGCGAGTTCGTGCGAGTCGACGTTCGAGCCGTCCACACCGGCGGCGGCCTGCACCAGCCCGAGCGCGTTCTCGGTGATCAGCGTGCGGCCCTTGCGGGCCAGCACCCGCACCGCCTCGCCGTCGATCAACCTGCGCCGCAGCGTGTCTCGCAGCTCGGGATCGGCCGGCGCATCCACCATGCGGCCCTCGCACTTGGACAGCACCTTGCTGGTCACCACCACCACGTCGTCGTCGCGCAGCCATGGCGCGGCGTCGGCGATCGCGGCCCCGAGATCGTCGCCGGGCCGGAACTCCGGAAGCCCCGGCACCGGCAGCACTTCCAGCCGCGCGGACGTGCCGTGGTCTCTCACAGCGTCACCCCGGCCAGATTCAGACCGGCGCGCACCATCTCCGCGGTGACCGACGGTTCACTCATCAGCAGAGGGGCCGAGCGCACCGTGACACCGTCGATCTGCGCGTCGTCACCGGTGTGTACCAGCCAGCCGTCGAGGATGCCCGTCCCCGAGCGGGCGCCGTAGTGGGCACCGACCGCCTCCGACGTGCTCTCGACCCCGATCACCGACAGGCATGCATCGGCCATGCCACGCAACGGCTTTCCCGCCACGATCGGGCTGTACCCGATCACCGGCGCCGACGTGGCGCGCAGCGCGGCGCGGATGCCGCCCACCTTCAAGATCGAGCCGATGCTGACGACGGGGTTCGACGGTGCGATCAACACGACGTCGGCACCCTCGATGGCATCGGTGACACCCGGTGCCGCGGTGGCGGTGTCGGCGCCGACGAACGCGAAGCTCTCGGTGGGCACCTGGGCGCGATACCTGACCCACCACTCCTGGAAGTGGACGGCCTTCTTCTCCCCGTCTGCCGGATCGGTGATGACGACGTGGGTTTCACTGCGGTCATCGCTGGCCGGCAGCAGCCGGGCGCCGGGATTCCAGCGCGCGCACAGCGCCTCGGTCACCTGGGAGAGCGGGTAGCCCGCGCGCAACATCTGAGTCCGCACCAGGTGGGTGGCCAGATCGCGGTCGCCCAGGCCGAACCAGTCGGGCTGCACGCCGTAGGCGGCGAGTTCTTCCTTGGCGTGCCAGGTTTCGTCGCGGTGACCCCACCCACGCTCGGGGTCGATGCCGCCGCCGAGTGTGTACATGCAGGTGTCGAGGTCGGGACAGATACGCACGCCGAACATCCAGGCGTCATCGCCCACATTGACCACAGCAGTCACTTCATGCTCATCGGTATCGTGAGTGCTGAACTGCCCCAAGCCCAATAGATGTTGCACACCCAGGAGGAAGCGCGCGCCACCTACGCCGCCGACCAGAACAGTGACCTTCACACCGACCGAGACTAGGCCCACTCGAGCGCGGCCCGCCGTGCGGAGGTGCCCGAGTCTCGAACGTGACAGACACGCCACAGCGCGACGCGCCGGAAATGAGTCACGGAATGGTATGAATTCCTGTTCCAGCGCTTGACCGCGACAGCTAACGCGTGTGTAATCACAGCAGTGTCATTCGCGGTTCTCCGGCCGGTTCCGGTGTCGCAGACCGAGATTCGATCACTTGTTCGAATTGGGTGGCCACATAAAGGAATTGTGGGGCTGGCTCAGACGGATCTACGAGACCTGTGGAGGAGGGGAAAATGGCTTTTGAACAGGCCGATTTCGGCAACTCGGTACATTTCGACAGCAGCTTCCTCGGCTCGGTGGGAAGTGCACCGCACATCCAGACCGATCCGACGGCAGCAGGCATCGCAGGACGCCCGCAACTGAGCGTGGTGCCCGACCCGATCGACGACGAGCTGGCAACCGATGAGGACCAGTGGCAAGAACGCGCGCTGTGCGCGCAAACCGACCCCGAGGCCTTCTTCCCGGAGAAGGGCGGCTCGACTCGCGAAGCCAAGCGCATCTGCCTGGGCTGCGAAGTCAAGAACGCCTGCCTCGAGTACGCGTTGGCCAATGACGAGCGCTTCGGCATCTGGGGTGGACTGTCCGAGCGGGAGCGCCGGCGCATCAAGCGCGGCATCATCTAGGCGCTAGTCGTCGTCGATCGTCGGATCGATGACGGACGGCTCGACGCCCAGATAGGTGGCCACCTGCGCCACCAGAAGCTCATGCAGAAGGTCGGTCAGCTCGACGGTGTCCTTCGCCCGTCGCTCGATCGGCTTGCGGAACAACACTATTCGCGCTCTCGTCGAGTTGCCGCGAACATCGACCCCGGCAGGGATCAGCCGCGCCAACGCGATCGGCCCATCGGCGACGACCTCGGGCGGCCACTGCACACTGTCCGGGTCCTTCGGAGCCAGCCGCGGGATCTCGTCGACCGCGACGTCCAACGACGCCACTCTCTCCTGCCATCGCCGCTCGATCGGCTCGTAGGCCTCGAGCACCGCCATGTCGAAGCGCTCCGCGCGGCTGCGCCAGCCCGGAACGGTCGGCGGCAGCAGCGTGCCCCGCATCCCGCGCCCACGCCGGGACCCTCGGTGGCTGTGCCCGGTCACGAAAAAGATCGTAACGGTTGGGCTTCGGGCCCTTTGCGGCTCGCGTGTCCGGCGCGGCGCGGACGAACACAGGCGATAACCTTCCGTTCGTGAATGTTCCCCGTCGCTGCTGCCGTCCAGGCTGCCCGCACTACGCGGTCGCGACGCTCACGTTCGTCTACTCGGACTCGACCGCCGTCGTCGGCCCCCTGGCCACCGTCTCCGAGCCGCACTCCTGGGATCTGTGCGTCATGCACGCCGGGCGTATCACCGCCCCCCGCGGGTGGGAGCTGGTTCGCCACGCCGGTCCGCTGCCGTCCCACCCCGATGACGACGACCTGGTGGCGCTCGCCGACGCAGTACGCGAAGGCCGGGAGGCGCCGGCCGGACCGGTTGCCGGATTCACCGGCTTCACCGATCCCGTCACCGGCACCCAGAGCGGCGCACTGATGGCACCGCCGGTGCGCCGGCCCGAGGCCAACGGCCGGCGGCGCGGGCATCTGCGGGTGCTGCCCGACCCGCCGGACTAGATAGCGGTGGCGGCCGTGCACGCGGTTCCCGGCAGCTAGGCTGGCAGCACCGGTCAGCACGTCAGCGTGAGGAGCCCCCATGTCCCGGCCCGCCGAGGCGGTACAGCGCGTCATCAAGGCCTACGACGTGCGTGGACTCGTGGGCGAACAGATCGATGAGCAGTTCGTCGCCGAGGTGGGCGCCGCGTTCGCGCGGCTGGTGCGCGACACCGCGACGCAGGTCGTCATCGGTCACGACATGCGCGAGAGTTCGCCGGTGCTGTCCGCCGCGTTCGCCGACGGCGTGATGGCCCAAGGTCTCGACGTGGTCCGCATCGGCCTGGCCTCGACCGATCAGCTCTACTTCGCCTCCGGCCTGCTGGACTGCCCGGGCGCGATGTTCACCGCGAGCCACAACCCGGCCGCCTACAACGGCATCAAACTGTGCCGCGCCGGAGCCAAGCCCGTCGGGCGCGAAACAGGGTTGGCCACCGTCGCTGACGAGGTGATCGCCGGCGTCCCCGACCATGACGGACCGCGCGGCACGGCATCGGACCGCGACGTGCTCGCCGACTACGGCGACTTCCTGCGGTCACTCGTCGACGTCAGCGCGCTGCGTCCGCTCAAGGTCGCCGTCGATGCCGGCAACGGCATGGCCGGCCACACCACCCCCGGTGTGCTGGGCCCGATCACGTCGATCACGCTGTCGCCGCTGTACTTCGAACTGGACGGCACCTTCCCCAACCACGAGGCGAACCCACTGGAACCGGCCAACCTCGTTGATCTGCAGAACTTCGTCCTCGAGACCGGCGCGGACATCGGGCTGGCGTTCGACGGCGACGCCGACCGCTGCTTCGTCGTCGACGAGCGCGGCCAGGCCGTGTCCCCGTCGGCCGTCACCGCGCTGGTCGCCGCCCGCGAGTTGAAACGCGAGATCGGCGCGACGGTCATCCACAACCTCATCACCTCCCGCGCCGTGCCCGAGCTGGTCGCCGAGCGGGGCGGCACCCCGGTGCGCTCACGCGTCGGACACTCCTACATCAAGGCGCTGATGGCCGAGACCGGCGCCATCTTCGGCGGCGAGCACTCCGCGCACTACTACTTCCGCGACTTCTGGGGCGCCGACTCCGGCATGCTCGCCGCGCTCCACGTGCTCGCCGCCCTCGGGGAACAGGACCGCCCGCTGTCGGAGATCATGGCCGACTACGAGCGCTACGAATCCTCCGGCGAGATCAACTACACCGTCAGCGACGCCCCCGCCGTCGTCGACGCCGTCCTCGCCGCGTTCGGCTCCCGGGTGCACGCCATGGATCACCTCGACGGCGTCACCGTCGACCTCGGCGACGGGAGCTGGTTCAACCTGCGCATGTCGAACACCGAGCCGCTGCTGCGGCTCAACGCCGAGGCCCGCACCCCCGAGGAGGTGACCGCGCTGATCGACGAGATCGGTGCGCTGATCACCACGGGAGCAGGGGAATTCACGTGACAGCCACCGCGGTGGTCGACCTCGATGACACCGAAGGCCTGTTGGCCGCGGATCGGCACGGGTTGCTGCGTGCGGCGTCGATGGCCGGTGCGCAGGTGCGGGCCACCGCGTCGGCACTGTCCGAAGGCGATCTCGACTCCGTGCGCTCCGATGCGCCGCCCCGCACCATCGTCTGGGTGGGTGGTCGTGGGACCGCATCGACCGCCGGGTCGATGCTGGCCGCCGTACTCGGCGGCTCGCTGCCCGCACCGATCGTGATCGCCACCGAGGCGCCGCCGTGGATCGGCGCACTCGACGTCCTGATCATCGCCGGCGACGACCCAGGAGACCGCGCGCTGGTCACCGCCGCCGCGACCGGGGTGCGCCGCGGTGCCCGCGTGATCGTCGTCGCTCCGTACGAGGGACCCCTGCGCGACGCGACCGCCGGACGGTCGGTGGCGCTGCCGCCGCGGCTGCCCGTGCCCGACGACTTCACGCTCGCGCGTTATCTCGCCGCCGGCCTGGCCGCACTCCAGGTGGTGGCGCCCGGCGTCCGCGTCGACCTCGCCGCGCTGGCCGACGACCTCGATGCCGAGGCCTTCCGAAACAGCGCTGCCCGTGAGCTTTTCACCAACCCCGCGAAAGAGTTGAGTCAGCGCATGCTCGGCCGCGACGTCGTGTTCGCCGGAGACAGTCCGGCCACGCTGACGCTCGCCCGGCACGCCTGCACCGTGATGCTGCGGGTCGCGCAGCAGACGGTGGCGGCCGTCGGTCTCGCCGATGTGCTGGTGGCGTTGGGCTCGGGGTGGGGGCGCGACTCGGGCGAGGCGTCCATTTTTCACGACGAGGAACTCGACGGGCCGCTGCCGAACCGCGCGCGCACGATCGTGCTGACCTCCGATGAAGACCGGGCGGAAGTCTCGGCGCGGCTGCGCGGTTTCGACGACGTCTCCGTTCTCAACGCGAACGACGTGCCGGAACTCGGGGGAATGGGGGAGGAGGGGCCGGGCTCAACAGCGATGCCCGGTACCAGCCGACCCGAGAAACAACTGGCGTTGATGGCGGTCCGCATCGAGATGGCGGCCGTCTACCAGCGTCTGATTCGAGGTTGAGGCGAGTGCATCTGCTCAGGGGCGCAGTGCGAACCTACGCGTGGGGTTCGCGGACCGCGATAGCCGACTTCACCGGGGCGCCCAGCCCCACTCCACATCCCGAGGCCGAGCTGTGGTTCGGCGCCCATCCCGGCGATCCGGCTCACCTGCAGACCGACGACGGCGACCGCTCGCTGCTCGATGCGCTGCGCGCCGATCCCGAAGGTGAACTGGGACAGGTGGTTCGGGGTCGATTCGGCGACTCGCTGCCCTTCCTGGTCAAAGTGCTCGCCGCCGACGAGCCGCTCTCACTGCAGGCGCACCCCAGCACCGAGCAGGCGATCGAGGGCTTCGCCCGCGAGGACCGCATGGGCATTCCCGTCAACGCACCGACGCGCAATTACCGGGACCGCAGCCACAAACCCGAGATCATCGTCGCACTCAGCCCATTCGAGGCGCTGGCCGGCTTCGCCCCGGCCGCCCGCTCGGTGACGTTGATGCGCGCGCTCGATGTCGCCGAACTCGATCCGTTCATCAACCTACTCTCCGGGCAGTCCGACGCCGACGGGCTGCGCGCGCTGTTCACGACGTGGATCACGTTCCCGCAACCCGACCTGGACGTCCTGGTGCCCGCCGTCCTCGACGGTGCGATCAACTACTTGCGTTCGGGCGAACAGGAATTCGCGCGCGAAGCACGGACGGTGCTGGAGCTCGGCGAGCGCTACCCCGGGGACGCGGGGGTGCTGGCGTCGATGCTGCTCAACCGGCTCTCACTGAAACCCGGCGAGGCGATCTACCTACCCGCCGGCAACCTGCACGCCTACCTGCAGGGTGTCGGCGTCGAGGTGATGGCCAACTCCGACAACGTTCTTCGCGGCGGGCTCACGCCCAAGCACGTCGACGTTCCCGAGCTGTTGCGGGTCCTCGACTTCACCCCGGCCGTCGACATCATCGTGTCGCCCGAACCCCTCCGTGACGGTGCCGAGCTCGTCTACCCCACGCCCGCACCGGAATTCGCGTTGTCGGTGCTCGCCGTCGACGGTGAGCAGCTGGGTCACGAGATCGACGCGCCGACCCGCCATGACGGGCCGCAGATCCTGCTGTGTACGCAGGGTTGCGCCACCGTGCATGCCAAGTCCTCGGCGGTGACGCTGTACCGCGGCGCGGCGGCGTGGGTGAGCGCCGACGACGGCCCGATCAGGCTGATGTCGCAGGAGCCGACACGACTGTTCCGCGTGACCGTCGGCCTCTAGCCTTCTTCTCCGCCGCCCACAACCGCATGTTGTGGCGCACCGTGCGGCCCACCAGCTTCGCCGACGGCACCATGTAGAGAGTGTCGAGCAGGCTGAACCGGCGCAGAAACCACTCGGCCAGAACAGGATCCGTTTCGGCCGCGCCGAGGAACTGGTCGAACAGCGAGCCGACCGGCCGGTACCACCACGGCATCGGGCCCTCGGCGCGGTGCAGCACCAGATCCCCGATCGCGTTCATGGTCCACACCGGCCACGTCGTCTTCGTCGTCGCCTTGGCGAACGTCGCCGCCAGATTCTCACCCGGGTCATCCAGCGCCCGCCGCAGATGACCCGCCTGCAGCGACGTCATCGTCATGCCCTGTCCGAACGTCGGATTGAAACTCGCCACGGCATCGCCGAACGGCAGGATGCCCTCGGGGAAGCGATCGAGCTTGTCGTAGCGCCGCCACCGGCTGGTCGGATACTTATGGAACGCGACGTCGCCGATCGGCTCGCCGAGGCGCAGCGCCGCGCTGACGTGCGGGGGAAGGATCTCATCGGCCAGCTCGCACATGCCCGCGAAATCGTTGGGCGGCGGCACTTTTGCGATGCCGAACGTGGTCAGACCCCAGGTGCCGTCCTCGTAATAGAGCATGCCCAGGCCCAGCGGCTGCTCACGCGACGCCCCCGCGACCACGACCTTCTCGGCGATCAGGCCGTCGGGAATTCGCACCTGATGGGTGGCGTAGCCGATGCCCACGTCGACGGTGTCCTCGGACGGGCGCTCGAAACCCCACTGCTCCAGCCATACCGGCAACCGGGTGCCGCGTCCGGTGGCGTCGATCACCAGATCGGCGTCGATCGTCGTGCCGCCCACCGTCACGCCGGTGACCCGTCGACCGTCGAAGACCGGCTCGTCGACACTGTCGTTGACCAACGTGACGTTCGGCAGCTCCAGCACCCGGCGGCGGATCTGCCACTCCAGATGCGGTCGGCTCGGCACGTAGGCGGTGAACTCGTCCTGCAGCGTGTGCTGGGTGCCCAGAACGTGGCCGGCCGCGCCGAAGTGGATGCAGTCGGGGCGGTTCTCCAGGATGGGCACGCCCGCAGCCACCATGTCGTCGAGCAGCCCGGGGAACAGCGACTCGAACTCCTTGGCGCCGCGCGCCATCAGCAGATGCACGTGACGGCCCTGCGGAACCGCGGCCCGGTTCGCCGGTCCATCGGGGAGATCGTCGCGCTCGATGAGGGTGACGCGCTCGAAACTTTCGGAGAGCACCTTGGCCGCACACAGCCCGCCGAGGCTGGCGCCGATGACGATCGCATGGGTTCGTGTCATGAGAGGGGCCATTGAGGGTCATTTTAGGAGGGGTAGTGGGTACATTCCCGCAGAAGCGATGACGAAACGAGGACGTTGATGACGCAGGAGTCGGCGGCGCAGACGACGAACAAGCGGCGCACCAAGTCGGTGGAACAGTCGATCGCCGATACCGACGAACCCGACACCCGGCTCCGCAAGGACCTGACCTGGTGGGATCTCACCGTCTTCGGTGTCTCGGTGGTGATCGGCGCCGGCATCTTCACGATCACCGCGTCCACCGCGGCCAATCTAACCGGCCCGGCGATCTCGGTGTCGTTCATCATCGCCGCTGTGGCGTGCGGGCTCGCGGCGCTCTGCTACGCGGAATTCGCCTCGACGGTTCCGGTGGCGGGCAGTGCCTACACGTTCTCGTATGCGACATTCGGTGAGTTCGTCGCGTGGATCATCGGCTGGGACCTGATCCTCGAGTTCGCGGTGGCCGCGGCCGTCGTCGCCAAGGGCTGGTCGAGTTACCTGGGCACGGTGTTCGGCTTCGGGGGCGGCGTCGCCGACGTCGGCGGACTGGAAGTGGACTGGGGCGCGTTGATCATCATCGCGTTCGTCACCGCGATCCTGGCCTACGGGACCAAGCTGTCGGCCGGCGTCAGCCTGGCCATCACCGCGGTGAAGGTCGGGGTGGTCCTGCTGGTCGTCATCGTCGGCGCGTTCTACATCAAGACCCAGAACTTCACGCCGTTCGTGCCGCCGGCCGAGAGCGGGGAAGGCGGCTCGGGCACCGAGCAGTCGCTGTTCTCACTGCTGACCGGCGCCGAAGGTAGCCATTACGGGCTCTACGGCGTGCTCGCGGGCGCGTCGATCGTGTTCTTCGCGTTCATCGGCTTCGACATCGTCGCGACCACCGCGGAGGAGACCGCGAACCCGCAGCGCGATGTGCCGCGCGGAATCCTGGCCTCGCTGGGCATCGTCACGGTTCTCTACGTCGCCGTCACCGTCGTGGTGTCGGGGATGGTGAGCTACACGGAGCTGCGGGACGCCGAGACGCAGAATCTGGCGACCGCGTTCGCGTTGAACGGCGTGAACTGGGCGGCGAAGGTCATCTCGATCGGTGCGCTGGCCGGGCTGACGACCGTGGTGATCGTGCTGGTGCTCGGGCAGACCCGCGTGCTGTTCGCGATGTCGCGGGACGGCCTGCTGCCCCGCAGCCTGGCCAAGACCGGCAAGCACGGCACGCCGGTGCGGATCACGCTGATCGTCGGCGTCGTCGTCGCGATCACGGCGACCGTGTTCCCGATCGGCAAGCTCGAGGAGATGGTCAACATCGGCACGCTGTTCGCCTTCGTGCTGGTGTCGGCCGGAGTGCTGGTGCTGCGGCGCACCCGACCTGATCTCAAGCGTGGCTTCACGACACCGTGGGTGCCGGTGCTGCCGGTGCTGTCGATCATCGCGTGCGTGTGGCTGATGCTGAACCTGACCGGGCTGACGTGGATTCGCTTCCTGATCTGGATGGCTATCGGCGTCGTCGTGTACTTCCTGTACGGCCGGCGCCACTCCCTGGTTGCCCGCCGGGGCTGATTCCTCTCGTTCCGCGAGCGCGCGTCGGTACGTCGACGCGCGCTCTTCGCGTGCGCCATAGCCGTCTTTACAAAAGTAGTCTTCGTGTCTAGACATACGACAAACAACGCCTTATAGTCAAACTCGATTGGTGATCGCACTCACAGCGAGGAGGCACTCGAGTGACCACACAGGAACTGCACGGAAGCTCCCAGAGCCCGGATCTGGGGGAGTGGCGCGACAAGAAGCGCTACCTGTGGCTGATGGGGTTGATCGCGCCGACGGCGCTGTTCGTCATGCTGCCGCTGGTGTGGGCGTTCAACCACTGGGGGTGGCACGGCGCGGCGCAGGTGCCGCTGTGGATCGGTCCGATCCTGCTCTACATCCTGCTGCCCGCCCTCGATCTCAAGTTCGGGCCCGACGGGCAGAACCCGCCCGACGAAGTCATGGAGCGGCTGGAGAACGACAAGTACTACCGCTATTGCACCTACATCTACATCCCGTTCCAGTACGCCAGCGTGCTCTTGGGTGCCTACCTGTTCACCGCGTCGGACCTGAGCTGGCTGGGCTTCGACGGCGGACTGCCCTGGCCGGCCAAGATCGGACTCGCGCTGTCAGTGGGCGTGCTCGGCGGCGTGGGCATCAACACCGCCCACGAGATGGGCCACAAGAAGGACTCGCTCGAGCGGTGGCTCTCGAAGATCACGCTGGCGCAGACCTGCTACGGCCACTTCTACATCGAGCACAACCGCGGCCACCACGTCCGCGTCGCGACGCCCGAGGACCCCGCGTCGGCACGCCTCGGGGAGACGTTCTGGGAGTTCCTGCCGCGCAGCATCTTCGGCAGCCTGCGCTCAGCCTGGGAGTTGGAGGCCAAGCGTCTGGAGCGGGCGGGCAAGAGCAAATGGCACTGGTCCAACGACGTGCTCAACGCGTGGGCGATGTCGGTGGTGTTCTACGGCATCCTGATCGCGGTGTTCGGCGTCGGGCTGATCCCGTTCATCGTGATCTCGGCGGTGTTCGGCTTCACGCTGCTGGAGACCGTGAACTACCTCGAGCACTACGGGCTGCTGCGGCAGAAGAACTCGAACGGCCGCTACGAGCGCTGCGCGCCGGTGCACAGCTGGAACTCCGACCACATCGTGACGAACCTGTTCCTCTACCACCTGCAGCGCCACAGCGACCATCACGCCAATCCGACGCGGCGCTACCAGACGCTGCGCAGCATGGCCGACGCGCCGAATCTGCCCAGCGGTTACGCGTCGATGATCGCCCTCACCTACTTCCCGCCGCTGTGGCGAAAGGTGATGGACCACCGGGTGATCGAGCACTACGACGGCGACGTCAGCCGCGCCAACGTGCACCCGCGGATGCGTGCCCGCTACGGGGTGACCTCGTGAGCGGCTACCGGTGCCCCGGCTGTGATTATGTGTACGACGAGGCCAAAGGCGCTCCGCGAGAGGGTTTTCCGCCCGGGACGGTGTGGGATGACATCCCCGACGACTGGGCCTGCCCCGACTGCGCAGTGCGCGAGAAGATCGATTTCGAACCGATGGGAGTGGCCCGATGAGTGACTACAAGTTGTACGTCTGCGTGCAGTGCGGCTTCGAGTACGACGAAGCCAAGGGATGGCCCGAGGACGGCATTGCCCCGGGCACCCGCTGGGACGACATCCCCGACGACTGGAGCTGCCCGGACTGCGGCGCGGCAAAGTCGGACTTCGACATGGTGGAGGTCGTCCGGCCGTGAACGCACCCTCGTGGCCGGTGAGCGTGCGCTCCGGCGCGCGACACACCGGCCACGGGCGTGCAGACACGCGCGCTCGCGGGACCGGCGCGACCGATAGTGTCGCGCGTGTGAGTGGTCCCCACGACAAGCGCATCAGCTACGCCGAGGCGTCGCGCGTGCTGCTGCGCGACTCCATCCTCGACGGGATGCGCGACCTGCTGCTCACCCGCGACTGGTCGTCGATCACGCTGTCCGACGTCGCGAAGTCCGCCGGGATCAGCCGGCAGACCATCTACAACGAGTTCGGCTCACGCCAGGGGCTCGCCCAGGGCTACGCGCTGCGGCTGGCCGATCGGCTCGTCGGCCAGATCCAGAACGCGATCGGCGCCAACGTCGGCGATGTGTATGCCGCGTTCCTGCAGGGCTTCCGCGACTTCTTCGTCGAGTCGGCCGCCGACCCGCTGGTGATCTCGCTGCTGACCGGGGGCTCGAAACCCGATCTGCTGCAGATCATCACGACCGACAGCGCGCCGATCATCACGCATTGCTCAAGCCGGCTGACCGAGCTGTTCATGACCAGCTGGGTGCGCTGCAGTGAAGAGGACGCGGGTGTGCTGGCTCGCGCGATCGTGCGGCTCGCGATGAGCTACATCTCGATGCCGCCCGAAGCCGATCACGACGTGGCACGCGACCTCGCGCGGCTGATGACGCCGTTCGCCGAGCGCTACGGGGTCATCGAGCCGCGGTAGCGACAGGAGTCCGGCGTTCCGGTGCGATGGCGCGCCGGAACCGCAGGAAGATCCCTACCGCGACGACAGCGACCGCGGCGCTGAGCAGATGCGAGGCCTGGTAGCCGTACCCACTCACCACCGATCCGGCCACGACATTGGACAGCGACGCGCCGACCCCCTGCATCGTCATCACCGCGGCGAGCCCGATGTTGAAGCGGCCCGACCCGGCCAGCAGCCGTTCCACCGCGATCGGCGTCGCGATGCCGATCAGCCCCGCGCCGACGCCGTCGAGCGTCTGCACCGGGAAGATGGTCCAGAAGCCCGAATTGGTGCCCGCGATCAGCCCGCGCACCGGTAGCGCGCACAGCGCGATCAGCAGCACCGCCGACAGACCGAAACGCCTGATCATCAGCGGCGCGAGCACGGCGACGGCGATCATCGCCAGCTGCGACACCCCGGTGATGATCGCGGTGGTGCGAAACGGGGTGCCCAGCTCGATCGCGAACTCCTGCGCCACCAGCCTGCTCATCGGCGCATTGCCGAAATGGAACATCAGCAGCACGACCGCCAGCAGCAGCAGGCCCGGCGTCTGCACCAGCACCCGGAACCCCGACGGCTTCGTGTCGCCGCCGGTGTCGTCGAGACCGCGTGCCGCGTCGTGATCGATCCGGGCCGGATCGATGGCCATCGCCGCCACCACGGCGCCGACCGCGGTCACGAGCATCAGCGTGATGATCGCGTGCTCGCCGTAGAACGACACGAAGACGAACACCGCGGCCAAGGACGCGACGTTGCCTGCGTGGTTCCAGAACTCGTTGCGGGCGACCTGCTGACCGAACAGCTTCGGGCCGATCAACCCGAGGGTCAGGCCCATCAGAGCCGGTCCGACGACCGCGCCGACCACCGCGGTTCCCACCTGCCCGACCCACACGATCGCCGGCGTCGGCGCGACCAGCGTGGCCAGACCCACCGCCGTCACCACCACCACAGGCACGGCGACCAGGGACCGCTTGTACCGGGTCCCGTCGACCAACGCCCCGAAGGCGGGCGTGACCGCCAAGCCGATCAGGCCACCGACCGTCGCGATCGCGCCCAGGGCCAACGACGACCAGCCCCGGGTGGCGAGGAACGCGTCCAGAAAAGGGCCGAGACCGTCCCGCGCATCGGCGAGGAAGAAGTTCAGCGCGGCAAGAGAGATCAGAGACCGCCGACCCACCACGACCGCGCGTTCGTCCACCCGGACCCCATTCCTCCCGCGACCGACTACCGGCGACGCGGTGTACCCCCGGCCGGATCGCGACCAAACGTTGCTGAACAAGACGTCACACAGGGCGAATTGAAGGCGGCCTGCGCCGACCGCTAGGGTGTTGTGGATACCTCTCGGCTGGCAGTGTGCTTCCGCTGTGTCGGATTGAGCGCCTGTCCCGCGAGCCCGCAGGCCGAGTGTGTCGCCAGCGCACCCCGTGCGCTCTCGAGGCAAATGACGAATCAAAGGGGCTCTACATGACTGCACCAACACTGACCGCTGATGTTCGCAATGGCATCGACTTCAAGGTCGCCGACCTCTCGCTGGCCGAATTCGGCCGCAAGGAAATCCGCCTCGCCGAGCACGAGATGCCCGGCCTGATGGCGCTGCGCCGCGAATACGCCGACGTCCAGCCGCTCAAGGGCGCCCGCATCTCCGGCTCGCTGCACATGACCGTGCAGACCGCCGTGCTGATCGAGACGCTGGTGAGCCTGGGCGCCGAGGTCCGCTGGGCCAGCTGCAACATCTTCTCCACCCAGGACCACGCCGCCGCCGCGATCGTCGTCGGCCCCCACGGCACCCCCGAGGAGCCCAAGGGCACCCCGGTCTTCGCGTGGAAGGGCGAGACGCTCGAGGAGTACTGGTGGGCCGCCGAGCAGATGCTCACCTGGGAGGGCGAGCCGGCGAACATGATCCTCGACGACGGCGGCGACGCCACCATGCTGGTGCTGCGCGGCGCCCAGTTCGAGAAGGCCGGTGTGGTTCCGCCCGCCGAGGACGACGACTCCGCCGAGTACAAGGTGTTCCTGAACCTGCTGCGTGCGCGGTTCGAGACCGACAAGGGTAAGTGGACCAAGATCGCCGAGTCGGTCAAGGGTGTCACCGAGGAGACCACCACCGGCGTGCTGCGGCTCTACCAGTTCGCCGCGGCCGGTGAGCTCGCCTTCCCGGCGATCAACGTCAACGACTCGGTCACCAAGAGCAAGTTCGACAACAAGTACGGCACCCGCCACTCGCTGGTCGACGGCATCAACCGTGGCACCGACGCTCTGATCGGCGGCAAGAAGGTGCTGATCTGCGGCTACGGCGACGTGGGCAAGGGTTGCGCCGAGTCGCTCGCCGGCCAGGGTGCGCGTGTCCAGGTCACCGAGATCGACCCGATCAACGCGCTGCAGGCGCTGATGGACGGCTACGACGTCGTCACCGTCGAGCAGGCGATCGGCGAGGCCGACATCGTGATCACCTCGACCGGCAACAAGGACATCATCACCCTCGAGCACATGAAGGCGATGAAGGATCATTCGATCCTCGGCAACATCGGCCACTTCGACAACGAGATCGACATGGCCGCGCTGGAGCGCTCGGGCGCGACCCGCATCAACATCAAGCCGCAGGTCGACGAGTGGACCTTCGGTGAGTCGGGCACGTCGATCATCGTGCTGTCCGAGGGCCGCCTGCTGAACCTCGGCAACGCGACCGGCCACCCGTCGTTCGTGATGAGCAACAGCTTCTCCAACCAGGTCATCGCCCAGATCGAGCTGTGGACCAAGAACGACGAGTACGACAACGAGGTCTACCGCCTGGCCAAGCACCTCGACGAGAAGGTCGCGAAGATCCACGTCGAAGCCCTGGGTGGCACGCTGACCAGGCTCAGCAAGGATCAGGCCGAGTACATCGGCGTCGACGTCGAAGGCCCGTACAAGCCGGAGCACTACCGCTACTGACATGACGGATCGGGCGCGCACGGCGACACTCAGTGTCGTTGTGCGCGCCCTTTTCGTTGCCGTGTGCCTGGTGCTGACCGGTTGTCAGCAGGCGTCCGAGACGGCCGAGCCGTCCCCGACGCGGCCGGCGTTCGACGTCCGGCATGACACCGACGAACTCGCCCGCACCTTTCCCGCGTTGGGCGCTCCGGTCTCGGCGTCGTGGATCCGCTGGAACAACGCCGCCGGGGCGGTGTGGATCGACGCTGTCGTCACGGTGACCCCGGAGACCATGGATACGCTTCTGCGCCAGCATGTTTCCGAGCCGACCACGCACCGTCCCGCGGTGCAGAAGGTACTCGAGGCCGATGTGCCGTCCGGACCGTTCCGCACCGGTGTGGAGCTCAACATGGCGTTCTCGCCGGGACGCATGAGTACGCGGGTGTTCCTCGACCCGCCCCGCGACACCGTCGTGCTGCAGTCCTTCGACCTCGGCTAGACCAGTCCCAGCTGCTGATAGATCGTCGAACGCCACTTGCGCGCTTGGGAATTGACGAAAATGCCGCCCAGCGCCCAGTCGTGCATCTGCCCGTCGCCGATCACCACCGTGAAGTTCGCATCGGGATCCTGAGCGAGCAGCTTGTCGCGGAACATCAGGTCGCCGGGATAGGGCCGCTCCACGGTGCCGACGTAGATCGCCGTCGGCGGCAGCCCGGTCAGATCGTCGACCATGATCGGATTGAAGCGTGGGTCATCGGGATTCAGTTCGCCACCGGGTGCCGGCGGGGTGCGGGGCGGGATGATCGGATCGTTGATGTCGTCCACGATCGGCCCCGACAGCGTCAGATGCAGGACCGGGGAGATCAGCACCATCCGCGACGGCTGATCCTCGTCGGGATCGCAGGCCGCGTCGGCCCGGCAGCGGCGCACCAGCTCCTGCGCCACCAGCATCGCGTAGGTGCCGCCCGCCGAATCGCCATACAGCGCGACGTTCTCGGCGCCGTGCTCGGCGATCATCAACGACACGTAGTCGGCCATCGGCGGCACCAGGCCCTCCACCGTCGCGTTGCCGATCGGCGGGGCCAGCGGATAGATCGGCACCACCACGGTTGCGCCGGTCTGACGGGCCATCGAGGTGTAGTCGGCCCAGTTGATGATGTTCGCCTCCGCGACGAACCCGCCGCCGTGCAGCGCCAGCACGTACTCGTCCGTGGGCTTGCGCTTCGGGGTGATCGTCACGACTTTCATTCCGCTGTAGGTGCTTTCGGTGACCGTGACCCGGCCGCTCACCCACTTGGGCGGGCTGGTGTAGGTCACGCTGCCACCGTCGCCGACGAAGATCGGGGAATCCTCGGCGCGCAGCTTCTGCAACGTCCGCAGAATCAGCTTGTCCTGCAGCGACGGGGGACCGGTGACGACGGTCTGCGGTCCCTCGGTGATGTCGTGGATGCGCTCGCGCCGGGTGGCGAGGCTCAACGGCAGCAGCGGTGCCGTGAGGGCGGGGGCGGTGGGCTCGTCGGTGTCGGTCGACTCCGCGGCGACCCGCTTCGTCGGCGCGAAGAGACGTTTCCGTTCCGTCTTTGTGTCGGTGTCGCGGTCGCGCGCGCGCTCGGCCAGCTTCGTACGCAGCCGCGGGGAGTCGGCCCTGTCGGCCTTCTCCGTCTTGACCGTCTTGGCTGTGCGAACCTGGCTGTGCGTCGCGGTGTCCTTCGCCCCGCCGTCGTCGGCAGCCGCCACCCCGCAGCCCAACCCCAGTAGCGCCGCCGCGCCGACACCCGCTGCCACGGCGCATCCAGCTACCGTTGCGACATTGCTCTGACCCCGCATCGTGCATACCTATCACCTCCGGCGGTCGCGCCGCACTGGATTACGCTCACCTCGTGCTCATCGTCATCGAAGGCGTCGACGGCGCAGGGAAGAGGACACTGACCAACGGGTTGCGGTCGGCGTTCGAAGCAAACGGCCACTCGGTGGCGCACCTGGCCTTCCCGCGGTACGGGGTGTCGGTACCCGCCGACCTGGCCGCCGAGGCGCTGCACGGCCGGCACGGCGACCTCGCCGGCTCCGTCTACGCGATGGCCGTGCTCTTCGCGATGGACCGAGCCGGCGCACGCGCCGAGATCGACCACCTCACCGCGGCGCATTCCGTGGTCATCCTGGACCGCTACGTCGCCTCCAACGCCGCCTACAGCGCGGCACGCCTGCACCAGGGGGCGAACGGCGACGTGGTCGCCTGGGTGCACGACCTGGAATACGGCCGGCTGCAGCTCCCTGCGCCGCACGCGCAGGTCCTGCTCGACGTGCCGACCGAGCTGGCCGCCGCCCGCGCGGCTAGCAGAGAAGCCGCCGACGCCGCCCGCACCCGCGACGCCTACGAACGCGACGACGGGCTGCAGCGACGCACCGGTGCCGTCTACGCCGAACTCGCCGCGGCCTCCTGGGGCGGCCCCTGGGCCGTCGTGCCACCCGACGTCGACGCCGCTGCGCTCGCGGAGCGATTGCTCGGCGAACCCGGTTAGCAAGACGAACGCGCGCGTTCGACGTACGCTCCGATCGGGGAGTCGCTCAGCGACACACGACAGGGGGGATCGATGGTCGTTCGCACTCGAATTCAGACCGACATGATGGCGCGGGTCGACGAACTCGTGACCGAGCTCAAGTCCGCGGGGCAGCGATTCGACCAGGGCCGCACGCTCGAAGGACGCGAAGTGGCCCGCCACATCGCGCGCCTGGTTCACGGCACCGCGTCGTCGCGAGCACTGATCGACGAGCTGGGAGTGCGTCCGTTGATCACCTGGGTCGACACCGCCGGTGTGGTCAACCCGAAGACCGCGGCGTCGGCGGCATGCCTGACGCTGATGAAGATCCGCACCGGATCGCAGCGCTGCGGTGAGTTCGTGCCGAAGCTCGGGATGTATCCGCCCGCGCCGATCCGCACCCGCGACGGCGAGCACATCGACCGCGGCACCCGAATTCCGTTCGAGCACTGGTGGACCAACCCCGTCGTCAAAGACGCTGACGGAGCGGAGTTCTCCCGCAAGCAACTGGTGCTCGCGCTGGCCGCCGGCCCCCACGCCGAGGACGCCGACGACGAGACTGCCGCGGCGTTGGCGGCCCTTGCCGGCAGTCCGTCTCTGGGGTGCGTCGTGCATGGCGACTCGGCCGTCGACGGGTTGGAACGCAACCCCGTGATGGCCAGCGCGCGCCAGATCGGCTACGAGGTTCTGCAGTCGATCAGCCAGCAGCGCGACATCATCGACGCCTGCGCCTGACCTCCGGCCCGGTTGGGGCGCGAAACGCCCGTGTGGTAACCGGGCTTTGTAGCTTTCTGGTGACACCATGGACACCATGAGGCAAAGGATCCTGGTCGTCGACGACGACCCTTCGCTGGCTGAGATGCTCACCATCGTGCTGCGCGGCGAGGGTTTCGACACCGCCGTCATCGGGGACGGCACCCAGGCACTCACTGCTGTCCGCGAGCTGCGACCCGACCTAGTGCTGCTCGACCTGATGCTGCCCGGCATGAACGGCATCGACGTGTGCCGGGTGCTGCGGGCCGATTCCGGCGTGCCGATCGTGATGCTGACCGCCAAGACCGACACCGTCGACGTGGTGCTCGGCCTGGAGTCCGGCGCCGACGACTACGTGATGAAGCCGTTCAAGCCCAAGGAGCTGGTGGCCCGCGTCCGCGCCCGGCTGCGGCGCAACGAGGACGAGCCGGCCGAGATGCTCTCGATCGCCGACGTCGACATCGACGTGCCGGCGCACAAGGTCACCCGGCAGGGTGAGCAGATCTCGCTGACCCCGCTGGAGTTCGACCTGCTGGTGGCGCTGGCACGCAAACCTCGCCAGGTGTTTACTCGTGATGTGCTGCTCGAACAGGTGTGGGGTTATCGCCACCCCGCCGACACCCGTTTGGTGAACGTGCATGTGCAGCGGCTGCGGGCCAAGGTCGAGAAGGACCCGGAGAACCCGCAGGTGGTGCTGACCGTTCGAGGAGTGGGATACAAGGCCGGACCTCCGTGATCCGACGGCCCGCCTGGTCGCGGCTGTTTCCGGCTGCAGTCGTGATGCGCCGCCCATGATATTCGGTTCGAGGCGGCGTATCCACCGGCGGTCAGCCCCGCTGGTCCGCGGCCTGGGTGTGCTGGGCCGGGCTGTGAGCCTGGCGTGGCGCCGATCGCTTCAGCTGCGTGTCGTCACGCTGACGCTCGGGCTGTCGCTCACCGTCATCCTGGTCCTCGGGTTCGTGCTCACCAGCCAGATCACCGACCGCATCCTGGAAGTCAAGGTCGGTGCGGCGACCGAGGAGATCGAACGCGCGCGCACCACGGTCAGCGGCATCGTCGGCGGTGAGGAGACCCGCTCGCTCGACAGCAGCCTGCAGCTGGCCCGCAACACACTGATCGACCGCAAGGCCGACGCCGGCGCCGGACTGGCCGGCACGTTCGACGCCGTGCTGATCGTCCCCGGCGACGGCCCGCGCGCGGCGACCGCCGCCGGCCCCATCGACCAGATCCCGAACTCGTTGCGCGACTTCGTCAAAGCCGGCCAGGTCAGTTACCAGTACGCCACCGTGCACACCGACGGCTTCTCCGGCCCGGCACTGGTGATCGGCAGCCCGACGTCGTCGTCGACGTCGGCGGTCACCAATCTCGAGCTCTACCTGATCTTTCCGCTGAACAACGAGCAATCCACCATCGCGCTGGTGCGCGGCACCATGGCCACCGGAGGCGTCGTGCTTCTGGGCCTGCTCGCCGCGATCGCGCTGCTGGTCGCCCGCCAGATCGTGCTGCCGGTGCGCTCCGCTTCGCGCATCGCCGAGCGGTTCGCCGAAGGCCACCTCAGTGAGCGCATGCCGGTGCGCGGCGAAGACGACATGGCGCGGCTTGCTGTGTCGTTCAACGACATGGCCGAAAGCCTGCAGCGGCAGATCACCCAGCTCGAAGAGTTCGGAAACCTGCAGCGGCGCTTCACCTCCGACGTCAGCCACGAACTGCGCACTCCGCTGACCACCGTGCGGATGGCGGCCGATCTCATCCACGACCACGCCGAGGAGCTGGACCCCGCGCTGCGCCGCTCCACCGAGCTGATGGTCAACGAACTCGACCGGTTCGAATCGCTGCTCAACGACCTGCTCGAGATCTCCCGTCACGACGCCGGTGTCGCCGAACTCGCGGTCGAGGCGGTGGACCTGCGCTCGATCGTGCGCAGCGCGCTCGACAACGTCGGGCATCTGGCGGAGGAGGCGTCGGTCGACATGATGGTCGACCTGCCCGGCGACGAGATCATCGCCGAAGTCGACCCGCGCCGCGTCGAACGCATCCTGCGCAACCTGATCGCCAACGCGATCGACCACGCCGAACGCAAACCGGTGCGCATCCGGATGGCCGCCGACGCCGACACCGTCGCGGTCACCGTGCGCGACTACGGCGTCGGCCTGCGGCCCGGTGAGGAGAAGCTGGTGTTCAGTCGGTTCTGGCGGGCCGACCCGTCGCGGGTGCGCCGCTCCGGCGGCACCGGCCTGGGCCTGGCGATCAGCATCGAAGACGCGCGACTGCACCAGGGCCGGCTGGAAGCATGGGGAGAGCCGGGCAAGGGTGCCTGCTTCCGGCTGACGCTGCCGCTGGTGCGGGGGCACAAGGTGACCAGCAGTCCGCTGCCGGTCAAGCCGATCGGGGAGCCGGCAGGGGTACCCACCCGCCGCCGCGAACCGGCGGAGGAGAGCGTGTGACGCGCGCACTCGCGGCGCTGATGACTGCGCTGACCCTGGTGCTCGCCGGTTGTGCGGGCGTCCCGAGTTCGTCGTCACCCCAGGCCATCGGCACCGTGGACCGGCCCGCCCCGCCCAGCCTGCCCAAGCCGACGCCCGCGATGGACCCCGACGAGCTGCTGCGCGAATTCCTCAAGGCCACCGCCGACCCGGCAAGCCGGCACCTCGCGGCCCGGCAGTTCCTCACCGAATCGGCGTCCAGCGGGTGGGATGACGCCGGTAGCGCACTGCTGATCGACAACGTGGTGTTCGTCGAAACCCGCACGCCGGAACGGGTTTCGGTGAACATGCGCGCCGACATCCTGGGCTCGCTGTCCGACATGGGGGTGTTCGAGACCGGCGAGGGCGCCCTGCCCGATCCGGGCCCGATCGAGCTGGTCAAGACGCCCGGGGGCTGGCGCATCGACCGGCTGCCCAACGGGGTGTTCCTCGACTGGCAGCAGTTCCAGGCCACCTACAAGCGCAGCACCCTGTACTTCGCCGATCCGACGGGCAAGACCGTCGTGCCCGACCCACGCTACGTCGCTGTCTCCGAAACCGACCAGCTGGCAACGGAATTGGTCAGCAAAATGATCGCCGGGCCGCGGCCGGAGATGGAGAAGACGGTCCGCAACCTACTCGGCGCTCCACTGCGTCTGCGCGGACCGGTCACCCGCGCAGACGGTGGCAAGACCGGCGTCGGCCGCGGATACGGCGGCGCGCGCATCGATCTCGACAGCCTGTCCACCACGGACCCGCACAGCAGGCAACTGCTTGCCGCACAGATCATCTGGACTCTGTCGCGGGCCGGCATCAACGGGCCGTACGTGATCAACGCCGACGGCGCAGCTCTCGACGACCGGTTCGCCGACGGGTGGGACACCGGCGACGTCGCCGCCACCGACCCGGGTGCCGCCGACGGTGCGGCGGCCGGTTTGCATGCCCTCATCGGCGGCTCGCTGGTGTCGCTGGACGGGCAGCGGGCCCCGCGGGTGCCCGGGTCCTTCGGTTCCCTGCCCGGGCAGACCGCGGCGTCGCTGTCGCGCAGCGGCCAGGAGGTCGCTTCGATCGTCACGCTGCGCCCCGGGGCACCCGACATGGCGTCGTCGCTGTGGGTCGGGCCGTTGGGCGGCAACGCCTCCCAGGCGATGGACGGGCGCAACCTGACCCGGCCCAGCTGGGCGCTCGACGACGCGATCTGGGTCGTCGTCGACGGCATCAACGTCGTCCGCGTCATCCAGGACGCCTCCGGCCAACCCGCCCGGATCCCCGTCGACGCCACGCTGGTCTCCGGCCGGTTCCCGGGCGTCATCACCGAACTGCAGCTCTCGCGGGACGGCACCCGCGCAGCGATGGTGATCGACCGGCACGTGATCCTCGCCGGCGTCGAACAGACCCCTGGCGGCGGCTACGCGCTGACCTATCCGCGCCGCCTCGGCTACGGGCTCGGCGACACCGTGGTGTCCCTCGGCTGGCGTACCGGCGACGACATCGTGGTCAGCCGCACCGACCCGCAACACCCCGTGTCGTACGTCAACCTCGACGGGGTGAACTCCGACGGACCCAGCCGCAACCTGCTGATGCCCGTCACCACCGTGGCCGCCAACCCCTCGGTGGTCTACGTCGCCGACGAGCGCGGCGTGCTCCAGCTGTCCGGTTCGGGCGCCGACGGCGATCCCACCTGGGCCGAAGTTCGTCCGCTGATGGCAGCGGGGGCACTGCCGGTACTGCCGGGCTGACGGACCAGAAACGAAAGGGTTGGCAATGGACATCAACGCTGAGGTGACGCGGAAAGCGGTGCTCACGGGCGCCGGAGTCGGGGTGGCCGCGCTGGCGCTGGCGGCGTGTTCGTCGGGGTCGGAGTCGCCCGATGCGGGATCGTCGTCTGCGCAGGCGTCTTCCGGCGCCTCGGGTGAGGCGTCGTCCGGGGCCTTGGCGAAGACCGCGGACGTCCCCGTGGGCTCGGGAGTGATCGTCGGCAAGACCGTGGTGACGCAGCCGACGGCCGGGGACTTCAAAGCCTTCTCTGCTGTGTGCACGCACTCGGGGTGCCTGGTCAACAAGATCGCCGACGGCACCATCGACTGCCCCTGCCACGGCAGCAAGTTCAGCCTCGACGGAGCCGTCGTCAACGGTCCCGCCAAGAAGCCCCTCGAGCCGGTCAGCGTTCGGGTGCAAGGGGATTCGATCGTTCCGGGGTAGACCGGTGGGGCCTGCCTCTCCCGCAGGCCCACCGGTCTCGCAGCCGAAGTTACCGGCTGACGCAGAGGGGTCTGCGCACCAATTTCGGCGCCCGCCAGTGAGAAGCCACGGCTGTGAAATGCCGCTGACCACGACCCGGAACGTCCCCCGCAAGCGGGAGGTGCCCCCAATTCCGCGGCAGAGGGGTCCGGGGTTGTCGGTGGGGGCGCTGATAGTGACGGCGTGCTCGATCTCGTCCTGCCCCTGCAGTGCGGCGGCTGCGGTGCCCCCGCGACCGCGTGGTGCTCGACGTGCGCGCAGGAACTGGCCGTGCGGTCCGACGAGCCCCACCTCATCACGCCACGCCTGGACCCCGGCGTGCCCGTGTTCTCCCTGGGCCGCTACGCCGGTGCCCGTCGCCACGCCCTCGTCGCCGCCAAGGAACGCGGCCGCGCCGACCTGCTCGGGCCCTTGGGCGATGCGCTGCACGCGGCCCTGCGCAACCTGCTGACCTGGGGGCTGATCGACGCCCCGCTGACGCTGGTCCCCGCCCCCACCCGGCGCTCCTCCGCGCGGCGCCGCGGCGGTGACCCCGTCACCCGCCTCGCCGCGCACGCCGCCCGGGGTCTGCCCGGCGTCACCGTCGTACCGTCGCTGCGTCTGGCCCCGTTCACCCGCGACTCCGTCGGTCTGTCCAGCGCTGCCCGCCAGGCCAACATCGCGGGCCGCGTCCGGCCCACCCGCGGCATCGGCGGGATCGCCGGGGATGTCGTCCTCGTCGACGACATCGTCACCACCGGGGCCACCGCTACGGAGTCGACCCGCGTCCTGCAAACACGCGAGGTCGCCGTCGTCGCCGTCCTCGCGGTAGCGCATGCATGACCGGCGGCGTTACCCGAACATCAATCTGCCGTGAAGAACAGAAAACAGGTGGGTCGAATCAGTGGCACGAACACATGAACAGCGACTACCTTCGACAACAACCATCCGTGAACAGCTCACGGCGGCGCTCAGACTCGAGACGCCGATATCGCGCCAGCGGTAGGAGGTGAGTAGTCGACACCTTGCACCGGCGAGTGGCGCCAACCCGATATGCCCCGTCGGCGCGATTTCTTCATCAGCACGCACGCATGACGTGCACCCGCGAGAGAGAATCGAGTTGCCAAGCATGTCAGTAAATTCCGTGGACTCCGACAACACGATGGTGATGGACCCCGACGCGACAGGAGCGTCCGACCCGGCCTCTGCCGCCGAGGTGGTGGTGACCGGTCGCAATGTCGAGGTTCCCGACCACTTCCGCACGTATGTCGCCGAGAAGTTGTCACGCCTGGAACGATTCGACCGCACCATCTACCTCTTCGACGTCGAACTCGACCACGAGAAGAACCGACGTCAACGCAAGAACTGCCAGCACGTCGAAATCACGGCGAAGGGACGCGGCCCCGTCGTCCGCGGCGAGGCCTGCGCCGACAGCTTCTACGCCGCATTCGAATCCGCCGCGAGCAAACTCGAAGCTCGGCTACGTAAAAGCAAGGACCGCCGCAAGATCCACTACGGCGACAAGCGGCCGGAGTCGCTGCACGAGGCCACCGCGCTCGAGCGCCTCGATGCCGCGTTCGCGCGGCCGGCCGAGTCGGCCCCTGCGCAGACCGACACGCTCGACGACCACGAACCCGGCCGGATCGTGCGGACCAAGGAACACCCGGCCACCCCGATGACGGTCGACGACGCGCTCTACGAGATGGAGCTGGTCGGCCACGATTTCTTCCTGTTCCACGACAAGGAGAGCGACCGGCCCTGCGTCGTGTACCGACGCCACGCCTACGACTACGGGTTGATTCGCCTGGCGTGAGCTGATCCGGCGCGCTCGAGCCACCGTCGCCGGTTGCCGGGCGCGCCGGGTTCGCCCCGTACGATGGGGACGTCCAACGCGTGACGCATCCATCGACGCAAGAGGTTATACAGCGTGCTCTCGAAGTTGCTCCGTCTCGGCGAAGGCCGCATGGTCAAGCGCCTCAAGGGGGTGGCTGACTACGTCAACACCCTGTCCGACGACGTCGAGAAGCTCTCCGACGCCGAGCTCCGAGGCAAGACCGCCGCCTTCAAGGCCCGCCTGGCCGACGGTGAAGACCTCGACGACCTGCTGCCCGAGGCGTTTGCCGTGGCCCGGGAAGCCGCATGGCGGGTGCTCAACCAGCGCCACTTCGACGTCCAGGTGATGGGTGGCGCCGCCCTGCACTTCGGCAACGTCGCCGAGATGAAGACCGGTGAAGGCAAGACGCTGACCGCCGTGCTGCCGGCCTACCTCAACGCGCTGACCGGCAAGGGCGTCCACATCGTCACGGTCAACGACTACCTGGCCAAGCGCGACGCCGAGCAGATGGGCCGCGTGCACCGCTTCCTCGGCCTCGACGTCGGCGTGATCCTGTCCCAGCTCACCCCCGACGAACGTCGCACCGCCTACGCCGCCGACATCACCTACGGCACCAACGTCGAATTCGGCTTCGACTACCTGCGCGACAACATGGCGCTGCGCCTCGAGGACTGCGTCCAGCGCGGCTTCAACTACGCCATCGTCGACGAGGTCGACTCGATCCTCATCGACGAGGCCCGCACGCCGCTGATCATCTCCGGCCCGGTCGACGGGTCGTCGAACTGGTACAGCGAGTTCGCCCGGCTGGCGCCGCTGATGGAGAAGGACACCCATTACGAGGTCGACCTCAAGAAGCGCACCGTCGGTGTGCACGAGGCCGGCGTCGCGTTCGTCGAAGACCAGCTCGGTATCGAGAACCTGTACGAAGCAGCCAATTCGCCGCTGGTCAGCTACCTGAACAACGCGCTGAAGGCCAAAGAGCTCTTCGAGCGCGACAAGCACTACATCGTGCGCAACGGCGAGGTCCTCATCGTCGACGAGTTCACCGGGCGCATGCTCGTGGGCCGTCGCTACAACGAGGGTCTGCACCAGGCCATCGAGGCCAAGGAGCAGGTCGAGATCAAGGCGGAGAACCAGACCGTCGCAACCGTGACGCTGCAGAACTACTTCCGCATGTACGACAAGCTCGCGGGCATGACCGGTACGGCGGAGACCGAAGCCGCCGAGCTGCACGAGATCTACAAGCTCGGCGTGGTGCCGATCCCGACGAACAAGCCGATGATCCGGGCCGACCAGTCCGATCTGATCTACAAGACCGAGGAAGCCAAGTTCATCGCGGTCGTCGACGACGTCACCGAGCGCTACGAGAAGGGCCAGCCGGTGCTGATCGGTACGACGAGCGTGGAGCGCTCGGAGTTCCTGGCCCGCCAGTTCGAGAAGCGCCGCATTCCGCACAACGTGCTGAACGCCAAGTACCACGAGCAGGAAGCCGGCATCATCGCCGAGGCGGGACGGGTCGGCGCGGTCACGGTGGCCACCAACATGGCCGGCCGCGGCACCGACATCGTGCTCGGCGGCAACGTCGACTACCTGCTGGACCGGCAGCTGCGCCAGCGCGGCCTCGATCCGATCGAGACCCCGGACGAGTACGAAGCGGCCTGGCACGAGGAGCTGCCGGCGGTCAAGGCGCAGGTGGCTTCGGAAGCCAAGGACGTCGTCGCCGCGGGCGGCCTGTACGTGCTCGGCACCGAGCGCCACGAGTCGCGCCGCATCGACAACCAGCTGCGTGGCCGCTCCGGCCGCCAGGGTGACCCGGGCGAGTCCCGCTTCTACCTGTCGCTGGCCGACGAGCTGATGCGCCGCTTCAACGGCGCCACGCTGGAGACGCTGCTGACCCGGCTGAACCTGCCCGACGACGTGCCGATCGAGGCCAAGATGGTCTCCCGCGCGATCAAGAGCGCGCAGACACAGGTGGAGCAGCAGAACTTCGACATCCGCAAGGAAGTCCTCAAGTACGACGAGGTGATGAACCAGCAGCGCAAGGTCATCTATGCCGAGCGCCGCCGCATCCTGGAAGGCGAGAACCTCGCCGAGCAGGCCCACACCATGCTCGTCGACGTCATCACCGCCTACGTCGACGGTGCGACCGCCGAGGGCTACTCCGAAGACTGGGACCTGGAGAAGCTGTGGGAGAGCCTGCGCCAGCTCTACCCGGTCGGCATCGACCACAACGATCTGATCGACTCCGACGCTGTGGGTGAGCCCGGCGAGCTGACCCGCAAGGAGCTGCTCGACGCGCTGCTCGCCGACGCCGAACGCGCCTATGCCGAGCGGGAAGCCGAGATCGAGTCGCTCGCCGGCGAGGGAGCGATGCGGCAACTGGAACGCAACGTGCTGCTCAACGTGCTCGACCGCAAGTGGCGCGAACACCTCTACGAGATGGACTACCTGCGCGAGGGCATCGGTCTGCGTGGGCTGGCCCAGCAGCGGCCGGAGGTCGAGTACGCGCGCGAGGGCTTCGACATGTTCATCGGCATGCTCGACGGCATGAAGGAGGAGTCGGTCGGCTTCCTGTTCAACGTGCAGGTCGAGGCCGCCCCGCAGCCGGCGGTCGCGCCGGTCGCGGCGCCGCCCGGGCTGGCGGACTTCGCCGCCGCGGCTGCGCAGGGCGCCCAGGGCGAGCAAGGTGCGGTGGCCACCAAGGAACGGCCGAACCCGTTGCGCGCGAAGGGGATCGACGACAACGGTCAGCCGCCGCTGGTCTACACCGGACCGTCGGAGGACGGCTCGGCCGAGGTCAAGCGAACCGGCGGCGGCGGGGGCACCACGAAGCCCGGTGGCGGCACGACGCGCCGCGAACGCCGTGAGGCCGCCCGCGCCCAGAAGTCGGGCAGGCACGCGCGCCGCCGTTGATCAGCAGCTAACCAATCTCGTCGAACTCCTCAACGCGGCTCGTGCCTCGCCGCTTGATCGTCGTCCGACTAGCCGATCTGCAGCGCGACCATGCGCCATGCGGCGCCATGCCGTTCGATGCGTGCTGCGATCGCATGCACACGACCGGACCGGCTGAACGAGGCGAACACCTCAGCCGCCGTCGGCTCGCCGGCACCGGTGTGCACCGCGCGCACCCGCACCCGGTGCAGCGTGGCACTGCCCGAGCGCGGAGCGCGGGCCCGGACCAGGACGCGATCGATCAACGCCGGCGCCATCACCGGACGAAGCTGCGCGACGGGACGGCGCCGGTCGATCACCTCGATCGTCTGGAGCAGCGCGGCCTCGGCGAACGTCACGGCGGACTTCGGGGGCGGAGCCTCCCGAGGGGCCGGCCGGTGCGGACGCGGCCGGTGCAGTGACGAGCTCGACGGGGTGGGGCAGTGCTGACCGATCGGCGCAGGGGCGGGTTCGCAATCGATCACCGGTGAGGTGACCCAGAGGGCAGGGGGCGCGGTCATGACGGTTCTCCAGCAGTCGACGGGACGGGCGCGTCCGCTGGAGAGTGGCAGACCTGTCGATGATGACACGTCCCGCCGACCCCTCCGTGCACCCGTTATGCGCGCCCGGCGCCGGTGCCGTTACCGTGAGGCGTCTCGAATGCACAGTGAGGGGGCGACGCCGCAGTGGTGACCAGGTTGTCGTCGTCCGATGCGTCGTTCTTCCGGCTGGAGAGCACCGCCACCCCGATGTACGTCGGGTCCCTGCAGATCGTGCGTAAACCGCGCAACGGCCTGAGCTACGAGACACTGCTGGCCACCGTCGAACAGCGCCTGCCGCAGATCCCGCGCTACCGGCAGAAGGTCCGGGAAGTCAGCTTCGGGCTGTCCCGTCCGGTGTGGATCGACGACCGCGACTTCGACATCACCTATCACGTCCGGCGCTCGGCTCTGCCGTCTCCGGGCAGCGACGCCCAGCTGCACGAACTGATCGCCCGCCTGGGCTCCCGGCCCCTCGACAAATCCCGGCCGCTGTGGGAGATGTACCTGGTCGAGGGCCTGTCGAAGAACCGCCTGGCGATCTACACGAAGTCCCACCAGGCGCTGGTCAACGGGATGACGGCCTTGGAGATCGGGCACGTGATCGCCGACCGCACGCAGAAGCCGCCGCAGTTCGACGAGGACATCTGGATCCCGGCACGCGAGCCGTCGGACCGGCAGCTGTTGATCGGCGCGCTCGGCGAGTGGATCGCCCGGCCCACCCAGCAGGCGGCCGCGGTCCGATCAGCGCTGACTGAAGCGGTCACCAACACCGGCCAACTCGTCGAACTGGGTCGTCGCGCAGCCGACATCGCCCGCATCGTCGCCCGTGGCACCGCGCCCAACAGCCCGCTCAACACCACGGTGTCGCGCAACCGCCGCTTCTCCGTCGCCTCGGCCGGCCTCGACGAGTTCCGGACGGTGCGCGCGCGCTACGACTGCGACGTCAACGACGTGGTGCTCGCCGTCGTCGCCGGCGCACTGCGCAACTGGTTGCTGTCGCGCGGGGAACCGGTCACCGCCACCACCACGGTGCGGGCAATGGCCCCGATGTCGGTCTACCCCGACACCGAAAGTGACTCGTCGAGCCCCGGCCAGGCCATCGGTGACGTGGCACCCTTCCTGATCGACCTGCCCGTCGGCGAAGGCAACGCCGTCGTGCGGCTGTCGCAGATCGCGCACGCCACCGAATCGACGCCCACCGCGGGGGCTCTCGTCGACGCCCGCAGCATCATCACGCTGTCGGGCTTTGCGCCGCCGACCCTGCACGCGATGGGCATCCGCGTCGCGACCAGCTTCTCGGCGCGCCAGTTCAACCTGCTGATCACCAACGCGCCCGGCGCTCAGACACAGATGTACATCGCAGGCACCAAGCTGCTCGAGACCTACGCGGTGCCGCCGTTGCTGCACAACCAGGCGCTTGCCATCGGTGTCACCTCGTACAACGGCACCATCTACTTCGGCATCAACGCCGACCGGGACGCCATGAGCGATGTCGACATGCTGCCCGACCTGATGCGGGAGGCGCTCGACGAACTGGTGGAGGCCGCCAAATAGCTCGCCGGTGAACGGCGGGGTAATTTGACGACCGCCCGCAGTCGGAGTCGAATGATTCAGATGTCGACCTCTGAAGACGAACTGACGACCGGCGTGGCGGGCGGCAGGGATTCCACGGACACCGGTCCCATCCCCGTCGCCCACCCGGTTCTCGACGTTCCGGTCGAGGACGCGCACCTCACCCGCTCCCGCGGCATCGACTGGATCGTGTTCGGCGTCACCGCCGTCATCGCGATGGCATTCCTGTCCTGGGGCTTCGTCAGCACCGACACGCTGGCCAGCGCGTCGTCGACCGCGCTGACCTGGGTGATGGACAAGACCGGATGGCTGTTCGTGCTCACCAGCACCGGATTCGTCGTCTTCGTGCTCTACCTGGCCCTGGGGCGTTACGGCACCATCCCGCTGGGCCGCGACGATGAGCCGCCGGAGTTCAACGGCATCTCCTGGGTCGCGATGATGTTCAGCGCGGGCATGGGCATCGGGCTGATGTTCTTCGGTGTCGCCGAACCGCTCACACACTTCGTCACACCGCCACCCGGAACCGGTGCCGAAGGCAACCCCGAAGCCGTGCAGCACGCGATGGCCACCACGCTGTTCCACTGGACGCTGCACCCGTGGGCGATCTACGCCGTCGTCGGGCTGGCCATCGCCTACGGCGTCTACCGCAAGGGCCGGCTGCAGTTGATCAGCGCGGCGTTCGAGCCGCTGCTCGGGTCACGCGCCAACGGGTCGTGGGGCAAGGTCATCGACATGCTGGCGATCTTCGCCACGCTGTTCGGCTCGGCCGCGTCATTGGGGCTGGGCGCCTTGCAGATTCGCAGCGGGCTGCAGATCGTGGCCGGCATCGGCGAGACCGGCAACGCGATCCTGATCGTCATCATCACCGTGCTCACCGTGTGCTTCGTGCTGTCGGCGGTCTCCGGGGTGTCGCGCGGCATCCAGTGGCTGTCGAACATCAACATGGTGCTGGCGATCCTGCTGGCGACCTTCGTCTTCGTGGTCGGCCCAACGGTTTTCATCCTCAACCTGCTGCCGACCTCGCTGGGCAGCTACTTCGCGGACCTGAACATGATGTCGGCACGCACCGGCGCCGAAGGCAGCGTGGTGAACACCTGGCTGCAGTCGTGGACGATCTTCTACTGGGCGTGGTGGGTGTCGTGGACGCCGTTCGTCGGGATGTTCATCGCGCGAATCTCCCGTGGCCGCACCATCCGTCAGTTCGTGGCCGGAGTGCTGGTGGTGCCGAGCGTGGTGTCGCTGGTCTGGTTCGCGATCTTCGGCGGCGCGGCGATCAACGTGCAGCAGAACGGAACGGATCTCGCCGGCGAAGGCGGTGTGGAAGAGCAGTTGTTCACGCTGCTCGACCAGTATCCGATCGCGATCATCGCCAGCATTGTGGTGATGATCCTGGTCGCGATCTTCTTCGTCTCCGGCGCCGACGCGGCATCGATCGTGATGGGTTCGCTGTCGCAGCGCGGCACCATCCATCCCAGCCGGGGCACTGTCATCTTCTGGGGCGTGGCCACCGGCGCGGTGGCTGCGGTGATGCTTCTGGTCGGCGGCGAGGACGCCCTCACCGGCCTGCAGACGATCACGATCATCGCGGCGCTGCCGTTCCTGTTGGTGATGGTCGCGATGGCGGTGGCACTGCTGAAGGACTTGCGCCGGGACCCGAAGATCCTGCGGCGCGAATACGCCGCCGGCGTCGTCGACACCGCGGTGGTCACCGGGGTGACCCAGCACGGCGACGACTTCATCATCCCCGTCACGAAGAACCCGAACTGCGCCGACGGAAACGGGACACCGGGGAAGACGTCAAGCGAGCCGTCGAGCACCTGAGCCCGGCGTTCCCACTACGCTCGTCGGAGTGCGCGTCTTCGTCCCCGCGACCCTGACCATGCTGCAGCGGCTGGTGGCCGACGGAAACCTGCGTCCCGTCAACGGCACCGCCTTCGCGGTGACACCGACGCTGCGCGAGGCGTACGCCGAAGGGGACGAGGAGGAGCTGGCCGACGTCGCGCTGCGTGACGCCGCGCTGGCGTCGCTGCGGTTGCTCGGCGACGAAGGCGAGACCACGTTGCCGAGCCGGCGCGCGGTGATCGAAGTCGACGTCGACGACGTCACGCTGCGCCCCGACCTCGACGATGCCGTCGTGCGGGTGGCCGGCGAGATCGACCTGACGAAGGTCATCGCCGCATACGTCGACAACGCCGCCGCGGAAACCGCGGTGACGGCAGCCGTCGACGCTGTCGACCAGGCAGACCTGGGGGACGAGGACGCCGAGCTCACGGTCGGCGATGCGCAAGACCACGACCTGGCCTGGTACGCGGCTCAGGAACTGCCCTTCCTGCTCGAGTTGCTCTGATGGACTGGCTACGGTTGCGTAAGTTACGGTACCGTAGGTTGAGCAACAGCGACTCGGCAGGAGCTCCCATGGCCAAGACAACGATCAAGCAGACGGCCAAGGTCGCCGACACCGTGCGGCCATCCGTTGCCGGGGCCGATGAACGGCCCGGGCTGCATTTCCTGCGCACCGTCGCGGGCAAGATCACCACCCCTCTGCTGCCCGACGACTACCTGAAGCTGGCCAACCCGCTGTGGTCGGCACGCGAACTGCGCGGCCGCGTGCTCGAGGTGCGGCGCGAAACCGTCGACTCGGCCACGCTCGTGATCAAACCGGGATGGGGCTTCTCGTTCGACTACCAGGCCGGCCAGTACATCGGGATCGGCCTGCTTGTCGACGGCCGGTGGCGGTGGCGGTCCTACTCGCTGACCAGCAGCCCCGTCACCAGCCAGGGTTCGCGCACCATCACGATCACCGTCAAGGCGATGCCCGAGGGCTTTCTGTCCAGCCACCTCGTCGGCGGCGTCGAACCCGGCACCATCGTGAGACTCGCTGCGCCGCAAGGCAATTTCGTCATGCCGGACCCCGCTCCCGCGTCGGTTTTGTTCCTGACGGCAGGCTCGGGCATCACGCCGGTGATCGCGATGCTGCGCACCCTGAGCCGGCGCGGCCAACTCGGTGACGTGGTGCACGTGCACTCCGCCCCGACCGAGGCCGACGTGATGTTCGCCGAGGAGCTATCCGCGATGGCCTACCGCCATCCGGACTACAACCTGGTGCTGCGGACCACCCGCACCCAGGGCCGGCTGGATCTGGCCCGGCTGGACGAGGTGGTGCCCGACTGGCGGGAGCGGCAGACCTGGGCCTGCGGTCCCGAGGCGATGCTCGAAGCGGCGGAGCGCACCTGGACCGCCGCCGGCATCGCCGATCAGCTGCATCTCGAGCGCTTTGCGGTCACCCGCGGTGGCCACGGAAGCGGGGGGACGGTCACGTTCGCCCGCGCCGACAAGGAGGTCGTCGTCGACGGCGCGACGTCGCTGATGGACGCCGGTGAGGCGGCAGGCATCCAGATGCCGTTCGGCTGCCGGATGGGCATCTGCCAATCATGTGTCGTGGGGCTGCTCGACGGGCATGTGAAGGACTTGAGGACAGGCGTCGAGCACGAGCCCGGCAGTCGAGTGCAGACCTGCATCTCGGCCGCCTCGGGTGACTGCACACTGGACGTGTGACCTTTACCCGCTAGTAACCTACGGCTTCGTAGGTTACGCTAGCGTAGGTATGCGAGAGGAGGGGTGGAACCCATGGCAATCACCGACGTACCCGAGTTCGCGCATCTGACTGACGCGGACATCGAAGGCCTGTCGCGCGAACTCGACGCGATCCGGCAAGACATCGAAGACTCCCGCGGGGCGCGCGATGCGCGCTACATCCGCCGCACCATCGCCTTCCAGCGCGGTCTGGAAGTGGCCGGCCGCCTGCTGCTGGCCGGTAGCTCCAAGCGGGCTTACTGGTGGGCCGGCGCGACGACGCTGGGCGTGGCCAAGATCATCGAGAACATGGAGATCGGCCACAACGTCATGCACGGCCAGTGGGATTGGATGAACGATCCCGAGATCCATTCCTCGTCCTGGGAGTGGGACATGAGCGGCGCCTCCAAGCACTGGCGCTTCACTCACAACTTCATGCACCACAAGTACACGAACATCCTCGGCATGGACGACGACGTGGGCTACGGCGTCATCCGCGTCACCCGCGACCAGCGCTGGACGCCGATGAACCTCGGCAACCTGTTCTTCAACACGCTGCTGTGCGTGGCTTTCGAATGGGGTGTGGGGCTGCAGCATCTGGAGTTGGGCAAGATCTTCAAGGGCCGCGACGACCGCCGGGCCACGATGGTCCGCATCAAGGAGTTCGGCATCAAGGCCGGCCACCAGGTCGCCAAGGACTACGCGCTGTGGCCCGCGTTGACCTCGCTGTCTCCCGGAGCGTCCTTCAAGTCCACGATGAAGGCCAACGCGATGGCCAACGTCATTCGCAACGTGTGGGCGAACGCCGTGATCTTCTGCGGCCACTTCCCCGACGGCGCAGAGAAATTCACCAAGACCGACATGGTCGGCGAGACCCGTGGTGAGTGGTACCTGCGTCAAATGCTGGGCAGCGCGAACTTCGAGAACGGTCCTGTGCTGCGGTTCATGAGCGGCAACCTCTGCCACCAGATCGAGCACCACCTGTTCCCGGACCTGCCGAGCAATCGGTACTACGAGGTCTCGGTTCGGGTCCGCGAGATCTGCGACAAGTACGACCTCCCGTACACGACGGGCTCGTTCCTGGTGCAGTACGGCAAGTCGTGGCGCACCATCGCGAAACTGTCTCTGCCGGACCGGTTCCTGAGCGACACGGCCGACGATGCACCCGAGACGCGCAGCGAGCGGATGTTCGCGGAGTTGGAGCCGGGGGAGCGGCGCGGCCTGAAGTCGGCGATCGCGGCAGTGCGTGCGCGCAGGCGTGCCCGCAAGGCCGCCGAGATCGAGCGCCTGGCCGCATAGTTCTTCTGGTGAGCAGACACAAACTCGAGTGACACGCCGCGGCGTAGCTCGAGTTTGTGTCTGCTCGCGGTATTACGGGACTTAAGGGATGTAGTCGAACGTGTCGGGGTTGGGTCCGGTGCGGCCGTCCTCGCCCTTGTCCAGCGCCGAGATCGCATCCAGATCGTCAGGGGTGAGCTCGAAGTCGAACAGCGCGAAGTTGTCCTTGATGCGCTGCTCGGTCACCGATTTCGGGAACACGATGTCGCCGCGCTGGATGTGCCAACGCAGCACCACCTGAGCCGGTGTCTTGCCGGCCTGGTCGGCGATCCGGGTGATCGCCGGATCGTCGAGCACCTTGCCCTGCGCGATCGGTGACCACGCTTCGGTCGCGATGCCGTGCTGGGTGCCGTAGGCGCGCACCTGCTCGTTCGTGAAGTACGGGTGCACCTCGATCTGGTTGACCGCGGGGACGGTGCCTGTCTCCGCTGCGAGCCTCTCGAGGTGCTCGACCTGGAAGTTGGAGACGCCGACGCTGCGGGCGCGGCCGTCTTTCGCGAACTCCTCCAACGTCTTCCACGTCGAGACGTAGTCGCCGTCGTAGAGCGTGGGCAGCGGCCAGTGGATCAGGAACAGGTCGACGTAGTCGAAGCCGAGTTCGGAGAGCGTCTTGTCGAACGCCCGGCGCGCGTCGTCAGGCTTGTGGAAGCCGTTGTTCAGCTTGCTGGTGATGAACACCTCGCTGCGGTCGACGCCGGCGTTGCGAATGCCTTCGCCGACACCCTTCTCGTTCTGGTACATCTCCGCGGTGTCGATGTGGCGGTAGCCGATGTCCAACGCCGTCTTGACCGCGTCCGCGGTGTCCTCCGGCGGAATCTGGTAGACGCCGAATCCCAGCTGGGGGATGTCGGCGCCGCTGTTGAGCTTGATGGTGGGTACCTGTGTCACTGTGCATTCCTCCTTCGCGGGGCAGCGTATCCGCGGGAGGACGGCGGCAAACACCGCGCGAAAGTGCTCGCCTGGAATGCGTCATGCCTCGCGCAGAACCGCGAGGAGGCGCCGGGCCGCGGCGACCCGGTCGGCCGCGTGGCCCGACAGGCCGTCCAGCGCACACTCGGGATCGGCCGGCGGTCCCATGTGCCCACAGCCGCGAGGGCAGTCCTCGATGGCATCGGCCAGATCCGAGAACGCCATCACCACGTCGTCAGGTGCGATGTGGGCCAGGCCGAACGACCGGATTCCCGGCGTGTCGATCACCCATCCGCCGGCGGCCAGGGGCAACGCGATCGACTGCGTGGACGTGTGCCGGCCACGACCGATGTCGGTGACCGCGCCGGTAGCCCGATCCGCCTCGGGCACAAGACGATTCACCAATGTCGACTTGCCCACCCCGGAATGGCCCAGCAACACCGTGACCTTGTCGGTCAGCAACGCCTGCACCGCCTCCAGAGGATCGGCCCTGCCCGCGGTCGCGATCGTCAGGTCCAGCCCGGCGAATTGCGCGGCGAACGGCTCGGGTTCGGCGAGGTCGGTCTTGGTCAGGCACAGGATCGGCGTCAAGCCCCCGACGAACGCCGCGATCAGCGCGCGCTCGACGAGCCCCGTGCGGGGAGGGGGATCGGCGAGCGCCACCACGATCAACAGTTGATCGGCGTTGGCGACCACCACCCGCTCGGTCGGGTCCGTGTCATCGGCCGTGCGGCGCAACACCGTCCGGCGCTCCGCCCGACGCACGATGCGCGCCAGCGTGTCCGTGCGGCCCGACAGATCGCCGACGACGTCGACGTCGTCACCGACGACGATCGGGGTGCGGCCGAGCTCGCGGGCCCGCATTGCGGTCACCCGCTCTGCGGGATCGCCGTCGAGGACACAACCCCACCGGCCCCGGTCGACGGTGACGACCATCGCCGAGCGTGCGTCGGCGTGTTCGGGTCGGGTCTTCGTCCGCGGTCGCGACCCGCGACCGGGCCGCACCCGGACGTCGGACTCGTCGTACTCGCGTCGGCTCAAAGGCCGGCCGTTGTGTCGGTCTGCCCGGCCAGCATGTCGGCCCACAGCTGCGGGAATTCCGGCAGCGTCTTGGCGGTGGTGCCGATGTTCTCCACCTCGACACCGGGCACCCGCAGCCCGACGATCGCGCCGGCGGTGGCCATCCGGTGATCGGCATAGGAGTGCCAGACACCGCCGTGCATCACCTGGGCGGTGATCGTCAACCCGTCCTCGGTCTCCTCACACTGCCCGCCGATCCGGTTGATCTCGGTGCTCAGCGCTGCCAGCCGGTCCGTCTCGTGCCCGCGCAGATGCGCGATCCCGCGCAGATGGCTCACCGATCCGGGGGTGGCCAGCGCGGCCATCGCCGCCACCGACGGTGCCAGCTCGCCGACGGCGCGCAGGTCGACGTCGACACCGTCGAAGGTCGCGGTGCCCTGCACCTCCAGGTAGGAGTCGCCGCGGCGGACGACCGCGCCGAACCCCTTCAGGATCGACAGGATCGTCTGAGCGGGTTGGACGCTGACATCGGGCCAGCCCGTCACGCGGACGGCGCCGCCGCTGACCACCGCGGCCGCCAAGAACGGCACCGAGTTCGACAGGTCCGGCTCGATAGCCCAGTCGCGGGCCGCGATCGGACCTGGGGAGACCCTCCACCGATCGGGGGTGGAGTCGTCGACGGTGACACCGGCCTCGCGCAACATCGCGACGGTCATCGCGATGTGCGGCGCGGACGGCACCTCGGCGCCGGTGTGCACGATCTCGAGTCCCTCGTCGAACGCCGCACCCGAGAGCAGCAGCCCGGAGACGAACTGCGACGAGCCGGACGCGTCGATCTCGACGGTGCCCCCGCGCACGTTCCCGGCGCCACGCACCTCGAACGGCAGACCGGTGCCGTCGACGCCGACACCGAGCCCGCGCAACCCGTCGAGCAGCGGTGCGATCGGCCGGGCGCGCGCCTGCTCATCACCGTCGAAGGTCACCGATTGCGAGCTCAGCGCCGCGACGGGTGGGAGGAACCGCAGCACCGTGCCGGCCAACCCGCAGTCGATGCGGGCGTCGGGCGGCGGTGTCAGTGTGCCGCTGATCGTCAGCGTGGTGGCATCGGCCGCGGACGCGTCGACCTGAAGACCGAGCGCCTGCAGTGCGGCGATCATCAGGTCGGTGTCGCGGCTGCGCAACGCCCCCGAGACGGTCGAGGTGCCGCCGTCGGCCGCGGCGAGGGCGGCCAGCACCAGCGCCCGATTGGTCTGCGACTTCGAGCCGGGCACCGTCACGGTGGCATGGACAGGGGTCGTCGTCGACGGGGCCGGCCAGGAGCTCACAGGTCCATTCTGGCGTGTCGTGGCTTTCTGCCACCATGGGGATCATGTGCGGGCGATTCGCGGTGACCACCGATCCGGCGCTGCTGGCCGAGAAGATCAAGGCGATCGACGAGGCCACCTCCCAGGCGAAGGACCGACCCGCCGCGAATTACAACGTGGCGCCGACGACGACCGTCGCGACCGTCGTCAAGCGGCACTCCGATCCCGGTGACGAGTCGACGCGCCGGGTGCGGTTGATGCGCTGGGGTCTGGTGCCGCCGTGGGTCAAGGCCACCGACACCGGCGCCCCCGAGACCAAGGGGCCGCTGTTGATCAACGCCCGCTCCGACAAGGTCACCAGCTCGCCGGCGTTCCGCAGCTCTGCGAAGGCCAAGCGCTGCCTGGTGCCGATGGACGGCTGGTACGAGTGGCGCGGCGAGAAAGGCGCCAAGACACCGTTCTTCATGCACGCGACCGACGGCGAGCCGCTGTTCATGGCGGGCCTGTGGTCATCGTGGCGGCCCAAGGACTCTCCGAAGGACGCGCCCCCGCTGCTGAGCTGCACGATCATCACCACGGACGCGGCCGGCCCGCTGGCCGAGATCCATGACCGCATGCCGTTGACGATCAGCGCCGGCGACTGGGACCACTGGCTGGATCCGGACGCCCCGATCGACGAGGGGCTGCTGCGTGGCCACGGCGATCTGGACCGCATCGAGATTCGCGAGGTGTCACGTCTGGTCAACAGCGTGCGCAACAACGGGCCGGAGTTGATCGAGCCCGTCGAGCCGCAGGCCGAGCAGGGCACCCTGCTGTGAGTCGTCCGCTGTCGGACCCGGCGGTGCTCGACACCCTGGCCGAGGATCTGGCGGCTGCGCAGTACACCACCGACGGGGTGGGCGAGTTGCTCGGCGCCGACGCCGGCGGCGCGTTCAGCAGGGGACTGTGGTGGTCGGCGCTGAGGGCCGTGGACCGGGCGCCCGTTGCGGCTCAGCCGTTGGCAACGCTCGTTCGATTGTTCCTGCTGGGTGCCGACGAGTCCCGTGAGCGTGTCGCTGCGGCATTCCCGCGCACCGGTGTCGACGCGTTGCTCGCGGCCGGCGTCGTGGAACACACCGGCGCGGATTCCGTGGCGGCCGTGCTGGACATCCGGCCACACAGCGACGGGTCGCGCGACTTCCTGGTCGTGTCCGACCAGGACGCGGCATTGCGTCCCGGGCCCGTCAGCCACGATCACGTTCTCGGTATCGGTGGCGCGTCGATCTCGTTGGCGCACGCGGTGATTCGTTCGCACGTCGGCCGCGCGCTGGACGTCGGCACCGGCTGCGGCATCCAGGCGCTGCACTTGGCGGGGCACTGCGACGAGGTCGTCGCCACCGACACGAACGACCGAGCTCTCGCGTTGGCGGCAGCGACGGCTCGGCTCAACGGCATGTCCTGGGACCTGCGGGCGGGCAGCCTGTTCGAACCCGTCGCGGGGGAGCGGTTCGACCTGATCGTGTCCAACCCGCCGTTCGTGGTCGGGGTGGGGGACCTGGACTACATCTACCGCGACTCCGGAATGGTCGGAGACGCACTGTGCGAGAGCATGATTCGTCAGGTCCGTGAGCATCTCGAGCCGGGCGGCACCGCGCAGATCATGGCGAACTGGATCGTGCGCGACGGGCAGGACTGGCGCGAGCGGGTAAGGGGCTGGCTCGACGGCAGCGGATTGCATGCGTGGGTGGTGCAGCGAGAGTTCGCCGACCCGATCAGCTACGTCTCGCTGTGGACCTCCGACGCGGGGGAGTTGCCCGAAGACGCGGCGCGCCGCGGCGGGCGCTGGCTGGACTGGTTCGACGCCGAGGGCATCTCCGGGGTGGGCATGGGCATGGTCGTGGTGCGTGCACCACGCCGCGGCGAGGGCCGCCCCGAGCAGATCTTCGAGGAGATCACCGGCGCCGACGAACAGTTGACCGGCCCCGAGGTCGAGGCGTTCTTCGCCCGGCGTGAGTACCTGCACCGCACCACCGACGACCAGCTCCTCGGCACCCGGCTGACCACCGCGCCCGTGTTCCTCGAGGAACAGTCCCTGCCCGGCCCGGACGGCTGGCAGACCGTCGGCGCCGCCGTCCGTCGCCCCGGCGGACCAGGTGCCGTCATCGGCGTCGACGAGGTGTCCCGCGCGCTGTTCGCGGGATGCCGCGGCGAGGTGCCGCTGGGCACGCTGATCGAGCTGCTCGCCGCCCACCACGGCGTCGACGCCGACGCGCTGGCCAGCGCCGCGATGCCGGTCGTGAGGGAAGCGATCGGCCGCGGCATCCTCTACGAGGCGCGATAGATGGCGGTCACGACGACGTAGTGAGACGTGACAGTGACGGCTCCCGACGGTGCGGCGTGCCGTTGCAGCGCCGCGGTGAATGCATCCGTGAGGTCCTGGCGCGCTGAGCCGGCGCGGGCGAAGGTCGCGACGTGCATCGGCGAACCGGTCTGTAGCCACTCCAGTCCGTCGGCGGTCGACGGGAACTCCCAGCGGTGTTCGCCGTGGTCGACGGCGACGTCGTCGAACTGCGCGAGCCGCTGCGCGACGATGCGCTCGTCACCCCACTGATCGGGGGTGAATGGCGCCGGCGGGGGCGCACCGAGGACCTCGACGATCGGGTCGAAGAACGGATTGCTCCCGCGTCGCACCCACGCCGAAAATGCCAGCACGCCAGAGGGTTTGAGGAGCCGGGCGATCTCGGGGACCTGTCGGTCGGGGTCGACGAAGATGATGCCCATGTTGGACACGGCGACGTCGAAGGACGACGCCGGGAGCCCGGTGTCGGAGGCGTCACCGACGGTCCAGGTGATGTCGGGAGCCCGCTGCGTGGCGAGGTCGATCAGCTCGGTGGTGACGTCCACGCCGGTGACGTGCGCGCCGGCGGCGGCAGCCGCCCGCGCGGCGCTGCCGGTGCCGCAGGCGAGATCGACCACCTCGGCGTCCGCCAGTGGGATTCGGCGCCCGGCGGCGTCGACCACCCGTGATGCGATGTGCGCGATGCGGTCACCCACGGCGTCGTAACGACCACCGGCCCAGATCGACGAGCTCATGTCGACCAGCGTGCCACGATGGATCGATGAGCGAGTTCGCGGTCCATCGCCTGCGCTGCCGCGGGTGTGCACGCGCGGTTCGGCAAGCCGTCGCGGGTGACCTGACCGCACTCTCAGCGAGTGAGAAGCCACGGCTGTGGATCCCGCGAGATCACGACCGGGAATGGTATTCCGCGGATAGTCAGGGCTGGTTGTAGCCGGGCGGGTTCGCCGCGTCGACCCAGAAGTCCACGCCCAGCTCCGAACCCGGGATGCAGTCGTACACCGAGAGGTCGGTGACCCCCGACTCCAGCAGGACGTCCTCGCAGAGCAGCGTGTTACCGGTGTAGGAGGATGGCTTGGTCAGGATCGCGTACGCCGCATCGGAGTACACCTCCGGCTTGCGGGAGCGCGCCATGGCCTCGTCCCCGCCGAGGAGGTTCTGCACCGCGGCGGTGGCCACCATCGTGCGCGGCCACAGCGTGTTCGACGCGATGCCCGCCTCTCGCATCTCTTCGGCAATGCCCAACGCGCACAACGTCATTCCGAACTTCGCCATCATGTAGGGCGTCGGCTTGAGCCACTGGGACTCCAGCAGCACCGGCGGGGACAGCGTCAGGATGTGCGGATTCTCCCGGCCCTTCATGTGCGGGATGCAGGCTTGGGACACCGCGTAGGTGCCGCGCACCTGGATGCCGTTCATCAGATCGAAGCGCTTGAGCGGCACGTCCTCGATCGACCCCAGATTGATGGCCGAGGCGTTGTTGACGCAGATGTCGATGCCGCCGAATTGTTCGACCGCCGCGGCGACGGCTGCCGCCACCGAGTCGCCGTCGCGGACGTCGCCGACGATCGGCAACGCCTGACCGCCGACCTCTTCGATCTCCTTGGCCGCGGTGTAGATGGTGCCCGGCAGCTTCGGGTGCGGCTCAGCGGTCTTGGCGACCAGCGCGATGTTGGCGCCGTCGGAGGCGACCCGTTTGGCGATCGCCAGCCCGATACCGCGGCTGGCTCCGGAGATGAACATCGTTTTTCCCGCGAGTGACATGGGCTTCACCCTAGAGCGCGGTGATCTCGGCGGTGACCGCGTTGGTCAGTCGGATCAGATCCCGGGGATCCAGCGCGACGTCGAGGCCCCGCTTGCCGGCGCTGCACAGCACCCGGTCCCAGCGCAGTGCCGAGGAGTCCACCACGGTCGGCAAGGCTCTGCGCTGCCCCAGCGGCGAGATCCCACCGACCACGTATCCGCTCGAGCGCTGCGCCGCGGCGGGATCTGCCATGGTCGCCTTCGGTGCTCCCAGCGCCGCCGCGGCGGCCTTCAGCGACAGCTTCGACGGCACGGGCAGCACCGCGACGCCGAGGCCTTTCGGCAGCGCCACCACCAGCGTCTTGAAGATCTGTTCAGCGACCAGACCGTCACCGCCGTCACGCGTCAGCTCGTCGACCGCCTCGTCGCCGAAGGCTTCCGTGCGGGGGTCGTGCCGGTAGGCCAGCACAGTGTGAGGTACGCCCGCCGCCACCAGGGCGGCGATCGCCGGTGTCGCTGCGCGGGCCACCGGCACAGCGTACGGATCAGCGAATACCACCGGGAACACGTCCGCCGCTGCCGCTGTTGTCTCGATCAGCTGTGCTGGTGTTCGGGGCAGCAGGAAGTCGTCAGTCGTGACCTCTAGGATCGACAGAAGGGGATACATGGTGCCAACGTTGGCCGTAGAGGCTCCGTTGCGTCTGGTGCGTCTGCCGGACCGCCTCGATGGCGCCGCAACAGAAGGGACGGTGTTCCTGAGCATGACTGACACCGACGGGTCGGCCGCCGAGGCCACCCTCGATCCAGACACGAAGCCCGCAGCCGAGGAGACGGACGCCGAGCTGACCGCTCGCTTCGAGCGGGACGCCATTCCGCTGCTCGACCAGCTCTACGGCGGCGCGCTGCGCATGACGCGCAATCCCGCCGACGCCGAGGACCTGCTGCAGGAAACCATGGTCAAGGCCTACGCCGGGTTCCGCTCGTTCCGGGCGGGCACCAACCTCAAAGCGTGGCTCTACCGGATCCTGACGAACACCTACATCAACAGCTACCGCAAGAAGCAGCGCCAGCCGTCGGAGTACCCCACGGAGGAGATCACCGACTGGCAGCTGGCAGCCAACGCCGAGCACACCTCGACGGGGCTGCGGTCCGCCGAGGTCGAGGCGCTGGAGTTGCTGCCCGACAGTGAGATCAAGGAAGCCCTGCAGGCGCTGCCCGAAGAGTTCCGGATGGCCGTCTACTACGCCGACGTCGAGGGCTTCCCCTACAAGGAGATCGCCGAGATCATGGATACGCCGATAGGGACGGTGATGTCGCGGCTGCACCGCGGCAGGCGCCAATTGCGCGAGTTGTTGGCTGATGTGGCCCGCGACCGCGGCTTCATCCGAGGCCAGCAGGCCGACGCAACCCAGGAGGTCACGTCATGAGCGGCACGCAGGGCGGGTCCGACCAGGACCGCTGGACCCCGCCGATCGGCCCGATCGATCCCGAGCATCCCGAATGCGCCGCGGTGATCGCGGAGGTGTGGACGCTGCTCGACGGCGAATGCACCGTCGAGACCCGCGACCGGCTGCGTCAGCACCTCGAAGACTGCCCGACCTGCCTGCGCCATTACGGCATCGAGGAGAGGGTCAAGAACCTGATCGCCACGAAGTGCAGTGGTGAGCGCGCTCCGGAGAGCCTGCGGGAGCGGCTGCGCATCCAGATCAGCCAGACCACGATCATCCGCGGAGGCTGACCGAGGGCTGATCCCACGAACGACGAACCGCCCGGCTCCGATGAGGAGTCCGGGCGGTTCGTCGTTGATCAGGTGCGTCAGCGCACTGACTTCGACCCGCAGTTGGGTCGCTTGCCGTGATTGGCCTTGCTGTGCTTCCGATCGCGCTTCTTACGGCCCCGCTTGGCCATCATCTACCTCCGAATTACTCGACTGATTGCAGCCATTGTCTCACGGGCCGGTTGGTGCTCTGTCCACAGCCGGGTGTGGTTCGATAGACCGGACAAGACGCCGGTGGATGAGTGGGGTTGGAAGATGGCCGAGGACGTTCGCGCGGAAATCGTGGCCAGTGTGCTCGAGGTCGTGGTCAGCGAGGGCGATCAGATCGGTGCAGGCGACACGCTGGTGCTGCTCGAGTCGATGAAGATGGAGATCCCGGTGCTCGCCGAGGTCGCCGGCACGGTCAGCAAGGTCAGCGTCTCGGTCGGCGACGTCATCCAGGCCGGCGATCTCATCGCCGTCATCAGCTAGCGACACAGCAGGTCCATGTCCACCCTCGGTGACCTGCTCGCCGAGCACACAGTCCTGCCCGGCAACGCCGTCGATCACCTGCACGCCGTCGTCGGCGAGTGGCAACTGCTGGCCGATCTGTCGTTCGCCGACTTCCTCATGTGGGTGCGCCGCGACGACGGCCGGGTGGTGTGTGTGGCCCAGGTCCGGCCCAACACTGCGCCCACCGTGCTGCTCGCCGACGCGGTCGGCACTGTCGCCGAAGCCTCGACGGTGCCGATCATCGCGACCGCATTCGATTCCGGCGCCATCGGACGAGCCACGATCGACGGCCCCGACGGTGGCTTGAACGTCGAAGCCGTCCCGGTCCGGCACGGTTCGCACGTCGTCGCCGTCCTGACCCATCAGACGTCGCTGGCGCCACGGCAGGCGAGCCCGTTGGAGGTCGCCTACGTCGATTGTGCTGCGGACCTGCTGCTGATGCTGTCGGAGGGCACGTTCCCCAATGTCGGGGATCTCGCGATGTCGCGATCGAGCCCCCGCGTCGGCGACGGGTTCATCCGGCTCGACAAGGCCGGGGTCGTCACGTTCGCCAGTCCGAACGCGATCTCGGCGTATCACCGCATGGGGCTGACGGCCGAACTCGAGGGGCACAACCTCGTCGCGGTGACCCGGCCGTTGATCTCCGACCCCTTCGAGGCGCAGGAACTGGCCAACCACGTGCGCGACTCGCTGGGCGGCGGCTCCAGCATGCGGATGGAGGTCGACGCCGGCGGTGCGGCCGTCCTGCTGCGCACGCTGCCCCTGTTGGCCCACGGCGCCGCGGTGGGGGCAGCGGTGCTGATTCGCGACGTGACCGAGGTGAAACGCCGCGACCGGGCGCTGCTGTCGAAGGACGCCACGATCCGCGAGATCCACCACCGGGTCAAGAACAATCTGCAGACCGTCGCAGCCCTGCTGCGGTTGCAGGCGCGCCGTACCACCAATGCAGAGGGCCGGGAGGCGCTCATCGAGTCCGTGCGCCGGGTGTCGTCGATTGCCCTGGTGCACGACGCGCTGTCGATGTCGGTCGACGAAGAGGTGAACCTCGACCAGGTCATCGACCGGATCCTGCCGATCATGAACGATGTCGCCACCGTGGATTCGCCCATCCGGATCAACCGGGAAGGGGACCTGGGTGTCCTCGACGCCGACCGCGCGACCGCGCTCATCATGGTGATCACCGAGCTGGTGCAGAACGCCATCGAGCACGCGTTCGACAGCACGACGGCGGCGGGGTGCGTGACGATCCGATCGGAGCGGTCGGCACGCTGGCTCGACGTGGTGGTCCACGACGACGGCCGCGGACTGCCCGGGGGGTTCAGCCTGGAGAAGTCCGACCGGCTCGGGCTGCAGATCGTGCGGACCCTGGTGTCGGCCGAACTGGACGGATCCCTGGGGATGCACGATGTACCCGACGGCGGAACCGACGTGGTGCTGCGGGTGCCGATCGGGCGGCGGGCCCGCACGAGTCAATTCTGAAATTGTGTCGCCGGATTGTGGCTGAGACTGCCATTCCGCCGTTCGCAATCCGGATAGTTTGCGTGTAATTCATTTCACACAGCAACGGCCCCGACTTTCGTCGGGGCCGTTGGCAGAAGTACGTGTCGGAGGTCAGACTCCGGAGCGAGCCTTTGTGCGAGCGTTGCGGCGCTTGAGAGCGCGGCGCTCGTCCTCGCTCATGCCACCCCAGACGCCGGCGTCCTGGCCGGAGTCCAAAGCCCAGCTCAGGCACTCCGCGGTCACCGGGCAGCGGTTGCACACGAGCTTCGCGTCAGCGATCTGGGCAAGGGCCGGGCCGCTGTTCCCCACCGGGAAGAACAGTTCCGGATCCTCGTCGCGACAGACCGCCTTGTGGCGCCAATCCATGTGTTCTACTCCTTATCGTGTGCGCAGCGAAGCGCACGAGCTTTTCCTTCGGCTGTTAACGCAAGCGCACCAAATGTTTCTGCGCTGTTGCATCCGATGCTTTCACAGGCTGAACAGATGTCAATAGCAGTTCGTTAACACGTGGGCTATCTCACTACGTCGGACCGTTTTCCGATCCACTACTCCGTTGTACTACTCTCAACCCATCTGCGCCTTGGATCCGGGCTGTGAACTGCCTCTAAGTGTGCTCAGGCGCAGGTCAGGACCGTCAGCTTCGGGTCGCCGGGGGCGGCGCGACCACGGCCAGCGCGTCCGGTACGGCGGTGAACGTCACTTTTTCGCGCTCCCCGATGAAATCTCCGTCGATCTGACACGCGACGGGACTGTCGCTGGTCACCGTCAGCGTGGGCAGATCGTCGTCGCGCACCAGATGCTTGGCGGTCAACCGCGGCTTCCGGGACAGCATCTGCCGCACCAGACGCAGGTTGGCCCACACGTTCATGCTGGTGGTCGCGAACACGCCCAGCCCGGTCTCGAACGTGGTGTCCGGATTCGTCCACACCGGCCGGGCGTTGGCGTAGGTCCACGGACTGGAGTTCGAGACGAACGCGAAGTGCACGCCGGTGATCGGTTCGCGGTCGGGCAGGTGCAGCGTCAGCGCCGGCTCCTCGCGTGTGCTGGCCAGCACTTCCCGGATCGCCACTCGGATGTAGCGCGCCGCCGTCACCTTCCGACCTCTGGCCCGCTGGTCCTCGACCGCAGCCACGACGGCTCCGTCGACGCCCATGCCGGCGGTGAACACCGCCCAGCGCTCGCCGCAGTCCATCAGACCGATGCGGCGCCACCGCCGGGTGCGCCGATACTCCGACAGCAGGTCGACGAGCTGGTTGGTCGCCTCGAGGGGGTCGGGACTGATGCCCAGGGCGCGGGCGAACACGTTGGCCGAACCGCCGGGGACGACGCCGACCGCGGGACCGCGATTGGTCGGTCCGAGCTCGCCGAGAATCCCGTTGACGACCTCGTTCACCGTGCCGTCGCCGCCGTGCACGATCACCACGTCGACGCCGCTGCGGGCCGCTTGCGCCGCGATCTCGATGGCGTGTCCGCGGTGGTCGGTGTGCGCGACGGACAACGTGGTCCGGCTCTCCAGTGCGTGGGCCAGGAGGTCGCGGCCCGCCGGCGTCGTCGACGTCGCATTCGGGTTCACGATCAGCACAGCACGCACGATGGGTGAGCCTAACGGTCGCCTGTGAACGCGCTGCGCGCTGTGAGCCGTCGCCCTACCCGATGGCGGTACCGTACCTGCGTGACCGCACGTCGATTGCTCCTGCTCAACGGGCCGAACCTGAACCTGCTCGGCACCCGGCAGCCCGAGGTGTACGGGTCGACCACGCTTGCCCAGATCGAGGCGAGGGTGAGCGAGGTGGCGGCCGAACTCGATCTGTCGGTGCGGGCGGTGCAGAGCAACCACGAAGGCGAACTCGTCGACGCCATCCAGGCGGCCCGTGAGGACTGCGCGGGAATCGTGATCAACCCGGCCGCCTACAGCCACACGTCGGTGGCGATCGCCGACGCGCTGCGCTCGGTCGGATTGCCGGTCGCCGAAGTGCATCTGAGCAACATTCATGCGCGGGAACCGTTTCGGCACCACTCCTATGTGTCGGCCGTTGCCGAGATGGTGGTCGCCGGCGCCGGTCCGCTCGGCTACGAAATGGCGGTCCGCTACCTGGCGGACCGGCTCGCGTCGTGACGCCGACACCGGTGCGCGTGGCCGGCGGAATAGCCGGCCTGCAGGGCGCACTCGCGTTGGTGACGGCCGTCGTGCTCGTCGTGCGGGAAGCGGCCGGGCATCACGAGGATGCGATCAGCGGCTACGGCACCGCGGTGTGGTTCACGATCATGGGGTCAGCGGTCGCGGCCGCGGGCTGGGCCCTGGTGACTGGACGGCGATGGGGTCGCGGCATCGCGGTGTTCGCCAACCTCGTGCTGCTGGGCGTGGCGTGGTACGTGTTCAGCTCCGGCCGGCTCGGCTACGCGGTCGTCGTGGCGGTCGCGTCGATCGCGGTGCTCGCCCTGCTGTTCAGCCCGGCCGGGCTGGCCTGGTTCACTCAGGCGGATTCCGATGCGAGCGCAGACAATTCAGGCCCGGACACCCGATAGGTGATCCACTCGCTCTGCGGGCGGCCACCCACCGCGTCGTAGAGGGCGATCGCGTTGGTGTTCCAATCGAGCACCGCCCAGGTGAGCCGGGTGTAGCCGTGGTCCACGCATTCACGGGCCAGGGTCGCCAGCAGGCGACGGGCCAGCCCCCGGCGGCGGAATGCCGGACGGACGAACAGGTCCTCGAGGTAGACACCGGCCACGCCGTCCCAGGTGGAGAAGTTGCGGAACCACAGCGCGCCGCCCGCGGCCTGCCCGTCGACCTCGGCCAACAGGCCGTAGACCACTGAGCTCTCACCGAAAAGCGCTTCGCGCAGCTGGGTTTCGGTGACCGTGCACTCCGCCGAGGCGCGCTCGAAGGCGGCCAGTTCGTGGATCATCGCGGTCAGCTCGGTCTCGTCACCCGGGCGCACCGGTCGGATCAGCTCACTCATCGCTCACTCCCAACGCCGCCAGAATTGTCTTGAATTTTGTTGTGGTTTCCGCCAATTCATCGGCAGGGTCGGACTCAGCGACGATGCCGCCGCCGGAGTGCGCGACCGCGGACCGGCGATCGGCGGACAGCTGCGCGCAGCGGATCGACACCACCCAGCGGCCGTCACCGCGCCGATCGCACCAGCCCACCGCGCCGGCGTAGAAGCCGCGATCGCCTTCGAGTTCGGTGATCAGTTCGGTCGCCGCGGCGGTCGGGGAGCCGCCGACGGCAGGGGTCGGGTGCAGGGCGACCGCCAGGTCCAGGGCCGTCGTGGACGTCTGGCGCAGGCGGCCGGTGATCGGGGTGTAGAGGTGCCACACCGCGGCTGTCCTGGTCAGCTGCGGCTGCTCGGCGATCTGCAGGTCGGTGCACAGCGGCTCGAGGGCGTCGCGCAGCGCGTCGACCACGAGTTGGTGCTCGTGCCGGTTCTTGGCTGAATCCGCCAACGCCGCACCACTTTTCGCGTCAGCATCCGGATCGGCGAGTCGCGGTGCCGAACCGGCGAACGGTCGGCACGTGACCTGCTGGCCCCGCCGGGCCACGAGCAGTTCCGGGCTCGCGCCGATCAGCGCCGTCCCGGAGTGACCCTCGCCCGCGGCGGAGAGATCGACGAGGTATTTGGTGGCTTGCGCATCTTTGCCGGCGAGCCGGTGCAGCAGCGTCCGTGCGTCGAGTGGTCCGTCAGCGCTCACCGTCAACGCGCGCGCGAGCACCACCTTCTGCAGCGCCGTCGCGGGATCGGCGAGTCGTGCCACGGCGAGCGCGACGCGGCGCCGGTGCTCCTCGGCGTCCGGCGTGGTCGCGGTGATGCGCGCCGGGGGGAGCTCACGTAACGGCCAGTCGGGCAGATCGGGGGTGAAGCGGACGGTCTGGGGGCGGATCAGCGCCGCCGGCTGGCTCAGATCGAACGGCACCGCCCCGACGATGATCGGCGCGCTGTGCGACGCGAGCGCGGCCCGCGCGTCGGCGATCCGGGGAAACTCGGTGTGCACGCCGTCGGCGACCACGACCTCGTCGGGTCCGGCGAGGACGAACGTCGGCTCACGGGTCACGTCGACACGTTCGGGTCGGGGCGGCCGGTCAGATCGAGCGCGCTGAGCTGACGCACCCCGTGCTCGAATCCGCACACTGCGATCGACACCGCCGGCATCGCGAAGCGGATGCCTTCGTAGACGGGTTGTTCGATCCAGCGGGTGATCACCGCGCGGGAGAAGTGACCGTGGCCCACGAACACCACGTCGCGCGTCTCCATGTGCTCGAGCGCCACCGCGATCGCCCGGTCGGCGCGCTTGCAGACCGCCGCTGTGGTCTCCCCTCCGGGGCAGCCGTGCGTCCACACCAACCAGTTCGGAACCGTCTTGCGGATCTCCTCGGTGGTGGTGCCCTCGTAATCGCCGTAGTCCCACTCGCTGATCAGCTCGCTGACCTCGTCGATGTGCAGGCCCGCGAGTTCTGCGGTGGTGCGGGCGCGCACCCGCGGACTGCTGATCACGTAGGGATTCTGCAGTCGCAACTGGGGGACGGTGTCGGCCGCAGCCGCGGCCTGCGCGCGCCCGTGCTCGGTGAGCTCGAGTTCCGTTCGTCCGGTGTGCTTGCCGGATTTCGACCATTCGGTCTCGCCGTGCCGAAGCAGGATCAGCCGGTGCTGCAGAAGGGCCACAGTGTTCGATTCTGCCGCACGGTCCGATTTCCGCCGCACGAGCCGCACCACCGAGCGGCGCGGTCGGGGCAGGCCGTGCCAAGATGGGTGCTGTGACGCGGGTATTGGCGGTCGCCAATCAAAAGGGTGGGGTCGCCAAGACGACGACGGTGGCGTCGCTGGGCGCGGCGATGGTCGAGATGGGCAAGCGGGTGCTGCTCGTCGACCTCGATCCGCAGGGCTGTCTGACGTTCTCGCTGGGCCAGGATCCGGACAAGCTCGCCGTCTCGGTGCACGAAGTCCTGCTCGGCGACGTCGAGCCAGACGCCGCGCTGGTGGACACGGCAGAGGGGATGACCCTGCTGCCGGCGAACATCGACCTCGCCGGCGCGGAGGCCATGCTGCTGATGCGGGCCGGCCGTGAGTACGCCCTGAAGCGGGCGCTGGCCAAGCTGTCGGACCGCTTCGACGTGGTCATCATCGACTGCCCGCCGTCGCTGGGCGTGTTGACGCTGAACGGTCTCACCGCCGCCGACGAGGTCGTCGTACCCCTGCAGTGCGAGACGCTGGCGCACCGGGGCGTGGGTCAATTCCTGCGCACCATCAACGATGTCCAGCAGATCACCAACGCCGATCTGAAGCTGCTCGGTGCGCTGCCCACGCTCTATGACTCGCGCACCACGCACAGTCGTGACGTGCTGTTCGACGTCGCCGACCGGTACGGGTTGCCCGTGCTCTCGCCGCCGATTCCGCGCACCGTGCGGTTCGCCGAGGCCAGCGCCTCAGGGTCCTCGGTGCTGACGGGCCGCAAGAACAAGGGTGCGGTCGCCTACCGGGAGTTCGCCGAGTCGCTGCTCAAGCACTGGAAGAACGGCAAGTCGCTCGCCACGTTCACGCCGGAGCTCTAACCCGACAGGGCGACGACCTCCGCGCCCCGCTGCTCCACCAGCATCGACCCCGCTACCGCCGGCACCACCGGCCCACTCACCGGCGGCCGCTGCAGCCCGATGTGGCGCTCGCCGGCGCCGCTCACCGGATCGAACACGTCGTAGCCGGTGGTGACCGGAACCAGCAGGCGGCCCGCCATGACGGTCGCCGGCCCCACGGGTTTGTTCGGGCCGGCTGCAGCGACGGTGTAGCGATAGCGAAACCCGTTGGCGGAGAACACCATCACCGCGTCGCCTGTCCACCACGTCACCACGTCCCCGGCGCGGGAGACCGTCGCGTCCGCAGACGGTGCACCGGCCACCACGGTGCTGTCGATGGTCGCGCCGGTTTCGTCGACGACGTCCAGCCGGGGCTTGGGGGTGGGCACATAGAGCGCGGTCGTGGTATCCGACACTGCAACCACGCGCGCGCCGGCGCCGTCGGCGACCCCCTTCTGCGGCACATATTTGAGTTCCGGGGTGTCCTCTTCGTCGGACGGACGCAGCAGGGTCAGTCGCACGTCTTTCTGATCGGGGCACGCTTCGAGCACCGAGACCGCCGATGAACTCGCCGCGGCCGACGTGAAGCGGCACTGCGAGGACGCCGGCTTGCCGGGGTTCAGCGGCGCGTCGAGCGCGCCGTAGCTGAGCATCCGCACCAGGTCAGAACGCCACATCTCCAGCCGGGTGTCGCCGGCGGACAACACGGTGGTGCCGTCGCCCGACAGCGTGACCTGTTTGTCGGCGTAGCTGGTCCGGGAGGGGCCACGCATGCCGGTGCGGGCGTCCACAGCACTGACCTGCCCGCATCCCCGCACGTCGGGATAGACGGCCACCGCGTAGTTGTAGACCGAGGTGACCCCGCACAGATCGAGGTCGCGGGCATAGCTCCACCGGGTCTCGCCGGTGGCCGGGTCGCGGCCGGCCATGGTGCGGCCGTCGCCGGTGACCACGGCGCCGGCGACGACAAGCGGTTGGCTGGTCCGAGCGCTGGGCGCCGTCCACACCTGCCGCAGTTTCGCAGGCACGGCGGTGGCGGGGGTGAGGGTGGGCAGCGGGGCCGCGGCAGGCGTGCTGTCCGTGGCCCGGGCGTCACTGGTCCACCAGATGATCGCTGCGACGAGCGCGACGACGACGGCGATCGTCACCGCCGCCACCACATCTGCTCGGGTGCGGCGCTCGGGTCTGACCATGTGGCGCTAGTTGGCGGCCGCGGCCTTGTTCGGCCGGCGCCGACGGCGGCGCCGCGGAGCCCTGGTGCCCTCGGCCGAGTCGGCCGGCTGCGCCTCGCCCTCGGTGGCCTGCTCAGCCGTCTCGGGATGGGCCCCGACCGGCTGGCCGCCGCGGGTGCGACGCCGGCTGCGGTTGCTGGCCGGTCGTTCGGTGCGCTCGCGGGGTTCACGCTTGGGCTTGTCGGTGCTACGGCTGGGCTTGCCGATCGAGCCGCCGGCGTCGGTCGGGATGTTCAGCTCCTCGTAGAGGTGCGGCGAGCTCGAGTACGTCTCGGCGGGATCGGGAGTCTCCAGCCCGAGCGCCTTGTCGATCATCGCCCAGCGGGGCAGTTCGTCCCAGTCGACCAGGGTCACCGCGATACCGGTCTTGCCGGCGCGACCGGTACGGCCGATGCGGTGCACGTAGGACTGCTCGTCCTCGGGGATCTGGAAGTTGATGACGTGGGTGATGTCGTCGATGTCGATACCGCGCGCGGCGACGTCGGTGGCGACGAGGACGTCGACGTCACCGGTGCGGAACGCCTTGAGCGCCTTCTCGCGGGCACCCTGTCCCAGGTCACCGTGCACGGCGCCGACCTTGAAGCCGCGCTCGGCGAGTTCGTCGGCCACCTTCTGGGCGGTGCGCTTGGTGCGGGTGAAGATCATCGTCGCGCCCCGGCCCTCGGCCTGCAGGATGCGGCTGACCATCTCCACCTTGTCCAGCGCGTGCGCGCGGTAGGCGAACTGCTGGGTGGTGTCGTGGGTGGCCGCCGAGTGCGGGGCCTCGGCGCGGATGTGCGTCGGCTGCGTCATGAAGGTGCGGGCGAGCGTGATGATCGGGTCCGGCATCGTGGCGGAGAACAGCATCGCCTGACGCTGCGCGGGGATCTGCTTGAGGATGCGTTCGATGTCGGGCAGGAAGCCGAGGTCGAGCATCTCGTCGGCCTCGTCGAGCACCAGCGTGGACAGCCCGCCGAGCTGCAGGTGACCCTGCTGGGCGAGGTCGAGGAGCCGGCCCGGGGTGCCGACGACGACGTCGACGCCCTTCTGCAGCGCCTCGATCTGCGGCTCGTAGGGGCGGCCGCCGTAGATCGCGGTGACGGTCAGCTTGCGTGACTCGTCCGCCCGCAGGTACTTGGAGGCCCCGACCAGGTCTTCGTAGACCTGGATGCACAGCTCACGGGTGGGCACGACGACCAGGGCGCGGGGGATGCCGGTCAGCGGCCGCTCGGTGTCGGTGGTGATCCGGTGCAGCAGCGGAACGCCGAAGGCGAACGTCTTGCCCATGCCGGTGCGGGCCTGGCCGATCAGATCGTCGCCGGCCAGCGCCAGCGGAAGCGTCAGCTCCTGGATCGCGAAGGCGTGTTCGATGCCGTTCTCGGCGAGGGCGCGCACGATCTCGTCGCGCACCCCCAGCTCGGCGAACGTCGGAGTGGGATGCGGGGTAACGGGCGTCATAGAAGGAGAGACCTTTCACTTGTCATCTCATGCGTTTCCACGCGCGCACGAGTTGAGAAGTGAAATTCGCTGCGGCCCGGCATTTGTCGGGGCGGGCCTGCGGTAACTCGGACTGTGCACGCACATTGCCACGGTGCCTGCGGCGTGTCACACGCCAGCCCTGACCTGGATCGATCGGTCGGCCGATCCGCCGACACCGGGTTCCATGCTAGCTGGTCGGCCGGTGCTCAGTCACATTCCACGCTCCGGTCTACAGTTGCAGCCATGACTTCCACGCCGCCGGCGGCCTCTGCATCTGCTCCCGCAGCGCAGCCGGGTGCCGCTGCCGCGGCGCTTCCGGTCGACCATCCCGGCGTCGTCGAGCTATTCGCTCTGCTGGCATACGGCGAGGTCGCGGCGTTCTACCGGCTGACCGAGGAAGCGCGGATGGCGCCCAACCTGCGGGGCCGGATCAACATGGCCAGCATGGCGGCCGCGGAGATGAACCACTACGAGGTGCTCCGCGACGAGTTGGAGCGTCGCGGGGTCGACGTCGTGCCGGCGATGACGCGCTACGCCTCCGCGCTGGAGAACTATCACCGCCTGACCACCCCGAGCACCTGGCTCGAGGCGCTGGTCAAGACCTATGTCGGCGACGCGCTGGCGGCCGACTTCTACTTGGAGATCGCGGACGCGATGCCCGGCGCGGTCGCCGACGTCATCCGGTCCGTGCTGTCGGAGACCGGCCACTCGCAGTTCGTGGTGGCCGAGGTGCGGGCGGCCGTGACGGCCAGCGACCGGCAACGCCACCGGCTCGCGCTGTGGTCGCGGCGCCTCCTCGGAGAGGCGATCACCCAGGCTCAGTTCGTGCTGGCCGATCACGACGAGCTCGTCGACCTGGTGATGTCGGCCGGCGGGCTCTCGCAGATCACCGAGTTCTTCGACCGGCTGCAGCAGACGCACAGCACCCGGATGCAGGAGCTCGGCCTGGCCTGACGCAGGTCAGCGCGTGCAGTTGGTGATGATCGAGTTGCCGTTCTGTGCCGCGAGCACCGCGCCGTTGGCGTCCATCACTTCGCAGTTCAGCTGACCGGTAACGCTGGTCCCGGTCACCGAACTGAGCGTCACACCGGGGTCCAGCGTGATCGTCTTCGACCAGGGCAGCGCGACGTTCACGTCGGTCTGCAGCGCCCCCTGGCTATCGGTGTAGATGACGGTGACCAGATCGAGCAGTCCCTTGGTCCCGGTGATGCGATAGGTGACGGTTCCGGGGGCGGCTGATGCCGGCGGGGGAGCGGCCTGCGGTGCGGGCAGCAGCGGCGCGGCGGGCGCGGGGACCGGCACCTGGGCGGTCGGGGACGGCGTCGGCGAGATCGTCGTCACCGTCTCCGCGGGCAGCGACGGCTGGGCGGGCGGCGCGGGTGCCGCAACGCGCGGCGTGGCCGACGGCTCGGGGGCCGACGTGGTGCTGGGGTCCTGGGACGCAACCGTCGCCGACACCGAACCGCTGTCCCCGCCGCCGAGGATCATGCTGGCCATGATCACGGCGATGAACAGGACGGCTCCGGCGACGCCGGCGATCCACATCCAGCGCCGGTCGATGCGGGCCTCGTCGATGTAGTCCTCGTAATCGGCGTCGTAGTCGGCCTCGTAGTCGCCGCGATCCTCGTCCAGGTCGCGCGGATACACGTCGGTGTCGAGGTCAGCGCTGTAGCCGTCCCTGTCGGTGTCGCCGTACCGGTCGTAGCGGCTGCGCCCGCGCGGGCTACGGATGCGCTCGGTCGGCGTCAGGGCGTACGGCGATTGTGCGGTGTATGGCCTGTTCATCCAGCTGTCCCAGTCGTTGCTTCTCAACGTTGCGGGGCCGATGCTACGAAGACGCGAGTGACGCATGGGGCTGACGCGCCTGCTGTGGCGGTCACGGTCGGGACTCGGTTCGGTCGCTGCGCCGTTGCACGGCGCGGTCGCCTGGTCGAGGCCCGTGTTCGCTGACCGCGTAGGTCCCGGGCACGCACACCGCGGGGGCTGTCCACTAGCCTCCTGAGGAGAGATTCGACGACAGAAGGGTTCCACTGTGGAGGTCAAGATCGGTGTCACCGACAGCCCGCGCGAGCTGATGATCAACAGCGCGCAGACGCCGGCCGAGGTGGAGAAACTGGTCACCGACGCGCTGGAGGCGGGTTCGGGCGTGTTGGCCCTCACCGACGAAAAGGGGCGGCGCTACCTGGTGCAGGCGGCCCGCATCGCCTACGTCGAGATCGGTGCTGCCGATGCGCGCCGGGTCGGGTTCGGCGTCGGCGCCGTCGGTACTGAGGTGACGCGGACCGCCGGCTGACGCCGGCCAGTACGGAAGAGCCGCGTCAGGAGCGCGTCAGGGGGACGTGCGACAACCCGCCCCAGATGAAGGCGACGGTGCCCTCGACGGCATCGTCCTTCGCGATCGGGCGCTCGTTGTTGAGCCAGTAGCGCGCCGAGTCGACGCTGATGCTGACCAGGCCGACGGCGATCATCCGCGCGCGGTGCGGTTCGAGACCCGAGTCATGGCTGATGAGGTCGAACACCGCGTCGGTGCAGGCCTCGGTCGCCACTTTCACCTGAGCTGCCACCTGCGGCTCGGTCACGTAGTCGTTCTCGAAGATCAGCCGGTAGCCCTGGCTGTCGTGCTCGATGAAGTCGAAGAACGCCGCGACCGCCGCCCGCACGCGCTGCCGGTTGTCGGTCGTTGTGCGCAGCGCTTGGCGCACTCCGGAGACGAGGTTGTCGACGTGGCGCTGCAGCACCGCCAGGTACAACTCCACCTTTGACGTGAAGTGCTGATACAGCACGGGTTTGCTGACCCCGGCCCGCTCGGCGATCTCGTCCATGCCGGCGGCGTGGTATCCACGGTCGACGAAGACTTCGCTCGCCGCGATCAGCAGCTGCCCGCGCCGCTCGTCGCGGGGCAGGCGATTGCCGCGCCTGGCTGTGCCGGCGCTGGACGGCCCCGTACCGCTGGCCGGCTGCCCACCGCGCCGTTGCGCCGTTCGGGCGAGTTCGCTCATCAGGTCCTCGAGTTCTACTGCCGGCAAAATTGCCGTCGTGAGTTCGGTTCCCTGACACTACTACCGTTAGCTGCCCGCAGACGGCAGGACGTCGGCCGGGTGCCAGGCGCGCCGAGGGCGCCTGCCGTGCAACCTGTGTCATCCTGTTTCGGTGACCTACGACCCGGGGCATCGCGGGAACGGTCGCGCTCCCGTGCTCCGCGACGAATGGCGCGAACCGCTGCGCGCCCAGCGTGATCCGCTGGCCGAAGACTCCGGACGGAACCGGTCCAACCGCGACGACCACCAGCGCTGGCGTAAGCAGACATGGCTGGGACGGTTCGTCTCCACCTACGGATGGCGCGCGTACGCACTGCCCCTGCTCGTCGTGCTGACCGCCGTCGTCGTGTATCAGACCATCACCGGCGCCAGCGTCGCTCCGCCCGTGGCCGAGGACGAGGGCCCTGTGCAGGGCCCGCCCACGATCGGGATGGCCAGCACCGCGATCGTCGGCGCCCCACCCAAGGGGCTCACCCAGTTCGACGCCAACCTGCCGACCGGAATCCTGCCCGAAGGCGGCCCCTTCACCGAGGCCGGCGCCCGCACCTGGCACGTCGTCCCCGGCACCACCCCGCAGGTCGGCGAGGGCACCAGCAAGGTGTTCAGCTACACCGTCGAGATCGAGGACGGCGTCGACACCACGACCTTCGGCGGTGACGACGGCTTCGCCCGGATGGTCAGCGAAACGTTGGCCAATCCGAAGAGCTGGACCCACAATCCGCAGTTCGGTTTCGTCCGCGTCGACGACACCTCGGGTGTGCAGCCGGACTTCCGGGTGTCGCTGACCTCGCCCATGACCGTGCGGGAGGGCTGTGGGTACGACATCCAGCTCGAGGCGTCCTGCTACAACCCGGCCTGGGAGAACCAGCCTCGCGTCTTCATCAACGAGGCCCGCTGGGTGCGCGGCGCCGTGCCGTTCCAGGGTGACATCGGCTCGTACCGGCAGTACGTCATCAACCACGAAGTCGGGCACGCGATCGGCTATCCCCGCCACGAGCAGTGCGCAGTCAGTGGCGAGCTCGCGCCGATCATGATGCAGCAGACCTTCTCGACCAGCAACAACGATGCCGCGCGGTTCGACCCCGGTACGGTCACTCCCGACGGGAAGACCTGCCGGTTCAACCCGTGGCCCTACCCGATCGCCTGATCGTTCCCGCGTCGTCGGCGAGTAGTGGCGGGAAGCGTCGGGGCCTCGTTGCTGTTGCACCCTCTACCTGTTGAGATGGGTGTCGTAAGCCAACCAAGGAGAGTCCGGTGTCCTCACCGCTGCCACCGCTGGTCGAGCCAGCCGCTGAACTGACGCGCGACGAGGTCGCCCGCTACAGCCGTCACCTGATCATTCCCGACCTCGGCCTGGACGGTCAGAAACGCCTCAAGAACGCCCGGGTGCTGGTCATCGGCGCCGGCGGCCTCGGCTCTCCGACGCTGCTCTACCTCGCGGCCGCCGGCGTCGGCACCATCGGCATCGTCGAGTTCGACGTCGTCGACGAGTCCAACCTGCAGCGCCAGATCATCCACGGTCAGTCCGACATCGGCCGCTCCAAGGCCGAGAGCGCCAAGGACTCGATCCTCGAGGTGAACCCGCTGGTCGACGTCATCCTGCACGAGGTCCGCCTGGAACCGGAGAACGCGGTCGAGATCTTCAGCGACTACGACCTCATCCTCGACGGCACCGACAACTTCGCGACCCGCTACCTGGTCAATGACGCCGCCGTGCTCGCCGGCAAGCCGTACGTGTGGGGGTCGATCTACCGCTTCGAAGGTCAGGTGTCCGTGTTCTGGGAGGACGCTCCCGACGGTCTGGGCCTGAACTACCGCGATCTCTACCCCGAGCCGCCGCCACCGGGGATGGTCCCGTCGTGCGCCGAGGGCGGTGTGCTGGGCATCCTGTGCGCCTCGATCGCCTCGGTGATGGGCACCGAAGCGATCAAGCTGATCACCGGCATCGGTGAGCCGCTGCTGGGCCGGCTGATGGTCTACGACGCGCTCGATATGACGTACCGGACGATCAAGATCCGCAGGGATCCGGCGACGCCGAAGATCACCGAGCTGATCGACTACGAGGAGTTCTGCGGCGTCGTCTCCGAGGCCGCGGCCGAGGCTGCTGCCGAGTCGACGATCACCCCGCGCGAACTGGCCGAGCTGCTCGACTCGGGGAAGCCGTTGGCGCTGATCGACGTTCGCGAGCCGGTGGAGTGGGACATCAACCACATCGAGGGTGCCCAGCTGATCCCTAAGGGCTCCTTCGAATCCGGCGAGGCGCTGTCGAAGCTGACGGTCGACCGCACGCCGGTGTTCTACTGCAAGACCGGGGTGCGCTCGGCGGAGGTCCTGGCGATCGTCAAGAAGGCCGGCTTCTCCGACGCGATGCACGTCCAGGGCGGAATCGTGGCCTGGGGCAAGCAACTCGAACCCGACATGGTGATGTACTAACGCGGGGTTGGCGGCCGCGGCAATTACGCTGATGCGGTGACCTTCGAGCGCCCACCCGAGCATGTCCTCACGGCCTTCGGGCTGTCCGGAGTGCAGCCGGTGCCGCTCGGATCCAGCTGGGAGGGCGGCTGGCGCTGCGGTGAGGTCGTGCTGTCGATGGTGGCCGACCATGCCCGCGCCGCCTGGTCGGCCAAAGTGCGGGAGACGTTGTTCGTCGACGGCATCCGGCTGGCGCGGCCCGTGCGCTCCACCGACGGGCGTTACGTCGTCGCCGGGTGGCGCGCCGACACCTACGTCGCAGGCACGCCCGAGCCACGCCACGACGAGGTGGTCTCGGCCGCTGTGCGGCTGCACGAGGCCACCGCGACGTTGGAGCGGCCCCGGTTCCTGACGCAGCCGCCGGTGGCGCCCTGGGCGGACGTCGACGTCTTCATCGCGGCTGACCGCGCGGCGTGGGAGGAGCGCCCCCTGCACTCGCTGCCGCCGGGTGCCCGGGTGGCGCCCGGGACGGCGGACGGACAGAAGTCGATCGACCTGATCAACCAGCTCGCGTCGCTGCGCAGGCCGACGAAGAGCCCGAGCCAGCTGGTGCACGGAGATCTGTACGGCACAGTCCTTTTCGCTGGTACTGCGGCCCCGGGGATCACCGACATCACACCGTACTGGCGGCCTCCCGCCTGGGCTGCGGGCGTCGTGGTCGTCGACGCGCTGTCGTGGGGAGAAGCCGACGACGCCCTGATCGAGCGGTGGGAAGCCCTGCCGGAGTGGCCACAGATGTTGTTGCGGGCCTTGCTGTTCCGTCTCGCCGTGCACGCGCTGCATCCGCGGTCGACGGCGGCTGCGTTCCCGGGTCTGGCGCGGACCGCGGCTCTGGTCCGCCTCGCAGTCTGACTTGTCGCGACCGCCGCGGAATATCATTCCGGGTCGTGAAACTCCGCTGAGCACAGCCGTGAATTCTCACTGGGCGAGCTAGAAGGTGTGGCGATGCTCGGCCAGGGACACGCGGCCGTCCACGGCGAGCACGCCCTCGGCGCGCAACCGGGCGAGTTGACGGGTCGCGAGGTGTGGAGCAGGGCGCCCGGATGCCCGAATCACCCGATGCCACGGCAGATCCGACGAATCGGTGCGCATGATCCAGGCCACGATGCGTGGGCTGGACAGGTCGGCGGCCGCAGCGAGGTCACCGTAGGTGGTCACCGATCCGGCGGGCACCGAAGCTACGAGTGCGCGGACGGCCTCCACCTGCGCGTCGGTGATCGCGGCCACCTCAGCCGAGCTGGTCGCTGATCAGCGCCGCCGTCTCCGCAGGCATGGCCAGCGGTACCATGTGGTCGCAATCCCATTCCAGCACAGTCAGATTCGGTCCCAGTCCGGCATCGAGGGTGGAGATCAGCTCGTCGGTTGCGTACGGCGGCTCGGTGCGTAGCGCGCGCACCAGGACCGTCGGGGTGCCGTCTCGCGGAATCGGGACCGGCCGGGTGAGCTCACTCCAGTACGAGAGCATCGCGGGAATGCTGATCCGCCAGCCGACGCGCCCGTTCGGCAGATCCACCAGGTGTTCGTCGAGTTCGCGGTCGAGTTCGGACGCCTCGACCTCGCCCCACGAGCCGCCCGTCTTCTCGGCACGGGCCTCGGCGCGGTCGGTGTAGTCGGGCGAGGCGTACATGTCGTCGGCGACCTCACGCATCCATCGACCGTCGAGGGCCACCGCGGGGTCGAGCAGCACCAGGCCGGACACCAGATCGGGCCGCGCCGCAGCCAGATTCAACGCCAGCGCACCGCCGAACGAATGGCCGACCACCACGACCGGCTCGCCGCCCTCGGTGTCGAGAAGCGCGGCCAGGGCGCTCACGTTCGCCTCGATCGACCATGGCGCGTCCCAGGACGACCTGCCGTGACCGAGCAGGTCGGGCGCCAGTGCCGGCACCTCGGGAAGGTGGCGGTCGAACAGCGTCTCCCACCGCTTGCCGTGGCCGGTGAGGCCGTGGATCGCCAGAACCCGCGCGTGCGACGACGGTCCGAAACGATAGGTGCACAACAGTTCGGTCACTCCTCGATGCTGCCATCGCCGCCGGTCGGCACACCAGCGAGGGCCGGTTGTCAGACCCCCGTGATGTAGTGCGTCCATGTCCGCACCGCAGACCGAGCTGACTCCCGAGGCACTGACCCGTCCGGGGCTGCGGGGCACCATTCGACTGCTCGGCGGCCCTGGCACGGGCAAGACCACAGCGCTCGTCGAGACAGCGGCCGCCCACCTCGCGGCCGGCCGCGAGGCAGAATCGGTTCTGCTGTTGACGGGCTCGTCTCGATTGACTGCACAGACCCGCGCGAGGATCACCACCAAGGTCCTGGCCGCGGGGGAGCAGACAGTCATCCGGGAGCCCCTGGTGCGCACCGTGCATTCCTATGCGTTCGCGGTGCTGCGGCTGGCTGCGCAGCGTTCCGGTGGAGCGCCGCCGCGGCTGATCACCGGTGCCGAGCAGGACGGCATCATCCGTGAGCTGCTCGCCGGCGATGTCGAGGACGGCGACGCGTCGCCGGTGCGTTGGCCCGAGCGACTGCGCCCGGCCCTGGCGACGGTCGGCTTCGCCACCGAGCTGCGGGACCTGATGGCGCGCTGTAACGAGCGTGGCGTCGATCCGGTTGCGCTGCAACGCCTCGGCCGGCGCGCGCAGCGTCCCGAATGGCAGGCGGCCGGTCGGTTCGCCCAAGCTTACGAGCAGATCATGCTGTTGCGTGCCGCGGTCGGGATGGCGGCTCCGCAGGCCACCGTGCCGGCCCTCGGGGCCGCCGAGCTGGTCGGTGCCGCCCTCGAGGCGCTGGCCGCCGATGCCGATCTGCTGGCCGCCGAGCGCGCACGGGTGCAACTGCTCCTCGTCGACGACGCCCAGCACCTCGACCCGCAGGCCGCGCGGCTGGTGCAGGTCCTGGCCGCCGGGGCGGAATTGTGCGTGATCGCGGGTGATCCACGGCAGACGGTGTTCGGCTATCGCGGCGCGGATCCGGCGCTGCTGCGCGCGGACGGTCCGTCGATCACATTGACGCGGTCGCACCGGTGTTCGGCGGCGGTGGCGCATGCCGTCGAAACGCTCGCCCGTCGACTGCCGGGTGCCGGCAGCACCCCACCCCTGACGGGTACGGACGAGACCGGTTCCGTGGCGGTGCGGATCGCGGCGTCCCCGCATGCCGAATGCGCCGTGATCGCGGACACGCTGCGCCGCGCGCACCTGGTCGACGGGGTGCCGTGGGCGAACATGGCGGTGATCGTGCGGTCGGTGCCCCGAATGGGGCCCGCACTGTCGCGCGCACTTACCGCGGCCGGCGTACCGGTGGACGGATTGCAGAGCGACGCGCCGCTGGCGGCTGTGCCGGCCGTCCGGGCCCTGATGACCGTCCTGGAGTCGACCGTCGACGGGCTGACCGCCGACCGAGCGCTGGCCCTGGTGACCGGCCCGATCGGGCGGGTCGACCCGGTGTCGCTGCGTCAGCTGCGTCGCGCGCTACGGCGACGCGCCGCCGACCCGGCGGCCGAATTCGGCGAGCTGCTGGTCGCTGCGGTGAGTGGCCGCGGCGGTACGGCCCGATCCGTCGAGGGCGTGCCCGACGAACTCGGCCGTGCGCTGGGGCGGGTGCGCACCGTGCTCACCGCCGCCCGTGACAGCGCCAAGCGCAGCGACGATCCGCGACATACGTTGTGGCAGGCCTGGAATCGCAGCGGGCTGCAGCGGCGCTGGCTGGCGGCCAGCGAGCGGGGCGGTCCGGTGGGAGAACAGGCCGACCGCGATCTGGATGCGCTGACCGCGCTGTTCGACGTCACCGAGCAGTACGTGCAGCGTACGGCCGGCGCATCGCTGCGTGGCCTCATCGATCACGTCGCCGGGTTGACGCTGCCGCCGGCCCGTTCCGATCACAAGCCGACGACCGACGCGGTGGCGGTGCTCAGTGCGCACGCGGCGTTGGATCGCGAGTGGGATGTCGTGGTCGTCGCCGGCCTGCAGGAAGGTCTGTGGCCGAACGTCACTGCGCGCGGTGGAATTCTGGCCACCCAGCAGCTCGTCGATGTCCTCGACGGTGTCGCCGATCCCACCGACAACACGCTGTCCGGACGGGCACCGCTGCTGGCCGAGGAGCGGCGTCTTCTCATCGCTGCGGTGGGCCGCGCGCGCCATCGACTTCTGGTCACCGCGGTGGACAGCGACAACGGCGATGCTGCGCTGCTCCCGTCAGCGTTCTGCCATGAGCTCGCCGCGGTGGCCACCGAACCGCAAGCCGAATCGGAGGCGCCGGTGCGTGCTCCGCGGGTGCTCGCCGCGAATGCCGTGGTCGGGCGGTTGCGATCGGTGGTGTGTGCGCCGGCGGATGACGTCGACGACGTTCACCGGGTTTGTGCTGCAACACAATTGGCGCGGCTCGCCGAGGCGGGCGTGCACGGGTCCGGTCCGGAGTCCTGGTACGGCCTTCGCGAGGTCTCCACCGGGGCACCGCTCTGGGACGGGGCTGGTGAGGCGGTCACGCTGTCGCCGTCGACAGTGCAGATGCTGCTGGACTGCCCGCTGCGATGGCTGCTCGAACGGCACGGTGGCAGCTCGGTGCGCGACGTGCGCTCCGCGTTGGGGTCGCTGGTGCATGCGCTCGTGGCCGACCCCGCCGTCTCCGAGGCGGACCTGCACGGTGAGCTGCGCCGGATCTGGGGCGCGCTGCCCTTCGACGCCCAGTGGCATGCGGACAACGAACTCGCCCGCCACGAGGAGATGCTGAGCACCTTCACTCGCTGGCGCGTCGACACCCGGAACCGCTTCACCGAGGTCGGCACCGAGATCGCCGTCGACGGTGAGGTGGTGGCCGCCGCAGACGAGCAGCCTGCAGTGCGGATCCGCGGTCGCCTGGATCGCCTGGAACGCGACAGCGAGGGCCGACTCGTCGTGGTCGACATCAAGACCGGCAAGAGCCCCGCCACCAAGGACGACGCCCAGGCCCACGCACAGCTGGCGATGTACCAGCTGGCTGTCGCCGAAGGGCTGCTGGCCGACAGTGCCGGACCCGACAGTGCCGAACCCGGTGCCGAACCCGGTGGTGGCCGGCTGGTGTATCTCGGCAAGACCAGCGGCGGCAGTGCCACCGAGCGCGAACAGGACGCGCTCACGCCCGAGGGGCACGCGCAGTGGCGGGCTCAGGTGAGCGCGGCCGCGGCCGCGACCCAGGGGCCACAGTTCGTCGCCCGGGTCAACGACGGGTGCGCCCACTGCCCGGTCGCCGCGCAGTGCCCGACCCGCCAGACGACGAGTGAGGATCGATGAACCCGCGTTACAGTCCCGCCGAATTGGCCGACGCACTCGGACTTTTCGCGCCCACCGACGAGCAGTCCGCCGTCATATGCGCCCCGCCGGGTCCGCTGGTCGTGATCGCCGGCGCGGGGGCGGGCAAGACCGAGACGATGGCCGCGCGGGTGGTGTGGTTGGTGGCGAACGGATTCGCCACTCCCGGTCAAGTGCTGGGCCTCACGTTCACCCGCAAGGCGGCCGGCCAATTGCTGCGCCGCGTGCGCACCCGGCTGGCGCGCCTCGCGGGCGCCGGGTTGGCGCTGCCGGACGCGGCCGGACTCGTCGACGACCCTGTCACGGTGAGCACCTACCACGCGTTCGCGGGCACTCTGCTCCGTGAGCACGGCCTGCTGCTGCCCGTCGAACCCGACGTGCGGCTGCTCGGCGAAACGGAGCTGTGGCAGTTGGCTTTCCGCGTGGTCTGTGAGCACGAGGGTCCTCTGGACACCGAGAAGTCGCCGGCCGCGATCACCGCGATGGTGCTGCGTTTGGCCGGTCAGTTGTCCGAGCATCTGGTGGACACCGCCTCGCTGCGCGACACGCACGTGGAGCTGGAGCAGCTGGTGCACACCCTGCCGGCGGGTCCCTACCAACGCGACCGCGGACCCAGCCAGTGGCTGCTGCGGATGCTCGCCACCCAGACAGAGCGCAGCGCGCTGGTGCCGCTGATCGACGCGCTGCATCAGCGGATGCGTGAGGAACGCGTCGTGGACTTCGGCACCCAGATGAGCGCGGCAGCGCGGCTGGCGTCGCAGTTCCCTCAGGTCGGCGAGCAGCTGCGGCAGCGTTACCGCGTCGTGCTGCTCGACGAGTACCAGGACACCGGACATGCACAGCGAGTGGCGTTGACGTCGCTGTTCGGCAACGGAGTCGACGACGGGCTCGCCCTGACCGCTGTCGGCGATCCCATTCAGTCGATCTACGGCTGGCGGGGTGCGTCGGCGACCAACCTGCCGCGGTTCACCACCGACTTCCCGCTGAGCGACGGCACGCCGGCCCCGACGTTGGAGCTGCGCACGAGTTGGCGCAACCCTCCCGAGGTGCTGCATCTGGCCAACGAGGTGTCCACGGAGGCGCGGCGCCGTTCGGTATCGGTGCGCCCGCTGCTGCCCCGGCCCGACGCGGTGCCCGGACACGTGCGGTGCGCGCTGCTCTCTGATGTCGAGGCTGAGCGCGAGTGGCTCGCCGGGCAGGTCGCCGAGGCGTACCGGGCCGCGACCACCGAGGCGGGCGCCGCGCCGACAGCGGCAGTATTGGTGCGGCGCAACGCCGATGCTGCGCCGATGGCCGACGCGCTGGCGCGGCACGGTATCGCCGCCGAGGTGGTCGGGGTGGCCGGGCTGCTGGCAGTGCCCGAGGTCGCCGACGTCGTGGCGATGTTGCGGCTGGCCGTCGATCCGACGGCCGGAGCCGCCGCGGTGCGCGTACTCACCGGTCCGCGCTGGCGTCTGGGCGCAGCAGACCTGGTTGCGCTCTGGCGGCGAGCGGTCGCGCTCGACGATGCGCCGGCGGCCGAGCGGGGCAGCGTCGAGCAGGTGCTGTCCGGGATCGGGCCCGAGGCCGATGCCGCGTGCCTGGCCGACGCTGTCTGCGATCCGGGTCCGGCCGCGGCCTATTCGGCCGCCGGCTACACCCGCATCGTGGAGCTGGGTCGTGAACTCGCGGCGCTGCGGTCCCATCTCGACGGCACACTGACCGATCTCGTCGCCGAGGTCCGGCGGATGCTCGGTGTGGACGCCGAAGCCAGGGCCGCCCGGCCGGTGTCGGCGGGGTGGTCAGGCACCGAGCATCTCGACGCGTTCGCCGACGTGGTCGCCGACTTCGGCCACCGTTGCAGCGCAACGGCTTCGGGGCTGCTGGCCTACCTCGATGCAGCCGAGCAGGTCGAGAACGGTCTGGCGCCAGCAGACGTCACCGTCGCCGCGGACCGTGTCCAGATCCTGACTGTGCACGCGGCGAAGGGGCTGGAATGGCAGATCGTGGCGGTGCCGCACCTGTCGACTCGGATCTTCCCGTCCACGGCATCGCCGCGGACCTGGCTCTCTGATGCCGCCGATCTGCCGCCGCTGTTGCGCGGCGACTGCGCGTCAGTGTCCGAGCTCGGCGTGCCGGTCCTCGACACATCGCGCGTCAACGACCGGAAGTCGCTGTCGGACACCATCTCTGATCACAAGAAGAGTTTGGATCAGCGGCGCGCGGACGAGGAGCGCCGGCTGCTCTATGTCGCGCTCACCCGCGCCGAGCACACCCTTCTGGTGTCCGGACACCACTGGGGCGCCACCGAGTCCAAGCCTCGGGGTCCGTCGACGTTCCTCACCGAACTCAAGGACGTGATCGACGCGGCAGCGGCGGCCGGGACACCGTGCGGCGAGATCGACGTCTGGGCCGATGCGCCTGCAGACGGTGAGCCGAACCCGCTGCGCGGGCGGGTGGTCGAGGCGATGTGGCCGAATGATCCTCTGGCGGGGCGGCGCGAGCGCGTGCATCAGGGCGCCGCACTGGTGAATGCGGCGAGGGCGGGAGAACTCGAGGCGACGACGGACGACGGGCACGGCTGGGCCGCCGATGTCGACGCGCTGCTGGCCGAGCGGGACCGAGCGGGACAGTACTCGGTTCCGCCGCTGCCCGCGCAGGTGTCGGTCAGTGCGATGGTCGACCTGGGTCGCGACCCCGACGCCGCAGCGCGGCGGTTGCATCGGCGTCTCCCGCGGCCGCCTGCCGCGCACGCCCTGCTGGGCACCGTCTTCCACGAATGGGTGCAGCGCTACTACCAGGCCGAAAAGCTGTTCGATCTCGACGATCTGCCCGGCGCCGTGGATGCGGGCCGGCATGATCGCGGCGAGCTCGAGGACCTCCAGTCCGCGTTCGCGGTCTCAGAATGGGCGGCCCGCACGCCCATCGACGTCGAGGTGCCGTTCGACATGATGCTCGGCGGCCGTGTTGTGCGGGGCCGCATCGACGCGGTGTTCGCCGATGCCGACGGCGGCGTGACCGTGCTCGACTGGAAGACCGGGGAGCCGCCGGCGACGCAGGAAGAGTTGCAGCACAATGCCGTTCAGCTCGCGGTGTACCGGTTGGCGTGGTCGCGGCTGCAGGGGTGTCCGCTGTCGTCGGTCCGTGCGGCGTTCCACTACGTCCGGTCAGGGCAGACGATCGTGCCGCAGAGCTGGCCGGACGCCGACGCGCTCGCGGCGCTGCTCGCCGACCCCGTCGATCCCGCCGAGTCGGCCGACACCGATGCGGCCTGACGTCAGCTCTCTCGGTACACCTTGAGTGCCTGGGTGATCATCGGCACCTGCAGGGGGAGCCGCGCGATCGCGATCAGCCGCATCGGCAGCGGCTTGTTCTTCCACAGCCGCACCATGTTCACATTGCCGGGAAAGACGCCGATGAACAGCGCGATGGCACCGAGCGCGCCGATCCGGCGGGTGGCCGGCGCCACCAGCAAGGCGCCCACGCCGGCCTCGGCGACGCCCGAGGCCAACGTGTAGAACCGCTGGGTGCCGGGCAGTTCCTCAGGGACGATCGAGTCGAACGGTTTGGGGGCGAGGAAGTGCAGAACCCCCATGCCGATCAGCCAGATACCCATCTTGGTGCCGCGCGGTGACGACGCGAGCCGCTGCAGTGCAGTGGGGGAGGAGGTCATGATTACATTGTGCTGGTGCGACAGCCTCACATCGTGACCGGCCCCCGTGGCTGAGGGCGCGCTGCGCCGGCGCCTCCGCCGGTTCGATCAGTCGCTGGCCGATCAGCCGGTGCACGCGCTGACCGACCGGGTGCAGATCCCCACCACGCTGGTCAGCCCGGCCCGGCGCATCACCGTCCGCGTCGTCTACGCGCTCGCCGCCCTGTTCGCCGCGGTCATCATCGTCTACCTGGATCGCCACGGCTACCGCGACGTCGAGAGCGCTCCGAATCCCGATGACCCGCTGTCGTTCCTCGACTGCGTCTACTACGCCACGGTGTCGCTCTCGACCACCGGCTACGGCGACATCACCCCGGTGACGCCGTCGGCCCGGCTGGTCAACGTCCTGGTGATCACGCCGCTGCGGATCGCCTTCCTGATCGTGCTGATCGGTACCACCGTCGAGACCCTCACCACGCAGTCGCGCCAGGTCTACCAAATCCAGCGTTGGAGGAGCAGAGTGCGCAACCACATCATCATCGTCGGCTACGGCACCAAGGGCCGTACCGCCGCTGCGGCGATGGTCGGCGACGAGGTCGCACCCGCCGACATCGTCGTCGTGGATGAAGACCCAGCCGCGTTGGAGCGCGCCAAGAGCGCCGGCCTGGTGACGGTTCGCGGCAGCGCCACGGACTCCGAAGTCTTGAGGTTGGCCAGCGCTCAGCACGCCAAGTCGATCATCGTCGCCACCAACCGGGACGACACCGCGGTGCTCGTCACGCTCACCGCCCGCGAGCTGGCACCCAGAGCGAAGATCATCGCCGCAGTCCGTGAGGCGGAGAATCAGCATCTGCTCAAACAGTCCGGGGCCGACTCGACCGTGGTCACGTCCGAAACGGCGGGCCGGCTTCTCGGTATCGCGGTGCAGACGCCCAGCGTCGTCGAGGTGATGGAGGACCTGTTGACCCCCGATGCGGGTTTCGCGATCGCGGAGCGGGAGGTGACGCCGAAGGAGGCGGGCGGTTCGCCGCGGCACCAGGCCGACATCGTGCTCGGTGTCGTGCGCAACGGCAAGCTGATCCGCGTGGACGAGCCGGAGGTCGACGCGCTCGAACTCGGCGACCGGCTGCTCTACATTCGCTCCGCGGACGCCGAGCGGTGACGAGCTTCCGCCTGCGCAACGTCCCCCTGCTGTCCCGGGTGGGCGCCGACCGCGCCGACACGCTGCGCACCGACGTCGACGCGGCCATCGCCGGCTGGGCCGACGCGCAGCTGCTGCGCGTGGATAGTCGCAACCAGGTGCTGATCGCCGACGGCCGGGTGGTGCTGCACCGCGCCACCGACGTCGCCGACGCACCGCCCGAGGACGCCGTGTTCCTGGGTCGTCTCGAGGACGGCCGTCACGTGTGGGCGGTGCGCTCGGACCTGCAGCCGCCCGATGACCCGGACGCCGACATCCATGTGCTCGATTTGCGGCGCACCGGAGACGTGTTCGACGACGTCAGCGCGCAGCTCGTCGCGACCGCCACCGCGCTGCTGAACTGGCACGACAGCGCACGGTTCAGTCCGGTCGACGGCTCACCGACCACCGTGATCAAGGCAGGCTGGTCGCGGGTCAACACCGCCACCGGCCAGGAGGAGTTCCCGCGCATCGACCCGGCGGTCATCTGCCTCGTGCACGACGGACACGATCGCGCGGTCCTGGCGCGGCAGACCGTGTGGCCGCCGCGACTGTTCTCCATCCTCGCCGGATTCGTCGAGGCCGGGGAGTCGTTCGAGTCGTGCGTGGTGCGCGAGATCGCCGAGGAGATCGGTCTCACGGTGACGGACGTCGAGTATCTCGGCTCGCAGCCGTGGCCGTTTCCGCGCTCACTGATGGTGGGCTTCCACGCGCAAGCAGATCCCGAGCAGCCGTTTGCGTTCAACGACGGTGAAATCGCCGAAGCGGACTGGTTCACCCGTACCGAAATTCGCGAGGCCCTCGATCAGGGCGACTGGAGCTCGCAGAGCGGTTCGCGACTGCTGCTGCCCGGCTCCATCTCGATCGCCCGAGAAATCATCGAATCCTGGGCAGCGCTGAACTGACTCAGCTGGCGAGCTTGGCTTTGACCTGCGCGCCGCTGGGATTGGTCAGCGTCGAACCGTCGGCGAACTTGAGCGTCGGCACCACGTGGTTACCGTTGTTGACCGAGCCGACGAACTCCGCCGCGGCCGGATCTTCTTCGATGTTCACCTCGGTGAAGGCGATGCCTTCGTTCTTCAACACCTTCTTCAGGCGCACGCAGTACCCGCACCACGACGTCGTGTACATGGTCACCGCAGCAGTGTTGTCAGCGCTCATAAGGTCTTCAACGTAGCCGACCCGGCGAACATGCCCGGGCGCAGCCCGCGATTGTCGGGCCGCGCTGACATGATGGTCGCCATGTCCCCGACGGCTTCACGCGATCAGCTGCTCGAGGATCTCGACGAGGAACAGCGCGAGGCGGTGCTGGCTCCGCGCGGGCCGGTCTGCGTGCTCGCCGGCGCCGGCACGGGGAAGACCCGGACCATCACGCGGCGCATCGCGCACCTGGTGACGGCCGGGCACGTCGCTCCCGGCCAGGTGCTGGCGGTGACGTTCACCCAGCGCGCGGCGGGGGAGATGCGCGCCCGGTTGCGCAGCCTCGACGACGGGACCGGCACCGGGTCTGTGCAGGCGCAGACCTTTCACGCCGCCGCTCGCCGCCAGCTCGCCTACTTCTGGCCGCGTGTCGTCGGCAGCACGGACTGGCAGTTGCTCGACTCGAAGTTCGCCGTCGTCGCGCAGGCCGCCAACCGCACCGGGCTGCCCACCGGCACCGACAACGTGCGCGATCTGGCGGGCGAGATCGAGTGGGCGAAGGCATCGTTGATCAGCCCTGAGGATTACGCGGCCACGGTCGCCAAGTCGGGGCGCGACATTCCGTTCGACGCGGCGAAGGTGGCCGCCGCCTACGCCGGCTACGAAGCGCTGAAGGCCCGCGGCAACGACCTGATGCTCCTCGACTTCGACGATCTGCTGCTGCACACCGCCGCCGCCATCGAGAACGATGCTGCGGTGGCGCAGGAGTTCCGCGATCGCTACCGCTGTTTCGTGGTCGACGAGTACCAGGACGTGACACCGTTGCAGCAGCGGGTGCTCGACGCGTGGCTCGGCCACCGCGACGATCTGACCGTCGTCGGCGATGCCAACCAGACCATCTACTCGTTCACCGGTGCCTCGCCCCGCTACCTGCTGGACTTCTCGCGGCGCTTCCCCGAGGCCACCGTGGTCCGGCTGGAACGCGACTACCGGTCCACGCCGCAGGTGGTGTCGCTGGCCAACCGGGTCATCGCCGCGGCGCGGGGCCGGATGGCCGGCAGCCGGCTGCATCTCGTCGGTCAACGTCCGCCTGGCCCGAACCCGACGTTCAACGAGCATCCCGACGAGGTCGCCGAGGCGGCCGCGGTCGCGCGCAGCGTGAAACGGCTCGTCGAATCCGGCACCGCGCCGGCGGAGATCGCCGTGCTCTACCGCATCAACGCACAGTCGGAGGTCTACGAGGAGGCGCTGACCGAGGCAGGCATTCCGTTCCAGGTCCGCGGCGGCGAAGGCTTCTTCAGTCGCCAGGAGGTCCGTCAAGCGCTGCTGGCGTTGCAGCGAGCCGGCGAGCGGGAGACCGACGGGCCGCTGCCCGAGGTGGTCCGGGCGACGCTCGAGCCGCTGGGTCTGACGGCCGAGCCGCCGGCGGGAACGCGCGCCCGGGATCGCTGGGAAGCGTTGTCGGCGTTGGCCGATCTGGTCGACGACGAGGTGGCGCAACGCCCGCAGCTGGATCTGCGCACCCTGTTGGCCGAGCTGCGCCAGCGCGCCGATTCCCGGCATCCGCCGGTGGTGCAGGGCGTCACGCTGGCCTCGCTGCACGCCGCGAAAGGCCTGGAGTGGGACGCCGTGTTCCTCGTCGGCCTGGCCGATGGCACGCTGCCGATCTCCCACGCGCTGTCCCACGGCCCCGACAGTGAGCCTGTCGAGGAGGAGCGCCGCCTCTTCTATGTCGGAATCACCAGGGCCCGTGTGCATTTGGCGCTCAGCTGGGCGTTGGCGCGCACACCCGGCGGCCGCCAGGGCCGCAAACCGTCGCGCTTCCTCAACGGCATCGCTCCCCAGTCGCAACGCGACGACGGACCCAGCCGAACCCGCAAACCCCGCGGTCCCGCGCCGCGCTGCCGCGTGTGCAACAGTCCGCTGACCGCCTCGGCGGCGATCATGCTGCGCCGGTGCGAGTCCTGCCCCTCCGACATCGATGAGCAGCTGCTCGCCCAGCTGAAGGATTGGCGCTTGCGCATCTCGAAAGAGATGAGTGTGCCGGCCTTCGTGGTGTTCACCGACAACACGCTGATCGCCATTGCCGAGGCGCTGCCGACCGACGACGCCGCGCTCGTCGCGATCCCCGGCATCGGCGCCCGCAAGCTGGAGCAGTACGGCTCCGACGTCCTCGCGCTGGTACGAGAGCGCCAGAAATCGTAAAGATCGCGCCAAAGCTGCTGGTCAAAAATGTGTTGAGAGTTTTTCCTGATACCGTCTAGCCTCAGAGCACCACACGACAACCGCGTGCGAAAGGAGGGTGCCGCCACCATGATCAGCAATCACATGTTCTCTGCCGTAGCCGGCACCCCGTGGTTCCCGCACGCCTTCGTCCCGGTGCATTCCGCACCCGCCGCTGGTGCCACAGCTGCCGCCGCGCGTAAGCGGCGCGCCATCGCCGGCACGGCTGCCGTGTCCGTGAGGGGCTTCCACTAGGTAGAGCCTCGACCGCCACCCCAGGCCACGGACCCGACACCGGATCCGTGGCCTTCGTCTTTTGACAGACCTGGTCACCGATCCCCGACAGAACCCAACAGACAAAGAAAACGACCAGGAAGCGAAAGGACCGGACATGTCTTCCCTGACATGCGAGAGATCACAGCTCGCGGTGCCGTGTCATGTCGAGGACCCCGACCTGTGGTTCGCCGAAGACCCGCGCGATCTCGAACGCGCCAAGGCGCTGTGCGGAGACTGCCCGTTCCGGCGTGAGTGCCTGACCGCAGCGCTGGAACGGCAAGAGCCGTGGGGTGTCTGGGGTGGCGAGATCCTCGAACGGGGCACGGTCATCGCACGCAAGAGGCCGCGGGGCCGTCCGCGCAAGGACGCAAAAGACCCAGTGGCGGCGTGACCGTCCGACCCCGGCGCTACACCGCGTCGGGGTCGGCGAAGCCGGGCACGGTCCGTTCGGCGATGCTGCGTGTCGGCACGTGGGCATCGAGCTGGCAGGAGATGGCCACGATCGATGCAATCACGCGCATCGGGATGGCCAGCTTCGGTGGGATGTCCATCTGGCGGGCAGCCTTGATCTGCCCAGCCGCCTTGTCCAGTTCGAGAGTTGTCATGCGCTGCAACCATTTACGCGTGTAGTGGAACTCCGGAACTTCCAGCGGCTCGACGTACTGCTTGAGCATGTCGTCGATTTCGCGGGTGGACACCTGCTGGCCTTTCTGGATGAAGCCGGCCCGCTCCATCGTCGGCAGCAGCTTGTCGTAGTTCTTGTCGAGCGCGTAACGCATGATCTGCCCGAGCTCCACCGGCCAGCCGCCCGGCATCGGGGCGACCGCCCCGAAGTCGATGACGCCCATCTTGTCCTCGGGCAGCAGCATGAAGTTGCCGGGATGGGCGTCGCCGTGCACCATCTCCAGCCGCGTCGGCGCGTCGTTGCAGAACTCGAAGAGCCGGGTGGCCATCAGATCCCGCTGTTCCTGCGTGCCCTCACGGATGATCTGCGACAGCGGGATGCCCTCGATCCACTCCTGGATCACCACTTTGGGGGCGCTGGCCACCACGTTGGGCACCACGAAGTGCGGATCGCCCGCGTACGCCTTGGCGAAGGCGCGCTGGTTGTCGGCTTCGAGCCGGTAGTCGAGCTCCATCTCCGTGCGCTCGATCAGCTCGTCGACCACGCCCTGGACGTCGGCGCCGGGGCTGAGCTGCTTGAGCACGCCCACCATGCGCTGCATGGTCTTCAGGTCGGCGCGCAGCGCCTCGTCGGCGCCCGGGTACTGGATCTTGACCGCGACCTCGCGACCGTCACCCCATACCGCCTTGTGAACCTGGCCGATGCTGGCCGAGGCGACGGACTTGTCGTCGAACGACTGGAACCGGTCACGCCACTTGGTGCCCAGCTGCTGGTCGAGCACCCGGTGCACCTTTGCTGCGGGCAGCGGTGGCGCCTCGCGCTGCAGCTTCGTCAGCGCCTCCCGGTACGGCTTGCCGTACTGCTCGGGGATGGCGGCCTCCATCACCGACAGGGCCTGTCCCACCTTCATGGCGCCGCCCTTGAGTTCACCCAGCACCGTGAACAATTGCTGGGCGGCCTTGTCCATCAGCTCGGCGTTGACCTCGTCCCTGGACTTGCCGGTCAACCGTTTGCCGAAGCCCAGCGCAGCACGCCCGGCCATGCCGACCGGCAACGATGCCAGCTTGGCGTTGCGGGCGGCGCGGCCCCGCTTGATGTCACTCACCAGTCCATCATCCACGACCATGCTGAACTTCCAACCGGAGAATGCCGCTCAACACGAGCAGTCGGGGTGCTGCGACCACCGGCGCGCCGTCACAGTGCCGCTGTTCAGGTTGAATTCGAGCGTGGTGTCGACCGTCGCCGGCGGCGGCGCGGCGGGCCCGGCGTCGGCATGCACGACGCGCAGAATGTGGGCGATCTCGCGCAGTGCCAGTCCTGCGGTGGCCAGCACAGTGGCGCGGTCGGCGGTGCCGACGGTGCGGGCCAGCTGGGTGGCGACCGCGGCCCACGCCGGATCCTTGTCGCTGCGATGTAGATCAGCGCACCGCAAACAGCTGGTGATGCCGGGAATGACGAGGGGGCCGATGAGTCCGGTGCCGTCGCGGACGCGCACCGCGAGGTGGGGGACACCGGCCTCGTGCAGTTCGCGCGCCACCCGGGGGTCGGCCACCAGGTAGTCGGTCAGGACGGCGAGGTCGGCGCCGGCAGGCGAGGCGTATGCCCTGCTGCTGGAGCTGACTCGCACACCGGAGCCGGCCAGCGTGGAGGCGATGAGGTCCGACAGCGGCCCGTCGCCGTGCACCCGGACCGAGGGCGACCGGGTGGGGGCCGGCGCGGCGGCGGTGAGGACGCCGGTGTCGACGAGGTGGGTGATCAGGTCGGTGACGACGGCGGCGTCGGCGCCGTGTCCGGCGGCGAGGAGCTGGAGCTCGGGCAGCGTTGCGGCGGCTTGCAGTGCGCGCAGCAGGTCAGCGAGGACACCGGCGGCGAGTCCGGGCGGCGGGTGTACGACGACGGCGCGGCGCGGATCCCAGCCGACCTGGACGGTGCCGTCCGGGCGCGACAGCACGGGGGTGGCCGAGTCCAGGGCGTAGCGGGTCATGCGACGACAGTGACACGCCGGTCAGCCGCCGAGCCGGGTTATCCACAGGGCCTAGGAGTCGCGGGGCGGGTCCTGGTCGCCTTCGCGAAGCGCCGCTTCGATCGCGCTGTCGAGGTCGCTGGTGTCCCCGCCGATCATCCGGTCGATGAAGCCGGCCGGCTCGTCGAGGTCGGCGGAGCTCGGCAGCAGATCGGGGTGGGCCCACACGCCGTCGCGGGCGTCGGCGCCGACAGCCTCGGTCAGCTTCTCCCACAGCGCGGCCGCTTCGCGCATCTTGCGGGGCCGCAGTTCGAGACCGACCAGCGTCGCGAACGTCTGCTCGGCCGGCCCACCGCTGGCCCGGCGGCGCCGCAGCATCTCCGAGAGCGCCACCGTCCCCGGGATGCGGTCACCGAGGGCGTTCGACACCACCGTCTGCACCCATCCCTCGACCAGGGCGAGCAGCGTCTCCAACCGTTCCAGCGCGGCGCTCTGCTCCGGCGTGGCCTTGGGTTCGAAAATGCCCTGGTTGAGCAGCTGCTCCATCTGCGACGGATCGGTCAGCGATGCCGGGTTGAAGTCGCGCGCGAACTCCTCGATGCCGGCCATGTCGATCTTGGTGCCCTTGGCGAACGCCTCGACGGCGTTGAGCAGCTGCGTCGAGAGCCACGGCACGTGACTGAACAACCTGTGGTGCGCGGCTTCCCGTGCGGCCAGGAACGTCACGACTTCACTGCGCGGCTGCTCGAGTCCGGCGGCGAGGGCTTCGATGGCCTCAGGCATCAGCGCGGCAACCCCGGAGGGGCCCAGCGGCAGGCCGATGTCGGTGGAAGTCAGCACCTCTTTCGACAGCGTGCCCAGCGCCTGGCCGAGCTGGGAGCCGAACGCCATGCCGCTCATCTGCGACATCATCGCCATCAGCGGACCGGCCATCGCCTGGGCTTCCTCCGGGAGCGCCTGGGCCCACACCGTGGACAGCTGCTGCGCGACGGGATCGCACAGCCGTTTCCACGTCGGGATCGTGTTGTCGATCCAGTCGGTCGGGGTCCAGGCCACGGTTCGCGTGGTGCCCGCCGGTAGTGGGGTGGCACCGTCGAGCCAGGTCTCGGCGAGCCGCACCGCGTCGCCGAGGGCCGAGGTCGTCTGCTCGGAGACGGGGGCGACGAAGCCGATCGATTTCGACGCCAGCTGCCGGGCGAGGTCGTAGTTGACCGGGCCGCCGCCGGACTTCGCGGTGCCGCTGAACATCTCACCGAGTTGGGAGAAGATCTGCCCGAGCTGCGACATGTCGAACTGGCCGCCGGGGAACGCGCCGCCGAACGGATCGCTGGGACCGGAGCCCGATCCGGAGCCGTCCTTGCGTTTGTCGCGCTCGGGATCGTCGCCGGAAGAGAAGCCGAAAGGCAGGTCAGGCATGGCCTCAACGGTACTCATCGCGGCGCGTCGGTGTGGCCACGCGGGTCACGCTGAGAGTGAACCTGCCGCTGACCTCTACTGTGAACGGCGTGAACAGGCGGATTGCCACTCTGATCGTGGCGCTCGTGCCGATCATCGTGTTCGGCGTGCTCGCGACGACGGTGTCGGTGCCCTACGTCGCGCTCGGGCCCGGGCCGACCTTCAACACTCTTGGCGAGGTGGACGGCAAGGAAGTCGTCGACATCGAGGGCACCGACGTGAAGCCCACCAGCGGGCACCTCAACATGACCACGGTCTCGCAGATGGACGGGCTGACGCTCGGGCAGGCGTTGATCTTCTGGGCCTCGGGGCGCGATCAGCTCATCCCGCGTGAGCTCGTCTATCCGCCTGACAAGTCGCGTGAAGAGATCGACGAGGCCAACACCACCGATTTCCGGAACTCCGAGGACAGCGCCGAATACGCGGCCCTGTCCTATCTGAAGTATCCGATGGCGATCACGGTGCAGAGCATCGACGAGAAGGGCCCTTCGAAGGGCAAGCTGCAGGCCGGCGACGCGATCGACGCCGTGAACAACACTCCCGTCGCCAACCTCGACGAGTTCAGCAAGATCATCCAGGCCAGCAAGCCCGGTCAGAAGGTGGTCGTCGACTACCGGCGCAAGAACGAACCCGCCGGCATCGCCGAGATCACGCTGGGCTCCCGGCCCGACCGTCCGCACGGTGTGCTGGGGGTCAACGTGCTCGACGCGCCGTGGGCGCCGTTTTCCATCGACTTCCATCTGGCCAACATCGGCGGCCCGTCCGCGGGTCTGATGTTCAGCCTGGCCGTGGTCGACAAGCTGACCACCGGCGACCTCAACGACGGCAAGTTCGTGGCCGGCACCGGCACCATCACCGGTGACGGTGAGGTCGGTCCCATCGGCGGTATCACGCACAAGATCGTGGCGGCCAAGGAGGCCGGCGCCTCGGTGTTCCTGGTGCCCGCGGACAACTGCGACGAGGCGACGTCGGCGGACGAGAAGGGCATCGAGCTCATCAAGGTGGACACCCTCGCGCACGCCATCGACGGCCTGCGGACACTTTCCGCTGGTGGCGAACCTCCTCGCTGCTGAGACGGGGCGAGGATCTCGATCAGTAGAGTGACTGGACAACAGCTGGGAACGTCCGAGAGCGGAGTAGTCGAGTGAGTATGCGGCCGGCGGCGAGAATGCCGAAGCTGACGCGGCGAAGCAGGATCCTGATCGCCATCTCGCTGGTGGTGGTCCTGCTGTTGCTGATCGGACCCCGGCTGGTCGACGCCTACGTCGACTGGCTCTGGTTCGGTGAGCTCGGCTACCGGTCGGTGTTCACCACTCAGATCGTGACCCGCCTCCTCATTTTCCTGGTGGTCGGGGTGCTGATCGGGGCGGTGGTGTTCGCCGCGCTGGCGCTGGCCTACCGCACCCGCCCGGTCTTCGTCCCGACAGCGGGCCCGAACGATCCGATCGCGCGGTACCGCACCGCGGTGATGTCGCGGCTGCGTCTCATCGGCATCGGGGTGCCCGCCTTCATCGGTCTGCTCTCCGGGTTCGTCGCGCAGAGCTACTGGGAGCAGGTGCAGCTGTTCCTGCACGGCGGCGATTTCGGCGTCAGCGACCCGCAGTTCGGCATCGATCTCGGTTTCTACGCCTTCGACCTGCCGTTCTACCGGCTGGTGCTGTCCTATCTGTTCGTCGCGACGTTCCTGGCGTTCATCGCGAACCTGTTGGGGCACTACCTGTTCGGCGGTATCCGACTGTCAGGCCGCACCGGAGCGCTGTCGCGTGCCGCACGCATCCAGCTGATCACACTGATCGGTGTCCTGATGCTGCTCAAGGCGGTGGCCTACTGGTTCGACCGCTATGAGCTGCTCAGCCACACGCGTGGCGGCAAGCCGTTCACCGGCGCCGGCTACACCGACATCAACGCGGTGCTGCCCGCCAAGCTGATTCTGATGGCCATCGCGGTGATCTGTGCTGCCGCAGTGTTCTCCGCGATCGTGCTGCGCGATCTGCGAATCCCGGCGATCGGCGTGGTGCTGCTGCTGCTGTCGTCCCTGATCGTGGGTGCGGGCTGGCCGCTGGTGGTCGAGCAGATCAGCGTGCGCCCCAACGCCGCGCAGAAGGAGAGTGAGTACATCGGCCGCAGCATCGCCGCGACCAGACAGGCCTACGGCCTGACCGAGAATGAGGTCTCCTACCGCGATTACCCGGGCAACGCCCCGGCCACCGCCCAGCAGGTGGCTGCCGACCGCGCCACCACCTCCAACATCCGGGTGCTGGACCCGAACATCGTCGCGCCGGCGTTCACCCAGTTCCAGCAGGGCAAGAACTTCTACTTCTTCGCCGATCAGCTGAACATGGATCGCTACCCCGATGCCGACGGCAACCTGCGGGACTACGTGGTGGCCGCGCGCGAGCTGAACCCGGACCGGTTGATCGACAACCAGCGTGACTGGATCAACCGGCACACCGTGTTCACCCACGGCAACGGGTTCATCGCGTCGCCGGCCAACACCGTGCGCGGGGTGGCCAACGACCCCAATCAGAACGGCGGCTACCCGGAGTTCCTCGCGAGCGTCGTGGGCGCCAACGGTGAGGTGATCTCACCCGGGCCTGCTCCGCTGGATCAGCCGCGGATCTACTTCGGTCCGGTCATCGCCAGCACGTCGGCTGACTACGCGATCGTCGGCAAGAACGGCGCCGACCGTGAGTACGACTACGAGACCAACACCGACACCCGCAACTACACCTACACCGGTGCCGGCGGTGTGCCGCTGGGCAATTGGTTCAACCGCAGCGTGTTCGCGGCGAAGTTCGCCGAGCGGAACTTCCTGTTCTCCAACGTCATCAACAACAACAGCAAGATCCTGTTCAAGCGCGATCCGTCCGAGCGGGTCAAGGCCGTCGCGCCGTGGCTGACCACCGACACCGCGACCTACCCGGCGATCGTCAACAAGCGCATGGTGTGGATCGTCGACGGCTACACCACGCTGGACAACTACCCGTACTCGGAATTGACGTCGCTGTCCTCGCTGACAACCGACTCCAACGAGGTCGCGCTGAACCGGTTGCAGCCGGACAAGCAGGTCTCCTACATCCGCAACTCGGTCAAGGCCACCGTCGACGCCTACGACGGCACGGTGACGCTCTACGCGCAGGATGAGGCAGATCCGGTGCTGCAGGCGTGGATGAAGGTGTTCCCCGGCACGATCAAGCCCAAGAGCGAGATCAGCCCGGAACTGCAGCAGCACCTGCGCTATCCGGAGGATCTGTTCAAGGTGCAGCGTGCGCTGCTGGCCAAGTACCACGTCGACGATCCGGTGACGTTCTTCTCGACGTCGGACTTCTGGGACGTGCCGCTGGATCCGAACCCGACGGCGAGCAGCTACCAGCCGCCGTACTACATCGTCGCGAAAAACCTTGCCGAGAACAACAATTCGACATCGTTCCAGCTGACGAGTGCGATGAACCGGTTCCGTCGCGACTTCCTGGCGGCCTACATCAGTGCCAGTTCCGATCCGGACACCTACGGCAAGATCACGGTGCTGACCATCCCCGGTCAGGTCAACGGCCCGAAGCTGGCGTTCAACGCGATCAGTACCGATACCGCGGTCAGCCAAGACCTCGGTGTCATCGGCCGCGACAACCAGAACCGCATCCGGTGGGGCAATCTACTGACACTGCCCCTGGGGCAGGGTGGGTTGCTGTACGTGGCACCGGTGTACGCGTCGCCGGGCGCCAGCGATGCGGCGTCGTCCTACCCGCGTCTGATCCGCGTCGCGATGATGTACAACGACAAGATCGGCTACGGCCCGACGGTGCGTGACGCTCTGACCGATCTGTTCGGTCCGGGCGCTGACGCCACCGCCACGGGTCCGGCGCCGACTGGCGAAACCCCTGCCGCGCAACCACAGTCGCGTCCGCAGACGGGTCAGCCGCCGGCTGCCGCGCCGCCGAACCAGCAGGGTCAGACTCCGCAGAACCGGCCTGAGGTCCCGGTGGCGGTGCCGCCGACCGGCCCGACACAGCTTTCCGCGGCGAAGTCGGCCGCGCTGGAGCAGGTCAACACCGCGCTGGACGCGCTCCAGGAGGCGCAGCGCAGTGGCGATTTCGCGCGGTACGGCGAGGCACTGCAACGCCTCGACGACGCGGTAAGCGAATACAAGTCGGCCCCGTAACACGCGTCCGCCGGTGCAGTATCGGTTGCTCGGCCCCCTCGAGGTGGCCGACGGGAACACCTCGGTGGACATCGGTCCGCCCAAGCAGCGGGTGGTCCTGGCGATGCTGGCACTGGCCGCCGGACGGGTGGTCTCGGTGGACCGCCTCGTCGACGCGGTGTGGGGTGACGACGTCCCGGCCAGCGCGACGGCGAGCCTGCAGGCCTATGTCTCGAACCTGCGGCGCGCCTTGCGCGGGGCGTCGGCGGAGACGCAGATGGCCTCCCCGATCGTGCGCCGCCCGCCCGGCTATGTGCTCGATGTCGACCCGAACAGCATCGATCTCGCGGTGTTCACGGGTGCCTGTCAGCGGGCCAGTGCCGCAATCGAAGCCGAGGACTGGGAGCAGGCGGCCGTGGCCGCCGACGAGGCACTCGGCCTGATCCGCGGCGAGCTGCTCGACGACATGGCGGGCGCGCCGTGGCTGCGCGACGACGCCGCCCGGTTCGCGGAGCTGCGGACCGAATGCGTGGCGAACAAGGTCGTCGCGCTTCTCGCGCTCGGCAAGGTGGCCGCAGCGGTGACCGAGGCGGCAGCGCTGCGAACCCTCGATCCGTTCGCCGACCGGGGATGCCGGCTGCAGATGCTGGCGCTGTATCGGGCGGGCCGGACCGCCGAGGCGCTGGAGGCTTACACGCGGCACGCGCAACGGCTCGACGAGGAGCTGGGGCTGGAGCCGGGGCTCGAGTTGCGGGAGTTGCAGACCGCGGTGCTGCGGCAGGCGCCCGAGCTCGCGGGGTGGCCGCGGCCGGCCAAATGGACCGGCGCGGAGACGATCCCGGTGCCGGCTCCCGTTTCCCACGACGCCTCGCATACGGCCGAGGTGCCGGCGAGGTCGCCGCTGGTGGGTCGACGCAGGGAGCTCTCGCGGGCCGGTGAGGTGCTGTCGCGGGCGGCCGCAGGAGCGACGCGCTGGCTGGTGCTGTCGGGTCCGCCGGGGATCGGCAAGACGCGGCTGGCCGAGGAGATCGGCGCGATGGCCGCGTCCGCGGGCGGCGATGTGGTGTGGGTGAACTGCCCCGACGAGCGGGCCACGCCGCCGTGGTGGCCGATGCGTCAACTGGTCCGCGCGCTGGGCGCCGACCCGGACGACGTGTTGGAAGTGCCTCCGCACGCCGATCCCGACACCGCGAGATTCCTTGTCTACGAACGGGTCCAGTCACTGCTCGAGGCGGCCCCGCGATTGCTGACGGTGGTGGTCGACGACGTGCAGTGGTCGGACACCACCTCGGCGAGCTGTCTGGCCTACATCGCGAGCGCACTGCGGGACCATCGGGTGCTGATGGTGATGACCGTGCGCGACGGCGAGCACGCCGACGAGGTGGCGCGGCTGTTGAGCACGGTGGCGCGAGGAGAAGACAACCGGCACATCGCGGTTCCGGCGCTCTCGTCGGAAGACGTTGCGGCGCTGGCCAATGTGGTGTCCGAAGAGCCGGTGACGGCCCATGAGGCCGCCGAGCTGGCCGCGCGCACCGGCGGCAACCCGTTCTTCGTCTCCGAGTACGCCCGCTTGCCACGGGAGGAGCGCGCCGCCAACGAGATTCCCCGGGCCGTGCGGTCGGTGCTGGATCGCCGGCTCGCCGCCCTCGATCCGGCCGTGATGGCGGTGCTGCGCACCGCCGCGGTGATCGGCGACGTGATCGACGCCGCCGCAGTGCCGGTGCTGGCCGCGGCCACCGGGCTGGATCTCGACACGCTGGCCGACCACCTCGACGAGGCGGCCGACGAGCGCATCGTCGTCGCGGCGCACACCACTGATGGCTACGAGTTCGCTCACGGGTTGCTGCGCGACCAGTTGCTGGCAGGCATCCCCGCCCTGCGCCGACAACGGTTGCACGCCAAGGTCGCCGACGTCCTGGTCGACAGCGTCGAACCTGACGCGCCGACGCGGCGGGCTCAGCACCTGATCGCCGCGCAGCCGCTGGTCGAGCCCGCTGTCGTCGTGCGGGCGTGCCGGCTGGCGGCCGAACAGGCGACCGCGCAGTGGAGTTCGGACATCGCGGCGCGGTGGTGGCAGGCTGCACTGGACGCCTACGACCGGCTGCCGGCGCATGCGCGTGACGACACCGAGCGCGACGCGCTGACTGTCGAACTGCTGGAGGCACATTCGCGTGCCGGTCGGGGACAGTTGGTGCTCGACAGCGTCCAGCGATCCCTGAGCGAGGCGTTGCGGGCGGGGCGTGCCGCAACGGCGGGCCGGGTGGCGAGTGCGCTGCTGCGTGCCAGCGGGTGCTGGCCGTGGCTGGCGCCGGGTCGTGATCCCGGCGAGCTGCTTGATCTGCTTTCCCAGGCCGCGACGCTGGCGGGTGACGACGCGGCCGCGGCGGCGCGCGTGCTGCCGGCGCTGGCCGTCGGCCACTGCTATCACCCCGACCCGCAGGTGGCGACAGATCTTTTGGAACGCGCGGAGCAGGTGGCCGAGCAGACCGGCGACGCCGACGTGCTGGCCGATGTGCTCATCGGCCGACTCATCACCTACTCCGGGGTGAGCAGTCACAGTGAGCAGATCCTGACGTGGGTGCAGCAATTGAAAGGTGTGCAGCACAGTCGTTCTCGGGAAGACGCCGTGATCGCACACTCGGTGGCGACGATGGCGTCGATGTATTTGGGCGACGTCGCGGGAACGCGGGCGCATTTGCGGGCGGGCATCGCGGGCAGTGAGGAGTTGCGCCTGCCGGTGTTGCGCGCCCAGCTGCGCTGGATGGAGGCGGTTTTGGCGATGTGGACGGGCGACTTCGCCGAGGCGAAGCGCCACCACGCCACCGCGGCGCACGTGCACGAGCAGACCGAGCTCTACGAGGCCGGTAGTGGCCTGCTGGCGGCGGCGTCGCTGCTGCGGGAGACCGGCGAGGGTCTCGATCCCAGTTGGTCCGGGCTGCAGGCGAACACCGACACCGGTGGCCAGGGCATGGTCGGCGTGGTGCGCGCGGCCCTGCTGACGATGACGCCGACGCCGGACGTGCTCGCGGACGCGGCGGGGATGCTGCGGGAGTGGTCCGACACCGTCGACCGGGGCCACATTTGGACGACGCTGGGCCATCAGACACTGCTGGCACACTTGGCGGCCGATCATGGCCTGACCGAGTTCATCGAGCCGCTGCTCGGCCAGTTGACGCCGCATCGTGAGCGCATCGCGGTGATCGGTCAGGTCGGGTTGGCCGGACCGGTGGCCCTGGCCACAGCACGCCTGCACGCCGCGCTCGGTGACGTCGGAAGCGCACGGGCGGATCTGGCCACGGCGCGGGCGGTGGCCGAGAGAACCGGGGGAGCGCCCACGCTGTTGCGGTGCCGGCTCTTGGAGTGCGAGCTGGTCGGCCCGTCACCGCAGCGTGAAGCGGCAGCCGCGGCTCTTGCCGCCGACGCCGAGCGTGCCGGCATGCACGGTGTCGCCGCATCGGCGAGACTCTTGTCTGGTGAGCGCGCGGGTTTGCACACCGACACGCCGTGACACGCGGGCACTCAGCGCGCGCTCACGCCCAGCGAGCGCGCTGAAACTGACGCTTGGATTTCGCTTGGTGCACCGCCCCAAGCCATCGCCAAGCCCCGTCGGTGATGCTGAGCGCGCCACCAGGGCTTGACCGAGAGGACTCCGATGACGATGACCACCGACGTGACGCGCGACGACGTGCTGCGCTCGCTGCGCGACCACGTCGCCACCCATGTGGCGCTGCCGGGGGAGCCGGGCTACGAGCGGTGCGTGCCGTGGAACGTGGCCGCCCCGGTGACGCCCGCTGCAGTGGTCCTGGCGACATCACCCGAGCACGTGGCCGCCACGGTGCGGTTCGCCGCTGCGCACGGGTTCACGGTCACCGTGCAGGCGACCGGGCACGGCGCGGTCGGGGTGGGGTCGACGACGATCATGGTGCAGACCGCTGCGATGAAGCACTGCACGGTCGACGTACTGAACCGCACCGCCCGGGTCGAGGCGGGCGCGCGGTGGCAGGACGTGCTGGACGTCGCGACGCCGCACGGTCTCGCTCCGCTGTGCGGTTCCGCACCCGGTGTCGGCGTGGTGGGCTTCCTGACCGGCGGCGGGATCGGGCCGCTGGTCCGCACCGTGGGGTTGTCCTCGGATCATGTGCGGGCCTTCGACGTGGTGACGGGCGAGGGTCGCCTGCTGCGCGCGACGCCGGACGAGAACGCTGACCTGTTCTGGGGTCTGCGCGGCGGCAAGGCGACGCTGGGGATCGTCACGGCGGTCGAGATCGATCTGCTGCCGATCGCCGAATTTTACGGCGGTGCGGTCTTTTTCGACGGAGCGGATGCGGGTGCGGTGCTGCATGCGTGGTCGGTCTGGTGTGCGGGTCTGCCGGAGACGGCGAACACGTCGCTGGCGATTCAGCAGTTGCCGCCGCTGCCGATTGTGCCGGAACCGTTGGCGGGCAAGATGACCGTGGCGGTGCGGTACACGGCGGTGGGCGATATGGCCGAGGGGGAGCGGCTGTTGGCGCCGATGCGCGCGGCCGCGACGCCGCTGATGGACACCGTCGGCGTGATGCCGTATGCGGCGATCGGTGCGGTGCACGGGGATCCGGCGGACCCGATGCCGGTGACCGAGAATCACGCGCTGCTTTCCGATCTGACGCCGGAAGCCGTCGATGCGCTGCTGACGGTCGCGGGCCCCGGTTCGGGTTCGCCGCAGGCGATCGTGGAGCTGCGGATGCTGGGCGGCGCGTTGGCGCGTGAACCGCGGCATCGCAGCGCGTTCTGCCATCGCGATGCGGCGTTCTGCGTGGCGACGATCGGGCTGGCGGTGCCCGAGATCGTCGACATGGTCGCGCAGCACGCCGAAGCGGTGGTTCGGGCCGTCGAGCCGTGGTCGACGGGCGGGCAGATGCCGAACTTCGCGCCGTCCTACGATCCCGCGCGTCCGGCGCGGGTCTACAGCGAGGACACGCTGCACTGGCTCGCCGCGCTGGCGGACCGCTACGACCCCGCAGGGGTGCTGGCGACGGGTCAGGTGATCCGCGCGTAGCCGGTGTTCCACTGCCCGTTTCCGGCCGATGAGCAGGCGATTTGGAGCCGCAGCGACTGCCCCGGTAACCTAGCGTTCACCCGTCGCGGGGTGGAGCAGCTCGGTAGCTCGCTGGGCTCATAACCCAGAGGTCGCAGGTTCGAATCCTGTCCCCGCTACTAGTGTGATGTCGCAAGACATCGGAATGACCGTGGACCTACTTTAGGTCCGCGGTTTTTCCGTTTGGGGGCCGTTGGATCTGCCGGTGCGCCCGAGGTCGCAGGGGAGCCGGGTCGGCTATGGTGCGCCCAGCGGTCAGCGCACGCAGGGAATGCGGGCGCCCGACATCTCGGTCAGATCGGTCGGCGCGGGTGCGTGTGTTCCGGTCGCGGTCGCGTCCACCGTCGTGATTTCTGCGGGCACCGCCGTTTCTCCTGCGCCCGGCGATATTCCGCTCTCGTAACCGTTCACGGGGTAGTCGGAGCCGATGGTGACGACGACGGTGTTGAGCGGCACCGCGGTGGACGATTCGGATGTCACGGCGATGGGCAAGTCGTTCGCGACCGCGGCGGCTGCGTGCTCGGCGCCGGGGCCGTACTCGACGGTGGTGGTGTCCGACAGCGCCTCGGCGGTGCCGATGTCACCGCGGGTGAAGCCGTGAGCGCTCAGCTCCTTGGCGACGCTGGTCGCCAGCCCCGTGTGCCCGGTCGCATTGACGACACTGACCGCTGCCGGCTCGTCGTTTGACATCGAAGGGCTTGCGGGGACAGGAGGATTCGGCGAGCCAGTTTGGAACAGGTTCTGCACGATCGATCGGATCGTCGTGACGTCGACGATGTTCACGTCCTGCCCGAGCGGGTCCTGACCGAATTCTCCGATCGGCAGCGTGTACAACGACATCGGCTTGTCGCTCAGCGCCGACGCCTGATCGACGAACTTCATCATGTCGAATCCCGCGTCGACGGCCACGTTCTGCTTGGCCACCTCCGCGAGGTGTCGCAGCGCGGCGGGGTTCGACAGGGAGCCACCGTCGCGCACGGCCTTCACGAGCGAGACGATGAACGCCTGCTGGCGGCGCGTGCGGTCCAGGTCGGTGAAGAGGTCGTTGTTGAGGTCGCGGCGCTGCCGGACGAAGGCCATCGACTGGGCGGCGTCGATCTGCTGGACCCCGCGGTGAAAATCGGCGCCCGAGAAGTCGTCGGCGGTGTCGTCGTTCAGGCACACCGTGATCGGCTGGACAACCTGCGCGATCTGGAAGAAGGCGCCGAGGGTGACCTCGATGAAGTGGTCGACGGGAACGCGCAGTAGATCGCTGATCGTGTTGATCTGGGCCTTGCGGCCGGCCTCGCGCGCGATCTGCTCGTTGGCCGCGGGATCGGTGGACGTCGACCCGCTGTCGGCGAGTGAGTTCATCGTCTCCTGGTAGGCCAGACCGTAGGCTTGCTTGATCTTTCCCTGGCACTCGCCACTTGGGCAGCCGTGCAGGCGCACATAGTCGTCGCGCGGGATCGACACCGCGGTCACGGGACCGTTGCCGCCCGGCACATGCAGGAAGATGAGCACGTTGGCGTTGTAACCGCCGACCGTCTCATCACCCGCGTGCAGGGCGTCGTACAGGTCCTTTGGCAGCGGATTGCCGTGCTGATCCAATCGGCTGTCGAGACCCATGATGAGGATGTTCTGGTCACCTCCGGTCGAGGTCGCCGCACCCGCGAGCGCCTCGGAGGTGGTGATCCCCCCTGCGATGTTGCGGTACACCGACCATCCGACGCCCGTGATGACGATCGTGGCGACCGCGATGAGAGCGGTGATCGTGCGGAGGAGGACCCGTCCGCGGCGCGACGGACCGCGCCGCGGCATACGGTGGCGCGGACCTCGCACCTGCGGCAGCACATCGGTGACCGGCCCAGCGGGCTCACGTTGTGGCATGACGATCCGGAATTATCCGTGGCGACTCTGAGAAGCACCTGATAAGTGACCTGGGCGAACAAGTTTCGGTCGAGTGATGTTGCGCACGGGAGAAAGCGCTGATCGATGTACTGCGCCGGGAAGCGGGTCGACGTCGCTCTCGCGGCTCGGCCCTTCGTGACCGCACTGCCCGCGAGATCAGTCAGACTGTGCGAGAGGATGAGGCGGTATCAACGGGGGAGGGGCGAGTATGGGCGAGGAACCACCAGCAGAGAACAAGTATTCGGTGCTGCCGCAGCCGGTCGACCTGTCCCAGACGGTGGCTTCGGTCGATGTATCCGAGACCGAGGTCGAACACGGGGGTCGGCCCGAGGACAACATCGGCGCCGACCCCTACCTGCGCATCACCGGTTGGAAACAGCCTTAGTCGCAGACGGTACGACGCGACGTAACCTGAGTGCTCACCCGCTCATGCCGGACAGGTCGGGCACGTTCTGCATCAACTCGATACGGGTGCCGTCCGGGTCGGTCAGATAGATGAAGCGCCCCGAGGTGGGATCCGCCGGATCCCCCAGCACCGTGCGCGTCGACTCCACGAACGTCCCGCCCGCGGCCACGATCGCTTCGGTCAGACCGTCGACGTCCTCCACACGGAACGACAGGTGGGTGAAGCCGAGTTCGGTCATCGGTTTGCGTTGTCCGGAACCGGTGGTGGGCACATCAACCCATTGCAGCAACTCGATTCGGATGTCGTTGCGGATGAGCATCGCGGAGCGGAACCGGCCTTCCTGCTCCATGGTGGCGGCGACCTCGTTGTTGTCGAAGTCCAGCTGATAGAGCTTCACGAATCCGAAGACGTCGGTGTAGAAGCGGATGGAACGGTCGAGGTCGGTGACGCAGATTCCGATATGCGAGAAGCCCTGGATCATGACAGGAGTGTCGCAGACCACACCACCCGCCGGTGTCACTACACGGCGAGCCGGCCCGGGTCAGGCGCGGAAGGCGTCGATGGCCAACGCGGCGAAGCGCCGCGCCGCCGCTTCGCGCCTGTGTTGGGGTATCGACGCGAGGGCACGTCCGGCCAGCAGGACCAGGATGAGGTCATCGATGGTGAAGTCGGCGCGCAGCCGACCTGCCGCCTGCGCCCTGCGCGCCAGTGCGGTCAGGGATGCCAATGCCGCTCGGCGGTGAGCGGCGTAGTCGGACGCGTCGAACTGAGCCGTGTCGAATTGCGCCGAGGTGAATGCGTCGACGAAACCTTGATTACGTCCGTTGAGCACACAGACCTGCTCGATCACCGAACAGAACCCACGCCAGGGATCCGTGTCCGCGCATCCTTCGTCGACGATCGTGGTGCACAGGCGCACTTCGTCGGCGAACACCGCGCCCACGAGGTCGGTCTTGGAAGGGAAGCGTCGGTAGAGCGTCGCCGGGCCGACCTCGGCCCGCCGTGCGATTTCCCGCATGGTCACCTCGAGTCCGCGTTCGGCGAACAATTCGCGTGCCACAGCCAGCACACGGTCGCGGTTGTCTCGGGCATCCGAGCGCAACATCTGGGTCATCTGAGCGGCGGTGCTTCTCACTTGGGTCAAGTGGACGGGGTCGTCCACTAACGTCCGAGCGTACTCGACGTGAGATGAGGAGTTGGCCGATGCGCGCAGTGAGAATCCAGCGGTTTGGCGATCCGAGCGGCATGGAAATCATCGATATCGCGCACCCCACACCGGAACCGGATCAGGTCGTGATCGAGACCGCGGCGATCGGAGTCGGTGGTGTGGACGCGATGATCCGACGCGGCACTGTCGCGGATATGCATCCGGTGCCCGCCGGGCTGATCCCCGGCAGTGAGGTGGCCGGGGTGGTGTCGGAGGTCGGAGCCGATGTCGACGCTTCCTGGGTGGGACGACGGGTATGGGCGTTCACCGGAATCGGCGGCGGCTACTGCGCTTTCGCGCTCGCTCGGGTGCCGGATATCGCGGCCCTACCGGACGAGCTGTCCTTCGTGGATGCCGTCGCTGTGGGAGGCGCGGGCCCCGTCGCATATTTCGCGTTGGCCCACGCCCATTTCGGTTCCGCCGACTCCGTCCTCGTCCGCGGCGGTTCGGGCAGCATCGGTATCGCCACGGTGGAACTCGCTGCAGCTGCGGGTGCGAAGGTCGTCGCGGTCACCACGTCCTCGCGGGATCGCGGGCAACGCCTCGGCGAGCTCGGCGCCACGCACATCCTCGATCGCGAGGGCAATGGCGATCCTGACGCGCCGACACATTTCGACGTGATCATCGACATCGTGGGCGGTGACGCCGTGCCGGAGTTCATCGACCGGCTTACTCCGAACGGCCGGATGGTCATCGCAGGCATGGTGGCCGGGCCGGTGCCTGAAGATGTGGGAGCACGCTTGTTGGGCGGGTTCCAGCTATCGCGCTCGCTGGCGACGTTCAGCCTCGACACCATCGGCGAGGACGCCAAAGTTGTTGTTCGCCGGCAACAGTTCGACGCCGTGACGCGCGGTGCATTGCACGCGGTGGTACAGGACGTGCTGCCGCTGGAGCGTGCCGCGGACGCGCATCGTCTGATGGATGCCGGGCAGGTGTTCGGGCGCATCGTCTTGACGCCATCGTCGGACGCATGGGTTGATGGCTGAAACTCTCGTCAGCTCTTGGGCTCCTTGTCGGTATGCGGTGTTGCGCTGTCGCGGCTTTCGGTCTGCCGCTCAGTCGTGGTGTTGGTGTCGTGGGGTGCACTGTCCACCTGAGATGCCGACGGACGCTCGACCTCGGTCGGGCGGGTCGGGGTCACCGACGTCCGCACACTCGCGTCGTCATCGGGTGTCGAGGCCGAGAGGTGCGGCGTCTTGATGTCGTCCTCGTGGGCGTCTGCGGCCCGCGGTGACGCAGCCGCTTCGCGGTGGGAGCTGCCGGCCTCCTCGGGCTGATATTTGGCGGCACGATCGACCGAACCGAAGGACGAAACATGTTGCGGTGAAACAGCCTTCGCCGTGTCCTCGACAGTGGTGGTGGCGGTGTTTTCGGGCGTGGCTGCGTGTTCTGCCGGGGCGGTGGATTCCTCGCTGGTGGTGGCTGCCGACGGAGAAATCTTGGGGCGGTTGTAGGAACGGTCGATCTGCGGTCGAAGCCACGCGTCGATGATCGATGTGTCAACCCCCGCGGCGCGGAGAATCGCAGTGATGGGTAGTTCGGCTGTGGGCACCAGATAGTGGGTGGTGGTGCCGCCGAGGATGTTGGTGGTGACGGTTTTCAGGGTGCCCGGCGTGCGCGGGTCCGCTGCGACTCCATAGTCGGGGTGCACGACCAGCGTGCCCAGCAGGGCGTTCATCGCCGACAGTGCGGTCGGACGGTCGGGCCAGTCGGCGAGCCCGTCGTACTCGCGGACGATCTCGGTGGTGTTGTAGGGGGTCGGCAGCGGGCCCAAGGGCACCGTCAGCCAGAGCAGTGGGTTTTTGGCGACAATGCCGCCGGTGCCGTTCGTCGGGTCGCCGAAGGTGACGAAAGACAGTTCGGTATGCGGGCGGTTGGCGGTGATCTGCAGTGCGAGTGACTGTTTGACGTAGTTGAGCACGATCGCGCCCTGACTGACGCCGATGAGGGTGATCTTGACGCCGTCGGCGACCGACCCGAGTGCGGAGTTCACGCCACCGGCGCCGATCACGGAGTCCAGGGCGAACAACAGGCCCGCGGGGTACCCGACGCCGTTGATCGGACCGACATCGTCGAGGTACCCGCTCGCCAGATCCAGGGCCTCCTGGGCATGCGGAACGGAGTCGCACAGACAGGTGTAGCGCAGATAGAACG
>JAEXZY010000060.1 GCA_023404955.1 Actinomycetes bacterium
GCTTAGAACTTCCTCTTCTGCCAACCGGAACCAATCAACACGCATGGATCCCCCTCGGCGTCCTCCTCTCCGGTCTTGGCGTTTCTTCCTCTATCAAATCTCAATTTTCCACCTCACCGGATTTTCAATTGCAGCATTTCCTCCTTCATGGTGATCCGAATCCGTTAAATATAGTGATCCCACGCCTGTTTCAGCCGTTTATCAGTTATGGGAATCTGTTCAACAGAAAAATCGGCGGCGCCTTTGACGAGGCATTCTCCCAGACTGCCTATCTTTATCAGATTCCCCTCGATTACTGGCAGCTGGCAGCTCATAAGGGACAACACTACAGGGCGGATGGAGCCTGAATATCTGTCGGTTATCGTAATGCCTCCGTCACCACCCTTATTGAGTCTGGCTTCCCGCCTGTAGGAGACGATGCGCGGGTCCGGATAAGCGGGGGCGATATCCATGGAGATCATGCTCTCATCTTCCCCCAAAGCGTATTTTACGTCTGCAGCCCGGTATTCCTCCCCGTCCTTTTGCATCACGCCGCAAAAGGCAGGCAGGTTGTGGTATTGGGACTGCATGGTCCAGATCTCATAGCGTCGTGGGGAAAACGTCTTTTTTGTGTAGCTCTCCACGCCCACGTCGATGAACATGGGGGCGCCGTCTTTGTAGACCGTGAAACTGCCCACGTCGTTGTGATTGTGGCTGTCATCATTGTCACCGGCCTTGACGGCCAGACAGAAACGGCTGTTTCTGGAGATCCACAGGCCTGCGCTCTGATAATAGATGTCTGGGCAGGGCGGTTCCGGAACTGAGGGATAGGCTGTCATCTCCGAGTGGGTGAACAGGTTCTGAAGCCGGTAGAACAGGTTGTGCTCATCAGGGGTCAGGGGATAGCTGCTGTCCCTGTAATCGGAGGCGGCGAATGCCATCAGAGCCCTGTTTCCGGTCCGTTTTCCGAACAGATACTCCCTGGCCCCGCACCGGCCGGCGACCGGAGAGCAGTCCGCGAAATTTACGTAATAGATGCCGCCGATATGGACGTTGAGGATATAGGCGGCCATGTTTTTAATTTTGGCGGCACCGTAGAGCGGGGAAAATGCGCCGCTGGTGATCTGGTTCAGCACTTCCAGGGCGTTGAACAGGGTGAGCCCTGCGTGCCTGTAATATTGGGCTCCCTCATCACAGCAGCCGTCCTCGCCGTATTCCTCCAGAAAATAATCCAGACTCCGGCAGGCTTTGTAAAAGACGGCGTTTTTTACGTCATCCGGCAGCTGCTCACGCGTAAATGCAGCCAGGAGCACGTTTTGGGTGCACCAGGCGGTCCAGTTGTTCATATGGCTGATCCCATCTCCCATCCACCAGAAATGTTCGTTCAGATAAGGTCGGAAGATCCGCCGTTTTAAGTTGTCGTTGATCATCAGGGAGATGGAAGGGCTGACCGGATCGAGAACCTCCTTTAACAGATAATCCGTCATGCCCAGAACGGCTCCGGTTTCCGCTGCAAATAGATCCAGCACAGGCCGGGTGATGTCCGGCAGGGGAAGCTGGGGGGTGTCCCGGATATAGGAATTATGGGCGGGGAGCTGCCAGGCGGATTCCTCGCAGATGGCGAAGATTCCGTTGATGATATCGTCTAAAAAACGTCCCCGGTGCTCCACGCATTCGGCCAGGACCAGGGCGTCCAGCGCGTTTCTGCGGGCGAACATTTTGTCCTCATAGTTGGTCCTGTCTCCGGACCGGGTGAATTCCAGATAGTCTGTGGCCGTGAGCGCCGGATAGCGGTAATTCAGATAAGCCTCTCCGGCGGCTACGACACGTTTCGCCAGTTCTTCGGGAAGGGATTCCCAGGCGGTCCTGCCGCTTATGGGGGGACAGGGGATGAAGCGGGCGGCAGGGCCGCCGGTTTTAGCTGCGAGTTCCATGAACATGGAAAATGCCTCCTTATAATTCGTTGGTGGGTGCGTTGGTTTTCTGCTGTATGAACTCGCGCGGGGAGATTCCCTCCACCTTTTTAAATACCTTGCTGAAATAGAAGGCGCTTTCAAAGCCCAGTTTATCGGCTACCTCATAGATCTTTAAATCCTGTTCCAGGAGCATGGATTTCGCCCGGCTGATCTTCTGCTGGGTGGTGTATTCGGAAAAGCCGATGCCGCAGTTCTTCTTGAACAGCACGCTCAGATAGTTGGGGCTGAGTCCGAATATGGCGGCCACTTCATTTAAACCGGCTTTCTCTTCGATGTGGTTCCTGATATATTTCTGAACATTGGTGATCACATGGTCCTTATACGTCTTTTTCCTGGACCGAAGCACCTCGCAGAGGCCGTCGCGCAGCAGGGTGAGCCAATCGGTCACCTGTTCCACTGTTTTGGCCCGGTAGATGGAGCGGTAGCCGTCCGGGAAGGAAGAGAAGATGGCGTTCAGCGTTTCCGTTCCCTCCGGAAGTAAAGACAGAGCCAGGTACAGGATGTTGCAGGCCCCGTCCACCGCCTGGAGATACCTCATGGGGTGTGCAAAAAACAGCTTGATAATCTCTGTCAGCGTATCGTACAGGATATCCGTGTCGAACTCTTCGAAAGCCCTTGTCAGGTCATTTTTAAATATGGTGATGTTAAAGGAATTTTTCAGGGAATCAGGGGGCACCTGGGAAAATCTGACCACAGGATGGGCCTCGTCTGCCATGGAAAATGCCTGGCGGGCTTCCTGGTAGGAGGTGTTGATTCTGAGCGGATGGTCCACTGCAGAGCCGATCCCCATGGAGATCCATACATTGAAATAATTGTGTACCATACCGCACGCATTATCAATGGCATTTTTTATCAGATTGCTGTCATTTTTCTCTATTTCGTCAAAATGAAAGATGACGGAGAAATGTTTCATGTCCAGAGGGATCACATAGCAGGGCAGATGCTTTGATAGGATCTCGCGGACCATCTGGAGGCTGCTGCTGTAGAGGTTGATCAACTGGGCCTGGTTCATCTCCTTGATTGCGCTCTCGTGGATTTCCGCGTGGACGGCCTGGTAGCAGCTGTCTGAAAAATCCAGATTCAGGTCTTTGGTCTGAAGGATGAACTGTTCCTCGTTGTCGAACAGGTTATGTAACAGCCTCATGAAGAATTTGTCGTGATAGCTCTGGAGAAGAGGGCGGCCGGAGGAGCGGTATTCCTCGCTCTCCCTGTATTCCGTCAGCCGTTCGATGGAGCGTTTGATGGACTCCTCCAGGGTTTTGGCGTCCAGCTCCAGCTTGACGAGATAGTCGGCCACCTGGTAGGACATGGCTTCCTTGATCAGGCTGAATTCCTCGTAGCTGGTGAGGATGATGAAGACCGGTATCTTGCCGTATTTTTCGCGGCAGGTCTTTGCCAGCTCCAGGCCGTTCATGATCGGCATGCGGATGTCGGTGATCACGATTTCCGGCGAATATTCCTCTATCATCTGAAGCGCGGCCGCCCCGTTCATGGCGGCACCGCAGATCTCGATATCGTAATCCGCCCAGTTGAGCATGGATTTGATGCCGATCTGGACCAGCGGCTCGTCGTCTGCAATCAGTAATTTAATCATAATGGTGTCCCCCTAATCAATGTTTTCTTCTGTCATGTACGGTATGGTTA
>JAEXZY010000043.1 GCA_023404955.1 Actinomycetes bacterium
AAAGGCGGCTTCACCGAGAACGCCTCGACCAACATCGACGTCCACTCGGTCCGCCAACCCCTGGGCCCGATCGGCATCATCTCCCCCTTCAACTTCCCCGCCATGGTCCCCATGTGGTTCTTCCCCATCGCCATCGCCTGCGGCAACACCGTCGTGCTGAAACCGTCCGAGAAAGACCCGTCAGCATCACTGTGGCTGGCCCGCCTGTGGGCCGAAGCCGGCCTACCCGCCGGGGTGTTCAACGTCCTCCAAGGCGACAAGACCGCCGTCGACGAACTGCTCACCAACCCCAACATCAAGAGCGTGAGCTTTGTCGGGTCCACCCCGATCGCCCAGTACGTCTACGCCACCGGCACCGCCGCCGGCAAGCGCGTCCAGGCCCTCGGCGGCGCCAAGAACCACGCCGTCATCCTGCCCGACGCCGACCTCGACCTGGCCGCCGACGCCATGGTCAACGCCGGCTTCGGCTCCGCCGGCGAACGCTGCATGGCCATCTCCGCCGCCGTGGCCGTCGGACCCATCGCCGACGACCTCGTCGCCAAGATCGCCGAACGCGCGGCCACCATCAAAACCGGCGACGGCACCCGCGATTCCGACATGGGCCCCCTGGTCACCAAGGCCCACCGCGACAAAGTCGCCTCCTACATCGACGCCGGCGAAAGCGCCGGGGCGAAAGTCGTTCTCGACGGCCGCACCGTCACCGCTGACGGCGGTGCTGATGGGTTCTGGCTCGGCCCGACCCTGCTCGACAACGTCACCCCCGACATGAGCGTCTACACCGACGAGATCTTCGGCCCCGTTCTCTCGGTCGTCCGGGTCGAGACCTACGACCAAGCCCTCGAGCTGATCAATTCGAACCCCTACGGCAACGGCACCGCGATCTTCACCAACGACGGCGGCGCCGCCCGCCGCTTCCAAAACGAAGTCGAAGTCGGCATGGTCGGCATCAACGTCCCCATCCCCGTGCCCATGGCCTACTACAGCTTCGGCGGCTGGAAAGCCTCCCTCTTCGGCGACAGCCACGCCCACGGCCTCGACGGCGTGCAGTTCTTCACCCGCCAAAAAGCCATCACCACCCGCTGGCTCGACCCCTCCCACGGCGGCATCAACCTCGGCTTCCCCACCAACTGAGCGAGAGAGCGCAATGACAGCGACAGTGAGCGCCCTGCCCACCGGCGAAGATCTCGACACCGCGATCGCGCGCGGGCAGCGTGCCTACGATCTGGACCGCGCCCACGTCTTCCATTCATGGTCGGCGCAGGCACAGATCAACCCAATGACCGTGCTCGCGGCGAAGGGCTCGTACCTGTGGGACGGCGAGGGCAACCGACTCCTCGACTTTTCCTCACAGCTGGTGAACACGAACATCGGCCATCAGCACCCGAAAGTCGTTGCGGCCATTGCCGAACAGGCCGCGAAGCTGTGCACCATCGCACCTCAGCACGTGAACGATGCGCGCTCGGAGGCCGCCCGTCTGGTCGCCGAGCGCACCCCCGGCGACCTGAATCGGATCTTCTTCACCAACGGCGGCGCCGACGCGGTCGAGCACGCGGTCCGCATGGCCCGTCTGCACACCGGCCGCTACAAGGTGCTCTCCCGCTACCGCTCCTACCACGGCGGAACCGAGACCGCGATCAACCTGACCGGCGACCCGCGCCGCTGGCCCAACGACCACGGCAACGCCGGCATCGTGCACTTCTCCGGACCGTTCCTGTACCGCTCGGTCTTCCACGCCGAGACCGAGGAGCAGGAGACGCAGCGCGCACTCGAGCACCTCGATCGCCTGGTGCAGATGGAAGGTCCTTCCACGATCGCCGCGATCATCCTCGAGTCGGTGCCGGGCACCGCGGGCATCATGGTGCCGCCGCCCGGTTACATGGCCGGTGTCCGCGAGATCTGCGACCGTCACGGCATCGTGTTCATCGCCGACGAAGTGATGGCCGGCTTCGGCCGGACCGGACGCTGGTTCGCGATCGACAACTTCGACGTCGTCCCTGATCTGATCACGTTCGCCAAAGGTGTGACGTCAGGCTATGTCCCGCTCGGCGGCGTCGCGATCAACGACGCGATCTACTCGACCTTCGCCGACCGCGCCTATCCCGGCGGTTTGACCTATTCGGGTCATCCGCTCGCGACCGCCTGCGCCGTCGCGACCATCACGGCGATGGAGGAGGAAGGCATGGTGGGCAACGCCGCACGCATCGGCGCGGATGTGCTCGGCCCCGGTCTGCGCGAGCTGGCCGCCCGGCACCGCAGCGTCGGTGAGGTCCGCGGCCTCGGCGTGTTCTGGGCAATTGAATTGGTGGCCGACAAGCAGACCCGTGAGCCGCTGGCTCCCTATGGCGGCTCCAGCCCGGCAATGGCTGCGGTGCTGGCGGCCTGCAAGTCCGGGGGTCTGCTGCCGTTCGCGAACTTCAACCGCATTCATGCGGTGCCGCCGTGCAACGTGACCGACGACGAGGTCGCCGAGGGGCTGCGCATCCTCGACGCCGCGTTGGACGTCGCCGACGAGTACGCCCGCTGAGTTTCGTCCTCATCCCGACGTGGATCGGCGCATCTCGTCAAAGCGCGCCAAAATCAGGGTGCGTAGAACGTGTATCGGCTCGATGGCGCAGTCTGTCAGCGAGTGGAGGGCCGCACGCTTGCCCTCGTGACGGAGGAAGGTGTCGACGACGGGCATCTGAGCCTGGAACGCGATGAGCCCGAGGGCGAGTGCTCTCGGCTCGGCGTCGCCCTCCCGCAGGACGTTCTCCAGCGCGGCGACCACACGGGCAGCGATCGCATCCACGACATCAGGGTCGCGAACGTCGAATCGGGGCGCACCGAAGCGGCGATCGCGACGCGCGATCCAGCCATCGCGTTCCAATTGCTGCCATGCGCCGGCGACGGTGCCGGAACCGCCTGACCGGATAACGCCAGCCCAGGCTCGGCCTTCGACGGCGACAGACATCGCTGCCGACAACAACGGATCGCCCACAGGCGCTGCCGCCAGGATCGACAGCCCCCCATTGCGGTCGGTGACAACACCCGTGAGATAGAGCTCGGTGAACATCGAAGAGCGCAAGGCGTATTCGAACATCCACCCGGGGCGCGAAGCTCCCGAGCGGTCGAAAGCAAAGCGCTTGCGACGGCTGTCATAAGCCAGCAGGTGAAGTTGTAAAGGCAGCGTCAGCGTCTGCAGCGTCACGGCGATCACCCCACGGAAAGTGCCGTAATACTCGATTGTGCCCGCACCGCGCGGCGCGGTGGGTTCGAATCGCCCTAGACAGTCACATTGGCGAAGGACACGTCAACGCGGTCAGGCACCCATGTCCGTGCACGGAACACCGGGATGTTGCCCAGCGGTGTGGTGAACCATGACCGCTTGACGTCCACTCTGCCGTCGGGCATCACGAATTGGACGGTGCCGAAGCGGCTGTCGCCCAGCGACACGATGTTGACGACCGTGCCGACGGGTGGGACGTCACCATTCGCGGTCCCGGAGTCGCCGTCGACGACGTTGGTGACGAGCACAGCAACGCTGCGAATCCCGTACAGATCGCGCTGGGTCATCACGTCGGCATCGACGCGCCCGATACGGTCCCCTGCGGCGTCGACGACGTCGAATTGCTGGTAGCCCTGATACTGGATTTCTCGGGGCGGCAATCCGTTCACGCCCACGAGCTGCAACTCCGTGACAGGGACGAGTGTCAGCCCGCGGGAGAGCTGCAGCGGTTGCGTCGACGGTGGCTCCGACGCGTCGATGAAGTTCTTGGTGCTGGTCTGCACCCCGCCCGGGCCAACTTGTTGGACGATGACCACGTCACCTGCCGGCGACGGAAGGGATTGGTAGAGAACGTAGTTGTCGTCGTTGCCGGCGTAGACGACGTTGTACACCGAACCGACCGGCGGAACCTGGCCGTCACCGCTACCCACATTGACGCCATCGTTGGCGGTCACCAGGATCGCCTGGGTGTAGGTACCCAAGATGTCAGCGGTGGTGGTGAAGACACCCTCGAAGCTGCCGACCCGGGTGCCCGTCGAATCGTAGATGCCGAACACCTGCCGACCCTGGATGCTGGTGAACAGCGGCTGTATTCCGCTTGTGCCCGTGACTATTTCGCCATCGGGGTCGGCGGGCGCAATGCTGTAGCCGTTGGTCAACTTCACGGGTCTGTTGTCGAAGGTGTGGTCGGCGATGCCGGCGGCGCCGTCGAATGCCAGCGGCAGCGCGATACTGCCGAAGGGGGTCACGATCTTGAAGGAGATGACGTCTCCGGACGCCGTCGGCATCGACGAGTACGCCCACCCGACGGGCCCAACTCGGAAGGTGGCGATCAGTGAACCGACGGGGGGAACCTGGCCGGGCCCGGTGCCGACGTTGGTCCCGCCATTGCCGGTGACAAGTAGCGAGGTGTAGTTGTAGCCGAGGCCCCGGCCGACCAGGGCATCGAATTCGCCGACCGAGGCTTTTGTGCGAGGGTCGATGATGTCGAAGTTCTGTTTACCGTGAACGAGACTCGGCGCGCCCGGCAGGTAGGTCCAGCGGCCATAGAACGAGGTGATCTCTTCCGGGGAGTCGGGCACCAGGCTGTAGCCGTTCAGCTTCAACCGCGGCGGCGCGGCAGTGGGGCTCGGCATACCGATGTTGAGCACCGACACCGCGACTGCGAAACCGACCTCGAGGACGGACGTGAGAGCCAGGCTCACCACCCCGGGCGGGACGTTCGGCGCCGAGCGCATCTCCGTGCGCTTGAGTAGCAGACTCGGCGCGACGGTGACGGTCGAGGTTGTTCGCTGGGGCTGCCGATCCATGGTGCTTCGGTTTTCCCGCAGGTCGATTCGCCTTTCGCGCGCGGTGGCGAGTGTCCGCTTGCGTGGTGCGACGTCGGTCTGTTTCGCGGCGGCCGAGTCGTGACCGGCGGCCTCGCGCTCCTCCCGGCGAATCGCCGCCAGACCGCGATGCTTCGGCTTGGGCGTCGCGGCCGCGTCCTTGACTCGATTCCGCAGCGGCCGCACGCCAGCAGTCCGGGGCGTTTCTTGGGTCGCCGTCTGCGACGAATCCGCCGTCGTCGAGTCCGGTGCCGCGGCGGCCATCGGACACGCCGTCATCGCCGCGGCGCCCACGCCGAAGAAGACCGCCAGCGCGCCCACCCGTCCGATTACCCGCGAAGCATTCATCGCGTCCGAAATTAGCCGCCGATCAGCTGGTCCGCGCGGTTTCTGGGGCCTCAATCCGGCGGTCCGAAAACTGTCGGTGGTCGAATGTATGTTCGAATCATGGTTGAGGTGCGGGAGGCGGTCGCGGCGTTACGCGCTGGGGTCGATGCCGTGCTGTCCTGTGGCCTCGATCGATCGACCGCATCCGAAGTGGTCGAGCTGCTCGATGAGCTGGAGTTGGCGGGGTGCCGGTTGCCGGCGGCCTGGCACCGCGCGTTGGCGCGGCTCCAGGTCGAGACCACGCCCCAGGCGATGGGCGCGAAGAATTGGAAAGACGTCCTGGCGATCCGCTACCGGATCAGCGGCCCGGAAGCCAACCGCCGGTTGACCGAGGCCGCACTGCTCGCGCCGCGGCAGTCGATGACCGGAGCGCCGCTACCCCCGGTGTTGGAAGCGACCGCGGCCGCCCAAGCTGACGGCCGGATCACCCCCGAACACGTGGAGGTGATCCGCAAAGCGGTCAACAAACTTCCCGGGTTCGTCGACGCCGCGACCGCTGAGCAGTTCGAGGCTGACGTGGTCCGCATCGCTTCCGGCGCCGGCCCGAAAGCCACCGACGATGCCGCGGAACTGGAATTGTTCCTGCTCGATCAGGACGGACCCGAACCCGACGACACCGAACGCACCCGCAAACGATCGCTGACCAAGGGTCGGCAGCGTCGCGACGGCATGACGGCGTGGACGGCGGATCTGACCCCGGAAGCCGCGGCGGTGTGGGAAGCGATCTTCGCCAAAT
>JAEXZY010000090.1 GCA_023404955.1 Actinomycetes bacterium
CCCCATCGCCGCCACTGCCGCCCCGCCCTGATCCGCCGGGCTGACCGGCGGCACCGCCTTTGCCCCCGGCACCGCCGGCGCCCCCGGGTCCTGCCAAACCGCCAGTTCCGCCGCTACCGCCGTTCGCCGGGCCGATACCCGTCGAAGCGTCGCCACCGTCCCCGCCGTTGCCGCCATTCCCGCCGGCGGCGCCGTTCCCGCCGTTTCCGCCGTTTCCGCCGGTGCCCCCGTCGCCTCCGTCACCGCCCGTGCCGCCGTTTCCGCCGTCACCACCGTCACCGCCCGTGCCGCCGGCGCCTCCGGTGCCCCCGTCCCCGCCGGTGCCCCCGCTGCCTGCGGCTCCACCACGCCCGAAGAACCAGCTGCCGCGCCCGCCGTTTCCGCCGGCACCGGCTGCGGTGCCGGCCGTGCCCTGACCGCCTGCGGTGCCGTCGGTTCCGGCCAGTCCGGTTGTGCCGTCCCGCCCTTCTGTGCCGATGCCGCCGCGCGGCCCAGCTTGCCCGTCGACGCCGGACTGCCCAGGCGCACCGGAGCCACCATTCCCGCCCCCGCCGCCGAACCCGCCATTCGCGGCGCCCGCGGCCACTGAGGCGTCCCCTCCCCTTCCGCCGTTGCCGCCGTTGCCACCGGTGGTCCCGTTGCCTCCGAAGCCGCCGTTTCCGCCGGTCTGGGAACCGGAAAGCGCGCCGAGATCGTGGGCTCCGTTGCCTCCGTTGCCTCCCGGATTACCGTCTTCGCCGTTGCTGCCGCTCTCGAATCCTTCGCCCTCGAAGCCGTTGAAGCCGTCTTTGCCCGGCGTCCCGACCGGATTCACACCGTTGGCCCCGTTGGCGCCATCAGCTCCTTTGCCGCCGTCGGTGCCGTTCTGCCCATCCGCTCCGTCGTCGCCGCGGGCGCCATCCTCGCCGTCGGTTCCGGAAGCGCCTGTGCTGCCGGCGATTCCGTTGCCACCGTTGCCGCCCACGCCGCCGTTGCCCAGCAGGATCCCGGCGTGCCCGCCGTTGCCGCCGACAGCGCCAGCGCCGCCGTTGCCGCCTGCGCCGCCGTTGCCGAGGAACAACCCGCCGCGCCCGCCCTCGCCGCCGACCACCCCGGCAGCTACTCCGTCGCCGCCGCGGCCGCCGTTGCCCCAGAGACCGGCGTTGCCGCCCGCCCCGCCGTTGGCGCCGGCACCGCCGTTGCCGATCAGGATGCCGCCGCGGCCACCGTTGCACGCGTCGCCGGAGCAGTCGGCTGCGGCGTCTGCCCCGTTGCCGATAAAGAAACTGAAGACGCCCTCGAGAACGTCGACCACCGGGCCCGGTGACGGTGCCGCGCCGGGCGCCCGCACACGCGAGGCTGCAGGCTTCCGATCCCGGTCGGATCGGTAGGGAAGCAGCAGTTGGGCCAGTGGAGATGCCGATTCGAGGGTCTCCTCGGGCGCACGCTCGCCCGAGGCGATCCGCCACGTGGACGTCGGGGTCGCGTTGATCGGTGCCGCGAAGACTCGGGCGATCGCTTCTGCAGACGCGCGGCCTGGTGCGCCGACCGGGACGCCGGCTCTACCGGCGCTCGCCGTCGGAATGGACGCTGTCAGTGCCGCGGGCGAGACGGCGGCCGAGACGGTTCGGGGTTCGGGCGCCCGCAGGACCACGACCTGAGTACCGGCCACCACGACTCCGGTCACCGCGAGCGGGACGACAGCAAAGCGCAGACCGCGCCGGATTGGTGCATCATCGTGTGCAGACATCGCGTCCCCCTCAGCCACAGATGGCTGCTGGCGCCATCATCTCCGCCTAAGCAATCACATGGTGGACAGGGGTCGCGTCGTCCGATTTGATGATTTGTGAGCGAAGTTCCGGCGGTGGGGGTGGGGATGGTCTCGACGGCGACCTTCTCGCATGTTGTCTCGCAGATCTACGCGGCGTCTGTGACGCCGGCGAAGTGGGGCATGGCGATCGGTGAGCTCCACGCGGCACTGATTCCGTCGAGAACCGGGATCGGTACTGTCCGATCCACCGCCCTTTCCTTCACGGACGGAGGGCAACGAACTGTCGTGGGCCACCTGCTGCCGGATGCCGAGAGGCCCTATCGCGAGTACTACGGGCGAATCGACCACGTCCTGCATGCGGTGGAGCAGGGGGCGGTCGGTGCCGTGCGCACCGGCGAGGAGCTGGTGACCACCCGCAGGGCGACCGAGTTCCACAACGACTGGATCCGCCCCAACGACATCGAAGCGGGTCTGTTCGTACGGCTCACGGGCGGGAACGTCACTGCCAGCTTGATCGTGGCCGGGTCCCAACGCAGACATCCCTTCGGCAGTGGAGATCGGCAACGATTCGTCACCGCCCTCGTTCCCCACCTGCAGCAGGCCATCAGCACGCAGCGCCACATCGCCGGGCTGTCCGAGCGCGCCAGCCACCTCGCAGGCGCGGTCGATCGCCTACCGCACGGCATGGTCACGGTCACCGCGAAAGGCTCTGTGGTCGAGGCCAATTCCGTGGCCGAAGAGATCTTCGCGCAGCGCGACGGGCTGACCGTCAACGACGGGAGCCTCGACGCGTCGACGTACCGCGCGCAGCGCAGGCTGGGTGCGCTGATCGAACGCGCGCTAGGGTCTGGATTGCGCAGCGGTGGCTCGCTGACGTGCGAACGCCCCTCAGGTCGAGCGAGCTATGTGGTGCACGTAGTGCCCCTCGATACGACCACCGGCAGTCGGCGTACGGCGATGGTGCTGATCATCGACCCGGATCGCGAAACACCGCCTGCTGCAGATCTTTTGCGGGATCTCTACGGACTGTCTCGCGCGGAGACCGCGGTGGCGTGCCGGGCTCTGCACGGGCTGGGTGTCCCAGCGATCAGCGAAGAGCTACACCTGTCCGTCACCACGGTCCGTACGCACCTGCGCGCGATCTTCGCCAAGACGGGAACGCACCGTCAAGCCGAGTTGGTGCGGCTGTTGTCGACCGTCATCCCCGGGTGAACTAGACGTATGACGCGGCGCGATTGGTGAAGTCCACCCACGTCCGCTGAAAGTCCGCAGGAGTCAACGTCGTTTCCCGATACGCGCCGACGTCGCGGAACAGCTCCGGCGCAAGCAGTTCCAGAGCGGCGGACTGGTCCCAGAACAGCGACCGCCCGCCGTAGCCGGAGTTCTCCCAGGTGTCGATGGCCCACGAATTCGGATGATTGAGCATGATCTGCTTGAGCGTGTTCGGCAGACCGGTCGGCCCGAGTGAGCGGGCCATGTCCAACGTCGGGCCGTAGACGGTGCCGCTGCACCCGGCCCGGTTCGGCGTCAGATCGCAGTCGCTACGCGGCACGTCGACGAAACTGTGTACCAGCCCGGGCAGTTGCTCGTGGAAAACCGTTGCGCACGAACGTCTGTCGTAGCTGCAATTGAAGGACTCCACGGCCTCGAGGTCGCTGTCGGCGTCACTGGCCGGCCGGAGATCACGACGCGACCGATCTTGGATCTGATCGCCGGCCCGTAATCCACGAACGACGTGAAGGGGCCGAGAAGCAGCACATCGACACGCGGGCACGTTGCGACCGCGTCGAGGATCTGCTGCACGTCGTCGTCCTGCCGCGGCGTGGGTGGCAGCGCTGCGGGCAGGAAATTGTTGAGCCGATTCATCAACTCGCGGAACACCAGCACGAAATCGCCGAAGCTGGAGGAGATGTCGGCTTCGGCTCGATGGATCCCGGCGCCGACGATGACGGGGATCGTGCGTTGTCCGGGTTCTGCCAGCAGCCGACTGGTCGCCGCCGCGCCCAGCTCTGGTGTCGTGAACCCCTCGGTGGTGACGACGGCGGCAACATGGCGGTTTCCGACGACCATCGGCATGGACATCATGTCGTCGATGTCGAGATCGGTGTCGATCAGCACGCACGTGTCCGAATCCGCCCGGCCGTGGGGTGCGAGCGCCAGCCCTGAGAACGCCAAAGCCGCCGTCGCGAGCAGCGTTATCGCTTGCCGAACGTGGGCCCTGTGTACGCGATCTAGCGGAAATGCGTACACAGGGCCCACGCTCGTGGAGTTACTTTCGGCCGGGGCGGCGAGCACCCTTGGCGATGCCGAGACCCTTCACCGGCGGCTCGTCGCCGACGACACGGGATTCACCGTTACTGCTACCGCTTCCGTTGCTCGACGGCTCCGGCTCGGCAGCGGCCGGCTCGGGCTCGGGCTCAGCGGGTGCCGGCTCGGCCTTCGGCGCGGCGGCCGGCTTGGGTGCCGCGGCCGCCTTCTTCGCGCCGGGACGACGGGCGCCCGGTGCGATGCCCAGGCCCTTCACCTCGGGCTCAGGCTTGGCCTCAGAAGCGGACTCCAGCCCTCGGTCGGAATCCGCGGTGTCGGCCGGCTCGGTGCCTGCCTTGGCCTCGTCCGGCTCGACGTTGGCCGGCTGCACGACAGTCCCTGCGCCTTCGTTCGGGGAAGCCTTCGGCGCGGCAGCTTTCTTCGCGCCGGGGCGACGGGCGCCGGACGCGATGCCCAGCCCCTTGACCTCAGGTTCCGGCTTGGCAGACGCCTCAGCAGGAGCCTCCGCGGTGGCCTCGGCCGGCTTCTGCGCAGCGGGGGCAGACGCAGCCGGCGCCGCGGCCTTCTTCGCACCCGGACGCTTGGCGCCACCCGCGATACCCAGGCCCTTCACCGGGGCTGCGGTCTCCGCCTTGGCCTCGGCCGGCTTGTCCTCTGTCGGAGCCGCCGTCGACGCGGCCGGAGCCGCCGCCTTCTTCGCCCCGGGACGCTTGGCCCCTCCCGCGATACCCAGGCCCTTGGCGGGCGCCGCCACAGCAGCCTTCGCCTCGGCCGGTGCGGTCTCGGTCTTGGCCTCCGCGGGTGCCGGTGCCTCGGGCTGCTTCTCCTCGACGACCTCGGCGGGTGCAGATGCCTCGACGCGAGCCGCGCGCTCCTCGGCTTCCTTGGCCGCGGTGCCCTTCTCGGGCAGCGTGACGCCGGTCTTGTCGAGCGAACCGAGCAGCAGCTGCGCGACGTCGAGGACCTCCGGCGTCTTCTCCAGGCTGCGCGTGGACGTGACGTCGTCGACACCGTCGGTCATCATCACGCGGCAGAACGGGCAGCCCGTGGCGATCGCCGATGCGCCGGTGTCCACGGCCTCCTCGGAGCGCTCCACATTCACGCGCTTGCCGATGTGCTCTTCCATCCACATGCGGGCGCCACCGGCGCCGCAGCACAGGCCCCGCTCCGCGTGGCGTGGCATCTCCGTCAGCTTCGCGCCCGACGCCCCGATCAGCTCACGCGGCGCCGAGTACTCCTTGTTGTGCCTGCCCAGGTAGCACGGGTCGTGGTAGGTGATGTCCATCCCGCCATCAGCGGGCTTCACGGGCACCAGCTTCTTGTCCCGAACGAGGCGGTTCAGCAGCTGCGTGTGGTGCAGCACCGTGTAGTTGCCGCCCACCTGCGGGTATTCGCGGCCCAGCGTGTTGAAGCAGTGCGGGCACGTCACGACGACCTTGCGGTCCACCCGCTCCACGCCCTCGAACAGATCGTTGAGGGTCTCGACGTTCTGCGCGGCCAGCTGCTGGAACAGGAACTCGTTGCCGGAGCGGCGTGCGGAGTCGCCGTTGCAGGTCTCTCCCTCGCCCAGCACCAGGTACTTCACGCCCGCGGTCGCGAGCAGCTCGGCCACGGCCTTGGTGGTCTTCTTCGCGCGGTCCTCGAAGGCGCCGGCGCAGCCGACCCAGAACAGGTACTCGTAGCCCGCGAACGAGTCGACGTCCTTGCCGAACACGGGAACGTCGAAGTCGACCTCGTCGATCCAGTTCGTCCGGTCCTTGGCGTTCTGGCCCCAGGGATTGCCCTTGTTCTCCAGGTTCTTGTAGAGCCCGCTGAGCTCGGCGGGGAACTCCGACTCCATCATCACCTGGTAGCGGCGCATGTCGACGATGTGGTCGATGTGCTCGATGTCCACCGGGCACTGCTCGACGCACGCGCCGCAGGTCGTGCAGGACCACAGCACGTCGGGGTCGATGACGCCGCCCTGCTCGAGGGTGCCGACCAGCGGGCGGGTGGCCTGCAGCGGCGACCCCGCGGGGATGCGCTCGAAACCGGACTCCGGCACGTGCTCGTGGGAGTGCTTCTCGCTCTCCTTCTCACCGCGCACCTCTTCGCCCAGACCGCCTTCCGGCGTGTTCTGCAGCGGCGATTCCTTGCCGTCCAGGAAGTACGGCGCCTTCGCGAACATGTGGTCGCGCAGGTTCATGATCACGAGCTTGGGCGAGAGCGGCTTACCGGTGTTCCACGCCGGACACTGCGACTGACAACGCCCGCACTCGGTGCAGGTGGTCATGTCGAGGTAGCCCTTCCAGGTGAAGTCCTCGATCTTGCCGCGGCCCAGCACGGCATCCTCGGCGGGATCCTCGAAGTCGACGAGCTCGCCCTTGGACTCGACCGGCAGCAGCGGGCCCAGGCCGTTGGGCATGCGCTTGAACGTGACGTTGATCGGCGCCAGACCGATGTGCAGGTGCTTGGAGTGCAGCACGATCAGCAGGAAGACCAGCATGATCGCGATGTGGCCGAGCAGCGCCAGGGTCTCGATCCACTCGTTGGCGTGCACGCCGAGCGGCCGCATGATCGCGCCCATCAGCTGCGAGAAGAACGCGCCGTTGCCGTAGGGCAGGTTGCCCGTCACCACCGCGGCACCGCGGACCAGCGCGTAGGTCCAGATGACGTTGAAGATCATGAACAGAATCAGCCAGGCGCCACCGGTGTGCGACCCGTAGAACCGGGAGTCGCGGCCGTGCTTCTTGGGTTCACGGACGATGCGGATGATCGAGAACGTGATGATGCCGGCCAGCACGGCGACGGCGAAGAAGTCCTGCAGGAAGCCCAGCGCGTCCCAGCGGCCGACGATCGGGATGTGGAAGTCGTGCCACACCAGCAGGCCGAACGCCTCCAGGTAGACGGTGGCGAGAACGAAGAAGCCCCACATGGTGAAGAAGTGCGCGATACCGGGCACCGACCACCGCAGCAGCCGGGTCTGGCCGAACACCTCTTCGAACTGCGTGGTGATGCGCTTGCCGAGGTTGTCTTTGCGATTGTTGCCCTCGCTGAGCGGCTGACCGGAACGGATCAGCTTGGTCAGCCACAGCACGCGTTTGACCGCCAACAGCCCGACGACGACGATCATCAGCGCCCCGACGATGATCCTGATCAGCATCTGGGTTTCCACGCGCATCCTCCGGTTCCGGTTACCAGCGGGTAACTTAGACCATGTTACTGGGAAGTAACTTAGCTCGCTGCCAGCTCATAGTCGCATCACGTGAGGAATCGGCGCTACGAAGGTCGCCCTAACTACCGGTTGGTCAGGAGGCCGGGGCCAACATCACCCTCAGCATCGACAACATCTCCGACCGTGATTCAGCTCCGAGCCGGCGCCGGATTCGGGCGACGTGATGCTCGACGGTCTTCGCCGAGATGAACAGTTGCGCGCCGATGTCGCGGTAGGGCAGACCCTGGAGCAATAGTTCGGCCACCTCCCGTTCGCGATCGGACAGCGCGGCGGCCGGGCGCGCCCGCACCGTCGGCGGAGGCGCGGCGGGGCGTGCTGAGTCAGATCCGATGGCGGCGGCGGTGGGTACGTCAGGCACCGCGACCGCCTGCTTGAGATCCCGGGCCAACTGCAGCATCGCTTGCGACATCCGCGGATCGGTTGTGTGCAGGGCGGCCTGTCCGGCCAGTCGGGTGGCATCCGAGGTATGGCCCACGTTGGTGAGTCCACGCGCGGCGGCGGCCACCTCGTCGATGTCGACGGCGTCGGCGAGCACCCGCAACCACGTGCGCCCTGCCGTGGCCAGCACTTTCGCCAGGGAAGAATGGGCGGCGGCGGCTGTCAGCGCCTGGCCGTGTGGCGCCACATCGTCGGGGGAATTGGCGAGGATGCCGGCGTGCACGCCCGCCCAGTGCAGCGGAACCGACCAGAGCGTCGGGTCGCCGAGCTCGGCCAGCACCGCGAAGGCTTGATCGACAGCATGGCGAAGCCGGTCGACCTGGCGCATCCGGGCCGCGGCCATCCACAGTTCGCCGAGCGGCAGCAGGGAGAACAGGTCCGGGGCGCATTCGGCGAGCACTTCCATCGCCGCGTACCAGTGCTGCTGCATCGCGCCGCTGTCGCCGCTGCGGCGGGCGATCGCGGTGTGCAGCGCGGCGGCCCACAACGCGTCCCGCCGGTGGAGTTGCCGCCCGGGCAGAGTGGCCACTGCCGCATCGGCAGCCTGGAGATGGCCGTCCTGCATCAGCGTCCAACCGTGCAGGAGACGGTGCCGGTACGTGACGAAGATCGCACCCGTACCGTCATCACCGGCCTCCCCGCGGACGGCACGTCCGATGACCGACCGGGCCCGCACCGGGTCTCCGCCGTGCAGTGCGGCCAGGGTCACCAGAGCCGCCGGGGTGTCGGGGGTGACGAGCGAGGGATTCGCGTCGGTGCCGATCGCCTGGCTCAAGCGGGTGAGCGCCACGGGATAGGGGGCGTCGAGCGTCAGCACCAACCCGTCGGTGACGGCCCGGGCAGCCCGCGCGACCGACGTCGGGGGTCCCGTCTGGGCGGCCTCGGTGCCGGCGCGGGCGGCGGCCCCGTCCCCGGCCGCCATCGCGGAGATGGTCGCCGCGGCACCGATGACGGCATCGGGGGTGGGGCCGAGCCAGGCGAACAGGTCGCGGGCCTGTGCCGAATTGCCGTCGTGCAGAGCGACACTCGCCGCGATGCGCACCGCGGCCGCCCGGTCGGCGGTGTCTGGGGCGATCAGCATGTCGTCGGCCAGCCGGGCCGCGCTCGCGCAATCGCCGGTCAGCGCAAGCGCATCCGCCAGATGCGTACCGGGCACCGAGCTGCCCGCCCGCGCCGCCGCGCGGTACAGGCGTGCGGCG
>JAEXZY010000143.1 GCA_023404955.1 Actinomycetes bacterium
GGGCGCTCCTGCGCCGCCCGCCGCACCGGCCGATCCGAACGCCCCGGCGCCCACCCCGCCGCCCGCTCCCGAGCCGGGCCGAGTCGACAACGCCGCCGGCGGATTCAGCTACGTCGTGCCCGCCGGCTGGAGGGTCGCCGACGCAGCGTCCCTGTCCTACGGCCAGGCCCTGCTCAACAAGCTCCCGCCGGCCGGGTCTGCGCCGGACACCCCGGCCCCGAATGACACCAGCGTGCTGCTCGGGCGTCTCGACCTCAAGCTGTTCGCCGGTGCTGAGACCGACAACACGAAGGCCGCCCAGCGCCTCGCCTCGGACATGGGCGAGTTCTTCATGCCTTTCCCCGGGACCCGCATCAACCAGCAGACCGTCCCGCTGAACGCCAACGGCATGACCGGCGTCGCGTCGTCCTACGAGGTCAAGTTCACCGACACCAACAAGCCGAACGGCCAGATCTGGGCCGGCGTGGTCGGCGCCCCGACGGCGCCGGGTACCCCGCGCGGTCAGCGCGCTCCCGAGCGCTGGTTCGTCGTCTGGTTGGGCACCGCGACCAGTCCCATCCCGCAGGCTGAAGCCGTCACGCTGGCGAACTCGATCCGGCCCTGGTCACCTCCGCCGCCTCCGCCGCCGGCAGATCCGGGCGCCCCGCCACCGCCTGCCGATCCGAACGCGCCGCCCCCGCGGCCGGCCGTGGGTCAACCGGTGCCGGTCGATCCGAACACGGCACCGGGGATGCTGCCGCCCGCCTGAGGCCACCCCTGATCGTGTCCGATCTCGCCGACTAATCGTGACCTGTCCGGGCTATACCGGAGTCAGGCCCGGGTGCTGCCGCAGCCGGGCCTGACCGCGACAGGCAGGAGATCGACATGTTCACCACCTCCACAGACATCGTGGCGGCCACGGAGTTCTTGGCGCGTTCGAGCACACAGACGAGTGTGGGCTGGATCGGCTACATCATCATCGGCGCGATCGCCGGCTGGATCGCCGGCAAGATCGTGAAGGGCTCGGGTTCGGGCATCCTGATGAACATCGTCATCGGTGTGATCGGCGCCTTGATCGGCGGCTTCCTGCTCAGCTTCTTCCTCGATACCGCCGGTGGCGGTTGGTGGTTCACACTGTTCACCGCGATTCTGGGCTCGGTCATCCTGCTGTGGATCGTCGGGATGTTCCAGCGGCGAAACCGACGTGTCTAGCTGAGGTGCCACACCAGCGCGGCGGCCAGTGCGCCCAGCCCGTTGAGCGACCAGTGCAACGCGATGGGCGCGATCAGGCTGCCACTGCGTCGCCGTAGCCAGGTGAACACGAATCCGGCTGCCGCCGTGGCGATCACGGCCCCGACGACGCCGACGATCATTCCGAAGGGGCCGCCACCCAGAATGCGGGTGAACCCGACGTTGCCGGCCGTCAGACCCAGCGAGGTGGCGATGTGCCACAGCCCGAACAGCAGCGAGCCTGCGGCGGCCACGCCCCGGAACCCCCAGGCGCGGTCCAGCGCGCCGTGCAGGACACCGCGGAACGCGAGCTCCTCGGGAATCACCGTCTGCAGCGGAATGATGATCATCGAGGCGAGCAGCGCGCCCGACAGCGTCGCGTAGTGGTTGTTCAGGAACATCGGCCGGGTCCATGGCAACAGCGCGCCGACGGCGATCACGGTGCCGACCACCGCCACGGCGCCGAGGGCGTATCCGGCGCCCGAGCGCCAGTGTTCCCGGCCCAACCCGAGTTCGTGCCAGCCCAATCCGCGTGACCGCACCAGCGCGACCAGGCCCACCGCGGCTGCCGGTACGACGGCCACGTTCGCCCACGGCGTGGTGAAGTGCGCGATCAGATTGGTCAGCGCGAGCACGACGACGACAACGCCGATGTCGAGGTAGGCGCGCAGATGGTGCAGCGCCGCCAACTGCTCCACCAGTGGGTGGGGCTCAGCGGCAGCGGCGACGGCATCGGACATGACCGGGCAAGAATACCCAAGCCGGCGATTTCCGCAGGTCAGCTACTCGTTGTCGCCACCGGTGTCGGAGTCGGCACCGGCGACCCCGAACCCGGATTCGCGGGCCGCGGGCCACACCCAGTCCTTGACCTCGCCGATGTCGTCGCCGTGGGCGCGGGTGTACTCGCGGGCGGCGATCCGCTTGTCCGCCATCTGCTGGCGCAGCGTCGCGCACCGCGACCCCAGCGAGGGCACGCGGTCGATGACGTCCATCACCAGGTGGTAGCGATCCAGATCGTTGAGCATCACCATGTCGAACGGCGTCGTGGTGGTGCCCTCCTCCTTGTAGCCGCGCACGTGCAGGTTCGCGTGGCCCGTGCGGCGGTAGGTCAACCGGTGGATCAGCCACGGGTAGCCGTGATAGGCGAAGATGATCGGCCGGTCTTTGGTGAAGATCATGTCGAAGTCGCGATCGGACAGTCCGTGCGGGTGTTCTTTGTCGTCCTGCAGCCGCATCAGGTCGACGACGTTTACGAACCGCACCTTCAGGTCCGGCAGGTGCTGTCGCAGGATGTCGGCCGCGGCGAGCGCCTCCAGCGTCGGGATGTCGCCGGCGGCAGCCAGCACCACGTCGGGATCGGTACCCAGTTCCTCGCTGCCCGCCCACTCCCAGATGCCGAGGCCGCGCGTGCAGTGCGCGATCGCCTGCTCCATCGTCAGGTAGGTGGGGGAGGGCTGCTTCCCGGCGACGACGACGTTGACGTACTGGCGTGAGCGCAGACAGTGGTCGTAGGTGGACAGCAGCGTGTTCGCGTCCGGGGGCAGGTAAACGCGCACCACATGGGCGCTCTTGTTGACGACGTGATCGATGAAACCGGGGTCCTGGTGGGAGAACCCGTTGTGGTCCTGGCGCCAGACATGGCTGGACAGAAGGTAATTCAAGCTCGCGATGGGCCGGCGCCACGGGATCTTGTCGGTGACCTTCAGCCATTTGGCGTGCTGGTTGAGCATCGAGTCCACGATGTGGATGAACGCTTCGTAGCAGTTGAACAGACCGTGCCTGCCGGTCAGCAGGTAGCCCTCGAGCCACCCCTGGCACTGGTGCTCGGAGAGCATCTCGACGACCCGCCCGAGGCGAGCGAGATGCTCGTCGACCTCCGGGCCGATCAGTTCGGCGTTCCACTGCTTGTCGGTGGCGTCGTAGACGGCCTGCAGCCGGTTCGACGCGGTCTCGTCGGGGCCGAAGATGCGGAAGTTCTCCGGGTTCAGCCTGATCACCTCGGTGAGCCATTCACCCAGCACGCGGGTGGCCTCGGCGACCGTGGCGCCGGGCGCGGGCACGTCGACGGCGAACGACCGGAAGTCGGGCAGCCGCAGATCCTTGAGCAGCAGGCCACCATTGGCATGCGGGTTGTCGCTCATCCGCAGCGGACCCTTCGGCGCGAGCGCGGCGATGTCGCGGTGCAGCCGGCCGTCGTCGTCGAACAGCTCCTCGGGCCGGTAGGAGGAAAGCCAGTCCCCGAGGACCGCGAGGTGCTCGGCGGTGTCGCGCGCGTTGGCCAGGGGAACCTGGTGCGCGCGCCACGAGCCGGTGGTCTTCTTGCCGTCGATGACGGTGGGACCGGTCCAGCCTTTCGGGGTGCGGAAAACGATCATCGGCCACGCCGGCCTCGCTGTGTCGCCGTCGGCGGCCTTGGCTTTGATCGCGGCGATCTCGTCGAGGACGTCATCGAGCAGGGTGGCGAAGCGCCGGTGGGCGTCCGCGTGCTCGTCTTCCTGGTCCTCCGGCACCTCGAAGAAGTAGGGATTGTGGCCGTAACCGACCAGCAGGCTGCGCAATTCGTCCTCGGGAATCCGAGCCAGCACGGTCGGGTTCGCGATCTTGTAGCCGTTGAGGTGCAGGATCGGCAGTACGACTCCGTCGTGGGCGGGATTGGTCAGCTTGTTGGAATGCCAGCTGGTCGCCAACGGCCCGGTCTCGGCCTCTCCGTCACCGACGACGGCGGCCACCAGCAGATCAGGGTTGTCGAACGCCGCACCGTAGGCGTGGGAGAGCGCATAGCCCAGCTCGCCGCCCTCGTGGATGGAGCCGGGGGTCTCCGGCGCCACGTGGGACGGGATGCCGCCGGGGAAGGAGAACTGCCGGAACAGCCGGCGCATGCCTTCGGCGTCGGCCGTGATGTCGGAGTAGATCTCGCTGTACGTGCCGTCGAGATAGGCGTTGGCCACCAGGCCCGGCCCACCATGTCCGGGCCCCGTCAGGTAGACCGTGGACTGCTGCCGTTCGGTGATCACCCGGTTGAGGTGCGCATAGAGGAAGTTCAGGCCGGGCGTGGTGCCCCAGTGTCCGAGCAGGCGCGGCTTGACGTTCTCGCGGGCCAGCGGGGTACGCAGCAGCGGGTTGTCCAGCAGGTAGATCTGGCCCACCGACAGGTAGTTCGCGGCGCGCCACCACCGATCCAGCCGGTCCACCGTCTCGTCGCTGATGGGTTGGCGGTCCACGGTCGTCCAGGCTGTCGTCATTTCCCTCATCCAACTCGCGATCGACGGACCGTCAACCCGTACCCGATGAGCGGCGGGTTAATCTTTGCGCCGACAGGCACCACAGGAGGGCGGGCACCAGCGATGGGCGAGGCGCGACTGCTGACGTCCGTGCGTGTGCTCGACCTGTGTTCTCTAGCCGGGGACGGTACTGGGGGCGGTGCGGGCCGAATCCTGGCCGATCTCGGCGCCGACGTGCTGACGGTGGAGCCACCCGGGGGCAGCAGGGCGCGGTGGGCAGTGCCGACGATCGCCGGTGTGGGAATCGATTTCGCGCTGAACAATGCGAACAAGCGCGCCACGACGCTGGACCCGGCCGCAGCGTCCGACCGTGCTCGGCTCCTCGAGCTTGCAGCGGGTGCCGACATCCTCCTTGATTGCGGAAACCCCGGTGCTGCAACACAGTTCGGAATGTCCGCCGTGGAGTTGGCCGACCGATTCGGCCACCTCGTCGTGCTGTCGGTCACCGATTTCGGCTTGACGGGACCGCGGGCGGCCTGGCGCGGCAACGACGCGGTGTTCTACGCGCTGTCGTCGGCGCTGTCGCGCACCGGACCCACAGCGGGCACACCGGTACTGCCGCCCGTCGGCGTCGGATCGGCGACGGCCGCGGTGCAGGCGGCGTGGGCGGTACTTGCCGCCTACTACGACCGAACCCGCAGCAGCAGAGGAGAGTTCATCGACTTCTCCCGGTTCGAAGCCGTCTTGCAGGGGCTCGATCCGCCGTATGGCTCCGAGGGCCAGGCGGCCGTCGGGCTCAAGCCGCCGACCGCGCTGTGGCGGGGACGGCCCCGTAACCAGCAGATCTACCCCATCTTCGACTGCCGCGACGGTCACGTGCGCATCTGCCTGCTGTCGCCGCGGCAGTGGCGGGGTATGCGGGCATGGCTGGGCGAACCGGCGCGCTTCGCCGGTCCGGAATTCGACACGATCGCGGCGCGGTACGCGGCCTCGACCGAACTGAACGAGGCGATCGCCGCTCTGTTCGCCCCGCAGTCGATGGATGAGCTCGTTGCGCAGGGGCGGGAGCGTGGCGTGCCGATCGCGGCCGTCCGCACGCCCGCAGAAGCGTTGAGCGCAGAGCACTTCCGCGTCACCGGGGCGCTCGCTGACGTGCCGCTGACCCCGGATGCGACGGTGACCATCCCCGTCGGGCCCATCACGGTCGAGGGCGAGCATCTCGGAATCCGTTCTGCTGCAACCGAGGTCGCAGCCGAGGACGTCGCGTGGCCCGCCCGGTCCCGCACGTCGACGACGAACCCGACGCAGTATCCGTTCGAGGGTCTGCGCATTCTCGACCTCGGGGTGATCGTCGCGGGCGGTGAGCTGGGCCGGTTGTTCGCCGACCTCGGCGCCGAGGTGATCAAGATCGAGAGCGCGGCCTATCCGGACGGGCTCCGCCAGGCGCCGGCGGGAATGCCGCTGAGCCGGTCTTGGGCACTGACTCACCGCAACGAACACAGCCTCGGGCTGGACCTGCGTGACCCCCGCGGCGCGCAGCTCTTCGCCGACCTGGTCGCCACCGCCGACGCGGTGTTCGCCAACTTCAAACCGGGAACCCTTGCGTCGCTTGGCTTTCCGATCGACAGGCTTCGCGAGATCAAACCCGACATCGTGGTGGCCGAGAGCAGCGCGTACGGTGACCACGGGCCGTGGAGCGATCAGATGGGCTACGGGCCGCTGGTGCGCGCCTCCACCGGCATCACCCGCTTGTGGACGTCTCCGGACGCTCCGCCCGGCCAGTTCTTCGATGCCACCACGATCTTTCCCGACCACGTCGTGGGGCGGCTGACCGCGGTTGCGGCCGTGGCCGCGCTGATTCGACGGGATCGCGGCGACGGCGGCGCGCATGTGCACCTGTCACAGGCCGAGGTGGCGATCAATCAGCTCGCCGACCGCTACGTCGTCGAATCAGCCCGCACCGCAGGCCTTCCCGTCGTCGATGACGACACGGTGCACGCGGTCTGCGCGTGCGCAGGCGACGACGAGTGGTGTGTGATCTCGGTGCCCGGCGAGACCGAGCGTGCCACGCTCAGCACGCTGCTGGGCGAGGAGTTGCCCCGGGAGCGGTCGGCGATGATCGCCGTGCTCGAGGCCTGGACGTCGCGGCGCGACAAGAACGAGATCGCTGAGCTCCTCCAACAGCGCGGCGTACCGGCCGCGCCGATGAACCGTGCCGCCGATGTGCCCGGCGATCCACAGGTGCTGCACCGCCACGTGTTCAGCGAGTTGGTGCATCCGCTGCTGGAGCGCCCGATTCCGGCCGAGACCGCACCGGCTCCCTATCGTCGGATCCCTCGTGCCCCTCTGCGCCCGGCACCGATGCCAGGCGAGCACACCCGCGAGATCTGCTCCCGGGTGCTCGGCCTGACGCCCGAACACATCGACGCGCTGCTGGCCGCAGGCGTGCTGTTCGACTACCACCAGGAAGGTTGACCCTTGACCCTCGATCCGAGAACCCCCGTCCTGGTCGGCTACGGCCAGGTGAACCAACACACCGAGAACGCCTCGGTCGAACCCGTCGATCTGATGGCCGCGGCTGCGCGTGAGGCCGCCGATCCGCGGGTGCTGGCCGCAGTCGACGCGGTGCGCGTCGTGAACCTGCTCTCGTGGCGGTACCGGGACGCCGGATTGGCGCTCGCCCAGCGGATCGGCGCAGAGAAGGCTGCTACCCGCTACACCGGGATCGGCGGCAACGTGCCACAGACGCTGGTGAACCTGGCCTGCCTCGACATCCAGCAGGGCCGTGCCGATGTCGTGCTGATCGCCGGCGCCGAGACCTGGCGCACCAAGATGAAGATGCGCGCCGCCGGCACCAAAGCCGACTGGACGAAGCAGGACGACACGGTCCCGCTGGCGCCCGGCTCCGATGACGTCATGCCGATGGCCGGACCCGGCGATCTGAAGATCCACCTCGATCGCCCCGCGTATGTGTACCCGATGTTCGAGCAGGCCGTCCGCATCGCCGCGGGGGAGTCCGTCCAGGCGCACCGGGAACGCATCGGTGCGTTGTGGGCGCAGTTCTCTGCGGTTGCTGCGCGGAATCCGCACGCGTGGAATCGGCAGGCCTACAGCGCAGAGGAGATCTACGAGCCCTCGGCGCAGAACCGGATGATCAGCTGGCCCTACACCAAGTTGATGAACTCCAACAACATGGTCGATCAGGGCGCCGTGCTGATCGTGGCGTCTGCGGAGAAGGCCCAGCACCTCCAGATCCCTTGGGAGCGTTGGGTTTTCCCGTATGCGGGGGCCGACGCCCACGACACGTACGCCATCGGCGAGCGTGCCGAGTTCCACACCTCGCCTGCGATCCGGATCGCAGGCCGGCGTGCACTCGAACTGGCGGACACGGGTGTCGACGAGATCGACCTCATCGACGTGTATTCCTGCTTCCCGTCGGCGGTTCAGGTGGCGGCTGCGGAACTGGGCCTGCCCGTCGGTGATCCCGACAGGCCACTGACCGTCACCGGGGGGCTGACGTTCGCGGGCGGACCCTGGAACAACTACGTCACGCACTCCATCGCGACGATGGCCGAGCAGCTCGCCGCGCGTCCCGGCACGCTCGGCCTGATCACCGCCAACGGTGGCTATCTCACGAAGCACAGCTTCGGTGTGTACGGCACCGAGCCGCCGCGGCACGAATTCCGTTGGGAAGACGTGCAACACACCGTCGACCGGGAACCCACCCGCACCGAACTGGTGGACTGGACCGGGGTGGGCACGGTGGAGACGTGGACCACGCCGTTCGACCGCGACGGTGAACCCGAGAAGGCGTTCCTGGCGGTGCGGACCCCGAGTGACGACCGGGTGCTGGCGGTCATCGCGGATGCGGACGCGGCTCGGACCACCGTCACCGACGACATCGCCGGGGCGGCCGTGCGGGTGCACGCCGATGGCACCGCGACGCTGGAGTGACTACAGCAGGCCGAGCGCGGCGACCGCGTCGCGTTCGGCGCGCAATTCAGCGACCGACGCGTCGATCCTGCTGCGGGAGAAGGGGTTGATGTCGAGGCCCTCGACGATCTCCCAGCGTCCGTCGACCGATCGGCACGGGAACGAACACACGAGCCCCTCGTCGATGCCGTAAGCGCCGGGGGACGGCAGCGCCACCGACGTCCAGTCCGCGTCGGGGGTGCCGTGGATCCAGTCGTCGACGTGGTCGATGGCGCCGTTGGCCGCCGATGCCGCCGAGCTCGCACCGCGCGCTTCGATGATCGCGGTGCCACGCCGGGCCACCGTGGGAATGAAATCGTCAGTGAGCCAACGGGTGTCGGCGGCGTAGTCGGCGCCGGCGCGGCCGCCGACCACAGCGTGGAAGATGTCGGGGTACTGGGTCGGGGAGTGGTTGCCCCAGATCGTCATCCGGCGGATCTCGGTGACGGGGACCCCCCCGTGCCGGGCCATCGCGGCGACGGCGCGGTTGTGGTCGAGACGCGTCAGCGCGGTGAACCGCTCGGCGGGGATGTCGGGAGCGTGCGCGGCCGCAACCAGCGCGTTGGTGTTGGCCGGGTTGCCCACCACCAGCACACGCACATCGGATGCCGCGCCGGCGCCGAGCGCCCGGCCGGCGGTGGCGAAGATCGCTGCGTTGGCGCCCAGCAGGTCGGCACGCTCCATGCCTTTGGTGCGCGGTTTGGCGCCGATCAGCAGCGCGACGTTGACGCCGTCGAACGCGCGAACGGGGTCGTCGTGGATCTCGGTGCCCGCGAGCAGCGGGAAGGCACCGTCGTCGAGTTCCATCACCACGCCCTCGGCGGCACGGACGGCGTCGGGCAGCTCGAGCAGGCGCAGCACCACGGGAGTGTCATGGCCGAGCATGGCACCGGCGGCGATGCGGAACAGTGCGGCATAGCCGATCTGCCCGGCGGCTCCGGTGACGGTGACGGTGACCGGGCGCGCAGACATGGGGCTCACCTTAGTCAGGGCGCGTCGGCGGGAACGTCCGTGTAGGCGGTGACGAAGCCGTCTGCGGAGAACGTGAAGCCCTTGCCCGACAACTCGGACAGGCATGACACGCCGGACGCCTCCTGCACATTGCATCGGAATCCGGCCACGGCGAGGATCCGGTTGAACGGCAGCACGGGCGGGTCGGTGGCCTCCGCGGCGGGCAGCACGGCGAATTGGGGATCTCCAGAGCGGTCCACGAGAATCGCGGTCGGGGTGGCGGCCTCGCCGTCGGCGTCGGGCACCTCGTCGGGCGCGCCGGTGATTCCGATGGCGGTCGCGGTCGCGCCCGCTTTACCGCAGGCCGCCTGGGTGCGCGGAGTGATCTGGCACTGCCAGCGACCGCTCGGGGTGGTGAAGGCGTACGCGGTCGCACCGTCCACCGGGGTGGCGTACGCGAACGCACTGGCGAGGTGGGCGTTGCTCGGCCGGGTGGTCTCGGGTGGCGGCGGTGCGGCCGCGGGCGGTGGGGCGACCGTGTCGTCGGTGGTGACGACGGTCGGTCCCGTGCAGGCCGCGACGGTCAGCGCGAGCGCTGCCGCAGCGCAGAGGCGAGTGATCACAGGCATGTCGGTGCCCCAGCATGCCACCCCGGTCGTTCCGCGGGGGAGCGTGTCTGCACGCCGACACGCTCGCACAGCTGTCATTTTGCGCGCGGTCGCGAGTCCCGAGCGCGTCAGCTCACCACTGCCTCACGCAGGGTCCGATCCAGCGACACCCGGACCAGCGCCGCCGCCAGCGGTGCGCAGGCGTCACCACCCAGCGTGCCGAGCTCATCGACGTCGTCGGGCAACCCGAGATCCTTCGCGGAACTGAGCGCTCGCTGGTCGAAGTAGGGCCGCACCCAGGTCCACACGTCCTGGACCTCGCGCAGGAAGATGCCGGCGCCGGTGTCGCCGATGCCGGTGAACGCTTGCAGCAGATCCTTGGCCGCCGCGACGTCGCCGTCGGCGCGCTCGGCCAGGCCCCGCAGATCACCGTGGTAGTCCTCCTTGACCGCGGTGGCGATCTGGGTGAGGCGCGTCGCCGAGCTCTCGTCGTAGCGGGCGTATCCGGCGCGGCCGAAGGCGTCGATGACGGTCCGGCGGTTGGCCGACAGCACCGCATCGGGGGTGCGCAGCTTCTCGCTGAACAGCTCGGTGGCCGCCTTCGTCGCGATGTTCGCATCGATCGGCTTGCTCGCCAGCATGCACAGCACCAGCAACTCGAACAGCGGCATGGGCTTGTCGGCGAGCGTGATCCCGGCCTGCTCGGCGTACGTCTCGCCGGTTCCGGCGAGAAGGCGGCGCACGATGTCGTTCTTGCTCACTGCCGTCGGCTACCCCGGCGACGGCCCGCAGAACCCCTATTTGGCGGGCAAGCTCGTGGCGTAGTCGACGCCGCGGCGGACCCAGCCGCGCAGGGCGGCCTCACCCGTCACCCCGTCGGCGCTCACCCGCACCCAGCCACGGGTGGGCCGGCCCGCCATGATCATCGGCTCGACGTGGTCTTCGGCGAGCAGCTCGTCGGTGTGCTCCGGTGGCACCCGGACCATCAGGCCCCCCTTGCCGCTCACGCAGACCGCCATGTTGCCGTTCAGCAGGAACGCCAAGCCGCCGAACATCGGCTTCTCGTCGAGGCCGCGCTCGGCGCTGATGTGCTCACGCACCCGGTCGGCGAGGTCGGTGTCGTACGCCACGGGTCCATTCTCCCGGCGAGAAGACGCGAACTCGAGCACAATTGCGCGATCCTGGTCGAGTTCGCGTCTGCTCGCGCCAAGGAATTTCGCGTCCGAGGGTCAGGACTGCGGCTCCCATCCCAGCCGAGGTCCCAGCTTCTCGGCGAGGTCGGCGATGATCTGGGCGTAGTCGTCGGCCGCGAACGTGAACGGCAGCGCGAAGGCGACCTCGTCGGCGCGCTGGAACCCGGCATGGTCGAACAGCTGGTCGGCCAGTTCGTCGGAGGTGCCGACGTAGTCGGGGGAGAACAGCATGCCGCGAACTCCCTGCGGTGCCGTGGTTCGTTCGTAACGGCTGGCGGCGTATTCGCGGTAGCGGCGGGCCTGGTCCTCGGTGGCCGAGTCCGTGGGAATGACGACGAGACCTTGCGACACGCGCGCGTCCTCGGGGCGGGGGTGCGCCGCCCGGAAGGCGTCGATCTGCTCGGCCTGGATGGTGGCGAAGTCCCGTGACGCAGAGCCCTCGACGGTGACGACCGAGCTCGTCAGATAGTTGATTCCTTGTTGCCCTGCCCAGATTGCCGAGGCCAGCCCGCCGCCGTACCACACCCGGTCGGCCAGGCCGGGCGAGTGCGGCTGGATGTGGTCGGTGTACTGCTCGATGCCCACCGTTCCCGAGAAGTCGCTGACCGGCTCGCCGCGTAGGCAACGCAGCAGGCGTAGCACGCGGTCTTTCGAAAAGTCCTGCAGGTCATGTGATTCCGGGTAGAGGGCAGCCTTGTAGTGGTCGTACATCATCGGAGTACCGACCGACACCCCGGGATTGATGCGGCCGCCGGAGAGGATGTCGACGGTGGCGAGGTCCTCGGCGAGCCGGAACGGGTTCTCCAAGCCCAGCGGGATGACCGCCGTGCCGATCTCGATACGGCTGGTGCGCTGCGACGCGGCCGCCATGATCGCCACGGGCGAGGAGATGCCGGGCTGCAGATGCCTGTCGCGCAGCCACACGCTGTCGAAACCCAGCGCTTCGGCCCGTTCGATCACCGTCAGGGTCTCTTCGATGCCCGGCCCCGGGTTGTCGACGGCGAACCGTCCGATGGTGAGGAATCCCAGCTTGCGCAGCGGCGCACCGCGTACGGGCACAGTGTCTCCTTCCGAGTCTCCTTCCGACGAACAGACACAAACTCGCACGGAATCGCGTGATTCCGTGCGAGTTCGCGTCTGCTCGCGCCTATCGGTTGTCAGGCCGCCGCGGTCACCGAGTCGGCCGCCGGCTCCAGCGCCAGCGCCACGATGTCGGCCACGTCGGTCATCGGCCGGACATCCAGCGCGTCGAGCACCTCGGCCGGCACGTCGTCCAGATCCGGCTCGTTGCGCTGCGGGATGAACACCGTCGACAGCCCCGCCCGTTGCGCGGCCAGCAGCTTCTGCTTGACCCCGCCGATCGGCAGCACCCGTCCGTTCAGCGTCACCTCACCGGTCATGCCGACGTCGGAGCGCACGTTGCGCCCGGTCGCCATCGACACCAGCGCGGTCACCATCGTGACGCCTGCGGACGGGCCGTCCTTGGGCACTGCGCCCGCGGGCACGTGCACGTGGATCCGGCGGTCCAGCGCCGACGGGTCGACGCCCAGTTCGGCGGCGTGGGCCCGGACGTAGGACAGCGCGATCTGCGCCGACTCCTTCATCACGTCGCCGAGCTGACCGGTCAACGCCAGCCCCGACTCACCCTCGGTGGAGCCGGCCTCTATGTAGAGGACGTCGCCGCCGAGACCCGTGACAGCCAGCCCCGTCGCGACACCCGGCACCGCGGTGCGCTCGGCCGATTCCGGCGTGAAGCGCGGGCGGCCCAGGTAGGCAACGAGATCCGGCTCGTCAATGGTGATCGGCGACGGGTCGGCCGCCAGTTTCGTGGTGGCCTTGCGCATCGCCTTGGCCAGCAGTCGCTCGAATTGGCGCACGCCCGGCTCGCGGGTGTAGTCGGCCGCGATCTTGCGCAGCGCCTCGTCGGTCACCGTCACCTCGTCGACGGTCAGTGCGGCACGCTCGGCCTGCCGGGGCAGCAGGTAGTTCCGGGCGATGGCCACCTTGTCGTCGGCCGTGTAGCCGTCGATCTGCACCAGCTCCATGCGGTCCAGCAGCGCCTGCGGGATGTTCTCGATGACGTTGGCCGTCGCCAGGAACACCACATCGGACAGATCCAGATCCAGGTCCAGGTAGTGATCCCGGAACGTGTGGTTCTGCGCCGGGTCGAGCACCTCCAGCAGGGCCGCCGACGGGTCGCCGCGGTAATCCGAGCCGACCTTGTCGATTTCGTCCAGCAGCACAACGGGATTCATCGATCCCGCCTCACCGATGGCACGCACGATGCGTCCGGGCAGCGCGCCGACGTAGGTGCGGCGGTGCCCACGGATCTCGGCCTCGTCCCGCACACCGCCCAACGCGACGCGCACGAACTTGCGGCCCAGGGCCCGGGCGACGGACTCACCCAGCGACGTCTTACCGACACCGGGAGGCCCGGCCAGCACCATCACCGCACCGGAGCCGCGGCCGCCGACGACGGCCATGCCACGCTGGGCGCGACGGGCGCGCACGGCCAGATACTCCACGATGCGGTCCTTGACGTCGTCCAGCCCGTGGTGGTCGGCGTCCAGAATGGCGCGCGCCGCAGCCAGATCCGTCGAATCCTCGGTCGAAACATTCCACGGCAGGTCGAGCACGGTGTCCAGCCACGTCCGGATCCAGCCGCCCTCGGGGCTCTGGTCGCTCGAGCGTTCCAGCTTGCCGACCTCACGCATTGCGGCTTCCCGCACCGTCTCCGGCAGGTCGGCCGCTTCGACGCGGGCCCGGTAGTCCTCGGACCCCTCGGGCTCGCCCTCGCCGAGTTCCTTGCGGATCGCGGCCAGTTGCTGACGCAGCAGGAATTCCTTCTGCTGCTTGTCCATTCCGGCGCGCACGTCTTCGGCGATCTTGTCGTTGACCTCGGTCTCGGCCAGGTGGTCGCTGGTCCAGCTGATCAGCAGCCGCAGCCGGGCGGCCACGTCCTCGGTCTCGAGCAGTTCGCGCTTCTCCACGTCCGACAGGTAGGACGCGTATCCGGCCGTGTCGGCCAGCGCCGACGGGTCGGTGATCTTGTTGACCACGTCGACGATCTGCCACGCCTCGCGGCGCTGCAGCATCGCGAGCAGCAGCTTCTTGTATTCGGCGGCCAGCGCGCGGGTCTCGTCGGTGATCTCGGGGTCGGTCACTTCCTCGACCGTGACCCACAGCGCGGTGCCGGGGCCGGTGGCGCCGGTGCCGATGTGGGCGCGCTTCTCACCGCGCACCACCGCGGCCGCACCGCCGCCGGGCACGCGGCCGACCTGCACGATCGACGCGAGTACACCGTAGGTGGGGTAGCGGTCGTCGAGCCGGGGCGCGATCAGCAGCTTGCCGGTCTGGCTGGCCTGGGCCGCGTCGACCGCAGCCCGGGCGGCGTCGTCGAGTTCGACCGGCACCACCATTCCCGGCAGCACGATCGGCTCGCTGACGAACAAGACCGGAACTTGCAGAACTTCAGCCATCAATCCTCCAAAGTTGAATCTGATGCGCTCAACCCTGGACTTCCGGACTTTGTTCCCGTACCGCGTCCGCGATCATCGCGGCGACGCCTCACATCGCGCACAGCTGAATCTGGGAGGGCTCAGGTCTGCGGGTTACGTTCCCGCCAGAGCCGGTAGACGCCGAGGGCGTCGGGGTGGGACTGGTGCTGCATCGGCAGGCGACGGTCCTGCCAGGACTTCCCGAACTCGTCGTAGAACGTGGCCAGCTCGAAGTACTTGCGGTTGTCCTGGTAGTACGACGAGTACTCGTCGCGCTGGGTGAGGAAGACGACGGCGTCGGGGGAGCAGTAGTACAGCGATCCGAGACACATCGGGCAGGGGTGGGCGAGCACGTAGATGGTGGCGCCGGTGAGGTGCTCCGACCCGATGGCCGTGCAGGCGGCGCGGATCGCCAGGATCTCGGCGTGGGCGGTCGGATCGTTGGTCTGCGCCACCAGGTTCGGACTCTCGGCCAGCACCTGCCCGTCGCGGGCGATGACGGTGGCGAAGGGCCGACCTCCCTCAAGCACGTTCTGGCGGGCGAGATCGACGGTGCGCTGCGCGAAATCCACGAGTTCACTGATAACCGGTCCGCGCGCGGAATAGTCCTGTGCCGTTGCGGGTCGTAGCCCTCATGAGCAGAGCAGTCCAGTTCGACCACTACGGCGGCATCGAGGTCCTGCAGGTCCGTGATGTCCCGCGGCCCGTGCCCGGCCCCGGGCGGGTGCTGATCGAGGTGCGCGCCGCAGGCATCAACCCGGGTGAGGCCCTGATCCGAGAAGGTTTCCTACACGACCGGTGGCCCGCCACGTTCCCCTCCGGTCAGGGCAGCGACGTCGCCGGTGTCGTCGTCGAGGTGGCGCCGGATGTCACCGGTGTGTCCGTGGGCGACGAAGTCCTCGGCTTCTCCGACGAACGGTCCAGTCAGGCCGAGTACGTCGCAGTTCCGGCGGACCAGGTCACCCCCAAACCCGCGGGACTGTCGTGGGAGCAGGCGGGATCGCTGAACGTCGCGGGGACGACGGCGTGCGCGGCGGTGCGGTCGCTCGGGCTCACCGCTGACGACACCGTTGCGGTGTCGGCGGCTGCGGGGGGTGTCGGCACCCTGGCCGTTCAGCTGGCCGTGCGCGCCGGTGCGACGGTCCTGGGCATCGCGGGCCCGGGCAACGACGACTGGCTGCGTGACCACGGGGTCATCCCCGTCAACTACGGTGACGGCCTCGCGCAGCGGTTACGGGCCGCCGCGCCGGACGGCCGCATCGACGCGTTCCTCGACCTGTTCGGCGGCGGGTACGTCGACCTGGCCGTCACCGAACTCGGGGTGGCACCTGAGCGCGTGGACACGATCATCGACTTCGCGGCCGTCGAACAGTTCGGTGTCCTGTCCGTCGGCAGCGCCGAATCAGGCATCGAGGATTTGGCCGAGCTCGCCCACCTGGTTTCCCGCGGCGAACTGGACCTACCGATCGCCGCGGTGTACCCGCTCGACGAGGTGCGCGCCGCCTACACCGAACTGGCCGCCCGCCACAGTCGCGGCAAGGTGGTTTTGCGCCCGTGACCGCCGACCCGATCACCGGCCAGGTCGTCGCCATCACCGGGGCCAGCAGCGGCATCGGCGAGGCGACGGCACGGCTGCTATCCGAACGCGGGGCCAAGGTGGTGTTGGCGGCCCGCCGCACCGACCGGCTGGCTGCGCTCGTCGAGGAGTTACCGCACGACGCAGAGGCGGTAGCCGCGGACGTCACCGTCCGAGACGACGTAGAGCGCATCGTCGACACCGCGGTCGAGCGATTCGGCCGGCTCGACGTGCTGGTGAACAACGCCGGTATCGCGACGATCGGAGAGATGGACAGCGGGGATGTGACCGGCTGGGACGCGATGATCGACGTCAACGTGCGCGGCGTCCTGTACGGCATCGCCGCGGCGCTGCCGGTGTTTCGTCGTCAGGGGCGCGGCCACATCGTCACCACGGTGTCGACCGCCGGGATCAAGATCGTACCGACGATGGGCGTGTACGCGGCGACCAAGAACGCGGTCCGCACCGTGATGGAAGCGCTACGTCAGGAATCGACGGACGGAGTCGTGCGGACCACGTCGATCTCGCCCGGGTTCGTCAACACCGAATTGGACGGCTCGGTCACCGACTCGGCTCTCGCTGGCCAGATCCGCGCCCAGATGGATCAGTTCGGCCTACCGCCGGATGCGGTGGCCCGCGCCATCGCGTTCGCGATCGAGCAGCCGCACGATGTGGAGATCGGCGATCTGACGATCCGGCCCACCCGACAGGGGTGAACCTCTCAGGCGGCGTCCTTGGCGCCACCGACGCAGGATCCGCATCCGGCCGTGTCGAAATCGATGTCGATGTCGACCGAACCGCAGGTGGGGCAGATGAAGGGGATCACGGCTGTCTCCAGAGGGCTTATCGGCATCGGCGCGACCGTCGCATCCGACCAGCTCCGACATACCCCCCGGCGGTGTCGCCCCAAACGCGTCACGGCAACGCGCGACGAGTGTTCACACCCTGGTCACCTTTGGCCGCACACAGCAGAGAGCCTGCCGCTCGGGGGAAACGGCAGGCTCTCTGAGTGTGAGGGTTACGCGGAGGCTTGAGCTCCGAGAACCCGCTGGATATCCGGCTTCATCTGCAGGAGCTGCTGACCCCAGTAGCCCCAAGCGTGCGTGCCCTGCGCGGGGAAGTTGAACACCCCGTTGGTGCCGCCGGCCGCGATGTACTTGTCGCGGAAGCTGATGTTGGTCCGCAAGGTGAAGCCCTCGAGGAACTGCGCCGCCATCAGGTTCTGCCCGGCCGTACCGGAGTCGAGGTCCGACGGGGTACCCGTGCCGCAGTAGACCCAGACGCGGGTGTTGTTGGCCACCAGCTGGTTGATGTTCACCATCGGATCGTTGCGCTTCCACGCCGGGTCCGACGACGGTCCCCACATGCTCTCGGCGTTGAAGCTGCCCGCATCGTTCATCGCCAGCCCGATCAGCATCGGCCACCAGCCCTCGGACGGGTTCAGGAACCCGGAAAGGCTTGCCGCATAGATGAACTGCTGGGGATGGTAGATGGCAAGGGTCATCGACGCGCTACCGGCCATCGACAGGCCGACGACCGCGTTCCCGGTCCGCGACACGCCACGGTTGGCTTCCAGCCACGCGGGCAGCTCCTGGGTCAGGAACGTCTCCCACTTGTAGGTGTAGTCCTGGCCGTTCCCGCGGGACGGCTGGTACCAGTCGCTGTAGAAGCTGGACTGACCGCCGACCGGCATGATCGTCGACAGGCCCGACTGGTAGTACCACTCGAACGCCGGGGTGTTGATGTCCCAGCCGTTGTAGTCGTCCTGGGCGCGCAGACCGTCGAGCAGGTAGACGGCGTGCGGGCCGCCACCCTGGAACTGCACCCGGATGTTGCGATTCATGGACGGGGAGAACACGTCCAGGTATTCGACCGGCAGCCCCGGACGGGAGAACGCGTTGGCAGTCGCCGTTCCCCCGACGAAGCCGATCAGCCCGGGCAGCGTGGCGACGGCCAGGGCGACAACCGCCATCCGGCGCAGCCCCATTCTCGCGGAGCCTCGAAACTTCTCTTTCCACTTCATAACGGCAACCAACCCACCTTCCTGTACAAGTTCTTCCATATCGCGCAAACGTGCCGTCGTGTGCATTCGCCATGGAACACGGTCGGCCCTCACGATCAGCTGTCCGACACAGTCATTCGCGGTCGCGGTTGGCTAACGATTACGACTCGGCGCAGTGACCAACGCCGCCGCCCTGTCACACTCGGGAGCACAGATGAGTACTCACGACGCCGACACGTTCGACCTGGCGCGCTTCACCGACGCCCAGGCCGGGGTCTACGAGACGGTGCTGGCCGAGCTGCGCGCCGGCCGCAAACGCAGCCACTGGATCTGGTTCGTGTTCCCGCAGCTGCGCGGCCTCGGGCACAGCGCCACGGCCTTCCGCTTCGGCGTGACCTCGCTCGAGGAAGCCACGGCGTATCTGCACCACCCCGTCCTCGGGCCGCGTCTGCTGGAGTGCGCCGGCCTGCTGCTGACCCATCGCGGCCGCACGGCCCGCGACATCCTGGGCTATCCCGACGATCTGAAGGTGCGGTCGTCGATGACGCTGTTCGCCTGCGCGGGTGGCGGGTCGGTGTTCACCGACGTGTTGGACGCCTTCTATGGCGGCGAGCAAGACGCGGCGACGCTCGAGTTGCTGCGTTGATTCAGCGCGGCTCGAGGATGAGCCAACCGTGGGGCGGCACCGCGGTCTCGGTGACCGTCTCCGCGGGCGGGGCACCGGAGCCGGCGACCACCTCGGCCTGGCCGAAACCGAAGTCGCGCAACGCTATTGGCATCGGCTCATCAGCGACATTGAGGGCGACCAGCAGCGTGTCGTCGCCGCTGCGGGACGCGTAGACGTAGCCGGTGTTGATCACCTGCAGTGGGGCGGTCCGCGCGGTGTGCAGCCACGGGTGGCGGCGACGCAACCCGATCAGGTGCTGGTGCGCGCGCAGCACCTGGTGCCCGTGCTCGCCCACACCTTCGAGCGGAGAACCGAATTCGGGCCGCACCGCATCGTCGCCGCCGAAGCGTTCCTCTTTCACCCCGCGGTAGGCGACTTCGTCGCCGGCGTAGATGCTCGGCGTGCCGCCGGTGGTCATCAGGATCACCAGGGCGTGGTCGACGTGATCGGGGTTGTCCAGCTGGCTCGCGATGCGGGTCACGTCGTGGTTCCCGATGAACGTCATCGGCACGAAGGCGTCGAGGAATTCGTTGTGCCGCTTGAGCGCCCAGTCGAGTTCGTGCAGATTTGCGTCGTTGAGGCTGCTCCAGATCGCCTTCCAGAGCTCGTACTGTGTCACCGAGTCGAAGCCGGATTCCTTCACGCGCGCCACGTAGTCGCCGTGGATGACCTCGCCGACGAACCACGCGTCCGGGTGCCGGTCGCGCACCTGCGGCAGAACCTGGGCCCAGAACTGGTCGGGCACCGCGTACGCAGCGTCCAGCCGCCACCCGTCGGCGCCGCGCCGGAGCCAGTGGCACATCACGTCGACGACGTAGTCGACGACCTCAGGGCTGCGGTGGTTGAGCGCGATGAGACCGCCGTGGCCCTCGAACGTCGCGAACTCGCCGCGCCGCGACCGGAACCACGAGCTGTCGCCACCAGCCTGTGCTTCGAGGTAGCGAGGGAAGTCGGTGCCGACATGGTTGAACACGCCATCGAGCAGCACCCGCAGTCCCCGGTCATGAGCTTCGGCCACCAGGTGGTCGAAGTCGCCGTCGTCACCGAGGCGTCCGTCGATGCGGTAGTGATCGGTGGTGTCGTACCCGTGGGTCTGCGAGGCGAACACCGGTCCGAGAGCGACGCCGGACGCCCCGAGGTCGCGCGCGTAGTCGAGCCAGTCCACGATCCGTCGGAGCCGGTGTTCGTCGGGCCCCGGAGGCGGATCGGCCGGATGTGCGCCGACGAAGCCGAGGGGATAGACGTGCCACCAGATGGCGTGGGTGACCCAGTCCGGTTCGCTCATCGCCGAAAAGCTCTCTCGTACAACGCTTTCATCGTGTCGGCCAGCTCGAGGGCGGGCCCGTCGACGGGCACCCCCGGGGCGACAGCGCTGACCGGGAGGGCGGCGACCGGTGGCGCCGGCGCGTCCCATGCCTGTAGCCAGCCCGTCAGTTGCGCTGACGACGCCGCGTAGACGATGCGGCCGAGGCCGACCCAGGCGTGGGCGGCCGCGCACATCGGGCAGTGCTCACCGCTGGTGTAGACGGTCGCCTCGGCACGTTCCTGCGGGGTGAGATGCTCGACCGCCCACAGCGCGATCGCCAGCTCCGGATGCCGGGTGGCGTCCCCGCCTGCGACGTGGTTGTGATCGGAGAAGAGCACCTCACCGTCGCCGTCCACCAGAATCGACCCGAAGGGTTCGTCACCCGCCTCGAGCGCCTGCCGGGCGAGGTCGACGCATCGACGCAGGCGATCGACGTCCACGGCGCTGAGAGACACAGGCGAAGTCTACGCATCCAGGCGGCACGCACACGACGCACGGATCGGCACGTCGGCGCGGGCGGCCGCGAGTTCGAGCTGGCGGGCGATGATCGCCGCCTCCGCGTCGCGGCCCAGCCGCGTCAGGCACTCGTGGTAGCCGTGCAGGCTCCACACGTTGCCCGGGTGCTGGCACGAGCGGGCCAGGGTCGGATCGAGACCGAGGTCGGCGGCATAGACGCCGGCGGCCTCCTCGACACGGCCCTGTTCGAGCAGCAGGGCGCCGTAGGCGTGCCGGGTGGGCTGCATCCAGCCCCACGGCTCGTCATAGGGCAGCGCGTCGTCCAGCGCGATCGCGCGGCGCAGATGCGCGAAAGCATCCTCGAACTCCCCAGCGCGATAGGCGATCTCGCCGTCGAGCATGGCCGCCGCGACCGCCAGGATGTCGCGGCTGGTGTTGTTGAACAGGTAGCGGCTCTCCGGGATCTGCGCATAGGCCAGGGTGAAGGCCTCCCGCTCGGCGTGCGCTTCGGCGAGCCCCCCGGTTGCGGCGAAGGCGACGCCGCGGCCGTAGTGGATTGTCGCCGTGGTGGTGCAGTAGAGGTCGGGGTCCTCCGGTAGCGGCATGGCGATCAGGTCGTCCCACCGCCCGAAGCGCACCAGCACGTGCACGCGCAGCGGCACGAACGCTTCCAGCCAGTCCGCCATCGGCGGCGACGGGATGCGCAGCAGCTCCGGGGTCAGCTGCGCCGACAGTTCGTCAGCGGCCCACAGCGCCGTGGCGTAGTTGGCCTCGAACATCGCCGAGTAGACGACGAAGTGCAGGTTGTGGGCGCGGTAGAGCGAGTAGAAGTTCAGCGGCCCCGACCGTTCGACGAAGCGCCGATCCACCTGTACCGCAGCGAGATTGGCGACAACGGAGTCGTGGTAGTTGCCGCAGAGCACGTCGATGTGGCTGGGCATGTGTTGCAGGTGGCCCGCGTCGGGCACCAGACCGCGCAGCAGGTCGGCGGCCGGCAACGCCTTCTGCGGTGTCGTCGACATCTCCATCGCGTGCACGTACAGGTGCAGGATGCCGGGGTGTGCGCGTCCGGCCGGCGTGGCGAGTGCCGCGTCGAGGATGTCCAGGGCCTCGACGACCCGCGAGCCGGGCGCGGGTTCACCGGTGCGGCTGTCCCACAGCGCCCACGCGGTGATGTTGAGCAGCGCGTCGGCGGTCAGTGCCGCGACGTCGACATCGCCGGGATGGGCCCGCGCCAGCGCGGTCATCGCGTCGGCGTAGTCGGCGTGACCGGCCTGCAGCGCGTCGGCGTCGTCGGGATCGTCGGTGGGGAATCGCGCCGTCAGCGCGTCGATCAGGCCGCGCTCGACCGCACTCGCACGTCCGTCGGCGGCTCGGGCGAGTTCGGCGCGGGCCCGCGTCACGGAGGCGGTGAGGTCGACCGGGTCGAAGGCCTCCCACGCCTTGTTGTAGTTGGGGCCGATCGCGTAGGCGATGCCCCACCGCGCGAACGCGAAGTCCGGATCGAGGGCGAGCGCGCGCTCGAAGCACGCGATCGCCTCTTCGTGGTTGAACGCGTAGGCCCACACCATGCCCCGGTCGAACCAGGTCTGCGCCTCCGGCGAGGGCGTCTCAGTCGGCCGACGATAGGAGCCGAGGTCGTAGTACGGCTCGATCGGCGATGCGCTCATACCCGGCACGATAATTCAGTCGCACGGCCGTGGCGGCGATTGCCAGCACACAGCCCACCGTGGCCCACACCCCGAGCGTCGCCAGGCCGCTTGCAGCGCCGTGGCCGTCGAAGTAGGAGATGCTGCGCAGCAACGAGACTCCGGACCCCTGCGGCACGATCGCCGTGAAGGTCGAGTAGAAGCCGGACAGCAGCGGGCGGCCGACGGGCCCGGCCGCCGCGGCGTTGCCGACGACGACCAGGAACAGCCCGAGGAGCACCGACGCGGCGGTGCCGAACGCGGCCGCGACGCCGGTCACCGCACCGCCGACAGCCATCGCATAGAGCCACAGCGCACCAAATACCTGCCAGGAGTGTCCGACCAGCGCACTGAGGATCCCGTCGGCGTAGACGGTCACGGCACCGGCGAGCACGGCGGAGAACGCCGAGAGCGACAGCGTGCGCAGTGCGAGGGTCCGCGGGCTGCGCACCGGCCCCATCAGCCGACCGAGTATCGCGGCGCCGAGGGAGGCACCGATCGACAGGAAGATGACCGCGTAGAACTCGACGGTGCCGGAGGGATCACCGGTTGACGTCGGTGCGACGTCGGTGACGACGACGGGCAGGCCGGCACGGTCGGCGACGGTGCGCCCCACGGTCTCGGCCGCCGCGGCCACGCTGTGCCCGCCGCCGCCGGCGACGTAGACGGCGAGCTGATGCTCGGGCGTGACGGCGAACGCGGTGTCGGCGCGGCGCTCGAAGACTTCGCGGCGGGCAGCGTCGGCATCACCGACCTGGTTGACCTGCAGCGCATCCTGCGCGCGCAGCCCGTCGACGATCGGCGGCGGAGCGGACACCGCAACGGTCATGTGGTGCAGCGTCGGCTTGGCGAACGCACCGGAGTAGCTGGCGACCATCGCGATCACGAACACGGTCAGGCCGGCCAGTGCCAGCACGACGGTGCGGATCGCGGATCGGTCACGCGCAGCGGGCTTTTCGGGGGTGTGATGCTTGCCCATCACGAGTCCTTTCGATCAGTGGGTGAGATGCTCAGCAGGGCGTCGATGGTGTCGAGCGCGGCCTGCACACGGGCGGCGAGGTCTGTGGCGTCGGGGTCTTCCATCCAGGAGCGCAGCACCTCCATGAGGCCGCCGACGAGAAACCGGGTGACGGCGTCGACGGACAGCGGCGCGATGGTGGAGACGACCGCCATGCCCTGGCCCGCGATCTGTTCGCAGGGGGGCAGCAGCGCAGCGCGGAACATCCTCACGACGTGCTGGGTCACCGTGCTCGGCACGATGTTGCGATACATCGCGCGGTGCTCGGCCGCGAAGGCGAACAGGTCGGTGATCCGGGTGCGTGGGTCGGCATGGCAGTGAGCGGTCGCGTCGGCGAAGGCCTGGGTGAAGGCTTGTGAAAAGGCGATGTTGACGGCGTCGTCGCGGTCACGGAAGTGCCGGTAGAACACCTGACGGCTGACCTGGGCGCGAGTCACGAGATCACCGACGGTGATCTCGTCGACGGGGCGTTCGTGGGCCATCGCGAATGCGGCCTCGCGCAGACGGGCACGCACCCGTTCGGCGCGGGGATCGGCGCTGCGGCCACGGTCGGTCATGAGAGGAAGCCTAGGAACTTCGTAGACAATTGTCCACGAAGTCGACGGTGATCTTCGGCGCAGCGCAGACGAGGTGTGACGCGATCCGGGCTTGGCGGTTACGGTGACGCGCATGATCCGGTGCGTGCGCCTGTGGACGGGTTCCGACGATGCGTCTCACGTGCAGATCGGCCGACTCGACCTGCAGCCGGGGCGCAATGACGACCTGGTGTCGTCGAGTTTTCCCGCGGCGTCGGTGACGGTGGAGGAGACGGCGACGGGAGGCACGCTGGCGTGGCACACCGCGCCGGTGCGTCAGCTCGTGGTCACGCTGGCGGGCACGCTGCTGTTCACCACGCGCGACGGCGAGCAGTTCCGGCTCTCACCGGGTGACGTGCTCCTCGCCGAGGACACCACCGGGTCCGGTCACCAGTGGCGCCTCGAAGGCGATGACCCGTGGCGGCGGATGTACGTGGTGCTGGGGGAGCGCGCGTCGGTGCCGTTCTTGCCCGACACCGCTGCGGACTGACAACGCTGTCTACGACCCCCACCGCGGAGAAGTACGCGATTGCGCCGATGATTCTCGCGACCAGGGCGGCGATAGTCGAACCACCCGAACAGTAGCGAGATCATCTTGGACAACAGCTGCTGAGCGGGTCCTGGAACAACTACCATGGCGATCATCGTCGTTCGGCGCAGCTGAACGCGGACGGGTGGGAAATGAGCGCGCTGCCAACGGGAATCGTGACGCTGCTCCTCGCAGACGTCGAGGGTTCCACGCGCTTGTGGGAGTCACGGCCCGAAGACATGGCAGATGCCCTGCAGCGGCTGAATGTCGTTGTGGACGATGCCCTCTCGGGCCACGGCGGGATCAGGCCGGTCGAGCAGGGTGAGGGCGACAGCTTCGTGGCGGCCTTCTCCCGTGCCACCGCCGCGGTGGCCGCTGCACTGCAGATCCAGCTCAACAGCCCTGAACTGATCCGACTCCGCATCGGACTGCACACCGGAGAGGTGCAGCAGCGCGACGAGGGAAACTATGCCGGTCCGGTGATCAACCGGACTGCTCGCCTGCGCGATCTCGCACACGGCGGGCAGACGGTGCTTTCGGGTGCAACAGAATCCATGGTGCTCGATCAACTACCTGACGGCGCGTGGCTCACCGAACTCGGCGACCATCGGCTTCGAGACCTGCCCCGACCGGAGCGGGTGCTGCAGCTCTGCCGCGCCGATCTGCCGTCCACATTCCCGCCGTTGCGCACAGCAGATGATCCTGCGCAGCACAACTTCCCGGTGCACCTGACGCGATTCATCGGCCGACTCGACGTTCTCGCGGACGTGCGACGGGCTCTGTCTGACCATCGCCTGGTCACGCTGACCGGCGCAGGCGGGATCGGCAAGACTCGACTCGCGCACCATCTCGGCCTCGACATGGCGGCCCAATTCTCCCGTGGTGCATGGTTCGTCGATCTTGCCGCGATCAAGGATCCCTCAACCCTGCCCGTCGCTGTGGCTCGCGCTTTCGGGTTACCCGATCAGCCAGGCCGATCCATCCTCGACGCGCTGGCCCACAGCATCGGCGCACAGTCGACGCTGATGGTGCTCGACAACTGTGAGCATGTGGTCGATTCCGTGGCGTCGCTGGCGACTACGCTGCTGGGCGCTTGCCCACATCTGGTGATGCTCGCCACGAGCCGAGAGTCGTTGGGAATGGCGGGAGAAGTGACCTGGCGCGTGCCGTCTCTGTCGCCCGCCGGAGAGGCAGTCGAGCTCTTCATCGATCGAGCCCGACGGGTGCGCCCGGACCTCGCCCTGAGCGCCGAGGACGTCTCGTCCATCACCGAGATCTGCCGCCGACTCGACGGTATGCCCCTGGCCATCGAGCTCGCCGCGGCCCGGTCCCGCTCGTTGTCCCTGACCGAAATCGCCGGCGGCCTCCACGATCGCTTTCGATTGCTCACCGGCGGTGCACGCACGGCGGTGCGGCGCCAACAGACCATGCGCGCGTCGGTCGAATGGTCCTACGCTCTGCTGACCGATTTGGAAAAGGCGCTGTTTCGCCGCTTCGCAGTGTTCGTGGGGGGCTGCGACCTCGCGGCGGCCGAGGCCGTCATCTCCGCCACCGACATCGACCGCTGGCAGGTGCTCGACCTGATCACGCTGTTGGTCGACAAATCGTTGATCAATGCCGAGGACAGGACGGGAACGACGCGGTATCGCATGCTGGAGACAGTGCGGCAGTTCGCGTCGGAGCGACTGGCCGAACACGGGGATGCTGAGGCCGTCCGAGACAGGCACTGCGCCCACTATTGCGGACTAGCCGCACTGCTCGATACGGCGTCTCCCGACATCCATGCGGACCTTGTTCGGGCCGCGACGCAGGAGATGGACAATTACGCGGCTGCGTTCGTCTGGAGTCGCGACGTCGGGGCTCTCGATCGTGCGCTGCGGCTGGTGTCGTCTCTCCAGCCGGTATGGCTGTGCACGGGCCGCGTCGTGCAGGGCATGGCCTGGTTCGACGCCGCCCTGGCCGACCGGCAAGTGTCGGGGGTGCCCCGGGGGGTGACGGCCCGAGCGCTGGCCAATCGGGCAATTCTCGCTGCGCATGTCGTCGAACTCGACTTTTTCGCCCAAGCCCAGCAGGCGCTCGCTGTCGCACGGGAAGTCGGCGATGATCCGCTGGTGGCTCGGGCGCTGATCGCGTGCGGATCGATCGCGGCGTTCGATCCGGATCTCGCTCTGCCTTATCTGAGCGAAGCGGAGGCACTCGCCAGATCGGCGGGAGATCTGTTGAGCCTCGGGCAGAGTCTCGCGTTCGCGTCGTACGCCGCGGTGAGTGGAGCGGGAGATCCGGAAGCCGGTCTTCGGTACGGCTCCGAAGGGCGCGATATCGGCGAGGCCGTCGGCGACCACTCCGCGTACCGGTGGAGTCGGTGGGCCATTGGCGATGCGCTCTACATGAAAGGCGAGTGCGCAGAAGCGATCGACGAGATTCGGGGGTTGATCGATATCGCCCAGAAGGCACAGGATGTCCAGGCAAAGGTGGTCGCGCAGATTCTCTTGGTCTACCCGCTGTCGTCGCTGGGCGAGGTGGCGCAGGCGTGTGAGATCGCCGAGGCCGCTGTCGAAACGTCCACGGCGTTCACTCCGTCGCTGGAAGGCCTGGCTTTCGCGGCGCGGGCGACCGCGGCGCTGGCCGCCGGGGATGTCCAGACAGCGACGCTGGCCAGCGCCGCCGCAGACGAACGTCTCGGTGCTCAACCCGCATTCGCGACGTTGAGCGCCAACCCCGCGATACTGGTCGCCCTGATCGGGGGAAGGCACGCCGACGCGCGCACCGCCGCGGATCGAGCCGTTGCCACGCGGCGGGGATGGCATCTCGCGTGTGCCTTGCGCGACCGCGCGCATGTCCGTCTCGCGGACGGCGAGGTCGAAGAAGCTCGCGGCGACGCGGTCACGGCACTTGCAGAGATCTCGGCGGTACAGGCGTATCAACCGCTCGCCGACGTCCTGGAGATCCTCGCGATGATCGCCGGGGCAACGGGCCGCCCCGAGGCCGCATGCCGGCTCTGGGGCGCTGCGCACACCCTCCGCGAACGCACACGATTGGTCCGCCTTCCTTTCTTCGACGTCGGCCATGAGAGCGCGGTGGCTACTGCGCGGAATACTCTGGGCCAGGCGGCCTTCGACAGCGCCTGGGCCGAAGGCGCCGAGCTGACGAGAGAGGACGCGATCGCTTACGCGCAGCGAGGCTTGGGCAAGCGCGTTCGCTCGGCGAGCGGGTGGGGCTCGCTCACCCCGACCGAGAAGAGCGTGGCCCATCTCGTCAGCGCGGGGTTGGCGAACAGAGACATCGCCGCCCGCTTGTTCATCTCGGCGCGAACGGTGCAGGCGCACCTCACTCACATCTACGGCAAGCTCGGCATCTCCTCGCGGGTTCAGCTGGCCGCTGAAGCCTCACGCCACCCGGACAGCTAGTGCCCGGCCACCACGTCGGAATCGTCGATTACGGCGGGCGTCTTTGCGCCCGGCAGCACCGAGTACAGCAGGCAGACCACACCGAAGAGCGCATAGCCGAGCGCAACTTGAGGATTCGCCGCCCACGCCACCTGCGGTGCGTGGATCAGGCCGATGAACGACAGCACGGCGCCGACCGCGGAGGCGATGGCTGCGTAGCGGAACTTCTTCTCCAGGATGAACGTGACCATCGTGCCGAGTATCAACCCGACCAGCACCGCGCCTTCGCCCAATGTCAGCAGCCCGTCGTAGACCACGCCGGCATTGCCCAGCGCCTCCAGGCCGACCTTCGACGCCGAGGTGCCCGCGGCGTTGAGCGCGTTATCGATCAGCCCGCTTGCCCATTGCGCCAGGTTGGGCAGGATCGCGGCCACCACCGCGATCGCATGCAGTCGCGGCACCGCCTGGAACGCCTGCGCACCGATCAGCAGACCGATGTAGAGCAGGATCGGCACGATCGCCGGCACCGGCAGCAGCGCGTCGAGCACCCCGAAAAGCCCGAGGAAGCAGAGGATTCCGATGACGACGCCACTGGCCAGGGAGTACCCGGCACGGCCGCCGGCGTCCTTCCAGCCCGGGTGACCGATGTACACCGCGGGCGGAAACGGTGACCCGAATGCGGATCCGACCACGGCACCCGCACCGTCGGCGAGCAGCACGCTGCGCAGGTTGTAATTGTCGCCGGCCGCCGCGGCGCTCTCCACGTTGCTCATCGCCTCGGTGAAGTTGTAGACACCCAGCGGGATTGCGGTACCGAGCAACGGTGCGAGGTTCGACAGGCCCGAGAACAGCATGTCCAGCCGCAGATCCGGCACGCCGATCGCGATGTCCGAGACGGCCTGGCCCACGTCGGGTGCGGACATGTAGCCGCCGAGCCAGCCGATCGCGGTGCCGACGAGCAGCGCCGCCAGACCGACCGGGATGCCGAACGGGAGCCGCACGTCGGTGAAGAAGCCGATCAGGATGATCGCCAGCACCGGCAGCCCGATCCACGCCGCTTCCCACATCTGCGCCGCGGGCCGCATCGAGATGAAGGTGATCGAGATGCCGGCCAGGGTGCCCAGCATCGCGGCCCGCGGGGTGAGCCGCCGGATGTGCGGCCCGACGAACGCTCCGATCATCACGATCACGCCGATCATGAATGCCCATGCCAGCCCCGCCGACCAGGCCCGCATCGCGTCGTCGGTGCTGAGGTAGACCGGCAGCATGACCACGAAGACCACGATGAACATGTGGGGCACGCTGGGCCCGTAGGGCAGTGCGGTGACGTCGGATCTGTTCTCTCGCTTCGCCAGTCGGCGCGCGAGGAAGGTGTAGTACAGGTTGCCCAGAATCAGCGCGACGCCGAGTGCGGGCAGTACCGTGCCCAGCACGTCACCGGCGGGGATCTTGACCACCCCGATCATCAGGCCGGTCAACGTCAGGACGTTGACCAGGATGTTGAAGCCCAGCCCGAAGAACGCGTTGAGATCGCCGCGGGTCCACCAGGCGACGGATGCCGGCTTCTCGGTGGGGGCGGGAGTGGTGACGTCGGTACTCATGGGTCTCCTCAGGCCGCCGTGGTGGTCAGTTGGTGCAGCGCCGGGATGACGGCCGCGGTGTCGGCGACCCAGCCGAAGATGCCTCCCTGCGCGGCGATCATCTGCAGGCCGACCCGGTGGAACTCGTCGAAATACGAACCGACGCAATCGGATACCACGAGGCACTCGTACCCGCGGTCGTTGGCCTCACGGGTTGTGGTGTGCACGCACACCTCGGTGGTGACACCGGTGACGAGCAGCTGGGTGATGCCCGCGTCGGTCAGCACGTCGGACAGGTCGGTTCCGTAGAACGCGCCCTTGCCCGGCTTGTCGATCACCACCTCGCCGTCGATGGGCGCCAGTTCGTCGACGATGTCGTGCCCGTACTCGCCGCGGATGAGGATGCGACCGAAGGCGCCGGGGTCGCCGATGCGCTGGCTCGGTGCGCCGCGGCGGAGCTTGGCCGGCGGGCAGTCCGACAGGTCGGGCCGGTGCCCTTCGCGGGTGTGGATGACCATCAGACCGGCCGCACGCGCCGCCGCCAACAGCGCCGCCAGCGGCGGGACGACGGTGGCGAGGCGGGCGACGTCGTTGCCGAGGCTCTCCCCGAAACCGCCGGGCAGCAGGAAGTCCCGCTGCATGTCGATGACGACCAATGCGGTTTTCCCGGGGATGAGCGGGAATGGCGACGGCTCGGCCGCGATCGGGATCGGGTTCACAGCAGCTCCTCGGTGGGGATCGGGGTGGGGGAGGGATGGCGGACGGGTCGCGATTCGTCGAGGATCTGCGCGGCGAGGTGCAGCACGGTGTCGTCGGTGAGCGCAGCGCCGAGAAGCATGGCGCTACAGGGCTTTCCGTTGTCGGTGACACCGGTCGGGACAGCGACGCCGCAGAGGTCGAGCAGGTTGCCGAAGTGGGTGTAGTGGCCGAGCTTGGTGTTGGTGTCGATCGGGGCGGCCTGGACCTCGTCGACGGTGAAGGTGGTGCCGATCGTGGGGAGGACGAAGACGTCCATGCGCTGCCACAGCCGGCTCACCTGGGCTTTGAGTTCCTGCAGGCGCTGCAGCGCGGCGAATGCGTCCACGGCCGTGTAGCGGTGGCCGCTGGCGAAGATCTCGCGCACCACGGGATGGATCGACTCGGGATGTTCGGCGAGGAAGTCGCCGAACTCGACGAGACGTTCAGCCACCCACGGCCCCTGGTAGAGAAGGGATCCGGCGGCGAGGAAGGGCTGCAGGGAGACCTCGACGATCGCGTGCTGGCGAGCGAGTTGGTCACGGAAAGCGAGGTGGGCCGCCCGCATCGAGTCGTCGCCGAAGAATTCGAGTTCATCGGCGGGCGGTAATCCCACGCGTACGGGGTCACCGGTGACGCGGGGCCCACGATCACGCGACCAGGGATCGCCGTCGTCGCGGGCGATCATCACGTCGAGCACGCGGTCGGCGTCGTCGATGCTGCCGGCCATGACGGTGAGGCAGTCGAGGGATTTGCACGCGGGTACCAATCCGACGGTGCTGATCAAGCCGCGCGACGGTTTGACGCCGACGACGCCGTTTAGCGCGGCGGGGACGCGACCGGATCCGGCGGTGTCGGTGGCGACGGCGAAGGGCACCTGCCCGAGGGCGACGGCGAGGGCAGATCCGGAACTGGAGCCGCCCGAGATCATCTCGCGCCCGTAGACGCTGCGAGGGATGGTGTACGGCGTGCGCGTCCCGTTGAGGCCTGTGGCGAATTGGTCGAGGTTCGTCTTGCCGACGTAGAGCGCCCCGGCATCGAGAAGACGCTGCACCGCGGGTGCGGTCGCGTCAGCGATGTAGGCGAAGTCCGGGCATGACAGCGTGGTCGGCACACCCGCGACGTCGATGCTGTCTTTCACGCCGAAGGGCACCCCGTAGAGCGGTAACGTGCGCGCACCGGGTCGACGTTCGATGGCTTCGGCGGCGGCGATCAGGTCGCTTCGCGGGACGGTGGACAGCCACGTGCCGTCGTCCCCACGGGCCTCGATCGCGTCGGCGACGCGGGCTGCGGTCTTGGTCGGCGATCCGGTTCCGCCGGCGTGTGAGGCCAGGATTTCGGCCACGGACGGCCCGATCGATGGCCCACGGTGTTCCTCCATGTCTGTCGATTGTCGACAGAATGATGGCGACCGCGGGTCAGGAATGTGTCGTTTGTGTAAGCGCTTACGGGCCGGCGTCCGGTTCGAGCCCCAGGTAGTCGAAGTGACCGTGCTCGCGCAGCGCCGCCACCACGACGTCGGGCCGATTGGACTCGAGGGCGGCAAGGATCGCGCGATGCCGCTCCACGCCGTCCGCGGCGTTGCGCTGGTGCGCCTCCTCGCGGAGGTTCTTTGCCATCGGCAGCTGCAGTTTGAGCAGGATTGGCGCCAGCGCGATGTCCAGCTGGCGGTTGTCGGCCAGGGTCACCACGGCGGCGTGGAACGCGCGGTGCGCGTCATCGCGGTCGAGCGCGTCCTCGGCGTTGTCCATGCAGTCCAGCGCAGCGCGGATCGGCTCGAGCTGACGGCCGGGATCTGCCAGGGGGAGCGCCGTCTCGATGGCGTGCCGTTCGAGCACGTGACGCAGCTCGAACAGCTGCAGGATGTCGCCGGGGGACCATTCGGTCACCCGTGAGCCCCGCCGCGGAAGGTGTTCTACCAACCCTTGCTGAGCCAACAGGCGAAGGGCCTCGCGCAAGGGCGCCCGGCTGATGCCGAGATCGGCGCACAGTTGTTCCTCGACGATCTTCTGACCCGGCGCGAGCTGACCCGACAGGATCGCATCGCGTAGCCGGTGGCCGGCCACTTCGACGAGAGTCGCAGGCAGCACAGGGCGCGACGGGTCTTCGTTCGGCGCTGCCATGGCACACAATGGTAGGAACAATTGGCGTCACGTGCAGCGACAGCTCCGCACCACGACGAAAAGCATTGGCCCGCAGAACTTATGGATCATCGTCATCCTCCGGTAGGAGGTAGCGCTCGGGGTGGTGGTAGCCGTTCACGCGGCGTCTGCCGCCGGTGTCGAGGTCGGGTGGGGGGAGCCACTCGGTGTGGCCGCGGTCGATGATGTTCGTGGTCCATCCGGTCTGTTCGACCATCCGGTTATCCGGCCCGCAGGCCAGTGTGAGGTTGGTGATGTCGGTGGCGCCGCCGTCTTTCCAGTCCGTGGTGTGGTGGACCTGGGCCCAGTAGCCGGGCATGGTGCAGCCGGGGCGGGTGCAGCCCCGCGCGGACAAGTGCAGCATGATCCGTTGCGCCGGCGACGCGAGTCGTTTGCTCCGGCCGAGGTACAGCGGCTGGTTGGTGTGTTGGTCGAACACCGCCAGGTAGTGATGAGCGTGGGCGGCCAGCCGGATCAGATCGGCCATCGGCAACAAGCTGCCGCCGCCGGTGACCGCCACCCCCGCACCTTTCTCAAATTCCTGCAGCGTGGTGGACACAATCACGGTCACCGGTAAACCATTGTGCGAACCCAGCTCCCCGGAGGACAGGGCCATGCGGCCGACCGCCAGCCACGCGTCGTGGTTGCGCTGCGCCGGGCTGCGGGTATCGCTTCGCACCTGCTCCGGATCGGGTTCTGCGTCGATGCAGGGGATGTGGTCGTCAGGGTTGCACATGCCCGGGGCGGCCAACTTGGCGTGGATGGCCTCATAGTGCGCCCGGAATTCCGGGGTCACCCAGCCGCTCAGTCGGCTCATGCCGTCGGCCTGCTGCTCACCCAGGGAGATGCCGCGTCGGCGCGCCCGTTGGGCGTCGGTGGGTTCGGGGCCGTCGGCGTCGATCATCGCGGCCAACCGGTCGGCGGCTTTGTTCAACTCCGACGGGGTCAAGCCTGCACCCAGGTCGGCGAGCTGCCGATCCGCGGCGGCGCGGGTGTCGACGTCGACCCACACCGGCAAGTCCTCGTGGAACTTCGCGATCACCGCGACATGCTCGCCGTCCAATGCCCCGGCAGCTTGCGCCGCCGCGGTCGCCTCCCAGACGGGCGACAACGGCTCCCCGGTCAGGGATTGGCGCGGACCCAGGTTCGCAGCATCAGCCAGTCGGCGTTTTGCCTCTTTGTCCGAGACCCGCAGCGCGGTCGTCAGCACCTTCTTCCACGACGCTTCCCCGAGCCGGCGCGGCTCCGTTTCAGTCGTGAGCCGACCCAGGATTTGATGCTCCAGCGCGGGAACCGACCGCACCACCGTCGTGACCTCAGCCAGCAGCGCCACCAGCTCAGGATGGGAGAGGGCGTCGCAGGCGTCGTGCAGGATCGCCAGCTGAGCCCGCAACCCCTCCACCGAGTCCGCAACCACGTCCATAGTTCGAACACTAGTTCGAACCACCGACAGAATATCGGCTACCTGTGGCGAGGCGGGCTGATGAAACTAAAGAGACCAAAGGGATTGAAATCCGGCCCGCATTTCCACCGACAAGTCAGGGTCGCATGAACCAGCGTCCCAACCAGCGATCCAACGAGACTGCGTCGCCGGGCCCGCCGGCCGCGGCGAGATACCCATCCGGGCGGACCAGGAGCCAGTCGGACACACCGCCTCCATACCGCACACTCACCACCCCGTGCCACGCCTTCGCGACGTCGATCGCCGCCCCGGCGTCACGACCAGCGAACAGCGTCAGGGCGCTCAGATCGAGCGCGTCGTACCGACCGTCCACATCCGGCACGCGGTCACCGGCACGCAGAGCGCCCAGACCGCCCGCACCGTCAGCCAGGAGATCGCCACGGTAATCAGCCGACAACTGCCCGAACATCGAGGCCGCCGCATTCTGCACGGCGTCGCGCGCCAATGCCCGCGGCGCCATCCGAATCCGCAGTGCGTGCACCAGCGGGTTGGTGGAGTTGAACACCCGGGTTCCGATCTCTGTGAAGCGCAACACCTTTCGAATCACCGGCAGGCGTTCGGAGGAGTAGGTGTCGAGCAGTTCCGGCCGGGCGCGCCCGTCGAGCACCATCGCGAGCTTCCAGCTGAGGTTGATCATGTCCTGGATGCCGAGGTTCATTCCCTGCCCGCCCGCCGGGCTGTGCACATGCGCGGAGTCGCCGCCGAACAGCACCCGGCCCGACCGCAGATTCGGCACCACGCGGCTGTTGATCCGGAACTGCGAACTCCAATTCAACCCGTGCAGCCGCGCAGGCACCTCGACCGTGCGGTCGACAAGCTCCTGTATCTGCGCGACCGTCGGCGCGGATGCCCGGGTGGCCAGCACGCCGGAGGGGTCCGTAGCCATCATGCGAAAACGCCCGTGCCCCATGGGAAAGACCGCGACGAAGCCGCTGCGCGCCAGAAAGATCGACACCTCGTCCTCGGGCATCGGACCGTCGATGTGCATGTCGGCCAGCACGTAGTCGTGCGGCAGCGTGCGACCGGGGAAGGGCACCCCCAGGGCTTTGCGCATCGTGCTGTGCGGTCCATCGGCTGCGATCAGGTACTGCGCCTCGACACTTTCGACCTCCCCTCCGGCGGAACGCAATGTCGCAGAGACAGACTGGGACTCGGTGCGTACCGACACCACATCGACCCCGCGCTCGACCTTGACGCCGTGACGGCCGAGCTGTTCGACCAGGAGGCGTTCGGTCTCCGACTGCGCGAGCATCAGAATGCCGTTGAAGGCGCTGGGCATCCGGCTCAACTCGACCCGCGCGAGATCTCGCCCGTCAGCATGCAGAGCCGCGGCCCGAACCGGATTGCCCAGCGTCAGCATCTCCTCGCCGATGCCACGGACCCGGAGCAGCTCCAGCGTGCGCGCCTGCACGGCCAGCGCGCGCGACTCCGCCGATGGATGTGGTGCCCGGTCGACAATGCGGACACCCAGTCCCAGGCGGGACAGTTCGAGCGCCGCCGCCAGGCCGGTCGGTCCGGCGCCGACGATGAGAACGGGGATTCGCGACGGAGCGGTCATGGGAACTCCTCAATAAGTCAACGACTGATGACTTCGACTCTAGGCCGATTCGACGGGATGTCAACAGTTGATGACTATTGGCCGGAAGACCTCGCCGCAGGCCACGGAGTGTCGGCGACCATGCACAGCGCGCGGGTGATCGACCCGATCTCGGACACCAGAACGCGAGCCGACCCCTCGACGGATTCGTGCGCGGGCACAGATCTCCGCACCCGCTCAGCGGCGGCGGTCAGTTCCTCGGTGTCCACGCTCCACGGGTCGGTGGCCGTCACCGGCTCGCCACACAGCACCTCGACGTACTCGTCGACCGCCCGGACGAACGGTCGGTGCGGCTGGGGGAACGCGTCGACGGGCAGGTTGTCCTCGAGCGTGGCGCACGAGCCCGTGATGGTATTGAGCACCGTGCGATAGCACCGCAGCCAGCGCCGCTGCTCGGCCGAAACCAGGCGCGCCGCGCCGGAGGCGGCCTCGAACGCCGCTCGAGCGCGAAACGTCCGTTCCCAGGCCGCAGCTCGAACCTCCGTCGCGCTGTCGATTTCGTGGAGGTACACCTTCACGACCGTGGACGCGTAATCGGTCTCGGCCGTGAGCAGTTCGCCGGCCCGCTGCGCGAGCCGGGTCAGCGGATCGTCGGGCATCAGCACGTGAGCGAGCACGGCCAGTGCACCGCCGACCGCCGTCGCGATCACCACATCGCGCGGGTTGATGAGCAGCGCCGCGTGATCGATGCCGAGGATGAACGCGGTCGCGGCCGCGACGGCGGCGGCCATCGCAAGGTATCCGTATCGTGCCGCCAGGCGGACGACGCCGACCGCGACGCCCGCGAGGATTGCGAACACCGCGGGCGCTGCGTGCGCCACCACGGCGATGCACGAGACCAGCAGCGCCCCCGCCGCAACACCCGCCGTGCGTCCCACACAGCGGGTATAGGTGTGCGCCGTCTCGGGGCGCAGCACCATCAGCACCGTCAGCGCGATCCACGTCCCGTCACCGAGCGCCATCACGCGACCCAGCACGCACGCCAGCATCACAGCGGCCCCGAGGCGGGCGGCGTGACGCAGCACCGGGGAGTGCCGGTCGAGCCGGCCCCGCAGGTCATCGGAAGCCCACCGGACCCGCTCCCGCAGGTGGGCCGGCCCCACGTGAAGACCATCGTTCGGTCGCCTCGCTGCTGCGAGGTGGAGATAGGTGGAAAGTCGTTGCGCTGCTGCCTGCGCGTCATCACCGGTCGTGGCGACGGCGGCGTCGAGTCGGAGCAGGGCGGCGTCCATCTCGGCGCGGGCCGAGCGGTCGGGATCGGCCAGCGCGGTCAGGGTGGCTGCAGCCGCGTGCAACACCTCGGTCCCGCTGGGAATCGCCCCGAGGTCGGCCAGCGAGGCGCCGATGCGTCCGGGCACCACATACCAGTTGCGGTAGCCGGCGGATCGTCGCTTCGGGTGGGCGGTGTCGGCGGTGAACGCCGCGCGCAGGGCGATCATCGGCTCGGCGCTGCCCGCTGTTTCCTCGGCCCGGACCGCCAGCCGCGTCGCGTCCTCGGCGAGCGAGCGGTACGCCGTGGCGAGCGCCTCGCGCTGAATTCGCCAGCGTTTCGGCGGCCACGCCGCGGTCACCGCAGCCTGCACCGCGCCGACGCACACGGCGAGTGCGGCGGTCCCCACCGTCGAGGCCCATGTCGGTGCCGTCGACACGGTGGCGATCACCAGCGCCCCGGACGCGCTGGCGATCAGCCCGGCGAACGTGCCCCACACCCAGGCCAGCGCAGCGAGCGCGCACCAGGCACCGGTAGCGGCGACGACGATCCAGAAGAACGCCGACGTCGAGGTGCCCACGAGGATCGCCAGGCCCATCACGAGCGAGGTGAACAACACCCGCAGCGTTCGTCCGCGCGGATCCTGCTGCAGCGCCACCACTCCGGCGATCGTCGCCGCTCCCGCCACCGCGGTCGCGGACCCCGTCGGGCCCCACTGGATCGCGCACAGCGCGGCCACGACGGTGACCACGACACTGCGCACCACCGGAGCGGCCTCCGGCAGCGCCGTGCGCACCGTCTCGCCCGTGATCATCTCCCCATTCTGGCCCGGGGTTATCGTCGCGGAGTGGAGAAAGTGATCCTGACGTTGCGTGGCGCGCCCGGCGACGAGTCGTGGTGCACCCGATTGCGCACCGACGTCGCCGAGCAGCTCGCCGACACCGGCGTTGCCGGCCTCACCGTGAACGTCCGCGACTCGGCTGTCACCGACTCGCTGATGACGCTGACCACCCTCGACCCGCCGGTGATCGGCCTCGTCTCCGTCTGGACCGATCAGTACTACGGCAGCCAGATCGCGGCTGCCACAGACATTCTGAGAGCGCACAGCCAGGTGGTCGCGGCGTATCTGGTCACCGAGTCCGTGCCGCTGAAACCCCCGCAGACCCCGCCCGGAGAACGGACCCCGGGCCTGGCGAACGTCGCGCTGCTGCGCCGACCGTCGGCCATGGACGAATCGACGTGGCTGACCCGCTGGCACCAGGACCACACCCAGGTGGCGATCGACACGCAGGCGACGTTCGGCTACACCCAGAACACCGTCGTACGGGCCCTGACCGCGGGGGCCGAACCGATCTCGGCGATCGTCGAGGAGCTCTTTCCGTTGGCCGCGACCACTGATCTGCACGCATTCTTCGGCGCGGCCGACGACGACGATCTGTCCGACCGCATGACGCGAATGATGGCCAGCACCTCGGCGTTCGGGGCCAACGAGAACGTCGACACCGTTCCGAGCAGTCGCTACGTGCTGCGTGACCCGTTCGCTACGCTGCTGCGGTGACTCTTCGGATCAGCGATGACAACAAGGTTCGCACGCTCACACTGGACCGGCCCGAAGCGCTGAACGCGTTCACCGAGGAGCTCTACCTCGCCACGGCGACCGCCCTCGACGAGGCGTCGGCGGACCCCGATGTCGCCGTGGTGCTTCTGACCGGCGAGGGCCGCGCGTTCAGCGCGGGCAACGATCTCAAGGAGATGCAGGCGCGCATCGCCGACGGCTCCTATGCCGGCGGGAGCAACTTCCCGAAGATGATCACCGCGCTCGCCGAGCTGACCAAGCCGTTGATCTGCGCGGTCAACGGCGTCGGGGTGGGGATCGGCACCACGATCCTGGGGTACGCGGACCTGGTGTTCATGTCGTCCACCGCACGCCTGAAGTGCCCGTTCACCAGCCTCGGCGTCGCCCCGGAGGCGGCGTCGTCGTATCTTCTGCCCCAGCTGATGGGGCGGCAGAACGCGGCCTGGATGCTGCTGTCCTCGGAGTGGGTGGACGCCCACGAGGCCCATCGGATGGGCATCGCCTGGAAGGTCTGCACACCCGAGGACCTACTCGCCGAAGCCCGTCGGCACGCCGATGTCCTTGCCGCACGGTCTGTTTCGAGCCTGACAGCGGTCAAGCGGACCATCGCGCAGAGTTACCGGGCCGGGATCGCGGACGCCACCGCCCGCGAGAATGCCGAGTTCGCCGAACTGCTCGGCGGGGCCGCCAACGCGGCCGCGCTGGATCAGTTCACCCAGCGACGCTGACCGCAGGCTCGGGGACCGCAGCGAAGTGCGCCTCGATGATCGCCCGGAGGTTGCGTCGGCATCGACCGCAGTCACCGCCTGCGCCGCATGCCTCGGCCACGTCACGCGACGTGCGGGCACCGTTGGCCACGAGCTCTCCGACGACGTGGCTGGTGGTGCCGGTGCACAGGCAGACGAACATCCGCTACGCCCCATCCTCACTGTCGGTGCCGCAGGCAACTGAGTCTAGCCTTACCTTCGGAAGCGAAGTCTAGCCTTACTCGCCGAGATCGGTCCAGACCTACGGCCGGAGTTGCGCCGGCGGGGGACGACGGTGCATTAGATTGAACGTGCTCGCGCACAGCCCGTGCGGGCCACTGATCTTGTTGAGGAGCGCGCCATGCAAGGGGATCCCGAAGTTCTGAAGTTGCTCAACGAGCAGCTGACGAGCGAACTGACGGCGATCAATCAGTACTTCCTGCACTCGAAGATGCAGGACAACTGGGGCTTCACCGAGCTGGCCGAGCACACCCGCAAGGAATCCTTCGAAGAGATGGTCCATGCGGAGAAGATCACCGACCGGATCCTGCTCCTCGACGGCCTGCCGAACTACCAGCGACTCTTCTCTCTGCGGGTCGGCCAGACCGTGCGTGAGCAGTTCGAAGCCGACCTCGCGATCGAGTACGAGGTGGTCGCCCGGTTGAGGCCCGGCGTCATGATGTGCCGCGAGAAAGGCGACGCGACGTCGGCCACCCTGTTGGAAGAGATCCTGGCTGACGAAGAACTGCACATCGACTACCTCGAGACGCAGTTGGAGCTGATGGGCAAGCTCGGCGAGGAGCTCTACCTGGCACAGTGCGTGTCTCGTCCGCCCAGCGTCGGCACGAACTAGAACGCGTTACACTTCGGCCATGAGCCGAATCGGGGACTTCGCTGACGACGACGTGACCGGCTTCGCGGTGACATCACCGGAGCTCGGGGCCGCGATGGCCCGCTTCAGCAACGCGGTCTACACGAAGAACCGGTTGCCGATGCGTACCCGTGAGGCCGCGCGCATCGTGATCGCGTACGCCAATGAGTGCGTCACGTGCCAGAACACTCGCGACAGCGAGGGCGAGGCCAACGGCATCACCGAGGAGTTCTACGACTACGCCACCCAGTGGCGGACATGGCCGGGCTACAGCGACTCCGAGCGCATCGCGATGGAGTTCGCGCACCGCTTCGCCACCGATCACACCGGGCTGCGCGACGACGAGGACTTCTGGGCCAGGGCCAAGGAGCACTTCGACGACGAGCTGCTCACCGACCTGGCGATCTCCTGTGCGATGTGGGTCGGGATGGGCCGCATGCTGCGCACCCTCGACATCGGACAGGCCTGCGCGATCACGCTGTGAGCGCGGCGGCCCGACGGCACAATGACCGCATGGCCGCCAAACCGCTCGCCGCCGCGGCGATTGCCCAGCTCGAATCCGACGGTGTCGCGACTCTGATCGGCACCGTCATCAACCCCGCCGGGCTGATGCACGCCAAGACCGTTCCGCTGCGCCGCATGGGGTCGTTCGCCGACCCCGGGCTCGGCGCCAGCCCGGTCTGGCACGTGTTCACGATCGACAAGGTCGGCATCGCGTTCAGCCCGGCGACAGGCGTGGTGGGGGATCAGCGGATCCGGATCGACCTCGGCGCGTTGCGCATCCTCGGCGACGGGTTCGCCTGGGCGCCCGGTGATTTCCACAGTCAGGACGGCAGCGCGGATCCGTTCTGCACACGCGGCGCACTGCGTCGCGTCGAGGAGAGACTCGCGCAGGCGGGTCTTTCTGCGCTGGTCGGTCACGAGATCGAGTTCCTGCTGGTCGGTCCCGACGGCGCCGCGTTGCCCGCTGACCTGTGGGCCCAGTACGGGTTGGCCGGGGTGCTCGAGTTCGAAGGCTTCGTCCGGGAGGTCACGGCCAACGCGACAGCCTCCGGGGTGGCCATCGAACAGTTCCATCCCGAATACGGCGCGAACCAGTTCGAGATCTCGCTGGCTCCGCTCACCCCGGTCGCCGCGGCCGACCACGTCAGCCTGATGCGCATCATCATCGGCCGGGCGGCGCGCAAATACGGCGTGCGGGTCAGCCTGTCGCCGGTGCCGTTCGCCGGGAGCGTGGGATCGGGTGCCCATCAACACTTTTCGCTGGCACGGGAGGATGCGCCGCTGTTCTCCGGCGGCGAGGGCCCCGGCGGCATGACCGACGAGGGAGCGTCGGCGATGGCCGGCGTGCTCGCGGGCCTCGCCGAGGCGCAGGGGGTGTTGAGCGGATCGATCCTGTCGGGGCTGCGCATGCAGCCGGGCAGCTGGGCCGGCGCATACGCGTGCTGGGGGACCGAGAACCGCGAAGCATCGGTGCGCTTCCTGACGGCGGGACCGGCCAACGTGTACGGCGCCAACGTCGAGGTCAAGATCATCGATCCGTCGGCGAATCCCTACTTGGCCACGGCCGCGGTGCTCGGCCTGGCGCTCGACGGGATCGAGCAGGCCCGGCACCTGCCGGCGGAGGTGACGGTCGATCCGTCGTCGCTGTCGGACGCGCATCGTGCGGAGGCGGGCATCACGGTGCTGTCGACCGATCAGCGGGCCGTGCTCGACGCCCTCGACCGCTCGGCGACGCTGCGCGGAATCCTGGGCGATGCGGTGGTCGACGCGGTGCTTGCGGTGCGCCGCTACGAGAACGAGACGTACGGACACCTGAGCCCCGAGGAGCTCGCGGAGAAGTTCCGGCTCGCCTGGAGTGTGTGACCCCTTGACAACATACAACCGATTGGTTGTATGTTGGTGATGTGGACGTGCTCGACGAGGACCGTGCCGACGCGCTGTTCCATGCGTTGGCCGACCGGACGCGGCGCGACATCGTGCGCCGCGTCCTGGATGGCGAGCACTCCGTGTCCACGCTCGCGGCCCACTACGACATGAGTTTCGCGGCCGTGCAGAAACACGTCGCGGTGCTCGACCGGGCCGGGTTGATCACCAAGCGGCGGCACGGCCGCGAGCAACTGGCCCGCGGCGAGGTCACCGCGATCCGGTCGGTGGCCGCACTGCTCGCCGAGCTGGAACAGGTGTGGCGCGGCCGCGTCGCCCGCATCGACGACCTCATTGCGTCCGAAAACGCAGCATCCGAGAACACCCGAGAGGAATGACCATGCCCGTCACCGATGTCCGCCACGATGTGGACGCGCGCAGCCTGACCATCGTCGCCGACTTCGCCGCGCCGGTCGAGCGCATCTGGCAGATCTACGCTGATCCGCGTCAGCTCGAGAAGATCTGGGGCCCACCGGAATACCCGGCGACGGTGGTCGACCACGATCTGCGTCCCGGTGGTCGGGTCACCTACTACATGACGGGGCCGGAGGGGGAGAAGTACGCCGGCTACTGGGACGTCACCGCGGTCGACCAACCGCACGGGTTCAGCTTCGACGACGGCTTCGCCGAGCCCGACTTCACGCCGAAAACCGATCTGCCGGTGTCCAAGAACGTGTTCACGTTCACCGATCGCGACGGTGGCACCCGCGCGACCTACGTCAGCACCTACGCCTCGGCCGAGGCGCTGCAGCAGGTGCTCGACATGGGCATGATCGAGGGCGCTACGTCGGCGATCAACCAGATCGACGGTCTGGTCGGAGCCTGACGCGTCAGACGAGTCCGGTGGCGTCGAACATCCAGGACATGTCCGCGGTTGCGAAGTTCTCGAGCCAGCTGGGCGGGGCGTGGTTGCTCAGTGCCCCCATGTCCCAGTAGTCCTTCCACAGCGCGACCTTGCCGTCGATCACCCGGTGCACCGACACGAACTGCAGGACCGCAGATTCCCCTGTCTCCCAACGCCATTCCTCGTGATGCTCGTACATCACGTCGCTGCCGTTGCTGACCATCAGGCCGGGAAAGTTCTGGTAGGACGCCAGCGGTTCCAGGCCGATCTTGAGCCGCTTGACGATGTCGACCGGTCCGCGCGCGGCAGCGGCCGGGCCGACCGGCACGTCGAGGTAGATGCAGTAGTCGCTCAGGGTGCCCATCACCGCGTCCCAGTCCCGCGCCGAGAGGGCCTCCCACAGGGTCCCCACGGTCTGTTCGACCGACGTCCCGACGGTCTGCTCAGCCGACACGCGTCAACTCCTCGGACGAGGCCGGCAACGCCCGGACGCGGTGCGCGGCCCGCAGGAACCGACCGGTGCGCTGGGTGCCGACGAGGTCGGTCAGCGCACCGTCGCGAAACACCGCGCGCCCGCCGACGAGCACCGCGGTCACCGTCTCGTCGTTGCGATTGACCATGCGCGGCAGATCGCCGTACTGCTCGACCGGCGACTCGGCGTAGCGGTCGAGGGACTCGTCGAGACGTTCGGGGTCGATCACGACGACGTCGGCGCGGTCGCCGATTCGCAGGTGACCGGCATCGATGCGATACCAGTCCGCCAGTTCTCCGGTGAGCCGGTGCACCGCCTGCTCGACGGTCATGAACGGCCTGCCCGCGCGCTCGGCGTCACGGACGTGCCGCAGCAGCCGCAACCCCATGTTGTAGAACGCCATGTTGCGCAGATGGGCGCCGGCATCCGAGAAACCCATCTGCACACCGGGATCGCGCGCCAGGGCTTTGAGCACCTCCGGCCGGTGGTTGGAGATCGTGGTGCGCCACCGCAGCGCCGTGCCGTGTTCGAGCACCAGGTCGAGGAACGCGTCCACGGGATGCAGGCCGCCGCGATCCTTGCCGACCTGACCGAACGACTTGCCGATCACCGAAGTGTCGGGACAGTCCACGATCTCGGCGTCGAAGAAGTCCCGATGCCACACCCGCATGCCGAACTTGGCGTCGTAGTCGCGACGGAACCTGCGCCGGTAGTTCTCGTCGCGCAGCAGAGCGTTGCGCTCCACCTCGTCGCGCAGGTGCAGGGCGGCCGCGCCGGCGCCGAACTCCTCGAAGATCACCAGATCGATACCGTCGGCGTACACCTCGAACGGGACCGGCAGGTGCTGCCAGCGGAAATCCCCGCCCAAGCTGTTGACCACCTTGGCGAGCGGGCCCAGGATCTTGACCGCCACCGGGTTGGACTTGACGTCCGCGGCGGACAGCAGGCTGGTCTTGAGCGGATTGCGGATGATGCCCAGGGACTGGAACGCCTGGGAGCCGATGTTGAACGGGTTCTCGATGTCGGGTCCGGACTGCAGGACCCGCCCGGCGCGCCGCAGCAGCGCCTTGAGCCGGCGCAACTCCCGCGGTTTGGCGTAGGTCGAGGGCAGCGTTCGCGAGCGGCAGACCTCCCCATCGAGCTTGTCGAAAAGCAACTGCTGGGAAGACATTCCGACGAATCCGGCGCGCAACGCCTCGGCGAGCATGCTCTCCATTCGCGCCTGCTCGGCCCTGGTGGGCCGCTCGTGCGAGCGGGTGGCGCGATCGAGGCCCATCACCGCGGCGCGCATGTCGGAGTGCCCGATGAACGCGGCGACATTGGGCCCGAGTGGACGGTCTTCCAGCGCGGCGATGTACTCCTCGCCATTGCGCCAGGTCTTGTGCTGCTCGATGGCCGCGACCACGTGCTGGCGGGGGATCGCCTCGACCCGGCCGAAGATGTCGCCGGCGTCGCCTCCGTCAACGTAGACGGTGGACAGCGAACACGAGCCGAGCAGCACGGTGGTTACCCCGTGGCGCAGTGACTCGGACAGCGCGGGCCCGCCGAGCACCTCGACGTCGTAGTGGGTGTGGATGTCGAGCATGCCGGGCAGCACCCATTTACCTGTCGCATCGATCACCTGGGCGCAGTCCGCGTCGGCGAGGTCGTCCTCCGAGATCGCCGCGACGTGGCCGTCTTGGATCGCGATGGTGCGCACCGCGGACGGGGCGGCGGTGCCGTCGAACCAGCGACCGTTGCGGATGATCGTGTCGTAGCTCACAGTGCTGCTCACGTCCCCATCGAACAGGGCGCCACGACAGGTGTCAACGACATCGTGAACACTTTCACCAAAATGTCTACCCGACCGCGGCGCATAATCGAGAAGGTGACGCCGCTGCAGCGCTACATCGCCGAGGAAATCGCCACCGACCACGTCGACGGCCTGCTGTCCCGCCGGGAAGCGCTACGCCGGCTCGCGCTACTGGGGGTGAGCGCGGCCAGCGCATCGGCCCTGATCGCCGCGTGCGCCGACAACGCCGGAGCGCCTACGTCCACCACATCCGAGGAGTCCAGCCCGGCAGGCTCGGCCGGCACGCCGCAGTCGAGCTCGCCGCCCCGGCGCGAACCGCCGGGACAGGCCGCGGCGCTGCCGACCGCGCCGGTGACCTGGGCCGGTCCCGCGGGACAACTTCAGGGTGCCTGGGCAGAGGCAGAGAACCCGCGCGGCGGCATCCTGGTCATCCACGAGAACAAGGGCCTCACCGACTGGGTGCGGTCGGTCGCCGGCCGGCTCGCGGGCGCGGGCTACTCGGCCCTGGCCGTCGACCTGCTGTCGGGCCGCGGCGGCACCGCCACGTTCACCGACCCCGCGGCCGCCACCGCCGCACTCGGCGAGCGTCCGCCCGCCGACATGGTGGCCGATCTGCAGTCCGGCATTGCCGAGGTCGCGCGCCGCACCCCCGGCCGCAAGCTCGCCGCGATCGGGTTCTGCATGGGCGGCGGGCTGGTGTGGCGGCTGCTCGACGCGGGGGTTCCGCAGCTCGCCGCGGCGTTCCCGTTCTACGGACCCACCCCCGATGACCCCGACTTCTCGAAGTCTGCCGGGGTCGCCGTTCTCGGCTTCTACGGCGCGCTCGACCAGCGGGTCAACGCCACCGAACCGGCCGCCCGCGCCGCGCTCGAAAAAGCCGGACTGGTCCACGAACTCGTCACCGAGCCGGGCGCCAACCACGCCTTCTTCAACGACACGGGGGAGCGTTTCGACCAGACGGCGGCCGACGACGCCTGGCGCCGCACGCTCGACTGGCTCGTCGTCCACGTCGGCTGACCCCGTCGACCGCTGTTCGGCAACGCGCCACCTCGCCGTCGGCTTCTCCACATCCGGGCAGGCTCTGATGCCACCATGCGGGTCGTCCAGGTGGCCAACTTCTACGGACCCCGATCCGGTGGCCTGCGCACCGCGGTCGACCGGCTCGGGGCGGAGTACCGCGCCGCCGGACACGACGTGTTCCTCGTCGTCCCCGGCTCGCGCCGAGAATGGACCACCACCGAGACCGGTGTCGTGCGCATCACGCTGCCCGCCTTCGAGATTCCCTTCACCGGGGGATACCGCGCGGCGTCACCCCGGCCCGTGACGGCGCTTCTCGAGGCGCTGCGACCGGATGCGCTCGAGGTGTCCGACCGGCTGACGCTGCGCTCGCTGGGTCCGTGGGGCCGTCGCCGCGGGGTGTCCACGGTGATGATCTCCCACGAGCGGCTCGACCGGCTGGTGGGCCAGATGCTGCCCGCGCGGTGGGCTGAAGCGGTGGCTGACACCGCCAATCGCCGGACGGCCGGCAATTACGACGTGGTGGTGTGCACGACGACGTTCGCGCGGCAGGAGTTCGACCGCATCGGTGCGACGAATGCCGTGACCGTGCCCCTCGGAGTCGATCTCGACCAATTCCACCCGCGGCACCGCTCGGCGGCAGTGCGGGCGCGGTGGGCCGGTGCCGGACAGACGCTGCTGGTGCACTGTGGCCGGCTCTCGATCGAGAAGCATCCGCATCGGAGCATCGATGCCGTTGCCGCCCTGCGTGATTCGGGCGTCGATGCCCGCCTGGTGGTGGTCGGGGAAGGCCCGCTGCGGGCTCGTCTGGAACGACAGGCTCGGGGGCTTCCAGTCGACTTCACCGGATTCGTGGGGTGCCGTGACACCGTGGCGGCAATACTGGCCAGTGCCGACGTCGCGCTCGCTCCCGGCCCGCACGAGACCTTCGGCCTGGCCGCGCTCGAAGCGCTCGCGTGCGGAACGCCGGCGGTGGTGTCGCGGACCTCCGCACTCGCCGAGATCCTCACCCAGGACAGCGGCGCCGTGGCAGACAACGATCCACGCGCGATCGCACACGCCGTCACCGCGGTGATCAACCGGCCCGAAGGCCACCGCAGGCACAGCGCCCGGCGCCGGGCCGAGCAGTTCACCTGGCCCCGTTCGGCGGCCGGGATGCTCAGCGCGCTGCGTCTGCACTGAGACCGGCCGGCGGTTTAGCGCCGCGACGGCCCGGGCATCCGAGCCCTTATTGATGGGGTCGTCAACGTCGTGCGATCCCACGCGAGCTGAGGAGCCGTCATGGACAGCAACAACACCGTCTGGATCGTGGTGGCAGTGGTCGCCGCGATCCTTGTGATCGCGGCGATCGTGCTCGCCGCGCGCAAGTCCCGCAACAAGCGCCGCGCAGCCGAAGCCGACCGCATCCGTGAAGAAGTTCACCACGACAGCCAGCGCGTGCAGCGTCAGGCCACGCTGGTGGAGGAGACCGAGGCCAAGGCCCGCGCCGCCCAGGCCGAGGCCGACGCCAAGGCAGCCGAGGCCGCCCGGTTGGCCGACACCGCTGCGGGCCGTCGCGACGCGCTGACCAGCTCTCAGCAGCACCTCGACGCGCGCCGCGAGCACGCCGACAAGCTCGATCCGCGGGTCCGTCGCTCGGACACCGACGTCACCGCTGACGACAACGGCGCGGTGGCCGGGGGTCGACACAGCAGCCGCGACGACGAGGTTCGTGCGGCCGACCGGGGTGTCGAGCACGAGACGCATCGCGTCGCCCCGGACGCCCGCAGGAACTGACGCCCGGTCAGACGGTCCAGACGACCGGCAACCGCTTGATGCCGTGGATGAACGCCGACTGCAATCGGTCGGGTTCACCGACAGCGCGCAGATCGGGCACGGCGCGGTGCAGTTCCTCGAACGCCACGGTGATCTCCCGGCGGGCCAGGTTGGCGCCCAGGCAGAAGTGCGCTCCGCCGCCTCCGAACCCCAGGTGTGGGTTCGGGTGGCGTCGCACGTCGAAGGTCCACGGATCGGAGAACTTCGTCTCGTCGCGGTTGGCCGAGCCGTACCACAGGGTGACCTTGTCGCCGGCCGCGATCCGCACGCCACTCAGCTCCACATCGCGGGTGGCCGTGCGCCGCATGTAGGCCACCGGTGACGCCCACCGCACGATCTCCTCGACGGCGGTCGGCGCGATGGCCGAGTAGTCGGACCACCACAGATCGCGCTGCTCGGGGTAGCGGCTCAGCGCCAGCACGCCGTGGCTGATCGCGTTGCGGGTGGTCTCGTTGCCTGCCACGACGAGCAGGATGAAGAAGGACGCGACCTCGGCCGACGTGAGGCGTTCGCCGTCGAGTTCGGCGGCGACCAGGGCCGTGGTCAGGTCGTCGGCGGGATTGTCGCGCCGGTCGTCGGCCAGTGCGGTGGCATACGCCCCGATGGCCATCGCGACCGAGACGAATTCCTCGAAGTCGGTCGCGATGTCGGGGTCCCCGAAACCGAGGATCACGTTGGTCCAGTGGAAGACGCGCTGATGGTCCGACTCGGGGATGCCCATCATGTCGCAGATGATCTGCAGCGGCAGCGGCCCGGAGAACTCGGCCACCAGATCGGCCCGGCCCTCCGGATGCGCGGCCACCATGTCGGCTACCAGCCGAGCCGCCCGCGCACGCACCGAATCTTCGATCAGGGCAAGCACTTTCGGGGTGAACGCGCTGCGCACGATGTTGCGCAGCCGGGTGTGCCGCGGATCGTCCATCGCGATCATCGAGCCGAAGTACTCAGCCAACTCCGGTGACTGGTCTCCGATCACGATGCCGCCGGCCGAGCTGAAGATCTCCGGATGCCTGCTGGCGTAGAACACGTCGTCGTAGCGGGTGAGCGCCCAGTGCCCAGCGACCTCGGCCTCCCCGTCGGGGCCCTCCGCCATGAACGCGTCGAAGAAGCGGACGGGTGCGTCCCGGCGCAGCGTCGCGAACGCGCCGTCACGGACGTCGTCGTCGAGTCCCCAGAACTCCCACGATCCCAGGTCGGCGTCCGCCAGCGCGATGTCGGGCGGGGGAGTGCCGTTCACCCGGGTCATGTCCGCGAGATCGGTGTCGAGTTCGGGGCTGCCCATGCATCCCGAGCGTAGCGTCAGGGCCGCGCTTCATGGCCCTTTCTGCCCTGGGTGCGGCGGTCCTCCTTCATCCGCGCCTCGTGCAGGTGGCGTTGGCCCCCGACCAGCTCGTCGCGGATGCTCTTCTCCTGGTCGCGCACGACATTCCAGTAGACGTCCTCGAACTCCTCGATGATCTGGAACGTCCACCGCCCCTCGAGCACGTTGCGCCCGACCACCTCGGTCTCCAACCGCTCGGCGACATCGTCGTGGCCCGCGTCGCGCAGCGCGTCGCACGCCTCACCCATCAGCAGATCCGCCCGGCCCATCAGCTGGTGGAACGAATACAGATGTCCCCGTGCACGCTCCACCCACTCCAGCGCTTCGGTCACCTTGCCGACGGCGTCGACCGTGGCGTCACTTGCGTCAGTCACGTCGGCGAAGTACCCACCTCGCCCCGCGAGAATCCCCCCGGTTCTGTCGAGAATCTGACAGCTCGGAATCGTTACCGGTCGAAGTCGTCGTCGATCGGAACCTCGATGGTCTGCTCGATCAGATCGGCCTCACTGGCCTGCCAGTCCCGCTCGTCGGCCACCCGATCAGCGTCTCGGAAGACGTCGTCTGCGGGCTCGTCGGCAGCCTCGCTGGGGTCGGCAGGAGCTCGCTGCTCGGCCACGTCGGCTTCGGGAGCGTCGTCGAACGGGTCGTCCTGGGGTCTCGTCACGGCGGGTTACCTCCGACGGTCGTAGGGCGGTTCGGCGGTCTCCCCACGATAGTTCGCCGCGCACGAGGGCACACGGGCCCGCCCGGCGATTCACGGTCATCCGGCGCGCTCGGGTACTGTGCAGAGCAACTTTCGCCCCGGACGAGACAGGCCCTCGAAGACGCTGGGGCCACCCTCGCAAGCACTCGAGATTCAAAGGTCAGTGATTTGCCAGACACCACCAACGGAACCCAGGATCTGACTCCGCATTTCGAGGACGTCCAGTCGCACTACGACCTGTCGGACGACTTCTACCGGCTGTTCCTGGATCCCACGCAGACCTACAGCTGCGCCTACTTCGAGCGCGACGACATGACGCTCGAGGAAGCCCAGCTGGCCAAGATCGACCTTTCGCTGGGCAAGCTCGGCCTCGAGCCCGGCATGACGCTGCTCGACGTCGGCTGCGGCTGGGGCGCGACCATCAAGCGGGCGGTCGAGAAGTACGACGTGAACGTGGTCGGCCTGACGCTGAGCCGCAACCAGCAGGCTCACGTGCAGAAGGTCCTCGACGGTCTCGACAGCCCACGCAGCAAGCGCGTGCTGCTGCAGGGCTGGGAACAATTCCACGAGCCGGTGGATCGCATCGTGTCGATCGGCGCGTTCGAGCACTTCGGCCGTGACCGCTACGACGAGTTCTTCAGCCGGGCCTACGACGTGTTGCCCGCCGACGGCGTGATGATGCTGCACACGATCGTCAAGCCGGACGACGACGAGTTCGCCGCGAGGAATCTGCCGGTCACGATGACCAAGATCAGGTTCTTCAAGTTCATCATGGACGAGATCTTCCCCGGCGGCGATCTTCCGCAGCCGGTGAAGGTCAAGAGCCACGCCACCAAGGCCGGCTTCGGCGTCGGCCTCGTTCAGCCGCTGCGGCTGCACTACGCGCGCACGCTGGACCTGTGGGCCGCCGCGCTCGAGGCCAACAAGGACCAGGCCATCGCGATCCAGTCCGAAGAGGTCTACGAGCGCTACATGAAGTACCTGACCGGGTGCGCCGACCTGTTCCGCGACGGCTACACCGACATCTGCCAGTTCACGCTCACCAAGAGCTGATCAGGGCTTCAGGTAGGACGCTTCAGGTAGGACCGGGCCGGCTGGCCCGGTTCCCCGCCCGCCGCGTCGCGCCGCCGGGCCGCCATCCCGGCGAGAGCCTCGAATACCACCCGGTGCGCGGCGTTGACCGTCAACTCGGCGTGGTCGTAGGCCGGCGCCACCTCGACGACGTCGACGCCGGCCACATCGTGTTCGTAACAGAGCTGACGCACCATACGGAGCAGGTCAGCACTGGTGATCCCGCCCGGCTCCGGGGTGCCGGTGCCGGGCGCGTGTGCCGGGTCGAGCACATCGATGTCGACCGAGACGTAGAGCTTGTCGGCCTTGGCCAGTGCCTCGCCGACCGCGTCGGCCATCACCGCCTTGAAGCCGCGCTCCCAGATCTCCTGCATCGTGTGCCAGGTCATCTTCTGCTCTTGCATCCACTCGAAGGTGTCCTGCGGCGGCCAGTAACCGCGCAGACCCACCTGCACGAAGTGCGAGCCGGGCACCGCGCCCGATTCGATCAGCCGTCGCATCGGGGTGCCGTGACTGGCCAGGTTGCCCTCGATCTCGTCGGCGGTGTCGGCATGCGCGTCGAAGTGCACGATCCCGACGTTGCCGTAGCCGTGCACGTCGGCGACCGCCGTGGCGGCCGGCCAGGTGATGGAGTGGTCACCCCCGAGGATCACCGGGACGATGCCGCGGCTGGCGATCGCCGCCACACGCTCCTTGATGTTCTGGTGCGACACCTCGGTCTGCCCGTGCGGGCAGTAGGCGTCGCCGAAGTCGACGACCTCGAGCCAGTCGAAGATCTCCAGGCCCAGGTCCATGTGGTACGTGCCGGGCTCATACGCGGTGGCGCGGATCGCCCGCGGACCGAAGCGGGCCCCGGGTCGGTTCGTGGTGGCGATGTCGAACGGCGCGCCGACGATCGCGACGTCAGGCCGCCAGGAGTCGAGCTGCGCGGTCTCGGTCAGGAACGGCCGGTGCCCGAACGACGCCACGCCCGCGTACGCGAGCTCCAGCTGCTCGACCATGCCGGGCGGGAGATCGCGCTGGTGTCCATGGTCGTGTCCCATGCGAGGACCGTACCGGTCATCCCGCGCCGCGGCCGGTCAATGCGGCGCGCAGCGCATCCGGCACGGGACGCTTGGCCCAATCGTCTGTCGAGACCACCACATAGGTGTTGGCACCGCGGACCGCGACCTGCTCGGCGTCCTCGGGTTCGTGCGCGGCCCGCCGCCGCACCGCGAACCCGATGGTGAAGCTGGTGGTGCCCACCCGCGTGCACGCGGCGTCGACCCGCACGACATCCCGCCAGCGCACAGGCGCAGCGAAGTCGATGTCACTGTGCACCACCTGGAAGTCGTAGCCGCCGGCGATCAGGTCGGCGTAGGTGGCGCCGCAGTGTTCCAGGAGGCCGGTGCACGCCTCGTCGAACCAGGTGAGGTAGTGGCCGTTGAACACCACCCCCTGCTGGTCGATCTCTGCGTAGCGGGGCACCACGGGCAGCGAGTATCTGGACATCACCGACGACTGTAGGGGTGGGGCAGACTCGAGCCATGCAGCTCGTGACGATCGACGACATCCGCGCCGCCGCGCAGCGAATCCGCAGCCATGTCGTGCGCACGCCGCTGGTACCCGCGCCATGGGGTGATCCGGAGCGTCCGCTGTGGGTGAAGCCGGAGAGCCTGCAGCCGATCGGCGCCTTCAAGGTGCGCGGTGCGTTCAACGCGCTGACAGCGGTGAGAGAGCAAGCTGGATCCGTCACCGACGTCGTGGCCTACAGCAGCGGCAATCACGCCCAGGCCGTCGCTTATGCCGCGGCCACCTTCGGTCTGCGGGCGCACATCGTCATGCCCGAGGAGACACCCGAGGTGAAGGTGGCCGCGACCCGCAGGCACGGGGCGCGAGTGGTGCTGTGCGGCGCGGGCGAACGGGAAGCCGTCGCCGCCGAGGTGGTCGCCGACACCGGCGGGGTGATGATCCCGCCGTTCGACCACCGCGACATCATCGCCGGTCAGGGCACCATCGGCATCGAGATCGCCGAGGACCTCCCCGAGGTGGCCACGGTGCTGGTGCCGGTCAGCGGCGGCGGACTCGCCTCGGGTATCGGCGTGGCGATCAAGGCGCTCTGCCCGTCGGCCGTGGTGCTCGGTGTCGAGCCCGAACTGGCCGCAGACGCTGCCGAGAGCCTGCGAACCGGCGAGCGCGTGGATTGGCCGGTGACCCTGCGCAACCGCACCGTCGCCGACGGCCTGCGTTCGCAACCCTCGGAGCTGACGTTCGCCCACCTGCGCAGCGTCCTGGATGGGATGCTGACCGTGACCGAAGACGAAATACTCTCTGCTGTCCGAGAATTCGCACAGCGGGGTCATCTGGTCGCGGAGCCCAGCGGCGCCGTCGCGCTGGCGGCCTACCGCCGGCACACAACGCCACCGGGTCCGACCGCGGTGATCCTTTCCGGTGGCAACATCGAGCCGCGACTACTGACGAAGACCCTCACCCCCGCGGAATAGCCGTTACGGCTGCCAGGGCGGCGTTTTCACAGCCGTGGCTTCTCACTGGCGGCCGCGCGACGGTGTGCGTGATCGGACGTGCTGCGGGTAAGGTCGCCGCGACGAAGGAGTGGTTCGTGGACGCAGTACTCGGACTGTCGGTGACCTCATCGGCCGTCGGGCTGGTCCTGGTGGAGGGGCAGGACGCCGACGGTGCGGCGATGACGGGCACCGGTGTCGAGGTGGCGACGTCGCAGCAGGCCGCCGAAGCCGTGCGACGCACCGAGGCGCTGGCCGCGCAGCGCGGTCAGCGCGTGCAGTCGATCGGCGTGACGTGGAGCGACGACGCCAGGACCGAGGCGTCGCTACTGCTCAAGGAGCTCACCGAATCCGGTCACAACATCGTGCCGGTGCAGCTGTCCGAGGCCACCGATGCGTTGGCCCGCGGGATCGCCGAGGTGGTCGGCTACCACACCACCGCGGTCTGCGTGGTGGAGCCGGGACAGCTGATCGCCCTCGTCGTCACGCCCGACGACGGCGCCGTGCAGACCGCCGTCAACACCTCCGTGATCACCGAGGAAGACCTGATCGGGTGGCTGAGCGCGGTGTTCGCCCGCGCGGACTGGGAACCCGAGGCGCTGGTGCTCGTAGGTTCGGCCGAAGACCTCGACGGCATCGCACCGGTGCTCGAAGACGCGTTGGCGGTGCCGGTGTTCTCACCCGCAGAGGCCCAGCTCGCGCTGGCTCGGGGAGCGGCGCTGGCCTGCACCCCGAGTGCCGACGGATGGTGGCTCGACGACGACCTCACACCGGTTGATGACTCGGTGATCCCGCAGCGCCGCGCCGAGCAGCTGAGGCGGGTAGGACCGGTGGCGATGCTGACCGGCGGCCTTGTCGCGTTAGTCGTGTCGGTCTCCGCGGCGCTGGGCATGCAGTTCGTCCCCGAGCGGCCTGTTCCGCCAGTCCGGCCGGCCGCCGAAGCGGTGTCGGACAGGATGGCGCCGGTAGCCCCCGTCGCACCCATCGCCCCGCCGCCACCTCCCGTCGCCCCGCCGCCGGTCGAGGAAGCCCCCGCCACGGAGGAACCGGCGCCCGAACTCGCCCCGGTGGAGGAAGCACCGGCATCGGAACCGGCGCCGATCGAAAGCACCGACCCGCTGCCGGTCGACGCGGCCCCGCCGCCACCGCCGCCGGTCGTCGCTCCGCCTCCGGTGCCCGAGGAGCGCCCCGGCATTCTGCAGCGCATCCGCGACCGGCTCGCCGGTGTGCGCGACGAGCCGCCGGTCGTCGAACCGGCGCCTCCGCCGCCACCGCCTCTACCCTGAGGGCGTGACCCTCCGGATCGTCCTGCGCGCGGCGATCATCTGTGCCGTCGCCACGGCGCTGCTCGTCGTCGGTGTGACCTCCGAACGTGGCCTCTGGTGGCGGCTGGTGACGTTCACCTACCAGGTCAATGTCGCGGCTGCCGCCTACTACCTGTGGACGCTGGTCCGGCCCCGGGCCGACGGACGCGCCGCGTTGCGCGGGGCGGTGGTCCTCTACCTCGTGATGGCCGGCGTGGTCTGGAATCTGTTCCTCGTCGAGCGCAGCATGGGCTACACGGTCGCCAACCTGCTGCTCCATTGCGTCGTGCCGGTACTGGCGCTGTGCGATTGGGTACTGGTGGGCCGCGGAGCCACTCCTGCGGGGTCCCCGGGGGCGAGCCTGACGTGGTGGCATCCCGTCGCGTGGCTGGCGTTCCCCGCGGCGTACCTGGCGGTGGCGCTGCTGGTTCTCAACGACCTGGGCCGTCGGGCGCCCTACTTCTTCCTGGACGTGGACAGTGTCGGTGCGGGCGCGGTCGCCGCCAACGTCGCGGCGCTGGCCGCCGGCGTGCTGGCCCTGGGGTATGCGTTGCTGGCGGTCGGCGGGGTGAAACGTTCGGCCGCGTGACCGCGATAGTTGTTCAACAAGGGTGAACCCCGTCGATTACCTAGGATGGCAACGTGGCGAGCGCCTCACGTGAACACAACCGAATCCGCTCCTCGATCACCCGCTTCGCGGCCGTGGTGGGAGCGGTGACCGTCATGACCGGCCTGTCGGTCGGCCCGTCGGCGGTCGGCGCGATCGGCACCGCGGTGCCGACGCTGCCGTCGACGATCAGCGAGATGTCACCCTCTCCCGGTCAGACGGTCGGCGTGGGCCACCCGGTCACCGTCACGTTCACCGCACCGGTGTCCGACCGGGCTGCGATCCAGAGTTCCTTCGCGGTGCGGCCGGCAGATGCCACGCCTGCTCAGGGCACGTTCTCCTGGCTCGACGACCGGACCATGCAGTGGACGCCGACGCAATTCTTCCCGGCGCACGCACCCATCGACGTCTCGGTCGGCGGATTCTCGACCAGCTTCCAGACCGGATCGTCGGTCGTCGGCGTCGCCGACCTCGACGCGCACACGTTCACCGTGAGCATCGACGGCGTCGTCGCCCGTGAGATGCCGGCGTCGATGGGCAAGCCGAAGCACCCCACCCCGATCGGCAGCTTCACCGCACTGGAGAAGCAGAAATCCGTGGTCATGGATTCACGGACCATCGGCATCCCGCTGTCGGATCCCGAAGGCTACAAACTCACCGTCGCCAACGCCGTGCGCGTCACCTGGGGCGGAGTCTATGTGCACTCCGCGCCGTGGTCGGTGGGATCGCAGGGATATGAGAACGTCAGCCACGGCTGCGTCAACCTCAGCCCGGACAACGCCGCGTGGTACTTCGACACCGTCAGCGTCGGGGATCCGATCATCGTTCAGTCCTGATCCGTCACCGCGACGTCATGTTTGCTGCGCGCGGTTCGGGTAACCCTCTGTCATCGACGACGGAGGTGCGATCATGCACGACCACGCACACGAAACAGCCAGCCTGGCAGACGTGTCCCAGATCGGGGATTCACCCCTACTGCGGGCTATGAGCGGCGAATACATCAGCGTCGAGGCCCACGACGACCTCGTCGAAGTCGCCCGCTACGAAGAGGACCTGGTTCAGCAGTTGGTCTGAATCCGGAACTTTGCGGTCGCCGCGTCACTCGGTTTGTCGCTGAAGTTGCCGTCGGCAGTCCCGGTGATGGTGTACCGGCCCTGCTGACCTGTCACCTCGGCATCGCCGATGTTGCCCTTCCAGAAGTTGCCGGAGAATCCGCCGATGTCCCGGAACTCGACGGACTCGGCCTTCGGCGGCCCGTCCATCGCCAGCACTGCGGTGAAGCCCTTGTCCTTGCCGGCCGTCTGGATGTACCAGGTGAAACCCGTCTGCCGGCAGGTGACCGGGTAGGCCCCACCGGCGTCGTTGCCGTCGATCGCGACGGTCGCCGTGGTGCCACCGAGAGCAGGCTCCGGCGACGAGCACGCCGTGAGCCCGAGGACGGCGCCGCCGACCGCGATGACAGCGGCGAGATGTCGAGTCTCCATGGCGCTCGACTCTATGCGGTCATGTCCCGTCGCCTGGGGACTTCGGACCCAATCTGCGCGCGGTGTCACCGCAGGGGACGGACTGGAGAGCGGCCGCGGTCGCGGCATCGGCCGGCAAGAACGCCTCGATGCTGACCTCGGCGGCGGTCAGGTCGAGCGCGGTCCCGAACGTCGTCACCATCGACAGCAGTCGAAGTTCGACACCGTCGGGCGTGATCAGCTCCAGCGGGACAGCGACGCCGCCCAAATCGGGGGAGCGGTCCTCACCGCCCGGATATCCCTCGATCTCGTCGAGCAGAGCGGTGAGCTCCCCGGTGTCGTCGGCCGCCGCCTCCCGCCGCAACCGCCCGGCCAGATGACTGCGCCACTGGCCGAGGTTGCGGATTCGTGGAGCGAGACCGTCCGGATGCAATGCGATACGCAACGCGTTGGGCCGGTCGAGCAGGTGCGGGGCGACGCCTTCGAGGAGCACGTTGGCCCCCGCGTTGGCGGTCAGGAGATCCCAGACACGGTTCACCACGATGCAGGGGTAGGGCTCGTAGGCTTCCAGCACCCGGTCCAGACCAGCCTGCACGGCAGCCATCTCAGGTGCGTCCAGAGGCCGCTCGGTGTACGCCGGGGCGTGGCCGGCAGCCAGCAGCATCCGGTTCTGTTCCCGCCGGGGCACGTCCAGAACACCGGCGAGCCGCAGCACCATCGCCCGGCTGGGAGTCGCGCGGCCGGTCTCGACGAAGCTGACGTGCCGCGCCGAGACATCCGCCTCCAACGCCAGGTCGAGCTGGCTGAGCCGCCGCCGCGCACGCCAGCGCCGCACCATCGCGCCCACCGTGGTCGGCGGCGCGTCCCGCATCGCCATCCACTGAGTCTGGCCTCCATCCGTAGTCCCCGCCATTACCTCGAACGTAATTGCCCGGGCTACCCGAGCGGCGGATCGTGATGGCATGTCCGAGAACCACACTCCACGGTGGCTGCGCATCGTCTTGATCTGCGATCGAACCGGCTCGGCGTGGTATGTGGGCACGGGCTTCTTCTTCGCGCCGATTCTGGCCGTGGTGTCGCCGTGGCCCCATGTGACGACGGCGTTGTGGGTGGTGATCGGGGTGGCCGGATTGTGGCTCGGCCTACTGGGGCTGGCGATGGCAACCGGGCTGGCCATGGTGCTGCGCAGCGGCGGCGACATCGGCGAGGACTACTGGCGCTCGGTCATCGACTATCCGAGCGGACCAGCAGCTGATCGCACAGCGTCGCAGCCAGCCACGCCTCGAAACTCCGCCGCGACCAGCCACGGTGGGACACGAGCCGGGTGTAGAGCAGCGGCTCGGTGAACAACGCGGCCAGATCGACGGCCTCGGAACGGCTCAGCTGGTCGCGAAGTCCGCCTGCTGCGCCGACCGCCGCGACCACGGCTCTGGCCCCCGCGCGGCGCTGATCGGCCATCTGATCGAACAGGGCCTGCGCCGCGTCGTCGACGCTCGCCGCGTTCTCCAGGACGACGAACAGCTCGGCGACCCGCGAGTCGATGTCGGTAAGCACGTGAGCCCAGTGATGCAGGATCGCGCGCGGGTCCTGCAGAGCGAGCAACTCGATCATCTCCGCGCGCTCTGTCAGCGGCACCGGTGCATCGTCGCCTGCCACCGCCCATTCCAACGCCAGCGTCAGGAGCTCTGCCTTTCCGCCGACCGCGGTGAACACCGTCTTCCTGCTGACCCCCGCCGATGCCGCGATCGCGTCCACCGACGTGGCGGCAAAGCCCCGTGCGACGAAGAGGTCGGCGGCTGCTCCGACGATGCTGCGTCGCGTGGCCGCAGCTTGAGCGCTGCGCAGCGGGGAGCGATATGCCCGCTTGACAGATTCATCCATTATGGGTGACCGTTGACTTATTCATTACACTATAAGGTACCTGAAATGAGGGTGTTGTGGCCACTGTGATCATCGGTGCCGGGCCGACGGGATTGTTCACCGCGATCGCGCTGGCCCGCCGCGGACAGCGCGTGATCGTCGTCGATCGAGACCCCGGACCCACTCACGGTGTGCCGTGGCGACGCCGAGGCGTGATGCAGTTCGCGCACGCTCACACATTCCGCGGGCCCGTGGTGGATCTGCTCGCTGACGAGATCCCCCGATGCGCTGGCGTCTTTGCGCCGTATCGGGGCCGACGTCATCACGGGCGACGACGGCGCCGCGATTGCGCTCCGGTGCCGCCGGGAGGTGTTCGAACGTGTGCTGTGGGCCATCGCCCGGCGAGAACCAGGACTGACGCTGGTCACCGGCCATGCCGGCCGCGTCATCCAGAACGGACGCCGCGCAGTCGGGATCGACGTCGACGGTACCGCCATGGCTGCCGACGTCGTGATCGACGCTTCCGGCCGCAGCGGGCGCCTCCTGCGCCGCCTCGGCGCCGTGGACGAGCAGGTCCCGTGCGGCGCCACCTACGTCACCCGTCAGTACCGGCTCGTCGGTGCAGAGCCCGCCCCGAGCAATTCCCCGGTGGGACTGTCGCTGAGCCTGGCCGGCTATTTCGCCGTCGCGTTTCTGCACGATTCGGGAACGTTCTCCGTCACGATCACTCACGATGGCACCGACGCACGACTCAAGACGCTTCGCCACGCCGCGGCGTTCGAGGCCGCCGCGCGGGCCATCCCGCTGCTGGCCGACTGGGTGGAGCGGGCCGAACCGCTGACGCCGGTCCTGCCCGGTGGTCGGTTGCACAACAGCTACCGTGCACAGCTCGACACTGCCGGCCTCCCGCTTCTGCCTGGACTGATCGCCGTCGGTGACTCCGTCTGCACCACAACCCCTTTGGCGGGCCGTGGGGTGACGCTGGCGTTCAGGCAAGCACGCATCCTGGTGGATCTGCTGCAGCGCTGGCCGGGTGAATCCGAGGCGGTGGCCGTGCACTTCGAGGAGTGGTGCCGAGCCCAGCTCCGCCCCTGGTTCCTCGACCACGTGCGCGCCGACGGGGATCGACTGCGCAGGTGGGCTGGTGGTGACGTGGATCTGAGCCGCCCGCTGCCGTCGGATCTCGTGGTGGCGGCAGCAGCCGCCGACCAATCGCTGCGCGCGGGCGTCGCGGGCTACGACCGGATGCAGGCGTTGCCGGCCGGCCTCGACCGTCTGCAGCATCGGGCCCGCGCGGTGTACGCGTCTGGGTGGCGGCCCCCGACGGCCGCTGGACCGACCCGAGCCGAGCTCGGCGAACTATGCGCTCAGTGGGCGACCGGGCAGCCCGTACCGGTGTAGTCGACCTGCCAATGCTTGATTCCGTTGAGCCACCCCGAACGCAGACGTTCCGGGGTGCCGATGGAGTGCAGGTCGGGCATGTGATCGGCGATGGCGTTGAACATCAGCTCGATCGTCATGCGGGCCAGGTTGGCGCCGATGCAGTAGTGCGCGCCGGTGCCGCCGAACCCCACATGCGGGTTCGGGTCGCGCAGGATGTTGAACGAATAGGGATCCTCGAACACCTCTTCGTCGAAGTTGGCCGACCGGTAGGACATCACGACGCGCTGACCCTTCTTGATCGGCACGCCGGACAGTTCGTAGTCGCACAGCGCGGTGCGCTGAAACGACGTCACCGGCGTCGCCCACCGCACGATCTCGTCGACCGCGGTCGCCGGGCGTTCGGCCTTGAACAACTCCCACTGCTCCGGGTGCTCAGTGAACGCGATCATGCCGTGAGTGATCGAGTTGCGCGTCGTCTCGTTGCCCGCGACGGCGAGCAACACCATGAAGAACCCGAACTCGTCGTCGGAGAGCTTGTGGCCCTCCACGTCGGCTTCCACCAGCTTGGTGACGATGTCCTCTCCCGGCTGCTCGGCACGCTGCGCCGCCAGCTGCATCGCATACATGATCAATTCCGTTGCGGCATTGCGGTTGTCGTAGTGCGCGAACTCAGGGTCATCGTCACTGACCATCTGGTTGGACCAATCGAAGAGTTTCTTGCGGTCCTCGATCGGCACGCCCAGCAGACCGGCGATGGCCTGGAGCGGGAGCTCGCACGACACCTGCTCGACGAAGTCACCGACTCCGGCCGACGCCGCGGTCTTCGCGATGTTCTGCGCACGGGCATCGAGATCGGCGCGCAGCCGTTCCACCGCGCGCGGCGTGAAGCCGCGGGAGACGATCTTGCGCAGATGGGTGTGGTGCGGGGCGTCCATGTTCAGCAGCACGAACTTGCCGGTCTCGATCTGCTCGGCGGTCGAGCCCTCGGGATAGCGGGGGAGCGCCGTCTTCTCCAGGCTGGAGAAGACGTCGCTGCGTTTCGAGATCTCCTTGACGTCACGGTGTTTGGTGACCACCCAGAAGCCGCCGTCCCCGAAGGGGCCCGATCCGCCCGACGTCTGCTCGTTCCACCAGATCGGCGCGCTGCGGCGCAGCGCCGCCAGTTCTTCGACCGGCAGCCGCTCGCAGTTGAGATCGGGATCGGTGAAATCGAAACCAGGCGGGAAGACCGGAGTCGGCATGCTGGGGCTCCTTCGCGTCTTGGAGTGCCGTCATGGGGCTCTCATCGATACCTACACCACCGGCAGGTCTCGATGCGCCGACTTCGCAGAGTTCGTCGACCGAGGGTGTAACGAAAGTGACTCACGGGGAGAAGCACAGGGTGACAATGAACGGAGGCGGCCTGCAGTGTGGCCGCACACCCGAAGGGGGCACCGGTGATGATCGGTTGGCACGTCAAGACCGCCTCAGCTGTGGGCGCCGCCGCGGTGGCGGGCCTGCTGGCTTGTGCGCCGCTAGCGGCCGCCGATCCCGACCCGGCGATTCCACTTCCTGCCCCTGCCCCAGTCCAGCCGCCCGTGGATCCGGTTGCGGGTCCGGGTGCGCCGGTACAGGCGCTGGCCGGTGGTTCAGCTGACGTGGTGGCAGCGGCACCGCCCGCCGAGGTGCCGCATCTGTCGAGTCCCGAGAACCTGCCTCCGGGGACCACCGAGACCCCGGCGCCGCAGACCCGTCTCAGCTATCTGCGGGACCTCTGGCATTCGATGCAGACCCAGGAGGTGTCCGGCTCGGATGCACTACTGCTGCTGACCCAGCGCCCGATGTCGGCGACGCCCGGCATGCAGCCCACTCCGCCGATCCCGCCGGCGCCGGCCCCCGCGCCCGAACCCGCGCCGCTGGCCCCTTAATTCGCCGCGTCCGCCAACGCTTCGATCCGCGCAGGCACGTGCTTGTGCAACGGCGTGCCCGCATAGTCGTCGCGCCATCGGCTGGACGTGAGCGCATTCGGCGCGACCCCGGGCGCCACGGTGCGCCCCTCGGCGTCGACGAAGTCCACCCCGAATCCGTTGGGCAGTGAGGCGTGCCCGGGCAGCATCGCGTCGCTGACCTCGACCACCGCCTCGGCCGAGCCGGCCGCGGTGCTGATGCGAGCCCGTGCTCCGTCGGACAATCCCAGCGCAGCCGCGTCTGCGGGGCTGACCCGCAGCGCCCCCTGCGGGTCTCGGGTGCGCCAACTCGGGTCGCGCAGGATGTCGTTGGCGGTGAAGGCGCGGCGCTCCCCGGCTGAGAGCACGATCGGGAACTCCGGTGAGGTGAGCCCGGCAGGCTCCTGGGTCAGTTTCTCCACCTCCGCGAGCATCTCGGGTATCGCGATCGCGATCTTGCGGTCGTCGTGCGTGATCAGCGCGAAGTCGTCCTCGTAGTCATGGACGGTGAACGTCACCCCGGAGCGTCCGGCGAGGATGGCCTCGAACAGCGCGTTGCCGTCGGCGTGACCGGCGCGCCGTACCGCCTCCGGATAGGTCATCGCGGTCTTCTGCGCCAACCCCCACAACGCGGCGGCACCGGCCAGACCCTCGGGCAGCGTCGCCCCCAGCGTTTCGTACAGCACGAACGGGAGCACCTTCGCCAGGCCGGGGTTCGCGCCGACGGCGGTCAAGAACGCGGCGGCGAACTCGTCGAGACCGCGCTCGGCGGCCTCACGGAGCGGAACGAGTTCGGCCTCGTCGACGACGCCGAGTGCCCGGGTGAGACGGGCCCAGATCTCGGGCTCGGGCAGCGTGCCCTCCAGCGGCTCCATCAACCGGTGACGCAGGTGGAAGGTGTTGCGGGGGAACTCGAGATTGAAGAACGTCGCTTCGGCCTTCTCGAACTGGCTGGCGGCCGGCAGCACGTAGTGCGCCAGCCGCGCGGTTTCGGTCATCGCCACGTCGATGACCACCAGCAGTTCCAGGCTCTCGAACGCCGCCTGTACTGCGGCGGAATCGGCGATCGAATGGGCGGGATTGCTGCTCTCCACGACCAGCGCGCGGAACCGGTCGGGGTGGTCGGTGAGGATCTCGTCGGGCACCACGTTGCTCGGCATCAACCCGCCGATGATCGGCGCACCGGTGACGGGAGTGCGGCCGACCCCGCCGGGCCGGAAGAGCGGCGCGAACGACGAATGCAGATGCTGCGAGCCGGGTTTGGCGAAGTTGCCGGTGAGGATCCACAGCATCTTGTTCAGATAGGAGCACAGCGTGCTGTTGACCGACTGCTGGATGCCGAGGTCCTCGAAGACTGCGACGCTGTCGGCCCGGGCGATCCGCCGGGCCGCCTCACGCAACAGGTTCTCGTCGACCCCGCAGCGCGCGGCGTAGTCGGTGACGGGCACCCGGGCCAGCACCGCGCGCACCTCCTCGGCACCGTGGACGTGCTCAGTGAGAAATGCTTCGTCACAACGGTTTTCCTGTACGAGCACCGCTGCGAGCGCAGCAAGACACCAGGCATCGGTGCCGGGCCGCACCCGAAGGTGGAAGTCGGCCATCTTCGCGGTGTCGGTGAGCACCGGATCGATCACGATCATCGAGCGCGCCGGATCCTTGGCGATCTCGTTGAGCACCACGCGGGCGCGCGGAAAGCTCTGCGACATCCACGGGTTCTTCCCGACGAACACCGACACCTCGGCGTGCTCGAACTCACCCCGGGTATGACCGCCGTAGAAGTGGGCGTCAACCCAGTGCTCGCCGGTCTTCTCCTGCGCCAGCGCATTGGATCGGTGGTAGGAGCCCAGGGCTTTGAGAAAAGCCCCGCTGTAGGCGCCACCGAGGTGGTTACCCTGGCCACCGCCCCCGTAGTAGAGGATCTTGTCGCCACCGTAGGCCTCGGCGATCGCCGAGAACCCGGACGCGATCTCCGATATGGCGGTGTCCCAATCGATCTCCTCGTAGGAGCTGTCGGGGCGGCGGCGCATCGGGGAGGTGAGCCGGTTGCGTTGGTTCTGGTAGTGGTCGAGCCGCAGCGCCTTGTTACAGGTGTACCCCTGCGACGCGGGATGGTTCTTGTCGCCACGGATGCGGGCGAGCCTGCGGTCGTCGACCTGGACGACGATGCCGCAGTTGCACTCACAGAGGATGCAGGCGGTCGGCTGCCAGTCAGCCGGGGTGTCGGGCATCGCGAGCTCGCTTTCTCGTACCGGCGGGAAGTGCTGCCTGGATCATCTCCGCGAGGTGGGTGTGCACCCGGCGCAGTGGTTCGTCGTCGCGCTGCGCACGCGCGATGACGAGCGCCCCCTCGAATGCCGACAGCGCGAGCACGGCCAGGTCATCGGCGCGGTCTCCCGCGACGCCGTCGGCGCGCAACCGGGCGGCCAGTACCTCGTGCCACCGTGTGAATGCTGCGGCAGCGCGGTCGAGCACGGGCCTCTCGGCCGCGTCGGGGTCCCCGGCCTCGACGGCCACCGCAACCACCGGACAACCCGCACGAAAGTCACTGTCTCGCAGAAGTTCTGCCTGCCTGGCGAACAGCTCGTCCAGAGCGTCCAGGCACGACGGTGCCGCGTCGAGGTGGCGCACCATGTGGTCAGCGGCGTAGTCGACTGCCTCACAGAGCAGTTGGGTGCGCCCACCGGGGAAGTAATGGTAGGCGGAGCCGCGCGGCGCACCGCTGTGCTCGAGCACGTCGGCGATCGCGGTGGATTGTGCGCCGCGCTCCCGGATCAGCAGCGCGGCCGAGACGACCATGCGCTCACGAGGACTGGACACCAGCGCTCCCTTCAGCGTTATGTATGCGAACCTACATAATGCTGACGCACAAAGGAAGCGATTTCGGCGTGGTTGTCATCGGTGGGCGACGACAACCACGCCGAAATCGCCTAGACCGTGGCGGCCTCGTTGAGTTCAAAGAGCCGGCCCGTCGCCTCCAGGTACTCCTGCACCCAGCGCTCGATCACCGTCGCGGTCTTCTCGACCTTGTTGAACTGGCCGACCACCTGACCGACGGGGTTGAACGCGACGTCGACCGACTCGTTGGGGTACTTGTGCGTCGCGGCGACCGCCATGCCCGACACCATGTACTGCAACGGCATGCCGAGCGGCTTGGGGTTTTCCGGATCCTCCCAGGCCTCGGTCCAGTCGTTCTTGAGCATCCGGGCCGGCTTGCCGGTGAAGGACCGACTGCGCACCGTGTCGCGGCTGGTCGCCTTCGCGTAGGCGGCGTGCTGGACCGGGGTGTGCTCGGACTCCTCGACCATCACCCACTGCGATCCGGTCCACGCGCCCTGCGCGCCGAGCGCCAGCGCCGCTGCGATCTGCTGACCGCTGCCGATGCCGCCGGCGGCGAGCACCGGGATGGGCGCGACCTCCTTGACGACCTGCGGCCACAGCACGATCGAGCCGATGTCACCGCAGTGCCCGCCGGCCTCGCCGCCTTGCGCGATGATGATGTCGACGCCCGCGTCGGCATGCTTGCGAGCCTGGTACGGCGACCCGCACAGCGCCGCCACGACGCGGCCCTGCTCGTGGATGTGGGCGATCATGTCGGCCGGCGGGGTGCCCAGGGCATTGGCGATCATGGTGACCTTGGGGTGCTGGAGCGCCACCTCGACCTGCGGGGTCGCGGTCGCCTCGGTCCAGCCGAGCAACTGCAAGGCGTCATCGTCGCTGTGCTCGACGGGAACCCCGTGGTCGGACAGGATCCTCTTCGCGAAATCGATGTGCTCCTGCGGAACCAGGTCGTTGAGCGTCTTCTTCAGCACCTCGGGGTCCATGTCCGCGGCGTCGGAGCCCTCGTACTTGTTCGGGATCACGATGTCCACGCCGTAGGGATGGTCGCCGATGTGCTCGTCGATCCAGTTCAGCTCGATCTCGAGTTGCTCCGGGGTGAAGCCGACCGCGCCGAGCACGCCGAAGCCGCCGGCCTTGCTCACCGCGACCACGACGTCACGGCAGTGGGTGAAGGCGAAGATCGGGAACTCGATACCGAGTTGGTCGCACAGGGGAGTATGCATAGTCCGCTCCTGGTGGGCTGATGAGCCGAAAACGTCGCAAAGTAGAACGTGTTCTACTTTAGTACACCGCGAAGCCCGTCGTGGCTACCCCGGCCAGGAGTGTTCACCCGCAACACCGGCCAGCCTTCGATCGCGGCGCGGGCAGCCAGCTCGCGGCGCGGGTTGACCGGGCGCGGCTGACCCACCAGCGACATCAGCGCGATGTCCTCATTGCCGTCGGCGTAGAACCAGCTGTCGGCCAGGGCGATGTCGCTGCGCTCGCAGAGCGACACCACAGCCTCTGCCTTGCGCCGGCCCCAGACCACGGGCCGCCGAATCCGGCCGGTGAGACGGCCGTCGGCGTCGAGCTCGAAATGGTTGCAGACCACGTGCTCTATTTCGAGGAATCTCGCCACCGGCTCGGCGTGGATGGTCAGCGCCGACGAGCACATCACCACGGTGTGACCGCGGCTCTGGTGGGCGAGCACCACCTCGTGCATCGCCGGAAACAGCCGCGACCTGACCCGCTCGCGGAACAACCGCTCGCCGATGTCGTCGAGTTCGGCCAACGATTCCCCGCGCAGGTATCCCGCGGCACGCTCGAGCAGTTTGGCGAAGTCGACCCGGCCGAAGCGGTACCGCATCGCCGCTTCGATGACGCCGGTCACCTCGCCGATGCGAGCCTGGCGACGCCGGATGCGATCACCCGCGTGCGCGGTCGCGGTGAAACCGTCGACCAGAGTCCCGTCCAGATCGAAGAACGCCCCGACGTGGGGGCCCTGTGGGCTCGCTCCGATGGCCGCCAGCAGGTCGCTCGGGAGGGCGGGCTCGACGGTCACGTTCTCCTCGAGTCTGGCCGGTCTTCCGGCGTTGACTTGCCATGCTACGGGCCGCGGCGGCACTCCTGGTTTAATCTGTGCCGGTCGCCGCAAACGGCCACGGTAGTTTGGTAGCCGGGTTCAGGAAGCAGCCTGTGCGAGAGGTGGACGAGAGTTCTGCTCTCGCAGTGGGCGGACAGCGGCCTGACATGGAAGGTGAACCTTGGACGAGCAAGCAGCCGACGGCACAACCGCCTCAGCAGGGGCTTCGAACTGCGACGTGGCGGAACGGTGGGTCGATGGGGTGGCCATCGTGGCGGTCTCCGGTGTCGTCGACATGCTCACGGCACCGCAGCTGGAGTCCGCCATCGACGCCGCTCTGGCACAGAAACCCTCGGCAATCGTGATCGATTTCACCAACGTGGAATTCCTGGCCTCAGCCGGGATGGGCGTTCTGGTCGCCGCGCACGACAAAGCGGGCGCTGACGTCGCATTCAGCGTGGTCGCCGACGGTCCCGCGACGAGCCGGCCCCTCAAGTTGGTGGGCATCGCCGAGATCGTGAGCCTCTATCCGAGCCTGGACGAGGCGCTGGCGGCACGTGACGCGTAGGAAAGCCGCGTAGAAACGTGCGTCTTCGGGTAGCCACCGACTGCCATGATCGATTCCATGCCGCCGGCTGAAGTAGCCAATGCAGAACGTTTCGAGCGATTCGGCCTCGACGCCGACGCCGGAACGGTCGCACTGGCGCGCCGAGAAATCGCCACCTGGTTGAACCAGTACTTCGCTCTGGACGAGGAACGCTGCAGCGATCTGGTGCTCGCCGTCAACGAGGCGCTGGCGAACTCCGCGGAGTTCGCTTACCGACTCGCCGAACGGCCCGGCACGATCGACGTCTGCGCGCAGTATGACCCGGAGCGTCAGATCTTGACCGTGGACATCACCGACCGGGGCTCATGGCGTACGCCGCAGACCTCTCCGGTCCCTCGCACCCGTGGGCGCGGAATTCCGCTGATGAAGACCCTGTCCGATCGGGCGATCATCGAGCCGTCCCCCCAGGGCACACATGTGCGCCTCGAGTGGCACGGCGTCACCCGCCTCTGACCGTCATCTTCGGTAGGTGCCGGCGCCGGTGACCAGCGGCAGGTCCAGCGTCGTGCGAACGCCGGCCTCTGCGGCCACCACGTCCGGGATGGCGTTGACGATGCGGCCGGCCGCGGCGAGGATCGCCGCGTAATTGTGGTCGCCGTTGCGACTGGTCGGGCAGATGTCCATGACGTACGACGGTTCCCCGGTGATCTCCACTCGGTACGACCCGCCCTCCTGCGCCGGCTGCGCCCAGTCAGGGCGCAGATCGCTGCGCAGCCGCGTGATGTGTTCGACGACGATCACCGGTTCCGAGGCGACAAGGCCCTCGATCTGGAAACGCACCGCCGCGACGGTGCCCTTCTTGATCGTGCCGACCGCCACGTCGAAGTCTTCGGGTGCAGGCTCCTGCTCGACGCTGTCCCTGATCTCGTCGATGTCGACGCCCAGGCCGGCGGCCAGTTGACGGATCGCTACGCCCCATGCCGCGCTCAGCACACCCGGCTGATACAGGAACGGCAGATCACCGATCTCGTTCCCGAAGCCCATCACGTCGAACATCACCGTCGCCCCGTCGTAGGTCGCGTAGTCCGCGATCTCCATCGTGCGGATCTGACTGACGCTCGCACAGGTGCCGGCCAGCGCCAGGGGCAGCAGGTCGGTGACGAAACCGGGGTCGACGCCAGTGATGAACACCGTGGCATTGCCCTCCCGCGCAACGGTTTCCACTCGGTCGATGGCGCGTTCACCGATGACGCCCCAGGGATAGGCGAGGAATCCCGGTGACGAGCCGACGACGTTGATCCCGGCCTCCAGGAAGGCGCGGACGTCCGCGAGTGCCTCCTTGGGCCGGATGTCGCCCATCGCGCAGTAGACGACGCAGTCGGGTGCGTCAGCGATGATGGCCGAGAGATCGCCGACCGCAAGGACACCCGTCGCGCCGCCGAGGCCGGCCAGTTCCGCGGCGTCCTTGCCGAGCTTGTCCGCCGAGGACACCCACACGCCGGTCAGTTCGAAGCGGGGGTCCTCGATCAGCTGGCGCAGCGTCAGGCTGCCGCAGTTGCCGGTACCGATCTGCGCCACGCGAATCGTCATGGCGGCCAGTATGCGTGGTCCACCCCTAAATTGGAACAGGTTCTAATTGTGGATGACCCCGTGCGGTAGCCTGTCGCCCCATGGGACGCGTGGACGGAAAAGTGGCACTGATCAGTGGCGGCGCGCAGGGTATGGGTGCCGAGGATGCCCGGGCACTGATCGCCGAGGGAGCCAAGGTCGTGATCGGCGACATCCTCGACGAGAAGGGCCAGGCGCTGGCCGACGAGATCAACGCGCAGACCCCCGACTCCATTCGCTACGTGCATCTCGACGTCACGCAGGCCGACCAGTGGGACGCGGCGGTGGCCACCGCGCTCGAGGCCTTCGGCACGCTGAACGTTCTGGTCAACAACGCCGGCACCGTCGCACTCGGCAAGATCGGTGAGTTCGACATGGCCAAGTGGCAGAAGGTCATCGACGTGAACCTGACCGGGACGTTCCTCGGCATGCAGGCCTCGGTCGAGGCGATGAAGGCCGCAGGAGGCGGGTCGATCATCAACATCTCCTCGATCGAGGGGCTGCGCGGCGCGGTGATGGTGCACCCATACGTGGCGTCGAAGTGGGCGGTGCGCGGGCTGACGAAGTCGGCGGCGCTGGAACTGGGCCCCCACAACATCCGCGTGAACTCGGTGCACCCCGGCTTCATCCGCACACCGATGACCAAGTTCTTTCCTGACGACATGCTGCGAATTCCCCTCGGCCGCCCGGGCCAACCCGACGAGGTCGCCAGTTTCGTGTTGTTCTTGGCCAGTGACGAATCGCGGTACTCGACCGGGGCCGAATTCGTCATGGACGGTGGTCTGGTCAACGACGTCCCGCACAAATAGCACCTCAGCCGCCGGCCTTGATGGTCAGCGCCGCTGACGGTCGGCGTCGGCGCGGACTACGCACGACGCTGATCGTCGTCGTGCTGGCCGCCCTGGTGGCGGTGCTCGGGGTCGCCGACTTTCCCGATTTCGCCCGCCCCACGCCCGACCCGTCACGCGTCGAGCTCGCCGAGGGCTGGAGCCTGGCGTCGGCGCGCGTGATCGGCGACGACGGTGCGGCTGTGTCGGCCTCGGGGTCGGCATCGGGGTCGACATCGGGGTCCTCTCCGGTCGACCAGCAGGCGGGTTGGCATCCCATCGCCCGCATGCCTGCCACCGTGCTGCAGACACTGCAGGCCGACGGCAGCTATCCCGATCTCTATGTCGGCACCCGGCTGCGCGACGAGGTGCCGTGGGACCTGTATCGACAGGACTGGTGGTACCGCACCACCTTTCACGCTCCCGGTGGGCACACGACGTACCTGCTGGACTTCCCGGGCATCAACTACCGCGCGGAGATCTGGCTCAACGGGCATCGCGTCGCCGGCGCCGCCCAGATCGTCGGCATGCACGCCGCGCATCAGATCGACGCGACACCGTGGATCCGCCGCGACGGCACGAATGTGTTGGCGGTCAGGGTGACTCCCGAGCAGGCGCTGCAAGACGTCGACGGCGTCGAACTCGCCGACAGCTGGTACGACTGGATCAACTGGCGCTACCTGGGGTATCGCGCCCAGCCGGGCGCGGCACCGGTCAACAACTCGTTCGTCCCGGACCGCAACGCAGGCATCTGGAAACCCGTGACGCTGCAGATGTCACAGGACATCTCACTCGGTGAGAGCGCCGTGACGTCGGAACTGCCGCTGCCGCGCACGGATTCAGCGACACTGACGGTGTACACGACGGTACGCAACTACTCGCCGGCCAGCGTGCGCGGCGTGGTGCGCGTGGCCATCAGCAGGGCAGGCAAGCCCGACGTGACGCTCGACCAGCGAGTCACCGTCGCGCCGGGGGAGACTCGGGAAGTGCGCTTCGACGCCGACCGGTATCCGGAGTTGACGCTTGATCACCCCGACCTGTGGTGGCCGTACACGATGGGCGACCCCGCGCTCTACGACCTGCGCACCGAGTTCCGCCGCTTCGGGAACGTATCCGATCTCCGCACACAGCGTTTCGGTATCCGCACCATCACCCAGCATCGCGACGACGACACCAGCCACCCCGAACTCGGCACCGGTGGCAACTTCTATCTCACCGTCAACGGCCGCGACTTCCCGGTGCGCGGCGCGGCCTACACCCCTGAGCTGCTGTTCGCGGACAACCCCGAGCGCGACACCGCCACGCTGCGCTATGTCCGCGACCTCGGCCTGAACATGCTGCGCTTGGAGGGCAAGTTCCCCGGTGAGCGGTTGGTGCAGATGGCCGACGAACTCGGCATCCCGCTGATGCTGGGCTGGATGTGCTGCAACCAGTGGGAGAAGTGGTCGCAGTGGGATACCGAGGACTACCGGGTCGCCCGCGCCAGCCTCACCTCGCAGATCACCATGTTGCGTTCGCACCCTTCGGCTTTCGTATGGGCCAACGGCAGTGACGGCACCCCGCCCCCCGACCTGCTGGCCGACTACCGCCGGATACTCGAGGACTTGCACTGGCCGAACGCCGTCGTCGACACGGTGTCCAGCTTCGCCAGGGACGCCGACGGCGCCGTGCAGTGGGACGGCATCCACATGGCCGGACCGTACAGCTGGCGCCCGCCCAGCTATTGGTTCGCCGGCCGGTACGGGGCAGCACGGGGTGCCAACGCCGAGCAGGGAGACAACGAACACATCCCGCCCTTCGCGAGCCTGCGCCGCTTCATCCCGCCCGACAAACTCTGGCCGATCAACGACACCTGGTACTTCCACGCCGGTGCCAACACCAGCAATGCGGCGTTGACCACGATCCGCCGCGCGATCGACCGCCGCTACGGCGCCTCCACGAGTGCCGAGATGTTCACCACCAGAGCCCAACTCGCGCACTATGAATCGACGCGCGCCCAGTTCGAGGCGTTCGCCGCGGGCGGCTGGGACACGCACAAGATGACGGTCTACTGGATGCTCAACAACCACTGGCCGTCGTTCTTCGGGCACCTCTTCGACTACTACCTGCGCCCGGGTGGCGCGTACTTCGGCGCCAAGACCGGGCTGCGCCCGCTGTCGGCGGTCTTCGACTCCTATGCCACCGGTGACCACAGCCGGGCCGCCGTGACCGTGGTCAACCAGACCCCGGCCGATCAGCGCGACATGAGCGTGCGGGTGCGGGTCTACGACCTCCAGGGTCGGCTTCGCGACGACCGCACCAGCCCGCCGGTCGACGTCGCCTCCGGCGGCACCGCGACGGCGCTGTGGTTGCCCCGCGTCGCACCCGACTCCCCGGTGTTCTTCGTTCGTGTCGAATTACGGGATGGCACAGATCATCTCGTCACCGACAGCACTTACTGGCAGTCGCAGCGCCGCGATGACGTCGGCGACCCGGGCAACGACCAGGCGTTCGAGCTGCGGCCCGCCCGTTGGGCCGACATGACGGCGCTGAACACGATGCCGCGCGGCAGACTGGAGGTCACCGCCCGGCGGACCGATGACGGTGTCGCGATCCGGCTGCACAACCCGGGGCGGGGAGTCGCGTTCTTTTCCCGCGCCGAGCTCACGTCCGGACCCGACGCCGACGAGATCCTGCCGATCAGCTACACCGACAACTACGTGACCGTCTACGGCGGGGAGACCGTCGAGATTCGCGGACAACCGCTGTCCGACGGGTCGCGCGCGGACTGGGTGCGCGTCACCGGCTACAACACCGCACCGGTCGTCGTCCCGGTCACCTGAGCGATGCGTACTGTCTCAAGGTGTGAGCGCACGGGCGGGCATCGTCATCACCGGAACCGAGGTCCTCACCGGACGGGTGGCCGATCTCAACGGGCCGTTTCTGGCTGATCGACTCCTCGAACTCGGCGTCGAGCTCGCCCACATCACGCTGTGCGGCGATCGGCCCGCCGACATCGAGGCGCAGCTGAGATTCCTCGCCGACCAGGACGTCGATCTGATCATCACCAGCGGCGGCCTGGGTCCGACCGCCGACGACATGACGGTCGAGGTGGTCGCCCGCTTCTGCGATCGCGACCTGGTGCTCGACGACGGGCTGGAAGCGACGATCCGCCGCATCGTCGACACGCTGATGTCCCGCTACCCCGGTGTGGATGCCGAGGCTGTGCACGCCGCCAACCGCAAGCAGGCGCTGGTGCCCGCCGGCGCGACGATCCTGACCCCGGTCGGGACAGCGCCCGGCGTCGTGGTTCCCGGGCACCCCACCGTGGTGGTGCTGCCCGGCCCGCCGCGCGAGTTGCAGCCGATGTGGCGGGCGGCGGCGGCCACCGACGCGGTGGTCGAGGCGCTGGCCGGCCGCACGGATTATCAGCAGGAGACCGTGCGGATGTTCGGGCTGCCGGAGTCCGGTCTGGCCGAGACGTTGCGGGAGGCCGAGCGCGACGTCGACGGGTTCGATCGGCTCGAGATCACGACCTGTCTGCGCCGCGGCGAGTTGGAGATCGTCACCCGGTTCGAGCCGCAGGACTCACCCATCTACGACGCGCTGCTCGCCATGCTGTCGGACCGGCACGCCCAGGAGATCTTCTCCACCGACGGCGCCCTGATCGACGATCAGGTGGCGCAGCTGCTGAGTGGACGCACGATCGTGACGGCCGAGAGTTGCACCGGCGGTCTGCTGGCCGCGCGGCTGACCGAGCGGGCAGGGTCGTCGGCCTACGTGTGCGGCGGTGTGATCGCGTACGCCAACAGCGCGAAGGCCGAGGTGCTCGGGGTGGACCCCGAACTGATCGAAACCCACGGCGCAGTCTCCGAGCCGGTCGCCGAGGCGATGGCTCACGGGGCGCTGGCCCGCTTCGGTGCCGACACCGCGGTGGCGATCACCGGCGTCGCGGGCCCCGGCGGCGGCACCGAGGCGAAACCGGTCGGCACGGTGTGCTTCTCGATCGTGCTGGCCGACGGCACCGTCGTCACGCGCACGACGACGATGCCCGGTGGACGGTCCGACGTGCGGGACCGCTCGACGACCGTCGCGATGCATCTGCTGCGAAGGACACTGACCGCATCCCGCTAGGGTGTGCACCATGGTTGACACCGACGAGCGGCAGGCGTTCTCGGCGCTCGCCGAGCAGACCGGCTGGACGCACCGCAGTTCCGAGCGCAACGACTACTTCACCAAGGGCACGGTCCGAGTGCACGTGGTGTGGCAGGACGACAGCGTCGTCAACGGCGGCACGCTCTTTCACGACGACCTCTTGACGTCCTACACCCGCGAGCTGCCCACGGTGCAGAGCTGGCTCAGGCGCTGATCAGGCGTCCTATCAGGCTTCGGCGGCGTCCCACAGCGCGGTCATCGAGGTGAGGATCGCCTCGGCCTCGCCGAGCCCACCGAGGTGGCTCTCGCCCGAGAGTGTGTAGAGCTCGGCGTCGGGCAGCCGCGACACCACGTGCTGACCGTGCGCGAAGGGCACGATGTGGTCGGCGTCGCCGTGCCACCACCGCACCGGCACCGTGACGTCAGCGAGCCGAAAGCCCCACTCCCGTGCGAACACGACGATGTCGGCGAACGGCGCCGCGAGTTGTTTACGACTGCCGTTGAGTAGATCGTCGAGGAACATCGCCTTGAACTCGGGACGCGCGAGCAGCCGGCGATCGCCCTCGGGGGAGAGCGCACCGTAAAGCCCGATGATCGGATTGGCGACGGGCTTGACCATGCGGATCAATGGGGTGGCCATCAGACTCAGCGTCGCGCCCATGTGCTCGAGGACCGGCGCCACGTGCACCCCGAGAGTGCCCATCGCCCCACCGCCGATCGCGTCGGGCCCCTTCGTGGGTGCGACACCGCCCAGGACACCGGCCGCGACCACCCGGTCGGGCATGGCTGCGGCGACACCCAGCGTGTAGGGCCCGCCGCCCGACAATCCGATCACCATCATCTTTCCGATGCCCAAAGCGTCGGCCAGCGTGCGCAGGTCGTCGGCGAAGTCGATCACCCGCGCGTAGGCGTACGGCGTGGACGAGCCGATGCCGGGCCGGTCGATGCCGATCAGCCGGATGCCGTTGCGCTCCGCGTAGAGCCGCGCTTCCAGCGGAATCTGACGGCGCGCTCCTGGGGTGCCGTGCAGCCAGAAGATCGGCTTGCCCTGCGGATCGCCGAACTCGGCGAAACCGAGACGGCGGCCTGCGCGGTCCGGGCCGACGGCGACGTTGCCTTCGAGCTTGGGACGGGTGATGTCGGTGGACATGCGCGACAGTGTCGCATGCCGGCCACCGGCGTCAGCCGACCCCGACCCAGCCCGGGGCCCGGCGGTCGGCCCATCCGACGGCCGCTTCCAGCTGCGCGGCCAGCGCCAGCAGGATCTCCTCGCCGGGCGCCATGAGCTGCACTCCGATGGGATGACCGTCGGCCGTCATGCCGAGCGGCAGCGAGATCGCCGCCCACCCGGTCACGTTGGCCAGCGTGGTCCAGCCGGTGGTGGCGAATTCCACGTCGAAGAACGCGCGGGTGTTCCCGCGGGGTTGATCCAGCAGGCCGTAGGGCGGCGGGGGAGTCAGAAGGGTGGGCACCAGCAGCACGTCGTGATCGAGCATCTGCGCGGCGAAGCGCCGGGTCTGCGCGTGGATCGCGGCGATCGCGTCGGCATAGGCGGCGCCGGTGGTGTGAAACCCCTCCTGGATCATCACCCAGGAGCTCGGCTCGAACTCGTCCTCGCGGGGCTCCCGCCCCAGGTGTTCGCGCGCCGTCGCGAACAGTTCGACGTTGCTGACGGTGTGCAGGACGGCGATCGCGTCGGCGACCGCGTCGGCGTCGACGGTGGGTTGCCCGGTGTCGACGTGGTGACCCAGTTCGGCCAGGACGGCCGCCGTCCGTTCGACGGCCGAGACAACGGCGGGATCGGTAGCCGGGCCGGCGAACGGCGATGATGTGGCCATCATGATGCGTTGCGGCGCAGGCGAATTGGCGATGACGCGGAGGAACGGTTGGGAAGGCAGCGGCGCCGAGTAGGGATCCCCCACTCCCGTGCCGGTGACGGCGTCGAGCAGGGCCGCGCTGTCGCGCACGGTGCGGGTCAGCGCGTGCTCGTTGACCAGACCCTCGAGGCCGTGCCCGGCGCCCGGGGCGAACGAGGTGCGGGCGCGCCGCGGCTTCAGTCCGACCAGGCCGCAGCACGCCGCGGGAACGCGGATCGATCCGGTGCCGTCCCCGCCGGACGCCGCGGGCACGATGCCCGCGGCGACCGCCGCCGCCGAGCCGCCGCTGGATCCGCCGGGCGTGATCCCGGGCGCCCACGGGTTGACGGTCGCGCCGAACAACGACGGCTCGGTGGTGCAGTGGTTGCCCCACTCGGGCGTGTTGGTCTTGCCGAAGATCACCAGGCCGGCGTCCAGGTAGCGCTGCACGATCCAGGCGGTGTCGGCCGCGATGTGCGTGCGCAGCGCGCGACAACCCATCGCCTCCGGAGCGCCGGCCAGCGAGGCACCGAGGTCTTTGAGGAGGAACGGGACACCCGCCAGCGGACCTTTTCCGCCACTACGCAACACCCCGGACGCGTCCAGGGCGGCTGCGTCCGCACGGCCGCGCTCGAAGAGATCGGTGATGACGGCATTCAGAGCGCGCCCGGCCTCCAGTCGGATGATCGCCGCCTCGAGTAGCTCGGCGGCGCTCAGTTCTCCCGCCGCTGCCAACGCCCCCTGGCCGACGGCGTCGACGTCGGCGAGTTCGAACGCCGTCCGGGAATCCATGGGTGAATCCTTGCGGTCGGCATTGCATACCGGCAACTCGAGCTAGCCGACCGCGGCGCCGTAGCGCAGCACGCCGAGGAACAGGCTCAGCGCGCACAGGCAGAACGTCGCGAGCGAGTACGGCCACGCGCTCGCGCGCCGGATCAGCGCCACCACGGTGAGGACCAGGCCGGCCACGCCGATGACCGCCGCGCCGGCCAGCGCGGTGAAGACCGCCGTGACGGCCCCGTCCACGCTGCACGTTGCCGGCGGGCAGTGATCCAGGAACGCCAGCGAGAACAGCCCCAGGAACGCCGCGACCGCGCCCATCAGCACGGTCACCACCAGTAGAGCGATCGAAGTCGCGATATCAGCGCGTGAACGGGGCGCGGGCTGAGTCACCGCGTCTCCTCACGAGCCTGCCGGGCAGCCCGTTGGTCCGCCAGCTCGCGGTCCTTCCGCAGAACGGTGTCGGTCGCCGCGAGCGCGAGCAGGATGTCGCCGACGGTGATGGTCAACCCCCACCAGTACATCCAGCGGATCGTCAGGTCGGGCTGCGCGGCGAAGTACACGAACAGGAAGATCGGGCCGACGATCCCGAACACGAACATCATCGCCTGCACGCGTAGGTACACCCACAGAGTCGACATCGGGCGACAGTGTGACCTTCAGCCCACCTGTGCGTCAACGGTCAGTTCTGCGGGCATGGGAGGAACTGAGACCGACTAATCTTGACGCATCTGTCGATTGTTCTGCGAGGTGAAGAGATGTACCGAGCGACACGAGCCGCGGTCGCGACCGCGGCACTACTGATCGCTGCGCCCCTGTTCGCCGGCGTCGCGGCCGCTGACGCGACCACCATGCCCTTCTCCGAGAAATTGCGCCGCTGCGATTTCACCCAGATCAAATACGTAGCTGCACGCGGCTACGGCCGCCCGTCGGCTCAGCTGCGCGTCCAGGGCGGGGAGGTGATCGCCGATGTCGAGTTCTTCACGGGCCTACCCAACACGCCGTACGACGTCCGGCTGATTCAGCTGCCTCGCTCCTCGGCAGCCGCCTGCGGCGCCGGCGCGCCGGGGGTGGCCACGACGACGTTGTTCACCGATGGCGTGGGCACCGGGCACGCCACGGTGCGCGGACCGCTGATGCCCGGCGCAACCGGGGCGTGGCTGGCACTGACCCGCCCCGGCACCAACAGTCAGCAGCCCGCCGAGTACTACACGACCGATCTCGTCGCGGCCCTGCCGTCTGCTGCCTGACGGCTCCGGATCAGGCGGCCACCACAACGGTGAGGTGGTCGCCGCGACGCTCGACGCGCATCCCGGCACGCCGGGCGATACCCGCCACCGCGGCGGCATCGGCGGGTTCAGACCTGCTGGTGGCGAGCGCTCGGGCCAGCCTGCCCTTGTGCGCCTTGTTGAAGTGGCTGACGACGGTGCGACGCCCGTCGTCGTGTTCAGCGACGACGTCGACGGTCACCGCGCCGGGCACCTTGCCCAGGTTGGCGTAGGACCCGGAGCGCAGATCGACGATCACATCGTTCGCGGCGAGGTCTGCCAGTACCGGCTCCAACGCCGGCCGCCACGTCGAGGCCAGTGTCGGCCGGCCCGGCAGCTTCGAGCCCGCCGAGAGCCGGTACGCGGGAATCAGGTCGTCGGCACGCACGAGGCCGAACAGCGCCGAGCCCACCATCAGTCGCTCGGTCGCGCGTGCCGCCGCGGCTCCGCGCAGCGACGGAGCGTCGAGCGCGTCGTAGAGGACGCCGGTGTAGCGGTGTAGCGCAGGCATCGTGGCCGCGGAAAACAGCGCCGCGTTGCGGGCGATCTCGCTGTCCTGACTTGCTGACAGGCCGAGTGCCGCCCGGCTCTTCGCCGGGTCCGCGGCCAATCCGACGAGGTCGTCGGCGAGTTCGGCGCGTACCGGGCGCAGCGCCGGGCAACTCAGCGAGTCGAAGTTCAGTGCCGGTCCGTCACCGCCGCCGTGTTTGGTCTCCGAGGGCGGCAGCAGCACGATCACGGCAGTGACGGTAGCGCCACCGGATCACTCCGCCGGAGGCGGCGGGGGCGGCAGGGCCGGGTCCGCCGGAGGCGGCGGGGGCGGCAGGGCCGGGTCGGCCGGAGGCGGCATCGGCGCCTCCTGACCCATCAGCACGACAGGGGCCGGCGGGGGCGGAGGTGCCGGCGGCGCGAACTGCGGATCGACCGGCGGGGGTACATCGGCGGCCGCCGGGGCGGGCAGGAACATGTGGTGGGTGAACTGGCTCTGATACGCGCCACCACCGCCGACCTTGACGCCGCGCCCACCCTCGCCCGAGGAGACCGAGGTGCCGTCGGGGAGGGTCACCGCGGTGTGGCCGCCGTTCCAGCCGACCACCAATGCACCGGGCTGCGTGCCGTACTCGAATCCGCGAGCCTTCAGCGCGCCCTCGATGTTGCCGGTGTTGAAGCGGTCCCCGAACACGGGTCGGCCGGTCGCGGCGTTGGTCACCCAGGACACCAGGCCGGAGCAATCCGTTCCGGCCGGTGAATCTCCGCCAGTGATGTACGGAGTTCCCGACACCTGGTTGACGAGCGTCAAGAGTGTGGCGAGTTCATACATGCGGCCGGACGCTAGCAGAGGGTCTCTAATACGGCCAAAATGTGTGACAGCGGGCACATTACACGCAAGGATCGCGAACTTGTCACGAAAAGATCAGTCGCAGAGACCTTTTCGACGACAGCAGTGATTAACGAAACGCGCTGCGCAACAACAGCATTCGTTCAGCGCCGGGCGATGAGCAGGGGAATTCGCTGTTCAGCTGATGTGAAGGAGCCGTGCTGACCGATCAGCGAAGACTCAATCGGCTCGACTGTGCGCCGCACCACACCCGAGGTCCCCTGTGCAGCGACCACCACATCACCGATGCGCTCCATGGCCTCGTCGGTGACCCGGTCTCCGAACCAGCCGGCAGCCACCGCGTCGTCGCGGCCGACGACCCAGGCCCGCTCGCCGAGCACGCCGCGCCAGGCCGCCAGCACGTCGTCGAGCGCGCCGGGTTCCACATAGACGTGCCGAGCTCGCACCTCGCCACCGATCGCCGCCACCCCGTCGCGAAGCACCGGCTCGGCATCGACATCCACGACGTCGGCACCCAGGCTCACCATGCCGTGGTCGGCGACCACCGCCAGCACGCCGCCGGCGGGCAGTGTCTCCACGATCGACTCCACCATCCGATCCACCTGGCGCAGCTGCCACCTCCAGGCTGGACTCCCCGGACCGTGCAGGTGACCGACGAGGTCGAGATCGGCGTGGTAGGCATAGCAGAAGCCGCCGTCGGCGAGCGTCGTGCCGACCGCTGCGACCAGATCGCCGATCGCGTGCACGCCGACATAGCTCCCGCCGCGCAGCACCGCCCGGGTCAGACCGGATCCGGTGAACTCCGCGCCGGAGATCACGCGCACCGCCACCCCGGCCGAGGTGGCGCGCTCGAACGTCGTCACCCGCGGTTGGACATCCTCGGGCACGGCGCGCTCACGGAGATCGTCCCCCCACGGGTGGGGACGCCAGCGCAGCGCGTTGATCACCCCGACGTCAGGCAACCGGAACGTCATGCCGACGACGCCGTGCGCCCCGGATCGGCATCCGGTACCCACGGCGGCGAGCCCCGCCGCCGTCGTCGCCGGGTACCCGGCGA
>JAEXZY010000109.1 GCA_023404955.1 Actinomycetes bacterium
TCACCCGTCTCGAAACAACATTCAGCATAATCCAGCAATACGCCTGCATATCGTTTGAAAGTCAATGAAATCGGGCAATACACAAACCCGTCCTTACCCGGTTGCTTTCTCCAATACTTCAACGAATATACGCAAGGTACATTTTCAGAACCTTGTACATATCCGCTGTAAGAGGGATTAAGCCCCAGCTTTTGGCCGGTAATGGGATGTGTGTCACCAGTACCTACACAAGTGTATTCCTTGCGTTTGTCACCTTGCTCAAAAGAGCGATAATACTCCCAAGACAGAGCCAAGGATCCCCAACCACCGTATTCGGGAGCGGCACACATATAGCCATACCATATCTTACCGTCATCGTTGCTGTTGCCTCCCCAATTCATATTGCCATGAGTATGATAGGCAACCTCGAAAACCGATTCTTTTGTCCAATGGTTGTCCCAGGCATGGAGATTGGCATAACATGGTTCCAATGCATATACATTACTAGCAATAATATCATTCAACTCCTTCTTGGCCTCAGTGAATTTCTTCTGATACATATAGAGTTCAGCCAAAAATGCCTTGCAGAAACCTTTAGTAATACGACCGTATTCTCCATCGGCAGGTTCCCAATCCAACTTTTCCATAGCAAACTTAAGGTCTTCCTCAACAACCTGATAAGTGCCCTCCAAATTTTCAGGACGCGCCTTTCCTGCACTGGTTGTATAAGTCTCACCTGTAAGCAACATAGGAACAGGACCAAAGACTTTTGACAAATACAAGTAATTATATGCACGAATGGCACGCGCCTCAGCTTCAAACTGCGTTTTCTTTTCGACAGAAAGCACGGAAACGTCCACATTCTGCAATCCAGCCAGAAAACGATTGGCCCGGTCAATAGCTTTATAACTCATACGCCAAGCCGTATCCAGCGAACCTTTATTGGCCAATACCGCATGACGCTGCCATTCGGCATCCCAGCCGGATGCCTGACAATCCATCGTACTATGCCCCGCAATAAATACATTAGGTTTGAATCCCCATGTTGTATCATCTCCACTGTTGTCACTGCCTTGATAAGTATAAAAAGTATCGTATATACCATAAAGCCCCGACTTTATGTTTGTTTCATTCTGATACATGAAATCTTCAGGCAGAATATCGTAATGATCTACTTCCAAATAGTCATCACAGGAACTGGTGGTACCCAAGGTTAGAGCACTCAGCAACAATATATGATAAAAACTTTTTTTCATAATGATATCTGTTTATCTGTTAAGTATTTAGAATTGTACACTCGCACCGAAAGAAATAGATAACGGGAACGGATACCGTCCGCCATCGAATCCTGTCAACAACACTCTGTTTGACCCGACTTCCGGATCACCCCATTTATTATAGGAAGAAAGCGTCAATATATTATCTGCACTGACAAATACGCGAGCATTCTCCATCTTCGCATGCTTTATCAAATTCTTCGGGAAAGTATAACCAACCTGAATGTTCGAGATCTTCAAATAATCACCTTTCTTAATGAAGGCGTCACTGGCACGGTGGTTCTTATTGTGGTCGCCTTTGGTGACACGCGGATATTTACCATTGGGATTCTCAAGAGTCCAGGCATTCTTCACATATTCTGCCAGAACGTTCTGGTAGCCACCATCAGGACCATACATAGAAGTCAGACGGGCAGCACTATAAGAATAGATATCCATACCAGCTACCCCATACATATTCATCGAAAAGTCGAAATTCTTATAGGAGGCAGTAAGGTTCAAACCGTAAGAAAGAGTGGGGAAACCATTACCGATAACAGTACGGTCTTCGTCTGTAATCTGGCCGTCACCATTAAGGTCAATATACTTGAAGTCACCCGGAGCAGTGTCACCATCCTGATACTTGCCTGTAGGCGACTGGGCGTTCAAGGCATCAATTTCCTGCTGGTTCTGGAAAATGCCGGCTACTTTCCAGCCATAATAAGAACCTACGGCATAACCGTTCTGTGTGATGGAATGGTTATCCCAATCATCGCCATCCTGCGTACCACCAGAACTGTTGTTTTTGTAAAAAATAGGATCACCGACCTCTACCGCCTCATTTTTCAAGGTAGAACCATTAACACGCACTCCTACATTCCAATCACCGAAGCTCTTATTCCATGCAGCACTAATCTCAAAACCTTTGTTACGGATATGTCCGGCATTGGTATACACAGAAGTAAAACCGGTAGAAGGACGGATCTGACGATAAATAAGCAGATCTTTCGAGTTACGGATAAAGTAGTCAACCGAGAATGAAAGCTCGTTGTTCATAAAGGCCATATCCAGACCGATATTGGTCTGTTCGTTAGTTTCCCACTTCAGGTTTGTATCAATTTCCTTTTGCTGTGCGATACCAGCTCCATTAGTCATACTGCCTCCAATCATCATATAATACATACAGTTCAAGGAAGAGAGCTGAGGAACAGAAAGACTGGTCGCACTTCCTGCATTACCCGTCTGTCCCCAACCGGCACGTATCTTCAGATTACTGAAAAGATTCAGATTCTTGATGAAATTCTCCTCTGACAAACGCCATGCCAAAGAAGCGGAAGGGAAAGTACCGTACCGGTTACCCGATCCAAAATTAGAAGAGCCATCACGACGTACTGTAGCAGTCAATATATAACGGTCATTCAAACTGTAGGTCAAACGTCCAAAATAAGATTGATAACGGGTTTTCAAATCACGTCCACCATTCGTAGTTTTGGAAGAGGGATCGTTTGTCAAAGAAATCTGGCGGATATTATCAGCCGGGAAATCACTGGCGCTGGTATTCAACCAAACACCGTCCGTATCGCTAACAGAGAAACCTGCCATGGCACTGACACGATGATGATCATTCGACCAATCATAATTCACAAACGATTCTAAAGCAATCTCCGAATTCTGATTCTGGTTGATAGAGTAACTATCTTTACGGTCTTTCGAACCGAATGTACGGGGATTATAGGGAGTATACCCATCATAACCTGATGTAGAATAATTGTAGCTACCGATAGCTTTAAAGGTCAATCCCTTCGCAATATCCAATTGCAAGAATGCACTGGCCACCAAACGGTCCCATTTGGAAATCTGGTCGGTTCTGGTCTTAGCTGCAGCCACCAAGTTATCGGCTCCCTTGTTGATATCACCATCAGACTCTTGTTTATAATGTCCCCATGAACCGTCGGGCAAAACAATAGGCATAGAATAAAAAGTTCCATTTTCCACATAATCCATCGTAGGAATAGCTTGTGCATAACTACGCATATTGCCACTAAAATGATGCTGGGCATGTGTATAGTTCAAGTTCAATCCCACATGAATGAAATCTTTCACTTTATGGGTGATATTGGCACGAGCTGTCAGACGTTTGAAATAAGATTCAATGACAACACCTTCATTATTCAGATATCCCACCGAAAGATTGGCTTGTGTAGCTTCCGTACCTCCCGAAGCGGAGAGATTATAGTTCTGCTGCAATGCCGTACGCGACATTTCATCCTGCCAATCAATGTTATTCAGTTTGCCAATGTACTCTTCACCAAAAGCCAGATTGGTCATAACCGAACCATTACGACAAGACTCACGCACTGCCTTAGCAAAGAGGTCCGCATCGGCCACATCTATCTTGTTACTGTTGAACTGAAGAGAATAGTTTGCGGAGAAATCCACCTTTGCCTTACCCTTGCTTCCACTTTTTGTGGTAATCATAATAACACCATTGGCACCACGTGTTCCGTAAATAGCCGTAGCAGAAGCATCTTTTAGGATTTCAATACTTTCCACATCGTTAGGATTAAGAAAATCAATGGAAGTACCGACTTGCACTCCATCCACTACATAAAGCGGATCGGAACTACCATTTACGGTGGCTACACCACGAATACGAATGCTGAATCCTCCATCGGGCGCACCGGAAGAGCGAATGACGGAAACACCGGCAGCAGCACCTTGCAAACCTTGTCCCAGATTCACCGGATTACGTTTCATCATCTCCTCTGCATTTACAGAAGTAATGGAACCGGTCAGGTCGGATTTCTTCATCGTACCGTATCCTACCACCACAACTTCTTCCAATGTTTCGGCATCTTCTTTTAAAACAATCTTCAATGCATTCATCGCCCCACTTACCTTGACGGTCCGCGTCAAATAACCGATATAACTAGCTTTCAATGTAGAGCCTACAGGACATTGTAAAGAGAAGTTACCATCCAAATCCGTAATCATACCATTGGTCGTACCTTCCACAATGACATTAGCACCAATAACAGGTTCGCCTTTCTCGTCTACGACCTGTCCTTTTACTGTGACAACATTCTGCTGTACTACAGAGACACCTGCAAACGGCTGTACACCCATTGCAAAGAGAGGTCCGGCACATGCCAGCGATACTGACACGATACCCAAATACTTCATCACATTTCTCATAAAATATTAAATACTTAGGTTTAACAAATACCCCAGTCATAGCATATCGGGGGAAAAGACACGCGACACAATTCTGTGCCAACATAGAGGCACTGCCGTGCCGTAGTAATGGCACATCTGTGCCACCATAGTGGCACAGATATCGGTAACTATATCCCTTTCTCTTCCATACCGACAAGGGGTGAATTAAATATAGGTTTTTAAAGATCAAATTCAAAAGTTCAGGGAAGTCCCTTCAACTTGGTTCAGCAACTGCGGTTTCGCCTTCCCGCAATCCACTTTCACTACCTGAATGCGGTTGTCTGTAGGCAGGCATATCAAGCCCTCTGCCTGTTTCTTATCGGCACTGTACACTTTCAGGTTCATCTTGCTCCAATCCATTTCAGAGGTGGACTGCGCCAACTTCAGATGAGGAAGCACCGAACCGTCACGCACCAGCATGATTATCGGCAAGCTGCCTGCTTCAATCTTATGCCATCCGCCTTCATACACTTTCTCTGTCTGATAGTCTATCCACTTTCCTTCGGGAAGGTAAACGGTGCGACCGGTTATACCTGATTCGAGCAAAGGAGCGACCAAAATCTGCGAACCGAAGAGATATTCATCGTCCACCTTCCATGCTCCAGGGTCATCAGGGAATTCCACGAACAAGGCTCTTAACATCGGCAAACCTTTCTCGGTACATTCCTTAGCTTGGGCATAAACATAAGGCATCAGCCGATATTTCATCTCTGCACTTTTGCGGAAAACATCCTGTACACGCTTGCTGTCGTACAACCACGGCTCTGTCGGAGGTGCACCGTGTGCACGAGTATGAGAAGTCAGAAAACCGAACGGCAACC
>JAEXZY010000002.1 GCA_023404955.1 Actinomycetes bacterium
TTGCAGACGAAGCCAATACTCCTCCTTGCAGCCACAAATTAAAAGCAACAGAAATTTGCTTGTAATTTAAGCCACAACACTTACCTAGCATCAAAAGAAAAGTGACACAAAGCCCGAAAATGCCCATCACAATCATTCTTACGACATTATATTTTTTCATTTCTATCCAAACCTTTTATACATCATATTCCGACTTGTAACATTTAGTCCTTTCTACCAGGTATCGTTATCTGTGAAAAAATAGTATTTTCATCCCATTCTGGTATTTCTGTCGCATTGATATCAGGCAACAAAAAATCCTCGATATCTGGATATTTTGCCAATATTGCTTCGTCACTAACAGTAAGTCTTGAACGAATCTTTTTGAAGAATTTTACTTCTGTGTATTCTATGCGATTATCAGCTTCAATAGCTTTGATGGCAAGTGATACCAGTAATAACTGCTCTGTTTCGTTCAATTCCACAGAATTTAGTTCTTTAAGATATGATTGCAGAAACATTCCACCCTGCTCATTGATTTCTGTAATCCATGAGTTAAGGTACTTCTCCGAATCAATACAGTTGAAGATTTTGTCCTTTGCACACAAATCTCTAACCAGACTTACTTCTTCTGTAGCAATATCTCCATCACAAGCTATGCAACAGAAAACCGTTTTCAAATATAATTCTTCTTTTATCATAATTATAATCGTTTAAATGTTAAAACCAATATGAGGTCTATCATCTGACTTTTTTATCTCCTCGCCATTCATCATAGCCCGAATACGCTCGTATTTGCGCAGTTCATTGTTGCTAAGTGAAGGATTAGTGTTTGATATTGCTGTTTTCAATAGCTCCATTGTTATTTTACTATGTTGCCGAAGTGCATTTCGTGAGGCATCATTAACTATAAGTTGTATATCTGCCGAAACATAACCTTGAGTCATATCAGCTAATTGAGAATAGTCTAATCCAAAATCGTAAGGACGTTTTTCAAGATACAACTTGAACAACGCTATTCGAGCTTCGAAATCAGGCACACCAACGTAATACTTTTTATCCAATCGTCCCGCACGCAAGATAGCAGGATCTATCATATTGGGATAATTGGTTGCTCCAATAATAAAGACACCTTTTTCTCCCGTCCGATCCATCTGTGCCAACATCTCATTCACTGCACTTCTAGACATTTCATGCACATTGCCATCATCACGATTAGGAACAAGCTCATTCATCTCGTCTATGAAAATCACAGTTGGTGCATTCTCCTCAGCCTCTTTAAACATCTTGGCAATGTTCTCTTGTGTAGCATTGACATAACGACTCTTTAGTGTTGCTGGTGTAATGCACATAAAATTGAATCCAACCTCTTCAGCAAAATGTTTTGCGAAGAATGTTTTTCCACAACCAGGAGGCCCATACAGTAACATTCCATTTGGTATGGTTACACCATAACGATGATATTCTTCAGGGTTGTGGAGTGGTTCGATAACTTCTTCACGCATTTTTTGCTTCAACTCTTCCATACCAGCAACAGCAGCAAATCCTTCACCGTTTTTCTTTATTTCTGTAGAACCAGATGCATCATTTGAATGCGATTGTGAGAGAATTTTTCGCTTCGTTGATTGACGTTCAATTTTTACTTCACCATCAATAGCCTTTATAAACTCATCGGCACTTTGGAATCTGTCCTCAGTATCATAGCTTATAGCTTTTGCTATTACATTTAGCAATTGATCGTCAAGTTCATACCTGTCTTCTTTTGTCAGTTCCAACTCCTTGTCTCGTTCTGCTAAAATACGGTCTATGATTTCTTGTCCATGCATTTTTGAAACATCAACAAACCAAGGTAATTCGCCGTAAAGAAGATGAAACATCATTACTCCAACAGAATAGAGATCTGTCTGAATAGAGCATACTCCCGAAAATCGTTCTGGTGCAAGATAGAAAGGATTCAGTTCATCCAAGTTAGGTTTGGCTGGCGGTTGGTTCAAGAATCTTGCATAACCAAAGTCTATGAGTTTCAAATCTTGCAAATCTCCGACGAGATTGAGGAAAACGTTTTGTATCGTCACCTCGTTATGTATAACTGGAATTGGCAGCGAATGTAAAAATGATAATGCCGACAATACTGCCTTAGCTATTGTTTTTATCTCATAAACGCTGATTTCATCATCACGGATAATTCTCTGCGACAAAGTTTCTCCGCTTACAAATTCGGTGACGAACCAAGCATATTGACTTCCGTTCATCATCATATTGCCAGAGTCTATAAACTGACAAAGGTTATGGTGATGCAGTAGTTTGGCTATCTCCACTTCTATCACTCGTCCATTATCATCAATCTGATTACGATTGAGTTTTGAATAGTTGATGAGTTTCAAAAAACGAGTTTTGCCACTTGAGTCTTTCACACGATAGGTTTCCGCATAAGAACCATGCTTATGCGGAAACACTACAATGTATGAACCTATTTTTTCGTTCTTCTTGAAGTACATAATCCTACTACTTAAAGAAATATAAATATAATACAACCAATAAGGAACAACAATGTTACCATACAACCTGATTTTGAATCATTATTTCTCGCTGTTGAAAGTATTTCTTGCATTCGTCGATTACCATTAGCTATATTTCTATTTAACATTGCAAGTTCTTCAACTTTAGGTTTCAAAGCGACAAGTTGAATATGAATATTTTCCGGCAATTCGTAATGCAAGATATTCTCAAGACACAGTATAGCACATTGTGACTCTTTATCCTTAAAGTCCAAGATATCTTGCCTTTCTGTTATTCCATCGTCACTTTTACCTACTTGTTGTGTTAGTATTCCCTGTTGCGACAGAAGCATAAAAGTCAAGGCACAATCGATTTCTTTAGACAATTTATCTCCTTTTGAAATATCATGAAGAGACTTCATGTATTCTAATAGAGAACTAAATGATGTTATCTTATCCATTTTCTATCATTTTTAATACATTATCTAGTGTTGTTGAGAAAATGATATTTTGACTACGAATTTTATGTTTATCAAAAATTACCATAATGTCAACATCTTTATCCAAAAATGGAACTAGGGCGGCTTGTGCATCCAAACTGCTTATGTACAATTCTTCAAACTGCCGTTTTAATGCAATATTAGTAGGAACTATTATTAAATCATCTATACTCGCTTCGTTCAATTGTTTGCCCAGTAAATCTTTATGAGTATCATTTTTTCTAAAGCTTCTTTTATTCCCATAATTACAAACTATTTTAGTAATCCTCCTGCATTAGCCGCTTCCTCATTCGGCATAAGGTCAATAAGACCACATACAATAGGGTGAAGTTTGTCAACCGATGGCTGATTATTTATTTCTTCCAAGCCTCTATTAACAAGTTGGCGAGCACGTGTCGAGTCTTTCCAACAAATCGTTCCAAAACGATTATGACAATCACGTATAAGCCCCATGCACTGATATACCAAAGTCAAGTGAACAAACAAGCTGCTAATTTGGTCTAGAATTTCTCGCCCAAGCTTTGCGTCTTTCACTCGAATGACGTTATCTACTTGCCCCCGAATTTGGTTCACTAGTAGAGCAGACTTGTCGTTACCTAATTCATTTTGCGCATTTTCCAATCTGTCAAATTCTTCTCGAAGTTCTCTTTCTACACGTTGCCACTCAGTACTATCGTCAAGTTCTTCTATTTTGCGTAGGAGTTCCTTTAAATTTGACATAGTGCGCATAGGATCGTTCCTACTTGAAGCCAATTCTTTTACGGAATCAAGTTCTTTGGTCAACTCCTCTACAGAGATACCAGAGGAGAGCAATGCCTCTATAC
>JAEXZY010000007.1 GCA_023404955.1 Actinomycetes bacterium
CGGTGGCGCCGGTCCGCGCGGCCGGCACCGTGGCGTTGCCGGTTCCGGCAGCCACGTCGAGGACGCGGTCGCCGCGGCGCACGCCGGCGGCGTCGACGAGGGTGCCGCCGAGCGACGGGATGACGTCACGGGCGACCGCGGCGTAGTCGCCGAGGCCCCACATCGTCGCGTGACGCGCCTTGAGGGCGGCGTCCTCGGCGCCCGGTGTCGTCGGGGTCGAGGTCGAGGTCGAGGTCGGGGTGGCGGTCGGGGTGGTGGTGCTGGTCGTCATGCTGGTCTTCCTCCGGTGCCGGGCCCGCGCTGTGCGGACCCTCTGCCGTCCACTGTCCGGTGGGGACCCCGCCTCACGTCAGTCCAGAAGATGGACTGACGCGGTACAGGTCCGGGACCGATACTGGGTGGGGCCCAGGCCGCACGATCCAGGCGCCGGGCCGACGGTGGCACGGAGGTGGCAGATGGCGACTCACGATCCAGGCGCCGGGCAGTACTGCCCGATCTCGCGCACGCTCGACGTCGTGGGGGAGCGGTGGACGCTGCTCATCGTGCGCGACATGCTCGTCGGTGCGACGCGCTTCAGCGACCTCGCCCGCGGCCTGCCGGGCCTCTCGCGGACCCTGCTGTCCAAGCGGCTGCGCCACCTCGAGAAGCACGGCGTCGTGGAGCGACACGGCCAGCACTATGTGCTCACCGGCGCCGGGCGGGCCCTCGAGCCGCTCGTCTTCGGCCTCGCCGAGTGGGGTGCGCGCTACCAGTTCGGCGACCCCGAGCCGGAGGAGCTCGACGCCCAGCTGCTCGTGTGGTGGATGCACACCCGTGTCGACACGTCGGGGCTGCCGGGGGAGCGGCACGTGCTGCACCTGCGCTTCGCCGACGACGCGCGCCGGTTCTGGATCCTCGTCGACCACGGGGTGCCCTCCGTGTGCATGAGCGACCCGGGGTTCCCGGTCGACGTGACGATCAGCTCGGACGTGTCCTCGCTCTACGCCGTGTGGCTCGGGCGCGTGCCGCTTCCGGTCGCGCTGCGCGCCGGGTCGGTGCTCGTCGAGGGACCGACCACCGTCACGCGGCACCTCGACGAGGTGCTGCGCCTGTCGCCCGTCGCGCCCTTCGTCGCCGCGATGGCCTGAGCGCTCCTCAGACAGCGCAGCCGTCGGGACCGCACGACGCGTCGGCGCCGCCGGTCGAGTCCGTCGCGCCGACCATGACGAGCGGGTTGGCCTCGCGCCACACCTGCTCGAGAGCCTGCGTGAACAGCTCGGTCGGCTGCGCGCCCGAGATGCCGTACTTCCCGTCGAGGACGAAGAACGGCACCCCGCGGATCCCGAGGCGCTGGGCGTCGGCCACGTCGGCGCGCACGCCGTCGAGGTGGGTGTGCTCGTCGAGGGCGCGCTCGACGTCGTCCGCGGACAGGCCCGCGTCGGTGCCGACCCGCACGAGGACGGCGCGGTCGCCGATGTCCTCGCCGTGCTCGAAGTGTGCCGACAGTAGCGCCTCCTTGACGGCGTCGGCGACGCCGTGGGCCCTGGCGAGGTGGAGCAGCTCGTGGCCGGGCAGGCTGTTCGCGACGACGACGCGGTCGAAGTCGTAGGCCAGACCCTCCTCGGCAGCGATCTGCGTGACCTGGTCGAACATGGCCCGTACCTGCTCCCGAGACATGCCCTTGCGCGAGACGAGGTAGTCGAGCTCGGTGCCGTCGTGGTGGTCCGGCAGCGACGGGTCGAGCTGGTAGCTGCGCCACGTCACCTCGACGGCGTCGCGGTGCGGGAACGCCGCGAGCGCCTTCTCGAACCGGCGCTTGCCGATGTAGCACCACGGGCACGCGATGTCCGACCAGATCTCGACCTTCATGACGTGCCCAACCACGACGCGCCCGTTTTGCTTCCCGCGTGCCGCCCGCACGCCACTCCGGTCGGCACCCCGGAACCGACAGAGCAGCCCGTCCCGCCGTGGGGACGAGCTGCTCTGTGACCGGTTCGGGCCGGGAGGTCAGCCCTCGTCGGGCTTCGACGTGTCGCCGGACGTCTCCTCGGACGCCTCGGCTGACGTCTCGCGCGGGATGACCCGGGGGGCGGGGCGGGACGCGTCGTCGTGGGGCACCTCGCCCTCGGGGGAGAGGTCGGCCGCCGCGGCCTGCAGCGGCGTCGACGCACCGGGCCGCAGGGCGGGGTCGGGCAGGTCGACGTTCTCCGGGAAGTGGCAGGCGACGGCGTGGCCCGGCCGCAGCTCGACGAGTGGCGGCGTCTCGGTCCGGCAGACCTCCTGGGCCTTCCAGCAGCGGGTGTGGAAGCGGCAGGCCGGCGGCGGTGCGATCGGGCTGGGCACGTCGCCCTCGAGGCGGATCCGCTCGCTGCGGCCCCGGCGGGTGGGGTCAGGGATCGGCACCGCGGACATCAGCGCCACCGTGTACGGGTGCATCGGGCGGGCGTAGAGCTCGTCGCGGTCGGCGATCTCGACGAGGTTGCCGAGGTACATGACCGCGACGCGGTCGCTCATGTGACGCACCACCGACAGGTCGTGGGCGATGACGACGTAGGTGAGACCGAGCTCGTCCTGGAGGTCCTCGAGCAGGTTGATGACCTGCGCCTGGATCGACACGTCGAGCGCCGACACCGGCTCGTCCGCGACGATGAGCTTCGGCTTGAGGGCGAGCGAGCGGGCGATACCGATGCGCTGGCGCTGGCCGCCGGAGAACTCGTGCGGGTAGCGGTTGTAGTGCTCCGGGCTCAGGCCGACGAGCTCGAGCAGGCCCTGCACCTCGCGCTTGATGCCGTGCTCGGTCTTGACGTCCTGCAGGCGGAACGGCTTGCCGACGATCGTGCCGACCGTGTGCCTTGGGTTCAGGCTGCCGTACGGGTCCTGGAAGATCATCTGCACGTCGCGCCGCAGCGGACGCATCTCGCCGACGGACGCGTGCGTGATGTCGCGGCCCTCGAAGAGGATCTCGCCCTTGCTGGGCTCGAGCAGGCGCGTCAGCATCCGGCCCGTCGTCGTCTTGCCGCAGCCGGACTCCCCGACGAGCGAGAGCGTCTCTCCCTTGGCGACCTCGAAGTTGAGGCCGTCCACGGCCTGCACGGCGCCCACGACCCGCTGGAGCAGGCCGCGCCGGATCGGGAAGTGCTTGGTGAGGTCGGTGACCTTGAGCAGCGGCTCGGACTTCTGCGTGGCGGGAGTCGGTGCGGTGGCGGGGGAGGCGGTCACGCTGCGGCTCCTCGGGTCGGTGCGCTGGACGCGCTGGTCGGGACGGTCACGCCGGCGGCGGCACGGGTGCCCGTCGGGGCGCTCGGTCGGATGCTCACAGGTTCGGCCTGACCTCGTCCAGCCAGATGGACCGGCGCTGCTCCACCGAGAGGTGGCAGGCGGCCCAGTGACGTGGCAGGGACTCCTCGAACGGCGGTCGCACCGTCTCGCTGAGACCCTCGGTCCGGTCCCGGTAGGCGCAGCGCGGGTGGAACGGGCAGCCCGCGGGCACGTTGATGAGGCTGGGTGGCGAGCCCTTGATCGGCCGGAGCCGCTCGGTGCGCGCGCGGTCCAGGCGCGGCATCGAGCCGAGCAGGCCCCACGTGTACGGGTGCTGCGGCTGCTCGAACACCTCGGTCGCGGACGCGTACTCGACCGAACGGCCGGCGTACATGACCATGATGTCGTCGGACAGCTCGGCGACGACGCCGAGGTCGTGGGTGATGATGACGACCGCCGAGTTGAACTCCTCCTGCAGGTCGCGGATGAGGTCGAGGATCTGCGCCTGGACGGTGACGTCGAGGGCGGTCGTCGGCTCGTCGGCGATGAGCAGGTCGGGGTCGCACGACAGCGCCATGGCGATCATGGCGCGCTGGCGCATGCCGCCGGAGAACTGGTGGGGGTAGTCGTCGACGCGGCTGGCCGGCTGGGGGATGCCGACGCGGCCGAGCATGTCGATGGCGTGCTTCTTCGCGACCGACGTGCTGACCTTGTTGTGGATCTTGTAGGCCTCGATGATCTGGTGGCCCACCGTGTAGAACGGGTGCATCGCCGACAGCGGGTCCTGGAAGATCATCGCCATCTTCTTGCCGCGCAGCGAACGGACCGTGTCGGGCTTGGCACCGACGAGCTCGGTGCCGTCGAGGCGGATCGAGCCGGTCATCTGGACCGTGCCCGGCTTGTGCAGCCCCATGATCGACATGCTTGTGACGCTCTTGCCCGAGCCGGACTCGCCGACGATGCCGAGGGTCTTGCCGCGGGCGAGGTCGAAGGACAGGCCGTCGACCGACTTGACGACACCGTCGTCGGTGGGGAAGTGCACGCGCAGGTCACGGACCGACAGGAACGCGTCGGGCGCGGGGGCGGCGAGGCCACCGATGCCGTCGAGCGTGTTGACCGAGGCCTTCCGCCCGCGGCCCTTGGTCGCTTCGGTGGACTCGTCGGTCTGCCGGTCGGCGCTCTGGCCGGTGCTGTTGTCGGTGGTCTGGCTCATGAGGTGCGCACCCTGGGGTCGACGGCGGCGTACAGGAGGTCGACGATGAGGTTGGCGAGGATGACGAACACCGCGCCGAACAGCGTCACACCGAGGACCTTGGGGAGGTCGTTGTTCGTGATGGCCTGGACGGCGTAGTAGCCGATGCCCTGCAGCGAGAAGGTCGTCTCGGTGAGGACGGCACCGCCGAGCAGCAGGCCGAGGTCGAGGCCGAAGATCGTGAGGATCGGGGTCAGGGCCGAGCGCAGGCCGTGCTTGGTGACGACGTCGCGCTCCTTGAGGCCCTTGGCCCGCGCCGTGCGGATGTAGTCCTCGTTCATCGTCTCGAGCATGCCGGCGCGGGTCAGGCGGGCGTAGCTCGCGGCGTAGAGGAAGGCCAGCGTGACCCACGGCAGGAGCATCCGGTGGACGAGGTCGAGGGGACTGGTCGCGTCCATCGGGCTGGCGCCGCCGGCGTAGGTCCACTTGAGGCCGTAGCTGAAGATCGTCAGGGACAGCAGGCCGGTGAAGAAGATCGGCAGGGAGACGCCGGCGAGGGCGATGCCCATGAAGGTGCGGTCGAGGATCGAGCCGCGCTTGAGCGCCGAGATGACCCCGGTGCCGACGCCGCCGATGAGCCAGAGGACCGCGGCCCCGGCCGCGAGGATCGCCGTGACGGGCAACCGGTCCAGGATGTCGGGCAGGACGGGGTTCTGGGTGATGAAGGAGTAGCCGAGGCACGGCGCGGGGCAGTGGTCGGTGCCCGCGCCGGTGTTGTAGTCGGCGCCGGCGACGATGCCCTTGACGAAGCGTCCGTACTGAACGTAGATCGGGTCGGTGAAGCCGAGCCGGACCGCGGTCTCGTGGATCTGCGCCTGACCGGCGCTCTTGCCGACGTAGCGCGAGGCGAGGTCGTCGGCTGTGGCTCCGCCGATGCGGGGCACGAGGAAGAAGATGACGAAGACGACCGCGCTCACGATGGCGAGCAGCAGGATGGCTCCGAGGAGCCTGCGGATGAGGTACGTCAGCACTGTGGGGCGGCCGGGTACGGTGGCGGACGGTGGTGACCGTCCGCCACCGCACCTACGCCTTCACCTACTTTCGGTGGAAGGAGGTCGGCCCGGCGGGTCCGGCGTCAGGATCGAGAGCCCGACGCCGGACGCAGCGGGTCACGGGTTGGTGACACCGGCAGCGGCGTAGTCGTAGTACGAGTAGCCGTTGTTGACGAAGATGTTCGCCACGGTGTCCGGTCGGAACAGCAGCGCCTTGTTCCAGATGCCGGGGATGACCTGGGCGTTCTCCATGACGACCTTGTCGATCTGGCCCCAGATGGCCTCACGCTTGGTCTTGTCGTTCTCCGACAGCGCCTGGTCCATGAGCTTGTCGACCTCGGGCAGCTTGATGCCGAGGTTGGTGTTGCCCGCAGGACGGATGACGCGGCTGTCGACGATCTGCTGGAGGAAGCCGAAGCCGTCCGGCCAGTCAGCACCCCAGCTCATGACCATGAGACCGAGGTTGTTCGCCTTGGCGAAGTCGGGCTTGCCGGCGTACAGCTTGAAGTAGTCACCGGCCGGGTAGGCCTTGAGCGTCAGCTTGATGCCGACCTTGGCGAGGGCCTGCTGCAGCGACTCGGCCGTGGCCTTCTCCTTCGGCCGCTCGGGACGGTAGGAGATGTTCGTCGAGAAGCCGTTCGGCTGGCCGCACTTGGCCAGGGCCGCCTTCGCGGAGTCGACGTCGCCCTGCGGCTTCGACTTCGCGTTGTACAGGTCCATCTCCTGGTAGCCCGGGACGACCGGGGGCAGCAGGCCGGTGGCGATGTCGGCGCCGACGTTGCCACCGTACGCGCGCTGGTAGCCCGTCTTGTCGTAGGCGAAGATGACGGCCTTGCGGCAGTCGGCGTTGTTGAACGGCGCGACGTCGCTGTTGATCTGCGTGTAGCTGGTGCGCGCGCTCACGACGTTGTCGGTCTTGGCCTTGAGCGCCGGGTCGGCCAGGATCTTGCCCTGGGCCGCGGCCTGCACGCCGGTGCCGGCCAGGTCGATGTCGAGGTCACCGGCGATGAGGCGGTTGTCGAGGTCGGCGGCGTTGACACCGATCTCCACGGTGATCTTGTCCGGCAGCGCCTTGCGGCCGGTGTCCGGGTCGCTCTTCGGGTCGTACGCGTCGTTGCGGACGAGCTCGATGCGCTTGCCGGTCTGGTACACCGAGAACTTGTACGGGCCGGACGCGATGACGTGCTCCTTGTACTTCGTGCCCGTGTCCTTGGCCTGCGGCACGGGGGCCGTGGCCGGGAGCTGGGCGAAGTAGTCGAAGCCGGCGAACGGCTTGTTCAGGTGGAAGACGATGGTCTTGTCGTCCGGCGTCTCGATCGACTTGAGGCTGTCGAGGTTCTTGTCCTTGTAGACCGAGTAGTTCGCCGGGACGTCCGCGAGGAAGTCGTTGAAGTACGTCGGGCCGTTCGGGAACGTGTTCTTGTCGAGCTGGCGGGCGACGCCGTACTTGACGTCCTTGCTCGTGATCGGCGTGCCGTCCTCGAACTTGATGCCGTCGCGCAGCGTGTAGGTCCACGTCTTGTTGTCCGGGCTCGGCTTGCCCAGACCCGTGGCGAGGTCACCGACGAGCTGGTTGCCCTGGTCGCCCGGCGCCGCCTTGAAGGACACGAGCGTGCGGGCGTAGTTGCGCAGGAAGTCCCACGAGAGGCCGTAGTAGGTGTCACCCGTGTCGACCGAGTCCCAGTCGCTCGAGATGCCGAACCGGAGGGTGCCACCCTTCTTGTCGGTCGGTCGGACGACCGCGTTCAGGGCCGCGTCGGCGGCGGGCGCCGCCCCGGCGCCACCGCTACCCCCGCTGGGGGAGGTGCCCGGGGTCTGGCTGCCGGCGCAGGCAGACAGTCCCAGGGCGAGGGCGGCCGCGGTCGCGACCACCATCACGCGAGTGTTCTTCATGAGTGGATGCGCTCCTTCTTTGGCGGGATGCGGGTGCGGTGGTTACCGCGACCGCGGGTCGAGGGCGTCCCGGAGGCCGTCCCCGAAGAGGTTGAAGGCCAGGACCGTCACGAAGATCGCGAGGCCGGGCCAGAGCATGAACCACGGGTCGATCTGGTACCACTGCGCGGCGTCGGAGAGCATGCCGCCCCACGTGGCGCGGGGAGCCTGGACGCCGACCCCGAGGAAGGACAGGCCCGCCTCGAAGAGGATGTTGCTCGGGATGAGCAGCGTCGAGTAGACGAGGATCGGCGCGACGAGGTTCGGCAGGACCTCCTTGGCGAGGATGTGCGGGGTGCGGGCGCCGAGGCTGCGGGCGGCGTCGACGAACTCGCGCTCGCGCAGCGACAGCGCCTGCCCGCGCACGATGCGACCGATGTAGGGCCAGTTGAAGAAGCCGATGATGAAGATGATGACGACGATGCGCAGCGAGTCGCCCTGCAGCCCGAACGCCTCGTCGGGCACGACGCCGGCGAGGGCGATGGCGAAGACGAGGAGCGGGAAGGCCAGGAAGACGTCCATCGTGCGGCTGATGAAGGTGTCGATCGCGCCGCCGAAGTAGCCGGAGACGACCCCGAGGATCGTGCCGATGACGACCGACAGCAGCGTCGCGAGGAAGGCGATGAGCAGCGAGATCTGCGCGCCGTAGACGACGCGGCTGAAGATGTCGCGGCCGTTGACCGGCTCGACGCCGAAGAGGAAGTCCCACGACATGCCGCCGTACGGGGCGGTCGGGATCTGCAGGTTGGGGTCGATGAGCTCCTGGTGGAACTCGTTCGGCGGGTGGCCGAGCAGGCCGACGATGAGCGGCGCGCAGATGGCGCCGAGGATGAGGAGCAGCACGAAGATGCCGCCGCCGAGCGCGACCTTGTCCCGCTTGAGCCGCGCCCAGGCGATCTGGCCGAGCGAGCGGCCCTCGATCGTGCGCTCGCCCTGCGCCACCGCCTCCGGCTGCGCCGACGTTGCGCCGGGTTCCACCTCAAGGGGTGTGCTCACGAGCTTGTACCTCCGGGTCGTGACTTGCGCGGAGGGCAAGGTGCCCTCCGGACATGCGAAGCGACCGCCACACTAGGCCCCCCGTGACCGCCCGCAACATCTTTCAGCGACGAAACACCGGCGGCAACCGACGTGGCCGAATCGTGACAGGGCGGAGATCTTCCGGCGATCTGGCACGCACGGGCGAAGGATTCCGCAGGTCGGCGCCCGTTTACGGGCGCCGACCCGTAGCCGTCCCGGATCTGGCCGGCAGACGGCTCCCAGCCCGCTCCGCACGGACTGGCAGGTGGCTCTCAGGCGTCGGTCTCGTCGTCGAAGCGCCCGAGGACGCGCTCGAGGAGGTCCTCCATCGTGACGATCCCGACCGGCCCGGAGGGCCCGTCGACGAGGGCGAGCTGGGCACGCTCGCCCCGCAGCACCGAGAGCGCGTCGAGCAGCGAGAGCCCCGACGCGACGCGGACGACCGGGGTGGTCACGGTGGTGACCGGCGCGTCGGGCAGGGCCCTGACGATGTCGCGCACGTGCGCGAGACCGACCGGACGGCCCTCCTCGGTGACGACGAGCCGGGAGCGCCCGGACTCGCGTGAAACCGCCTCTGCGTCGGCGCACGAGGCCGTCGTCGGCACCCCGACGACCTGCTCGATCGGCACGACGGCCTCGGCGACCGGCGTCGTGTCGAGGGCGATGGCCCCGGCGAGGACGCGGTGCTCCGGCTCGGCCAGCTGCCCGTGCTCGTGGGCGCTGGCGAGGAGCAGCTGCAGCTCCTTGGGGCCGTGCACCTGGGCCAGCTCGTCGACCGGCTGGACCCGGACGAGCCGGAGGCACGCGTTCGCCATGGCGTTGAGCAGGCTGAGCGCCGGGCGGACCACCCACGCGAAGCCGCGGAACGGGAGCGCGAGGAGCACGGCCGAGCGCTCGGGGTGGGCGATGGCCCACGACTTCGGGGCCATCTCGCCGACGACCATGTGCAGGAACACGACGATGCCGACGGCGAGCACCACGGCGATCGGGTAGGCGGCCGCCTCCGGCAGGCGCAGGAAGGTGAACACCGGGGTCAGCAGCTCGGCGACGGCCGGCTTGGCGAGCGAACCGAGGCCGAGGGTGCACAGGGTGATGCCGAGCTGGGCGCCGGCGAGCATGAGGGAGAGCTCACGGGAGCCCTTGACCGCCGAGCGGGCGGCGACGCTGCCCTTCTCGGCGAGGTCCTCGAGGCGGTGCCGCTTGCTGGCGACGAGCGCGAACTCGGCGGCGACGAAGAAGGCGTTGAGGACGAGCAGGAGCAGCGAGACGAGCAGGGCGGTGGTCATCGGTCGGCCTCCGTCCGCTCGACGGCCGGGCCGCGGTCGGCATCGTCGGCGCCCAGCTCCTCGAGGTCGGACATGAGGTCGAGCACCTCGACCCGGACCGAGGAGGGCACGTGTCGCTCCACCGCCTCGACCGTGACGCGCACCGAGACGGGCACGCGACGCGGCTCGTGGTCCTCACGGTCCTCGCGGCCGTCGCGCCCGTCGCGCTCACCGTTCGACCCGGGATCGACTGCAGCAGATGCGCTCCCGTCGTCGCCGCCCGGGTCGTGCCGCCGGTCGGCGACCTCGCGCCTGGCCTCGAGGACGACGACGTCACCCGCGACGGCGGTGCGGCCGAGGTGCTCGAGCACGAGCCCGCTCAGCGTGGAGTACTCGTCGCCGCTCTCGAGGCGCAGGCCGGTGGCGGTGTCGAGCTCGTCGAGCCGCAGGTGGCCCGGCGCGAGCCAGGCGTCGTCACCGGCGTCGGCGACGCCGGCGGGGACGGCGTCGTCCTCGTCGAGGATCTCGCCGACGACCTCCTCGGCGATGTCCTCGAACGTGACGATGCCGGCGAAGCCGCCGTGCTCGTCGACGACGACGGCCAGCTGCCGGTGGTCGGCGCGGATCTGCTCGAGGACGCGGGGCAGCGGAGCGCTCGTCGGCACGACGGTCGGCTCGGAGACGACCGACCCGATGCTCGTCGTGGCGCGCAGCGACGGCTCGACAGCGAGCACCTCGGCGATCCCCGCGACACCGACGATGTCGTCGCCGTCGCGGCCCGTCACCGGGAAGCGCGACCAGCCGGTGTCGAGCAGCTCGACGAGGCGCGTGACCGGTTCGGCGGCCCGGACCGTCGTGACCCGCACGCGCGGCGTCATGACGTCGCCGGCGTCGAGCTCGCGGAAGCGCAGCCCGCCCTCGAGGACCTCGGAGAGGTCGTCGTCGAGCAGCCCGCCGGCGTGCGACTCGTCGATGATGCGGGTGAGGTCCTCGGCGGTGGCGCCGTGCTCGAGCTCCTCGACGGGCTCGATGCCCACCTTGCGCAGCAGCGTCGTCGAGGCACGGTCGAAGAGGCGCACGAGCGGGCCGGCGAGCGTGAGGTAGACGAGCGTCGAGCGGCTCAGGGCCCGGGCGAGCGGCACGGTGCGGGCGATGGCGAGGTTCTTCGGGGCCAGCTCGCCGAAGACCATCTGGACGACGGTCGAGAAGACGAGCACCGCGGTGACCGACAGGCTCAGGCGCGCGGCGTAGGACATCGACGGGTCGAGCAGCTCGGCCAGGCCGGCCCCGACGAGGGGTTCGGAGACGTAGCCGACGAGCAGGGCCGTGACGGTGATGCCGAACTGGGCGGCCGACAGCGTGAACGACAGCTGGGAGGTGACGCGCAGCGCGCGCTCGGCGGCGGCGTCGCCGTCCTCGGCGAGCTGCCGAAGGGCGTTGCGGTCGACGGCGACGTAGGCGAACTCCTGGGCCACGAAGTAGCCGGTCGCCGCGGTGAGGGCGAGGATCAGCAGGACGCCGAGGGCGATGCCGAGAAGGGTGCTCATGCGATCACCACCCCGGTGAGCGGGTGGTGGGACTGGGGCGGCCGGACGGCGTCCGGCGAGGGACTATGGCCCTCCTGGGAGCCGTCGCGGGACCCGCGCGACTCGTGCCTGGTGTGTGATCGCATGGGGTCGATCCTAGGTGACGGCGCGGCTCAGGACGGTGTCGTCGAGCCGGCGCTCGCCCCGAGGCGGGCGGCGGCCTGGGAGATCTGGTGCGCCAGCTCGACGTCGAGCTGGGTCAGGCCGCCCTCGGAGTGCGTCGAGAGGGCGAAGGTGAGGGTCGTCCACCGGATGTCGATGTCGGGGTGATGGTCCATCGACTCCGCGTCGGCGGCGACCTCGCCGACGAGGCGGATGCCGGTCGGGAAGTCGGGGGCTGTGAAGCTGGCCCGGATGGTGTCGCCGTCGCGCGTCCAGTCGGGCAGGTCGCCCAGCTGCCGCGTGATCTCCTCGTCGTCCAGTCGTCGTGCCATCAGCCCAGTCAACCCCGGTTCGGGTCCGCGTGGCCGGAGTGCGCCCCGGGAATGTGGCACCATCGACGTCGCCATGAGCACGACTGCCCACGTCCCCGCGCGCCTCGTCGTCGGCGCGGCGCTCGTCGACGACCTCGCCCGCCCGACGCGTCTGCTGTCGGCCCGCCGCACCGAGCCCTCGGCGCTCGCCGGCGGCTGGGAGCTGCCCGGCGGCAAGGTCGAGGTGGGGGAGGAGCCCCTCGCCGCACTGCACCGGGAGGTGCGCGAGGAGCTCGGCGTCACGGTCCGCGTCGGGGAGCAGGTCCCCGGTCCGCTCCGCGGCGCCACGTGGCCGCTGGGCGACAGGTACGAGATGCTGGTGTGGCTGGCCGAGGTGCTCGAGGGCGATCCGTCGCCGCTGGAGGACCACGACGAGCTGAGGTGGCTCGGGGTCGACGCCCTGCGTGACGTCGCCTGGCTGCCGGCCGACCTGCCCATCGTCGAGCAGATCGAGAGCATGGTCCGCGCGGGCCGGGCCCCCTGACGGTCCCGTTTCATCCCCTTTTGTCCTGCATCACCCGGCACGTCCGGTGGTCGGAAGCACCGCCCAAACCCTGAGAGACTGTCCCTCATGCCCCAGAAGACCCGTGCGGACATCCGCAACGTCGCCATTGTTGCCCACGTCGACCACGGCAAGACCACCCTCGTCGACAAGATGCTCTGGCAGTCCGGCGCGTTCGGCGAGCACCAGCACGTCGACGAGCGCGCGATGGACTCCGGCGACCTGGAGCGTGAGAAGGGCATCACGATCCTCGCGAAGAACACCGCGGTGCACTACACCGGCAAGGCGGCCACCGACCGCGGCCTCTCCGACGGCGTGACCATCAACATCATCGACACCCCCGGCCACGCCGACTTCGGCGGCGAGGTCGAGCGCGGCCTGTCGATGGTCGACGGCGTCGTCCTGCTCGTCGACGCCTCGGAGGGCCCGCTGCCCCAGACCCGCTTCGTGCTGCGCAAGGCGCTCGCCGCGCACCTGCCGGTGATCCTGGTGGTCAACAAGACCGACCGGCCCGACGCCCGCATCGCCGAGGTCGTCGAAGAGAGCCACGATCTTCTGCTCGACGTCGCCTCCGATCTGGACGAGGACGCCCAAGCCGCCGCCGAGAAGGCACTCGACCTGCCGACGCTCTACGCGTCGGGCCGCGCCGGCATCGCCAGCACCACGGCACCCGCCAACGGCGAGAATCCCGACGGCGAGAACCTCGACCCGCTGTTCGATGTTCTGCTCGAGCACATTCCTCCGCCGCAGGGCGACCCCGAGGCGCCGCTGCAGGCGCTCGTCACGAACCTGGATGCCTCGGCGTTCCTGGGCCGGCTCGCGCTGATCCGCATCTACAAGGGCCGCATCCGCAAGGGCCAGCAGGTCGCGTGGATGCGCGAGGTCGACGGCCACCCCGTCATCACCAACGCCAAGATCACCGAGCTCCTCGTGACCGAGGGCGTCGAGAGGACGGCGACCGACGAGGCCGTCGCGGGTGACATCGTCGCCGTCGCCGGCATCCCCGAGATCATGATCGGTGACACGCTGGCCGACCCGGATCACGCGCACGCGCTGCCCCGCATCACCGTCGACGAGCCTGCGATCTCGGTGACCATCGGCACCAACACCTCGCCGATCGCGGGCAAGGTCTCCGGACACAAGCTGACCGCGCGGATGGTCAAGAACCGGCTCGACTCCGAACTCGTCGGCAACGTCTCGATCAAGGTCGTCGACATCGGCCGCCCCGACGCCTGGGAGGTGCAGGGCCGTGGTGAGCTCGCGCTCGCCGTCCTGGTCGAGCAGATGCGGCGCGAAGGCTTCGAGCTGACCGTCGGCAAGCCTCAGGTGGTGACCCGCATGGTCGACGGCAAGCTGCACGAGCCGTTCGAGGCCATGACGATCGACTGCCCCGAGGAGTTCGTCGGAGCGATCACTCAGTTGATGGCCGCCCGCAAGGGCCGCATGGAGGAGATGACCAACCACGCCGCCGGATGGGTGCGGATGGACTTCATCGTCCCCAGCCGCGGGCTGATCGGATTCCGCACCGACTTCCTGACCCTGACCCGCGGCACCGGCATCGCCAACGCCGTGTTCGACGGCTACCGCCCCTGGGCGGGGGAGATCCGCGCCCGTCACACCGGCTCCCTGGTGTCCGACCGGTCCGGCCAGATCACCCCGTTCGCGATGATCCAGCTCGCCGATCGCGGACAGTTCTTCGTCGAGCCCGGCCAGGAGACATACGAGGGCCAAGTCGTGGGCATCAACCCCCGCGCCGAGGACCTCGACATCAACATCACCCGGGAGAAGAAGCTGACCAACATGCGGTCGTCGACGGCCGACGTGATGGAGACGCTGGCCCGCCCGCTCGAGCTCGACCTGGAGAAGGCGATGGAGTTCTGCGCCGAGGACGAATGCGTCGAGGTGACCCCGGAGATCGTGCGGGTGCGCAAGGTCGAGCTGACCGGATCGTTGCGGGCGCGGGCGAAGGCGCGCGCCAAGCAGCAGGCCAACCAGCAGGCAGGGGTGTAGGGCAGGCGCGTCGTTACCCTGTACAGCGTGCCGACGACCGCCCGCCGTGTGATGTGCTGCGGGGCCGCGGTGATGGTGCTGGCATCGGGCTGCACCGTGAGCCCGCCACCCGCGCCGCAGAGCACCGACACCACGAAGTCCACGGCGCCGCCGCCGACGAAGGCGACGCAGATCATCATGGCGATCGATTCGATCGGCCCCGGTTTCAACGCGCACCTGGTCTCTGACCAGTCTCCGGTCAACGCGGCGATCAGCTCGCTGGTGCTGCCGAGCACGTTCCGGCCGATCCCCGATTCGCGCACCCCGACCGGCTCGCGCTGGGAGATGGACCCCACGCTGCTGGACTCTGCGGAGGTGACCAGTCAGGACCCCTTCACCGTCACCTACAAGATCCGCCCCGAGGCGCAGTGGACGGACAACGCGCCGATCGGCGCCGACGACTTCTGGTACCTGTGGCGGCAGATGGTCAGCCAGCCCGGAACGGTCGACCCCGCGGGCTACGACCTCATCACCGGCGTGCAATCCGTCGAGGGCGGCAAGACGGCGGTCGTGACGTTTTCGCAGCCCTATCCGGCGTGGCGGGAGCTGTTCCACAACATCCTGCCCGCGCACATCGTCAAGGACGTGCCTGGCGGGTTCTCGGCGGGGCTGGCGCAGGCGCTGCCGGTGACGGGCGGACAGTTCCGGGTGGAGAGCATCGATCCGCAGCGCGACGAGATCCTGCTGGCGCGCAACGACCGCTACTGGGGCAAACCCGCTGTCCCCGACCTCATCCTGTTCCGCCGGGGTGGTGCGCCTGCGGCGCTGGCCGATTCGATTCGCAACGGCGACACCCAGGTTGCGCAGGTGCACGGCGGATCCGCCGTGTTCGCGCAGCTGTCCGCGATCCCCGACGTGCGGACAGCCCGGATCGTCACCCCGCGGGTTATGCAGTTGACGCTGCGGGCGCAGCGGCCCGCATTCACCGACGCCCAGGTGCGCAAGGCCGTCCTCGGCTTGCTCGACGTGGACCTGCTGGCCGCCGTCGGAGCCGGGGATGACAACACCGTGACACTGGCGCAGGCCCAGGTCCGTTCGCCGTCGGACCCGGGCTATGTGCCGACCGCGCCACCGGCGATGACGCGCGACGAGGCCATGGCCCTGCTCGGCGAGGCCGGATACCAGATCGAAGCCCCGACCTCGACACCGACGCCGACGTCCACCCCGCCGCCGCCTGCCACGCCGGAGAACAACCGCGGCCAGCTCGTCAAAGACGGCGAGCCGCTGACGTTCGTGCTGGGCGTGGCCGCCAACGATCCGACCTCGGTGGCGGTCGCCAACACCGCGGCCGATCAGCTGCGCAGCGTCGGGATCGCGGCGTCGGTGTCAGCCCTGGACCCGGTGACGCTCTACGGCGAAGCGATGACCGACAACACCGTCGACGCCGTCGTCGGCTGGCATCAGGCCGGGGGTGATCTCGCGACCGCCCTGGCGTCGCGGTTCGGGTGCCCCGCCCTGGAGGCGACCGCCGTCCCCACCACCGCGCCGAGCGCGTCGACCACGTCGTCACCGACCACGACCACGCCGACCACGCCGACCACGACTGGGTCGACCAGCACCACCGCCACGTCCCGGCCCGCATCGCCCACGACAGCGACCAGCCCCGTCCCCGCGCCGGAGACCGGTCAACTCGTCCAGGCGCCGAGCAACATCACCGGCATCTGCGATCGCGGGATCCAGCCCCGGATCGACGCGGCCCTGCAGGGCACCGCCGACATCGGCGAGGTGATCGACGACGTCGAGCCGCGCCTGTGGGACATGGCCACCGTGCTGCCGATCCTGCAGGACACCACGATCGTCGCCGCCGGCCCGAGCGTGCAGGGCGTCAGCCTGACCGGTGCCGTCCCGGTCGGGATCGTCGGCGATGCGGGGCAGTGGCTCAAGCTGCCGCAATAGCCCCCATCGGCTATGTGGCGGTGACCCGGCGCAGCCGCGTCAGGCCGTGTGCCGTGAACGCCGCGAGCGCGAACACCGCGAGCAACCACATCGGCGGCCGCGCCAACTCCCAGACGAACAGCGCCGCGAACAGTGGTGAGCGCTGCGTGATCGCCAGAACCCCGGCCGCGCAGGTCAGCGACACCGCGGGTACGTGCAGCGTCGCACCGGCCCATGCGTTGAGGGCCAGCGCCACCACCGAACCGGCGGCCGCTCCCGTCGCCAGCGCCGGGGTCAGCAGCCCGCCGACCGCGCCGGCGCGCAGGAACGCCGCCGACAGCAGCGGTTTGAGCACCAGGATGGCCGCGGCCGCACCGAGGGCGAGGCCGCTGTCGACGCTGACCTCGAGGACACTGCGCCCGTTGCCGGGCAATTCGGGCAACCAGATCGAGCAGACCCCGGTGAGCAGTCCGGCCGCGGCGATCGCCGGGATCAGGGCCGGTGAGGCCGCCGCCGTCCGGGATGCGGTCACCCGGGTGAACGCCCATCCGACAGCCAGTGCAAGCGGCGCCAACACCACGGCCAGGAGAGCGAACAACGGCGACAAGTCGGCGGTCGGCCAGGTCAGCGGATGCTCCAGGTGGGTGACCGGCGCCGCCACCGCAACCGCCAGGCTGGACGTGATCAGCGCGGTACCGACCGCGCGAGGATGCCAGGTGCCCAACAGGATTCGTGTCGCGAAGAGCGCGCCCCCCAGCGGCACGCTGTAGACCGCCCCCAGTCCGGCACCGGCCGCGCATGCGAGCAGGATGCGGCGGTCCTGCGCGGTGAGCGCCCAACGCGAGGTGCCGAGATCCCCGAACGCCACCGCGAGCTGACGCGGTGCACCTTCGCGGCCCAGCGACGCCCCCGTCCCGACGAGCAGCACCTGCAGCGCGGCGTCGCCGGTGAGCGCCCACCGCCGCACCGGTTGTTCCCCGGCCCCGGACAGGGTGGGGACGGAGGTGCGGCGCCGCAGCAGCCACCAGCCCGTGCCGGCCAGCGCGCCCCCGAGCATCGGGCCGAGCGCGCGACGCCAGTCGCCGCTGTTCTCGACGCCGGTGAGCAGCGAGCCGAAGCTGTAGCGATAGGTGAGGTGTTCGATCGCGTGCAGCAGCAGCGTCGTCGCGGCACCGGCGACGCCGGCGAGCAGGCCGATCACCACGATCGCGCAGCCGAACTCGATCCTGCGGCGGGACACGAGGCGAATCTAAGCCACACCTCGCGTCGGTGGCCGGCAGTCGGGCGGGCAAGCTGGGCGTATGGAGACGCCGCGGCTGTTGTTCGTCCACGCCCACCCTGACGACGAGACCCTCACCACCGGCGGCACGATCGCCCACTACTGCGCGCGCGGTGCTCAGGTGCAGGTGCTGACGTGCACGCTCGGCGAGGAAGGCGAGGTGATCGGCGACCAGTGGGCGCAGCTGGCCGTCGACGCGGCCGACCAGCTCGGCGGTTACCGCATCGGCGAGCTCAGCGCCGCGCTCGCCGCGCTGGGGGTGGACCGGCCCCGATACCTCGGCGGCGCCGGCCGGTGGCGGGACTCCGGCATGGAGGGGACGCCCGCCCGGCACCGGCAGCGTTTCGTCGACGGCGACGTCGACGAGCAGACCGCAGCTATGGCGGCGGTGATCGACGAGCTGCGCCCGCACGTCGTCGTCACCTACGACCCGCAGGGTGGTTACGGCCACCCCGACCACATCCACGCCCACCGCATCGCGACGGCCGGCGTCGCCGCGGCCCAGTGGCGAGTGCCCAAGGTGTATTGGAACGTCATGTCGCAGAACGCGATTCGCGACGGGCTGGCGGGGTTGTCGGGACTGCCCGCGCACTGGGTCACCCTCGACGCCGACGCGCTGCCGCTGATCGGATTCGCCGACGACACGATCGACGCCGCGCTCGACGTCAGCGCGCACCTGCCCGCCAAGCTGGCCGCGCTGCGGGCGCACGCGACCCAGGTGCAGGTGGCCCCGGACGGGACCGCGATGGCGCTGTCCAACAACGTCGCTCTGCCGGTGCCTGCGGTGGAGCACTACGTGCTGGTCGAGGGGGAGGCGGGGGAGCGCGACCATCGGGGGTGGGAGACCGATCTGCTGGCCGGGCTGAGCCTGGGGTGAGAGGGAGCAGTACGGGGTACGCTGCCCCTGGTCGGTTCGACGCGCGGAAGGGAAGCCCATGGATCCGGATCTCGATCCCAACCTGCAGCACTGGCAGGACCGCCTCGACAATCTCCAGTGGGTCATCGGGTCCCTGGCCTCGGTTCTCGACAGTATCCCGACCTGACATCCTCCGCATCGCCGGTATCCGACCGGTTGCGCTGGTTCGTGCTCGCCGTCCTCACCGTCGACGGTGTGCTCTCGGCGCTGATGGCTGTCTTCTTCCTTCCGCTGCGCGTGGGCGGCGTGCCCGTCCCGATCAGCGCCGTCCTCAGCGGGGCGATGAACGTCGCCCTCGTAGGGGTCGCGATGAGATGGACCACCTCCACGCGACTGGCGGCCGCCCCGCTCTGGGCTTGGCTAGCGACCGTACTGCTGTGCACGTTCGGTGGTCCCGGTGACGACATCGTCTTCGGCGGCGTCGGGGTGATGGAGTACGCGTCGGTCCTGCTCATCGCCGTTGGTGCGCTGCCCGCGGGCTGGCTGCTGACCCGGCGCCGGGCGGCGTCGGAACGGACCGGGGCGGGCCCCGCGACGTTCCGCCGTTGACTACTGTGGCCGGTATGCCAGCCGCTGTGGTTTCAGAATGTGGGACGCGCGGATGATCCGCGTCGACTCCGGGGTTATGGGGAAGTGGCTCTGAACCCCAAGCACGGCACCGATCTGCCTCATCCCGCCCTGCCCACACCCTCGGTGCCTCCGTCGTCTGCGGCGTTGCGGCGGGTGCTGCGGCGCGCGCGTGACGGGGTGGCGCTGAACGTCGACGAAGCCGCGGTCGCTTTGACGGCCCGCGGTGCGGATCTGGCCGATCTGATGGCGAGTGCGGCGCGAGTGCGTGACGCCGGTCTGGAAGCGGCGGGTCGCCGTGGTGCGACCGGCAAACTGCCGGTTTCCTACTCTCGCAAGGTGTTCATCCCGGTGACGCACCTCTGCCGCGATACCTGCCACTACTGCACGTTCGTCACGGTGCCCGGCCGGCTCCGAGCGCAGGGCAAGGGCATGTTCATGGAGCCCGACGAGATCCTCGAGGTCGCGCGTCAGGGTGCCGCACTGGGTTGCAAAGAGGCGTTGTTCACGCTGGGGGATCGGCCCGAGGCGCGCTGGGACGAGGCTCGGCAGTGGCTCGACGAACGCGGATACGACTCGACGCTGGACTACGTGCGGGCGATGGCGATCCGGGTGCTGGAAGAGACCGGGCTACTGCCCCACCTGAATCCGGGCGTGATGAGCTGGACGGAGCTCTCGCGGCTCAAGCCCGTCGCGCCGTCGATGGGCATGATGCTGGAGACCACGTCACGCCGGCTGTTCGAGACCAAGGGGCTCGCGCATCACGGCAGCCCGGACAAGGACCCGGCGGTGCGGCTTCGCACGCTCGATGACGCCGGCCGGCTGTCGATCCCGTTCACCACCGGGCTGCTGGTCGGTATCGGGGAGAACCTGCCCGAACGGGCCGAGACCATTCACGCGATCCGCCGCTCGCATCGTGAGTTCGGGCACGTGCAGGAAGTGATCGTGCAGAACTTCCGCGCCAAGGACCACACCGCGATGGCCGCGGCGCCCGACGCCGATCTCGACGACTTCCTGGCCACGATCGCGGTCACCCGGTTGGTGCTGGGCCCGAAGATGCGCATCCAGGCGCCGCCGAACTTGGTGTCACGCGAAGAGTGCCTGGCCTTGATCGGTGCGGGCGTCGACGACTGGGGTGGCGTCTCCCCGCTGACACCCGATCATGTGAACCCCGAACGGCCGTGGCCTGCGCTCGACGAACTGGCCGCCGTGACCGCCGAGGCCGGTTACGACCTGGTGCAGCGGCTGACCGCGCAACCGCAATACGTTCAGGCCGGAGCCGCGTGGATCGATCCGCGGGTCGCCGGGCATGTCGCCGCGCTGGCCGACCCCGACACCGGATACGCCCGCGACGTGAATCCGGTCGGGCGACCCTGGCAGGAACCCGACGAGGCCGCCGAGTCGCTGGGCCGAGTGGACCTGCACGCCGCGATCGACACCGAGGGCCGCCGTACAGAGACCCGCTCCGATCTGGGCAGTGCGTTCGGGGATTGGGAGTCGATCCGGGCGAAGGTATCCGAACTGGCGGCCCGCGCCCCTGAGCGCATCGACACCGACGTCCTGGCCGCGCTGCGCTCCGCCGAGGCGGACCCGGCGGGCTGCTCCGATGACGAGTACCTCGCCCTTGCCACCGCAGACGGTGCGGCTCTGGACGCGGTCACCGCGTTCGCCGACGCGCTACGCCGTGACGTCGTCGGCGACGACGTCACGTTCGTCGTCAACCGGAACATCAACTTCACCAACATCTGCTACACCGGCTGCAGGTTCTGCGCGTTCGCCCAGCGCAAGGGGGACGCCGATGCGTTCTCGCTGTCGACCGCCGAGGTGGCCGACCGCGCCTGGGAGGCGCACGTGGCGGGGGCGACCGAGGTGTGCATGCAGGGCGGCATCGACCCGGAGTTGCCGGTGACCGGATATGCCGACCTGGTGCGGGCCGTCAAGGCGCGAGTGCCGTCGATGCACGTACACGCGTTCTCCCCGATGGAGATCGCCAACGGTGTCACCCGCGCGGGAACCTCGATCCGCGACTGGTTGACCGCGCTGCGCGAGGCCGGTCTGGACACGATCCCGGGCACCGCGGCCGAGATCCTCGATGACGAGGTGCGCTGGGTGCTGACCAAGGGCAAGCTGCCCACCCCGATGTGGATCGAGGTGATCACCACCGCGCACGAGGTGGGGCTGCGGTCGTCGTCGACGATGATGTACGGGCATGTGGAGCAGCCGCGACACTGGGTGGGGCATCTCAACGTGTTGCGCGAAATCCAGGACCGCACAGGTGGATTCACCGAATTCGTGCCGCTGCCGTTCGTGCACCAGTCCTCCCCGCTCTATCTGGCGGGCGGATCCCGTCCGGGACCCACCCATCGGGACAACCGGGCGGTGCATGCGCTGGCGCGGATCATGTTGCACGGCAGGATCTCCAACATCCAGACCAGCTGGGTGAAACTCGGTGTGGAGCGCACGCAGGTGATGCTGACCGGCGGCGCCAACGATCTGGGCGGCACGCTGATGGAGGAAACCATCTCCCGGATGGCCGGCTCGGAGAACGGTAGCGCGAAGACCGTCGCCGAACTGGTAGCGATCGCCGCCGGCATCGGACGCCCCGCCCGTCAACGCTCCACCGACTACACCCCGCTGGCCGCCTAGCTCCCGCTGACGGCCACCCGGCAGCCTGGTATCAACGTTGGGGTGAAGCTGCGGCGGGAGCTGGTCGACGGACATATCGAAGTTCAGGCGCTGGATGCCGACGGTAGGTGGCAGCCCGCTCCCGACACCGACGCGCTGGGCGGCCGAGTCTTCGATGCGGACGTCGAGCTCTCCGCCGCGCGACGCCACCATGACGCGGCCGCAACGCTGCTCCCCTTCGCCCCGGCGTCCTTTCGAGACTTCATGGTCTACGAACAACATGCCACCGACGCGGCCCGCGGGCTGGTGCGGCGCTTCCATCCCGGGCAGGCGCGGGCTGCGGGAGTCGTCGAGGCGTTGACGCGCAAGCCTTTCCCAATGTTCAAACCCAAGCCGCTGTTCTACCGCCAGCCCATCTACTACATGTCCAACCATCTGACGTTCGTCCCCAGCGGTATGCCGGTAGCGGTGCCGCCGTACTCGTCGGCGCTGGACTTCGAACTCGAGATCGGTTTCGTGCTGCGGGCGCCGCTGCGCGACGCCGATCCGCAGCAGGCGCTCGACGCGATCGGAGCGTTCGTCGTCGTGAACGACTTCAGCGCCCGCGATGTCCAACGCACCGAGATGGCGTCCGGATTGGGACCGCAGAAGGCCAAGCACTTCGCCTCGTCGATGTCGGCGGTCGCAGTGACGGCCGATGAGATCCTGCCCCGTATCGACGATCTCACCGGCTCGGTCACGATCAACGGAGACACGGTGTCGACGGTGTCCAGCCGTGGGATGAAGTGGACGCTCGGGGAGATGCTGGCGCACGCGTCCGCGGGTGAACAACTCTGGCCGGGTGAACTTTTCGCGACGGGCACACTGCCCGGTGGGAGCGGGATGGAAACCGGCCGGTGGCTGCGTCCCGGCGATCAGGTGACGTTGACGATCGACCAGATCGGTCAGATCGACCACCTCGTCCTGGCCCCCTAGGCGGGACCCATGTCCATCATCGCCGGGAGTGGCGCCGAGGCGAAGTGGGGCGTCGTCAGCGACCAGCCACTACAGTCCGCGGGGTGGGGTTCGACGAACGGTTCGGTGTTCTGGATTCGGCGGTCTGGACGGCGTCGTACCTTCCCGCCTGGAGTTCCCGCGCCGCGGCGGCCGCGGCGTTCAGCGTCGGCGCGGGCGGCCTGACGCTGTCGATCCCGGCCGACCACCCGCTGTGGTGCCCGGACGATCATCCGACGCCGCTGCGGGTGTCGGCGATCCAGAGCGCGAATCGATCCGGACCCGTGGGTTCGACCGACGCGCCCCAACCGTTCCGGGACGGTCTGGTGGTGCGCGAGCAGCAGCCGACGGTACTCGGTTTCACCCCGCACTTCGGCTCGATCGCCGTCACGTGTACGGCGAATCTCGATGCACGTTCGATGTTCTCGGCGTGGATGGTGGGACTGGAGGATCGCCCGGAACGGTGCGGAGAGATCTGCCTGATGGAGGTCTTCGGTGACACGGTCGAGGGCCGCACCGCCATGGTCGGCCAGGGCATTCACCGGTTCCGCGATCCCGCGCTGCGCGAGGACTTCTCAGCGCAGCTGCGCGACATCGACGTCAGCGAGTCCCACACGTATGCCGCGCACTGGGAGCCCGGTCGCGTCGAGTTCAGCATCGACGGTGCGACGACCAGAACCTGCACCCAGGCACCGGATTACCCGATGATGCTCATCCTGGGCGTCTTCGATTTCCCCGACCGCCCCGGCGAGTCCGGTCACGTGCCGTCGCTGCGTGTCACGCGCGTGACCCACCGCTGACCCCTGTGTCAGAGGTCACGGGGCGCGTGCCATTCGGTTTCCGTGTTTCCCGACGTCTCAAGGGCAGCAACGGAAAACCGAAGGAGAGATCATGGGAGAGCTGTCCGACAAGGCTCAGGAGATGGCCGGTCGCGCGCAGGAAGCGGTCGGCGATGCGACCGGAAACGACGACCTGCGCGCCGACGGTGCGACCAACCGCGCCGAGGCCGAAGCCAAGCAGGCCGTCGACGACGTCAAGGACAAGGTCGACGAGGTGACGGAGGCCGCCGGCGAGAAGGCCTCGGAGATGGCTGATTCCGTGCAGGACAAGGCCGGCGAAGTGAAGCATGCCGTCACCGAGAACGCACCGCAGGCCGCCTCCGGTGTCGTCATCGCGGTCGCGGCCGGCGCCGCCCTCGTCGCAGTCCTGCTGCTGCGCCGTCGGCGCGCGAACTCAGGCAAGCGTCACAAGGGCCGCAAGGTCGCGACCAAGGCGGTTTCTGCCGGACTCAAGGAAGCCATCAGCCGCTGACGGGCGGGCCGCACCGCATCGCGCGGTGCGGCCCGTGCACGTCAGGCCTGCTTCAGAGCTTCGATCTCGAGGGTGATGGTGACCTTGTCGCCGACCACGGCGCCACCGGTCTCCAGCGGCATGTCGATGTCGATGCCGAAATCCTTGCGGTTAAGCACAACTGAGGCCTCGAATCCGGCAACCTCGCCGTGCCCCATACCGGGGTTGATCCCGTTGAATTCCAGGTCCAGCGAGATCGGCTTGGTGACGCCCTTGAGGGTGAACTCGCCGTCGAGGACGTAGCGCTCGCCCGCCTCGCGCACCGAGGTCGAGCGGAAGGTGGCGACGGGGTGGTTCTCGACGTCGAAGAAGTCTGCGGCCTTCAGGTGCGCGTCGCGCTGCTCATTACGGGTGTTGACCGAGTCGACGGAGATCTCGGCCGTCACCGTGGGAGTGCCGTCTTCGGCGACGGTGATCGCCCCGCTGAAGGTGTCGAATCCGCCGCGGACCTTGCTCACCACGAGGTGGCGCACGGAGAAGTTGATCGACGAGTGGACGGGATCGATCGCCCAGGTACCGGTCGGCAGGGCGGTGGCTACGGAGCTGGTCATGGAGATTCCTTCCGGACGTGCGTCGGACCATCCGACGGCGACATCCGATGAAACGGACCGCGGTCCGAATGCATTCCCGACACTCGGGGCGAGATTTTCCTGGGTGCCACGCAGGCGGTATCTGAGACGTTTAGTATCAGTAACCACGCGGAACCCCTACCGGGGATTCGCGGAGTTAGGGCACACTGACACGCGCGGCCAACCAGCGGCAGGGATACTTGCTGAGCCGGTCGCGCCGACCAGCGCGCCTACCGGGAACAGCCCACCGGACAGGTAGTTCGAGAGGACTTAGGAGAAGTTCGTGACGTACACGATTGCCGAGCCCTGCGTCGACGTCAAAGACAAGGCATGCATCGAAGAATGCCCTGTCGATTGCATCTACGAGGGCGCCCGGATGCTGTACATCCACCCCGATGAGTGCGTCGACTGCGGCGCCTGCGAGCCGGTGTGCCCGGTCGAGGCCATCTACTACGAAGACGATGTGCCGGACCAGTGGAGCAGCTACACGCAGATCAACGCCGACTTCTTCAGCGAACTCGGCTCGCCCGGTGGCGCGTCTAAGGTCGGCCAGACCGACAACGATCCGCAGGCGGTCAAGGACCTGCCCCCGCAGGGTGAAGACTGACCCCACCGCCGGGACGCGATCCCGTGCCTGATCACGGCCGCCGTCGATCAGCGTCATTACCGGTGTTCCCGTGGGACACGCTGGCCGACGTGACCGCGGCCGCGCGGGCCCACCCCGACGGCATCGTCGACCTGTCGGTGGGCACGCCCGTCGACCCCGTCGCGCCGCTGATCCAGGAGGCGCTGGCGGCCGCCGGCGCATCACCCGGGTATCCGACCACGGCGGGCACAGCGGCGCTGCGAGAGTCGGCGGTCGCTGCGCTGGCCCGTCGGTACGGCATCACCGGGCTCGCACCCTCAGCCGTGCTCCCGGTGATCGGCACCAAAGAGCTGATCGCGTGGCTGCCGACCCTGCTGGGCTTGGGGGCCTCGGACACGGTCGTCGTCCCGGAGCTGGCGTACCCCACCTACGAGGTGGGCGCACTGCTGGCCGGCTCGGCCGTGGTCCGGGCGGACTCGCTGACCCAGCTCGGGCCTGCGGCACCAGCGCTGGTATTCCTGAATTCGCCCAGCAACCCGACGGGCAAGGTGCTCGGAGTCGAGCATCTGCGCAAGGTCGTCGGCTGGGCGCGCGAACGCGGGGTGCTGGTGGCCTCCGACGAGTGCTACCTGGGACTTAGTTGGGACGCCGCGCCGCTGTCGGTGCTGCACCCCGACGTCTGCGACGGCGACCACACCGGGCTCCTGGCCATCCATTCACTGTCGAAGACGTCGTCGCTGGCCGGGTATCGCGCCGGTTTCGTCGCCGGCGACCCCGCGGTGGTCGCCGAGCTGCTCGCGGTGCGCAAGCACGCCGGGATGATGGTGCCTACACCGGTGCAGGCCGCGATGGTCGCCGCGCTCGACGATGACGCGCACGAACGTGATCAGCGGGCGCGCTACGAACACCGGCGGGAGCTGTTGCTGCCCGCGCTGCGCTCGGCCGGCTTCACCGTCGACCACTCCGAAGCGGGGCTGTATCTGTGGGCGTCGCGCGACGAGCCGGGCCGCGAGACTCTCGCGTGGCTGGCCGAACGCGGCATCCTCGTCGCTCCCGGGGAGTTCTACGGCCCCCGCGGGCTGCGGCATGTGCGGGTGGCGTTGACGGCGACAGACGAGCGGATCGCCGCAGCCGTCGCCCGCCTGGCCTGAGGGCTTCTTTTCCCCGGCGAGCAGACGCGAACTCGAGCGCGACACGCCGCAAACAGCTCGAGATTGTGTCTGGTCGCGCTCAGTCGGTGCGGTCGGCCCAGCCCGGCGGCAGGTCCCCGGGCGCGACCGTGATGACCGTCTCGTCGTCGGCCCCCACGTACTCGAACAGCGTGATCGTCGCGAACTCCGGAACCACGTAGATCGGATACGTCGGGCCTTGATCGCGGTAGGCCGCCATCTCGTCGAGATGGTCGTTCTGGAAACACACCGTACGGTCGCCGTGCTGTTCGACCCACTGCGGGAAGAAGATGACGCCGTGCAGTCGGCGCTTGCCCGGGATCACGTTGACCGCCACCGATGTGCCCGTCGGCTCGGTCCACGAGATCTTGTAGTGGTCGTCGTCGAGCGCGACGAGATCGACCTGCTGGTTTTTCACCCAGCGGCCGCCGACCATCCCGGAATGGATGCGGTAGTCGATCGTGTGGTCGTTCTTCACGTACATCTCGTAGCGCCAGCCGTTGGCGTAGGTGTAGATGAAGCGGTGCCCGACGATCCCGGTCAGATCCTGCACGGGGGCCGTATCGTCGATCGTCGTCATGAGCTCTCCTCGCCAGAGTGCGGACCGCCTCCACAGTGTCCTGACAGGAGGGTCGCGAAACTCCGCGAACAGACGCGACCTCGAGCTCGACACGCCGAGAGCAGCTCGAGTGTGTGTCTTGTCGCCGGGAGAAAGGTGGGCTCAGGGCAGGGTGAGTTCCGCCGGCGCCACCGCAGCGAGTGCGTCGCGGCAGGCGCGGATCGCGGGCGTGCGGCTCAAGGCGCTCCTGGTCGCGGTGAACACGGTACGGCGGCGCGCGTCGACGTCGACGACGCGGACGTCCGGGCGGCGCCGCACCCGCATCAGGTCCGGCAGGATCGCGACCGCGTTCCCGCTCTCGATGAGGGCGATCTGTGCTTCGAGGTCGTCGGTCTCGAAGCGCACATCGGGCTCGAAACCTGCTCGCCGACATAGCTGTTCGGCCCAGTGCCGGGAGGCCGTGCCGACTGGCTCCATGGTCCAGGGCAGCCGCGCCGCATCGGTGACCGTGCGCACCTGGTCCCACGGCTGGCCGGTCGCAGGCACGGCGAGACGGAGCAGATCAGAGGTCAGCGGTTCACGGTCGAGGTCCGGGTACACGCGGGCGGCATGGCCGGGGTACTCCTCGGCGATCACCAGGTCGAACTCGCGCATCCATGTCTCGTAGAGCGCCTGTTCCGGCTCCCTCTGCGACATCGTCACGCGCAGCCGGGGATGGTGCATCGCCAGCGCGGTGAGCATCTGCGGCATGAACGCCGAGGCGGCGGACTGGAAGACGGCGATCCGCACCGTTCCCGACGCCTCGGTGCTGCGGGCCGCGACCTCGCTCGCGGCCAATTCGAGCCGGTCCAGGATGACCGCGGTGTGCTCGACGAGGACTTCGGCGGCCGGCGTGAGCCGCACCCGACGCCCGACCTTCTCGAGCAACGGCACCCCGACCTCGTGCTCGAGCCGAGCCAGAGCCTGCGACACCGACGACGGACTCTGGTGCAGCGCTTCGGCGACGCCGGCGATGGTGCCGCGCACGCTGAGCTCGCGCAGCAGGCGCAGCCGGCGGGTGTCGAGCAGATCGGGACGGCGAACCATCACGTCTGCTTACGCTTTCTGTTCACAAAACATCGCTTTATTTTAGGGTTCTGTGGCGCGGATCATGGAAGACATGACAACGATCGACCGCGCTGTTGACGTGCTCACCGACGTCGAGACCCTGGTGCGCGAGTGGCTCGACGACGCCGCGGGACGACGGGACACCGCAGCGGCCCGTCGGCTCGCCGACGTCCTCCGCGATCCGGCCGGCCTCGACTTCACCGTCGGCTTCGTCGACCGGGTGATCCGCCCCGACGACCACCGCGTCGCCGCCGCCAACCTGCGCGAACTCGCCCGCACCGCTCCCGGCTTCCTGCCGTGGCATCTGCGCCGCCTGATCTCGCTCGGCGCGGCCCTGTCGCTGGTTATCCCCGGGATGGTCATCCCGATCGCGCGGCGCGCATTGCGCGAGATGGTCGGCCATCTCCTCGTCGACGCCACCGACCGCCGCCTCGGCCCCTCCATCGCGCGTATCAGCGAACGCGGAGTGGGGCTCAACATCAACCTGCTGGGCGAGGCCGTCCTCGGTCGGGGCGAAGCGCAGCGGCGCCTCGAGGGCACCGAACGCCTGCTCGCGCGCCCCGACGTCGACTACGTCTCGATCAAGGTCTCGGCGACCGTGCCGCCCCATTCGCCGTGGGCGTTCGACGAGGCTGTCGACCACGTCGAACACAGCCTGCTGCCGCTGTTCACGCTCGCGGCCACCTCGCCGACCAAGAAGTTCATCAACCTCGACATGGAGGAGTACCGCGATCTGGAAATGACGATCGCGGTGTTCACCCGGCTGCTGGATCGCCCCGAACTGCGCGATCTGGAGGCCGGAATCGTGCTGCAGGCCTACCTGCCCGATGCGCTCTCGGCGATGATGCGCCTGCAGGAATGGGCGTCTTCCCGCAGGCAGCGCGGGGGCGCCGGTATCAAGGTGCGTCTGGTCAAGGGCGCCAACCTGCCGATGGAGCATGTGGAGGCGGATCTGCACGGTTGGCCGGTGGCGACGTGGCCCACCAAGCAGGACACCGACACCAATTACAAGCGCGTCCTCGACTACGCGCTGCACCCCGACCGCACGGCGAACGTGCGAATCGGGGTAGCCGGACACAACCTGTTCGACATCGCGTACGCATGGGTGCTGGCCGGCCGACGCGGTGTGCGCGATCGCATCGACTTCGAGATGCTGCTGGGGATGGCCGAGGCCCAGGCCGAAGCCGTGCGTCGCACCGTCGGAGGCCTGCTGCTGTACGTGCCCGTGGTGCACCCGAAGGACTTCGACGCCGCGATCGCGTACCTGGTGCGCCGGCTCGAGGAGGGCGCCAGCCAGGACAACTTCATGTCCGCGGTGTTCGATCTGCACGACAAGCAATCTCTCTACGAGCGGGAGAGGGACCGGTTCGTCGCGTCATTGGCCGCGCTGGACAATGATGTGCCGCAACCGAATCGCCGCCAGGACCGGCGCGCCGACGATCCGGCGGACTCGGTGCGGCCGGTGTTCGCCAACGTCGCCGACACCGATCCGTCGCTGCCCGCCAACCGGGCGTGGGGCCGGGCGATCACCGAGCGCATCGCGCACTCTGAGGTCGGGCTGATGCTCGTCGACGAGCACACCGTCACTCACGCCGATCACCTCGAGAAGGTGATCGCCGACGGTACCGCCGCGGGCAGCGCCTGGTCCGCTCACTCGGGTGCGCAGCGCGCAGCGATCCTGCGCCGCGCCGCCGGCGCCCTGGAAGCCGCCCGCGCGGACTTGCTCGAGGTGATGGCCGCCGAAACCGGCAAGACCCTCGACCAGGGTGATCCGGAGGTCTCCGAGGCCATCGACTTCGCCAATTACTATGCCCACCTTGCCGAGACCCTCGACGACGTCGACGGGGCCGCTGCGGTTCCGGTCGCGCTCACCGTGGTGACACCGCCGTGGAACTTCCCAGTCGCGATCCCGGCAGGCTCGACGCTGGCGGCGCTGGCGGCGGGCAGCGCAGTCATCATCAAGCCGGCCACACAGGCCCGCCGGTGCGGATCGGTGATGGTGCAGGCGCTGTGGGATGCCGGTGTTCCGCGCGACGTGCTCCAACTCGTGCACGTCGACGAGGGCGACCTCGGCTCTCGACTCGTCTCCGACCCGCGCGTCGGCCGGTTGATTCTCACGGGGGCATTCGACACTGCGGCCCTGTTCCGCAGCCTGCGGTCCGATCTTCCGCTGCTCGCGGAGACCAGCGGCAAGAACGCCATGGTGATAACCCCGCACGCCGACATCGACCTGGCGGTCAAGGATCTGGTGTCTTCGGCGTTCGGGCATGCCGGCCAGAAGTGCTCGGCTGCGTCGCTCGCGATCCTGGTCGGCTCCGCCGCGCACTCGCGGCGGTTGCGCGATCAGCTCGTCGACGCCGTCACGTCGCTGACGGTCGGATACCCGTCGGACCCGACCGCGCAGATGGGGCCCGTGGTCGAGCCTGCCGAGGGAAAGTTGTTGCGCGCCTTGACGACTCTAGGGCCGGGGGAGCAGTGGCTGGTCGAGCCGCGCCGGCTGGACGACACCGGTCGGCTGTGGTCACCGGGCGTGAAGACGGGGGTCCGCCGCGGTTCCGAGTATCACCTGACCGAATATTTCGGTCCCGTACTGGGTCTCATGGAAGCCGCCGATCTAGACGAGGCGATCGCGATCCAGAACGAGGTCGACTACGGCTTGACCGCGGGATTGCACTCCCTCGACCGGGCGGAGATCGAGCGGTGGATCGACCGTGTCGAGGCCGGCAACGCCTATGTCAACCGGTCGACGGTCGGCGCGATCGTGCGGCGGCAGCCGTTCGGTGGCTGGAAGAAGTCCGCGGTGGGTGCCGGCACCAAGGCCGGCGGCCCGAACTACCTGATCGGGCTCACCGATTGGCGTCCTACGCCCGCCACGCACGGCGCGCCGCTCGCTCCAGTGTTGGGCGATTTCCTCTCGGCAGCAACAGAAATCGGAATGGACGCGGAAGAGCTCGAGTTCCTGCAGCGATCCCTGGCCTCTGACGCGCTGGCCTGGCAGCAAGAGTTCGGTGTCGCCCGAGACGTGTCCGGTCTCGCGGCGGAGAAGAACGTGCTGCGGTACCGGCCCGTGCCGGTGACGGTGCGCGCAGAAGGGGACTCGACGGTGGCGCTGCTGCGCGTGATCGGCGCGGGTGTGCTTGCGCGCAGCCACGTGACCGTCTCGAGCCCTGAGCCCCTCGAGTCGGCGGTGGCCGGCCTGCTGCACGCGCACGGCGTCACCTGCCGCGTCGAGGACACCGAGACGTGGCGAAACACGCTGCACGGCAACCCTCTTGCCCGCGTCCGGCTCCTGGGAGGCACACGCGAGGACTTCGCCACGGCCAGCGACGGCAGGGCCGACATCGCGCTCTACGCGCAACCGGTGGTCGAGGCGGGGCGGATCGAGATGCTGACGTTCCTGCGCGAACAGTCGGTGTCGGTCACCGCCCACCGCTTCGGTTCGCCGACGGCACTCGCCGAGGGCCTGTTCGACTAGCGGTCAGGCCGGGTAGGCGGCGACGGGCATGACGACGGTGCCCTTGCAGATACCGTCGAGGATCTCGGTGCGCCAGCTGCCGTACATCGAACCGTCCAACGTCGGTGCGTAGAACACGAGGGACCGCGCGGGGACGTACTCGCGGGGGACGTCGTCACCGCGGTAGCACTCCCACTGCCAGTTGTAGTTGAACACCCACTGCTTGCCGTCCCACGTGTAGCGGCTGGGCTGGGGGACCGTCGGATTGCTGGGTGCGGGACCGTCATTCGCGGTGGCCACGCAGGTACCCGCGCACGAGGTGTTGAACGTGTACTGGGCCCGGAAGTCTGGTTCGGGCTGGCGTGCAGCGATGCTGGTGCCCAGCTTGTTCGACGCGAACGTGACCACCGTGTAGCGCCCCGACCAGTCCGGCGGGGCGGCCGCGGCGGTGGCGCCGGGATGAACGCACGCGGCCGCGACGAGCATCGCAGATGCGCACGCAGTCCGTCGGGCAGACATGGTCCCTCGCCGTCGTTCGAGCCACACCGTAGTTGCAGTGACACAGTGAATTTCCAGTGACACGTGAACGGTATCCCCAGGCACCGACACCCATGCCCGCCGACACGGGCACGGTTGCGTCACGGCTTGATCTCGTCGGCGATCAGCCGTGAGAATCGGCCAGCAGCATCAACGTCCACGCCGCCATCGACTGCGCGTCGGTGATGACCCCGTCGCGCATCATCTGCTCGACCTCCGCCCGCGCGAACCACGCGCTGCGCATGTCCTGCTCCTCGTGCTCCCGGTCGTGCGGGCCCTCGGTGATGCCGGTGGCCAGGAACACCCGGCCGCGCTGGCTGCTCATTCCCGGGGCGACGTCGAGCAGGCCGAGTTCGGTCAGCGTCTGCGCGATCAGCCCGGTCTCCTCCCGTAGTTCGCGCGCCGCCAGGGCGGCGGGTTCGAGGTGCGCGCGGTCGGGGGCGGTGCCCTGCGGAAATTCCCAGCGCCGCAACCCGAGCGGGTAGCGGAACTGTTCGACGAGGTGGAACCGATCCCCATTTCGGGGGATCACCAGCGCGTAGGTCGGTTTGTCGACGACGGCGTAGATCCCGCTGCTGCCGTCGGGGCGGCGGATGTCGTCCTCACGGATCGTCAACCAGTTGTTCTGATAGATCTGGCGGGACGCGAGCGCCCGGATCGAATCCATTGCTTCAGTATCGCCGAGCGCGCCCAGGCCGGCCGGGTAGCCTCAGTGCGTGCTGCTGGCCTCTCTGAACCCCGCCGCGGTGGCCGCCGGTGCCGACATCGGCGACGCGGTCCGCATCGACGGTGTGACGCTGAGCCGCAGCGACCTGGTCGGCGCGGCCACTTCCGTCGCCGAGCGGGCGGCCGGCGCCGCGGTGGTCGCCGTGCTGGCCCGGCCGACCGCCGCCACTGTGCTGGCCGTCGTCGGCGCGCTGATCGCCGGTGTGCCCGTCGTCCCGGTGCCTGCCGATGTGGGCGCCGCCGAGCGCCGTCACATCCTCACCGACTCCGGGGCTCAGGCCTGGTTGGGCGAGCTGCCCGACGACGCCGGCGGGTTGCCGCACATCCCGGTGCGGCTGCATGCCCGGTCCTGGCACCGGTACGCCGAGCCGCCGCCGGATGCGACCGCGCTGATCATCTACACCTCGGGCACCACCGGGCCGCCAAAGGGTGTGCTGGTCAGCCGCCGGGCCATCGCGGCCGACATCGACATGCTCGCCGCCGCCTGGCAGTGGACCGCCGACGACACGCTGGTGCACGGGTTGCCGCTGTATCACGTGCACGGTCTGGTGCTGGGCCTGCTGGGTTCGTTGCGCATCGGCAACCGGTTCACCCACACCGGCAAGCCGTCGCCGCAGAACTACGCGCAGGCCGTCGCTGCCGGTGGCTCTCTGGTTTTCGGTGTGCCGACCGTGTGGTCCCGCATCGTCGACGACGGTGACGCCGCCCGCGCGATGGGGCCGGCTCGACTGCTGGTGTCGGGGAGCGCGGCGCTGCCCGTGCCGGTGTTCGACGGGCTTGCCGAATTGAGCGGCCATCAGCCGGTGGAACGTTACGGCAGCACGGAATCGTTGATCACGTTGAGCACGTTGGCTTCTGGGGAACGCAGGCCGGGTTCTGTGGGTCTGCCCCTCGACGGGGTCACCACGAAGCTGATCGCCGAGGACGGCACGGTCGCCCCGCACGACGGCGAGACGATCGGTGCGCTGCATCTGCAGAGTCCGACGCTGTTCGACGGATACCTGAACCGGCCCGATGCCACCGCAGAGGTGCTCAGCGGCGACGGTTGGTACCACACCGGCGATGTCGCGGTGATCGACGCTGCCGGGATGCACCGCATCGTGGGCCGCGAATCGGTGGACCTGATCAAGAGCGGTGGCTTCCGGATCGGTGCCGGCGAGATCGAGACGGTGCTGCTGGCGCATGGCGGCGTCAGCGAGGTGGCCGTCATCGGGGCTCCGGACGCTGATCTGGGGCAGCGCATCGTCGCGTTCGTGGTCGGTGATGCGTCGCCGGAGGAGCTGATCGATTACGTCGCGCACGAGCTGTCGGTGCACAAGCGGCCGCGGGAGGTGCGCATCGTCGAGGCGCTACCCCGCAACGGCATGGGCAAGGTGCTGAAAAAGCAGCTGCTGCAGGAGTTCTGAGGTGGCGAATCGTCTGGCGCGCATTGTCGCGGCGATCGGGTGCGCGCTGGCCGTCGCGGCCTGCGGTCATGCGCCCCAATCCGCGGACGTGATGCTCGTCCAGACCAGCATCTTGCTGCCCCCGACGCCCGAACCGGCCGCGCCGCCCCCGCCCGTCGAACCGCTGTCGATCGGGTCCGCAGCTGTCGACACCACGGGCGGCTGGCTGCCCGACGGCACCATGCTGTCGCCCTTCGAGTCTGCCAATCCGATTCTCTCCCAGATGAACCCCGCTCTGCTGCAGGCTGTCCAGGACGCCGCCCGCGCAGCCCAGCCTGCCGGCATCGACATCCGCGTCACGTCAGGCTGGCGCTCGCCAGGTTTTCAGCAGCGCCTGTTCGACGATGCCGTGCAGAGCTACGGAAGTGTGGCAGCCGCCGCGCAATTCGTGGCGACCCCGGAAGTCTCCCAGCATGTCCGCGGGCAAGCCGTCGACATCGGTCCCACCGCCGCGGACGAGTGGCTCATCGCCAACGGCAAGCAGTTCGGGCTCTGCCAGATCTATGCCAACGAGATCTGGCACTTCGAGCTGGCGGTCGACGCACAGGGGAACTGCCCGCCGCTGCGACCCAACGCCGCCGGCTGACCGCTAGGGCTGAGCCGGAAAAGCGTTGCGCGACACGGCCGCTATCGCGGTGCCGAGAACGATCAGAGCGACGGCGACCCACGGCAGCACACCCAGCCCAGCCCGGTCGAGCATCGTCGCCCCCAACGCCGACCCGCCGGCGATCCCCACGTTGGCCGTCGCGTTGACCCAGGCCCCCGCGCGCTCCGGCGCCACCGCGTGGGTGCGCACCGCGCAGGCCTGATAGATCGACGGCACCCCGCCGAACGCGGCGCACCACAGTGCCGTCGCGCCGAGCACGGCCACCAGCGCCGGCCAGCCCAGGCCGAGCAGCGCCACGGCCGCCACGGTTGCCAGCAGCAGGATCAGCGTGGTGCGGCGGGGATTTCGATCGAGCCCCTTGCCCGCATACCAGAGGCCGAGCAGGCCGCACGCGCCGCAGCCCAGCAGGATCGGCCCGATGAATGCCGGCCCGACGCCGCTGGAGAGCAGAAGCAGGCTGATGAACGTGTACGCGCTGAAGTGGCCGACGAAGACCACCAGGTTCGACGCGGACACGGCGACGAGCATGCCGCGCCGCCCTGGCTCGGGCTTGCTGACCGGCCGCGTGTTGGCCACCGGCGGAAGCAGGGCGCCGACGAGGCCGAACGTCACGACCGACGCCACCGCCAGCGTGATGAACGCGGCTCGCCACCCGGCCGCTGCGCCGAGGGAGGTGAGCAGCGGCACGCCCAACACCAGACCCGCGGACACGCCGCTGCCCGCGATGGCCAGCGCCCGGCCCACGTGCGCGCGAGACACCAGACGCGGGGAGTATCCGATCAGCAGTGCGAAGAACAGCGCGTGGGTCAGACCGCCGATTGCGCGTCCGGCCGCGACGACGGCGAAGGTGGGCGCCAGTGCGACGACGGTGTTGCTCACCACGTAACCGGCCACCGTGGTCATCAACAGTGGTTTGCGGGCGAACCGGGAGGTGGCCATCGTCAGCGGCACCGCGAACACCGCAACCATCACCGCATAGAGTCCGACCAGGAGGCCGGTGATCGAATCGGAGACTCCGAACGCCGCGCCCAGATCGGGCAGCAACCCCACCGGCAGCATCTCGGTGGTGACCGCCAGAGCCGACGCCAGCGCCAGCGAGAGCAGGGCGGGCAGGGCGTCGCGCACACCGCGCGTCGTGGCCTGGTCGGCTGTCAGAGTCACGTGTCCCTAATATACTCAGCCTTCGAGTTTATTCAAAAGGAGTTATTGCGCATGGTCACTGCGCATGCCGAACGGTTGCGCTGGCACACCGCCGCGCAGCTGCTCGCGGTGATGCGGGACGAACCCGGCATCACCCGTGCCGCCGCGGCGGCTCGTCTCGGCATCGGCAGTGGCAGCGCCAGCGAGCTGACCGCGCGGCTGCGCAACGCCCGTCTGCTCGACGAGGTGCGCGCGCCGGCGCAAGGCCGTGGCCGCCCGACCGCGGTGCTGGCTGCCCATCCTGAAGGTCCGCTGGTGCTGGCCGCCGATCTGGGAGTTGCCGGCTGGCGGCTGGCCGTCGCCGGCGTGGACGGCGGGCTCGAGGTCGTGGCGCAGGAGGGTTATGCGGGCGACGAGCTCGCGGGCGCCCTGGCGCGGATGTCCCGCGCGATCGGTGCGGTGCACCGGCGCCACGCCGATCGCACAGCGGCCCTGTCGGTCTCGGTGGCGGGGACAGTCAGCGATGCCCGGCTGGTCCAATTCACTGCCCGCGGCTCGCGCGATGTCGACCTGGCGGTGCTGACCGCAAAGATCCCGCGGCGCGTGCCGGTACTACTGGGCAACGACGCGACCCTGGCCGGGCTGGCCGAGGCCCGCACCGGTGCGGCCCGAGGCGTGACGACGGCTCTGTACCTGATGGTCGCGCAGGGGATCGGCGGGGCGCTGGTGGTGGGCGGTGAGCCGGTCGCAGGCGGGCACGGTGCCGCGGGGGAGTACGGGCACATTCCCTTCGGTGACCCAGGCCTGCGGTGCCCGTGCGGTGCGCGGGGGTGCTGGGACCTGACGGTGGACGGCCGAGCGCTGGCGCGTCACCTCGGCGATCCGGCGCCGACCGATCCGATCGGCTACGTCCACGACCTCGCCGGTCGTCAGGACACATTGTCCCGCAATGCGTTTCAGACGGTGGCGACGGCGCTGGGCCGCGGTATCGGGGCGCTGGTGAACCTGCACGATCCGGAGGCGGTGACACTCGGGGGTGTCGCGGCGCTGCTGCGGGCGCAGGCGGCCGACGACTTCGACGCAGCGTTCCGCGACGCGCTGATGGCGTTTCGCAAGGCGTCGCCACCGCCGGTGCGCGACGCCCACCACGGTGAGGACGGGCCGTTGCAGGGCGCCATGATCGCGGCACTCGACCATGTGACGACGCCCGACGCGCTGGCGGCGTGGGTGGCGCGCCGGCGTGACGGACGTGAGGCGTGGGGGTTCACCACCGGTCCATCAGTCCGAACACCTGCAGGCCGTAGACAACGGCGACGGTGAGAAAGAGAACCGCGAGGATGGCGGCGCAGATGATGCCTGCGATCGCCATCGGCGTGAACCGGTGCTTCGGCAGCGGGTTCTGATTCGCCGACGCCGACAGCGAGCCCGAGTCTGGTGGGGTGTCACCCGGCTGGACACTGCCGCCGTCGGAGAGGCCGGTTGTGTCGCGGGGATCCGGGTCGGGGGGAAGCGCTGTCGGGTACTCGCCGCTCGCCGCCATGGGAAACTCCTGTCGACATGGTTTCCCTGTCAATCCCCGCGCGCTGCGGTCCGGTAAACGGATTCCGTTGCCTCAGGGCGTGTCGTCAGAGTTCGGTCAGGACTGTCCCCGGGCGCCGACGGCCGGCCCTAGTTGGCGTGCAGGGCGTCGTTCAGCGTGATGCCGGTGCCGTCGCGCTTGACCACCTCGACCGCCCCGGTCACCGAATTGCGCCGGAAGAGAATGTTGTTCGCGCCCGAGAGCTCGCGCGCCTTGACGGTCTCTCCGTCTGCGGTGGTGACCTTGGTGCCCGCGGTGACGTACAGCCCGGCTTCGATCACGCAGTCGTCGCCCAGCGAGATGCCGAGACCCGCGTTGGCCCCGAGCAGGCACCGCCGGCCGACCGAGATCACCTGCGTACCACCGCCGGACAGCGTGCCCATGATCGACGCGCCGCCGCCCACGTCGGATCCGTCGCCGACGACCACGCCGGCCGAGATGCGGCCCTCGACCATCGAGTTGCCCAGCGTGCCCGCGTTGAAGTTCACGAAGCCTTCGTGCATGACCGTCGTGCCCGGCGCCAGGTGCGCGCCGAGCCGTACCCGATCCGCGTCGGCGATGCGCACCCCGGACGGTACGACGTAGTCGACCATCCGCGGGAACTTGTCGACGCCGTAGACCGTGACCGGGCCGCGGCGGCGCAGCCGCGCCCGCACGATCTCGAATCCTTCGATGGCGCACGGCCCGTAGTTCGTCCACGCGACGTTGGTGAGCACGCCGAACAGGCCGTCGGCGTTGAGCCCGTGCGGTGCGACCAGCCGATGCGAGAGCAGGTGCAGACGCAGGTAGGCGTCGTATGCGTCGACGGCTTTGTCCTCCAGCTCGGCGATCGAGGTGCGCACCACCACCGTCTCGACGTCGCGGTCCTCGTCGCGGCCGGCCAGTTCGGCCAGTTCGGCGGGCACCTCGGCGACCGACAGCCGCACGGTGCCTGACGCGTCCTCGTCTGAGCGCTCCGGCGCCGGGAACCACACGTCCAGAACCGACCCGTCGGCCGCGATCGTCGCCACGCCGATGCCTGATGCTCCTGAAGTCACGGTGCTTCAGGCTACCGGTGGGCCTAGCATCGCGTGACAGGTCCCAACCCGGGCCCGGGCAGGACGGGAGGCGTGCCACGAGCACCGACGTGACGCTGCGCCAGCTGCGCTACTTCGCCGTCCTCGGTCAGGAACTGAACTACCGGCGCGCGGCAGAGAAGCTGTTCATCACCCAGCCCGCGCTGTCCACCGCGATCAAGCAACTCGAGCAGCACTTCGGCGTCGTGCTGTTCCGGCGCAACACCCGGGAGGTCGCGCTCACCGACCTCGGCGCCGCGTGGCTGCCCCAGGTGCAGCAGGCGCTGTCCGGCGTCGACGCCGTCGTCGACAACCTCGTCATGCTCTCGGGCACCCGGCGTGGCGTGCTGCGCGTCGGCTACCTGATCGGTACCGGCGCGGACCTGCTGTTCCGGCTGGTGCGCCACTTCGAGGCCGCCTACCCCGACGTCACGGTCGAACCGATCGAGTTCGACTTCGCCGACCCGACGGCGGGCCTGGCCGACGGCACCACCGAGGTGGCGATCATCCGGCCGCCGGTCGACCTGCCCGAGCACCGCATGCTCATCCTGGACTCCGAATCCTGGGTGGCCTGCCTACCCCGTGACCACCGCCTGTCGGGGCGAGCCGAGATCTCGATCACCGAGCTGCTCGACGATCCGATCGTGTGCGCACCGTTGACCGCGGGCACCTGGCGCGACTACTGGCTGGCGATGGACGTGCGCGGCAACCGGCCGCCGACGATCGCCGCGGTCGCCGCCACCTACGAGGCCGAGACGACGGCGATCGCCCGCGGGCTCGGGATCAGCTTCACCACGTCGTCGGTCGCCCGGCTCTACGACCGGCCCGGCATCGCCTACGTCCCGGTCAGCGACCGGCCGCCGAGCCACACCGCGCTCGCCTGGAAGCCCGGCAGCCTGACGCCGCAGGCCGACGCATTGGTCCGACTGGTGCAGGAACAGTGGAGCACCGGCGAGCCGGAACCGGAGTGATAACGAGAGTTTATGACTAGATCAAAACATCGAACTTCCGGTGGCGCCGAGATGGCGGTTATCTGTCTGAGAGTGTTCGTCCCCTCCGCGTGACCTGGAGTGACCATGACCGACGCAGTAACCCGCCCGACTCATTCATCCACCCCCTCGGACAATCCCGCGGGCACCACAGAAGACGCGGTGCTCGCCGAGCTCGGCTACACCCAGAAGCTGGACCGCTCGGTCGGCACGCTGGCCTCGTTCGCGATCGGGTTCGCGACGATCTCCGCCACCACCGCCGTGTTCACCGGCTTCGGCGCCGGCTACTTCACCGCAGGAGCACCGTTCGTCTGGACCCTGCTGCTGGCCGGCGCTGTGTTCGCCCTGTGGACGTTCATCGCCGCCGACCTGACCGCCAAGCTGCCGCTGGCCGGCTACTCCTACCAGTGGATCAGCCGCATCAACGGGCCGAACCTCGCCTGGTTCACCGGATTCATCGCGCTGATGGGCTGGGTGTGCGGCATGACCGGCGTCGGCTTCATCCTGTCCGGCTACCTCGGCGGGCTCTTCGGCTGGAGCATGAGCCAGAGCGCGCAGATCCTGCTCGCCATCGCCGTGGTGTTCGTCTGCGTGCTGATCAACATCTACGGCGTGCGCTTCGCCACGATGGTCAACAACATCGGCGTCAGCCTCGAACTGGTCATCACCGTCGGCGCCACCGCCCTGATCGCGATCATCGCGTTCTCCGCGCCGGAGAACCACCAGCCCATCTCGACGCTGTTCACCGGCGGGCAGTCCGGCGACAAGGACTCCTACATACTGGCCTGGCTCGCCGCCGCACTGGGACCGTTCTTCGGCCTGATCGGCGTCGAATCCGGCGCCGACGTCGCCGAGGAGACCAAGAACGCCCGCCGCGTGGTGCCCAAGACCATGTTCTATGCGCTGATCACCTCGATCGTCATCGAGTTCCTGATGTACGTGGTCTATGTGCTGGCCATCAAGGACCCCGCCGCGGTCGAGGCCAACTCGGCCGCGCCGATCGAGGAGATCATCACCCAGCAGGCCGGTCCGGTCGTCACGAAAATCGTTGTCGCCGTGGCGTTGACGAACATCCTGGCCTGTCTGCTGGCCAACATCCTGGTGGCCACCCGGCTGACGTACTCGATGGCCCGCGACAACATGCTGCCGTTCTCGCACGTGTGGCGCCACGTCTCGCCGAAGTCGAAGGCGCCGACGTATGCGGTGCTCGGGCTGGGCGTTCTGTCGGCGCTGCTGCTTTGCTCGGCGCTGGTCAACGAGAAGGCGTTCAACTACATCATCGGCATCGCCTCACTGCTGTTCTTCTTCGTCTACATCCTGCAGACCATCGGGCTGATCGTCGGCTACCGGCGCGGCACGATCCCGCAGGGCGAGCCCGGCACCTTCGATCTGGGCCGGTTCCGGCTGCCGCTCTACGTCGGTGCGCTCGTGGTGTTCCTCGGCGTCGCGGTGGCCCTGCTCTTCCTCCCCCAGTTCACCAGCAACAAGTGGGTGTTCCTCGGCATCGTCGCCGTCGCGGCGCTGTGGTGGGCCACCGGGCTGAAGTCCCGCCTGACGCGCGGTGACGCCGGTGCGACGTACGCCAAGACCCACAACCTCTGAGCGCCATCCCTGAAAAACGAAAGGCATTGCCTCCCATGACCGTTACGCATCCAGGAACCTCGAACCTCGTCGCCGTCGAACCCGGCGCCATCCGCGAGGACACCCCGCCCGGCTCGGTGATACAGTACAGCGACTACGAACTCGACACCTCGAGCCCGTACGCCGGTGGCGTCGCGTGGATCGAAGGCGAGTTCATCCCCGCCGAGGACGCGCGAATCTCTATCTTCGACACCGGGTTCGGGCACTCCGATCTGACCTACACCGTCGCCCACGTGTGGCACGGCAACATCTTCCGGCTCGGCGACCACCTGGACCGGTTGCTCGACGGCGCCCGCAAGCTGCGCCTGGACGCCGGCATGAGCAAGGACGAGCTCGCCGAGATCACCAAGAAGTGCGTGAGCATGTCCCAGCTGCGGGAATCCTTCGTGAACCTGACGGTCACCCGCGGCTACGGACGCCGCAAGGGCGAGAAAGACCTGTCCAAGCTCACGCACCAGGTGTACATCTACGCGATTCCCTACCTGTGGGCGTTCCCTCCCTACGAGCAGATCTTCGGCACCACCGCCGTCGTCCCGCGCCACGTGCGCCGCGCCGGCCGCAACACCGTCGACCCGACGATCAAGAACTACCAGTGGGGCGACCTGACGGCGGCCAGCTTCGAGGCCAAAGACCGCGGTGCCCGCACCGCGATCCTGCTGGACTCCGACAGCTGTGTCGCCGAAGGGCCGGGGTTCAACGTGTGCATCGTCAAAGACGGAAAACTGGCGTCCCCGTCGCGCAATGCGCTGCCGGGCATCACCCGCAAGACCGTGTTCGAGATCGCCGACTCGATGGGTATCGAGGCGACTCTGCGCGACGTCACCAGCCACGAGCTCTACGACGCCGACGAGATCATGGCGGTCACCACCGCCGGCGGCGTCACCCCGATCAACACCCTCGACGGTGAGCCGATCGGGTCCGGCGAGCCGGGACCGATGACGGTCGCGATCCGGGACCGCTTCTGGGCGCTGATGGACGAGCCGTCGCCGCTGATCGAGGCCATCCAGTACTGACCGTTCACATCGAGAGGGCCAGCGCCACCGCCGCGGCCGCCGCGAACGCCGCCGTCCCGTAGCCGAGCACCCGGACTTCCAGTGCCGGCACTTCGACGGCACCGGGCCGGAGGCGGCGTGCCCGGCGGTAGCCCAGTGCCAGCACCGCGATGGCCAACAGGCCCGCCACGGCCGCCAACCACGGCCCGCCCGCGATGGGCGGGCCGTGGTGGCGGATCAGCACCAGTGCGCCGCCGACGAGCAGGCCCAGCGCGCTGCGTTCCCAGGAGAGCAGCGTCCGCTCGGTCTGCAACCCCGGCTTCTCGGACACGTCAGAGCCCCGTCAGTGCCCAGTTGGTGGCCACACCACCAGCACCACCAGCACGCCGAGCGTGACGACGGCGATGCCGGCGGCCAGCGCCGCGGGAATCCGGGTGGGCGGCAGGCTGACGCCGCGGCGCATCGCGTCCTGCACCACCCGCCACCGGTGCACGGCCAGCACGGCGAGCACGCCGCCGCCCGCGGTGAGCACCACGCTGAGCAGATGCCGCACCCCGGCGATGCCGAAGGCAGGCGCGAACTGGACGACGGCCACCCCGCCGGCGATCAGCGCCAGCGCGGTGCGAATCCAGGCCAGGAAGGTGCGTTCGTTGGCCAGTGTGAACCGATAGTCGGGGTCCTGCTCCGATGACGGCATCGAGCTCCTTCCCAGCGCGGTCTCACGCTAGCGAACCGACTAACGTGATGTCTCGTGCTCGACCTTCACGGTGACCCGATCGCGCTGACTGCTGCCCTGGTCGACATCCCGAGCGAGTCCCGTCACGAGACGCGCATCGCCGATGAGATCGAGGCCGCACTCCGCGCGCAGACCACCGGATTCGAGATCGTCCGGCACGGCGACGCGGTGTTGGCGCGCACGCAGTACGGGAAGCCGTCGCGGGTGCTGCTGGCCGGGCACACCGACACCGTCCCCGCCGCCGACAACGTGCCCAGCCGCCGCGACGGTGACCTGCTGTACGGCTGCGGCACCTCGGACATGAAGTCCGGTGACGCGGTGTTCCTGCACCTGGCCGCCACGGTCACCGAACCCGCGCACGACATCACGCTGGTGTTCTACGACTGCGAGGAGATCGAGGCGGCGGCCAACGGGCTCGGCCGCATCGAACGCGAACTGCCCGACTGGCTTTCGGCCGACGTGGCGATCCTCGGCGAGCCGTCCGGCGGACTCATCGAGGCCGGCTGCCAGGGCACGTTGCGGGCCGTGATCAGGGCGACGGGGACGCGCGCGCACTCCGCCCGATCATGGTTGGGCGACAACGCCATTCACGAGCTGGCGCCGGTGCTGACCCGCCTGCAGCACTATCAGGCCCGCAGCGTCGACATCGACGGCTGTGTGTACCGCGAAGGACTTTCGGCGGTACGCATCGACGGCGGCATCGCAGGCAACGTGATCCCCGACGCCGCCTCGGTCACGGTGAACTTCCGGTTCGCCCCCGACCGCAGCGTGGAGGCGGCCTACGCTCACGTGCTCGAGGTGTTCGATGGGTTGGACCTGGCGATCGAGATGACCGATTCCGCCGCTGGTGCACTGCCCGGGTTGACGCGCCCGGCCGCGGCCGCGTTGGTGCAGGCCGCCGGGGGAGCCGTGCGCGCGAAGTACGGCTGGACCGACGTGTCGCGGTTCGCGGCGCTCGGTGTTCCCGCGGTGAACTACGGCCCCGGCGACCCGAACACCGCGCACCGCGTCGACGAACACGTCGACGTCGCACAGATCACCGCGGTCACCGAGACGTTGCGGCGGTACTTAATCGGTTGACGGGTCCGGTTACCCTGGACCCATGCTCTCGCGCTGACGACCTTCGCTGCCCGTCCGCATCGTCTCGAGAGTGCCTGCATGTCATCGATCGTCTTCTCCCACGTCTCGTTCTCCTGGCCGGACGAGACTCCTCTGTTCACCGATCTGTCCTTCACCGCGGGCCCCGGCCGCACCGGCCTGGTCGCACCCAATGGCGCCGGCAAGAGCACGGTGTTGCGCCTCGCCGCCGGCGAACTGGCCCCGGCTGCCGGCAAGGTGAGCATCGACGGCACTGTCGGCTACCTGTCCCAGACCCTGCCTCTGCTCGGCGACCGATGCGTCGCCGACCTCCTGGGTATCGCCGACGTGCTGGCCGCGCTGGAGGCCTTGACGGGCGGGGACTCTCGCGAGGAGGTGTTCGCCACCATCGGCGACGAGTGGGACGTCGAGGAGCGCGCCCACGCCCAGCTCGACCGTCTCGGACTCGGCCACATCGGGCTTCGGCGGTCTCTGCGCACCGTGTCGGGCGGCGAGGTCGTCACGCTGGGGCTCGCCCGGGAGTTGCTGCGGCGCAGCGAGATCCTGCTCCTCGACGAACCGACCAACAACCTCGACGTCGACGCACGCGGCCGGCTGCATGACGCTCTCGAGGACTTCACCGGCTGTCTCCTGCTGGTCAGTCACGACCGGGCGCTGCTGGACCGGATGGACCACATCGCAGAGCTGCGCGGCGGTCAGATCACCTTCTATGGAGGAAATTTCACCGCCTACCGAGCGGCGGTCGACGCCGCAGACCGTGCTGCACGCGGCGCGGTCCGCCAGGCCGAACAGCAGCTGAAGCGGCAGAAGCGCGATCGTCAGCAGGCCCGCGAACGTGCCGAGCGGCGCAGCGGTGCCGCCAAGCGGGCACTTCCCGACGCGGGAATACCCAAGATCGTTGCCGGCGCGATGAAGCGCCGCGCTCAGGAGACCGCGGGCCGCACCGACGACGTGCACGCCCGGCGGATCGACGGCGCGCGCGCCCGGCTCGACGAGGCGGAGGCCCTGCTGCGCGACGATGACACACTCACCCTCGACCTGCCAGACACCGAGGTTCCGGCGGGACGTATGGTGTTGCGCTGCAATGACATCGAAGTGTCACACGGAGACCGTCAGGTGCTGGCCGGTATCGACTTCTCGGTCCGTGGCCCCGAGCGCATCGCGCTCACCGGCCCCAACGGAAGCGGCAAGACCACGCTGCTCCGGGTGCTCCTCGGCGACGTGGTGCCCGACCGTGGCGCGGTCGACCGCTCGGGTGGCCGGGTGGCGTACCTGTCGCAGCGGCTCGACCTTCTCGACGACGACGCCACGCTGGCCGACAATCTCGCCGCCCACGCGCCCAGCCTCTCGATGACCCGGCGCCGGCACCTGCTGGCGCAGTTCCTCTTCGGCGACGACGCGGTCGACCGCGAGGTGTCGACACTGTCCGGTGGCGAGAGATTGCGCGCCACCCTGGCGTGCGTACTGTTCGCCGAACCCGCGCCCGAACTGCTGCTGCTCGACGAACCCACCAACAACCTGGATCTCGTCAGCGTCGCTCAGCTCGAACAGGCGCTGCAGGCCTACCGGGGTGCGTTCGTCGTCGTCAGCCACGACGAGGCCTTCCTCGCCGCGATCGGCGTCGATCGCACGCTGTGTCTGGACGCGGGACGCGTTCGTTAGAGGCCGGCCACCGCGGCCCGGCCGAAGGCGCACGGCACCGCACGGGCCAACCGGGTGAGCGTCTCACCGGCGCGCGGATCGCCGAGGGCCACCGCGTCGGCCGCCGCGCGCAGCGCCACCGCCTGCTGCCCGCCCCGCTCAGCGGCCTTGACGGCATCCCGGGCCGCCGCGACAGCGCCGTGGGTGTCCCGGCGCGCCGACATCGTCCACGCCCGCGCCAACGCCAACTCGGGCGCGAACAGCATCGACTTGAGGCCGTGCCGAGACTCGGCCCGCGACAATGCTTTTCCCGCCTCAATCGTCTCGCCGAGCCGGCCGAGTGCCTGCGTCAACAGCATCCACGCCAGCGGCCCCCACGAGTACCCGGTCGGCGCCAGCGTGGCGGCGGACTGCCGCAACAGTGCCGCCGCCTGCGCCGTCTCACCGGTCGCGATCAGCAGGTCGGCCACCAGCACCTCGCCGATCGCGCGGCCGGGCTGGCGGCGCTGCGCGAAATCGGTCAGGTGCCGCGCCAGCTCCAACGCGCGCTCGGGCTCCCCGGTCATCAGCAGCGCGGTCGTCTGGCCGAAGCCACTCGTGAACCGCAGCAGGCCCGGCTGACCGGCCGACATCGCCCGCTCAGCCAAAGCGTCGACATCGGCGAACCGCCCCGTGCGCGCTGCGCACAGTGCCGCCGCCGAACCCGCCCAACCGATTGCGGTGTCATCGGCGGCCGACGAGCCGAGCACCTCGTCGGCGAGCTCGACGGCCTTACCGAGATTGCCGGCGTTCATCGCGAACGTCGCCGACAGCGCATCCAGTGTGGTGCGCCCGGTCGGCGAGCTCACCTTGCCGCGGGTGGTCTGCAGGAACGCCGTCGCGCGCTCCGGTTCCGACAGCATCCAGAACTGGTTGGCCGCCGTCGGCAGCGCCCACGCGAGCAATTCGTCCTCGGTCAGCTGCCCCGGGTCCACGTCGGCCAGTACGGCGTCGGCGTCGCGGCCGCGGCCCTGCCAGGCCAGTGCGTAGCCGACAGTGAGGCGGGCGCCCAGATTCGGCGCCTGGGCCAGCGCCGCCTGCCCCAGCCGCTCGGAGAGTTCCAGATCGCCGAGCCGCAGCGCATCCGCGGCCGCCGCGCACACCTGTGCGACGGGGGGCGGCTCGTCGCTGTCCACCGCCAACGCCGCCAGCCGTAACCGCGCGACCACGCCGCGGCGACCCGCCTGCGACAGCCGAGCCACCACCGCGGTCCGCAGCCGGCGGAGCTCAGGACCGCCGAGCGCCGCGCGCACCGCGTCGCAGAACAGCGGATGCGCCGGACGCACGCCGTCGTCGTCGACCGAGATCACCCCGGCCGCCGCGGCGTCGTCGACCGCGCGGGCACTGGTCAACACCGCGACATCCTCGAGACTCAGCGGATCGCACACCGCGAGGTACTCGAGTACCCGGCGCGCCTGCGGGCTCACCGCGTCGACGAAGTCGACCACGTGGGCCATCAACCGGTCGTCGTCGTGTCCGGGCGGGTCGAGGTCGATGCGGGACACCAGGCCGTCGCGCCACAGCGCACTGACCTCGGCGGGCACCGGGTTCGCCGAGACGCTGGCCGAGAGCAGGAGGCGCACCGTCGCGCTGACCGCCAGCTGATAGATCAGTGCGGCCGACAGCGGATCGAGCAGGTGCGCATCGTCGACCACGAGCAGCCGGCCGTCGCCGAGGCGTTTCCTCGCTGCCCGAAGGACGGCCGCCGTCTTACCGGTGTCGGGCACGTCGAGGAGATGTTCGACGGCGGCGAACGGGATCGCCGTGCGCGTCGCCGTCGCACGCACCCAGTCCACCCGGGGAACATCGGACGCCAGTCGCTCGGCAGCCCGACGCAACAGCCACGTCTTACCAACCCCGGCGGGCCCGATCAGCGCCGCGCCCGAGCGGTCGCGCACACCGGCGTCCAGCTGTGCCAGCGCGGGTTCGTCGGGTGCGGTCACCCAGGTGACAGGCGCGGGCACGGGCACCGGCTCAGCCTATGGCTAAGTTTTAGGTCGTGTCCCCAGAACCCGATCGCGGATGGGCCGTCTGCGTGTACTGCGCCTCGGGCCCCACCGAACCCCGCCTGCTCGACCTGGCCCGGCGTCTCGGCGCGGCGATCGCCGACCGCGGGTGGACGCTCGTCTCCGGCGGCGGCAACGTCTCGGCGATGGGGGAGGTGGCCGCGGCGGCCCGCTCCCACGGCGGCCGCACCGTGGGGGTGATTCCCAAGGCGCTGGTCCACCGCGAGGTGGCCGACACCGAGGCCGACGAGCTCGTGGTCACCGACACGATGCGGGAACGCAAACAGGTCATGGAGGACCGCGCCGACGCGTTCATCGCCCTGCCAGGCGGCATCGGCACCCTCGAGGAATTCTTCGAAGCCTGGACAGCGGGCTATTTGGGTATGCACACCAAGCCGATCGTGATGCTCGACACATGGGGGCACTACGAGGGGCTCCTGGACTGGCTACGCGGGCTGGTCCAGAGCGGCTATGTCGCCGAGGGCGCGCTGGCGCGCCTGCACGTCGTCGACGACATCAATGCTGCTCTGGCCGCATGCGCACCGGGCTAGGGTGACCGACAACACCACCGAGGACCGACCGAAGACAGGGGAGCGGGAATGAGCGGTAAATCCGGTAAGCGGAGCAGTGTCGGGGTTCTCGACATCGCGAGCCAGGTACCGGGACTGCTGATGGACACACCGACGATCGTGCAGGGCGTCGTCACCGGATTCCTGGCCCGTCCGACAGCGAAGACCTCGATCGGCAAAGTCTTCCAGGACCGCGCGGGCCGCTACGCCGACAAGGTGTTCATCAAGTTCGAGGATGTCGAACTGACCTACGGCGAGGCCAACGAGACGGTCAACCGCTACGCCGCCGTGCTGGCCGCCCGCGGTGTCGGCCACGGCGACGTCGTCGGTGTCATGCTGCGCAACTCCCCGGACTCGGTGCTGCTGATGCTCGCCGCGGTCAAGTGCGGCGCCATCGCGGGCATGCTCAACTACCACCAGCGCGGTGACGTGCTCTCCCACAGCCTGGGTCTACTCGAGGCGAAGGTGGTGATCGCCGAGGTCGACCTGGTCGATCCGATCACCGAGAGCGGCGCGGACACCTCCGGGTTGGTCACCGTCGACGAGATGAAGGAGAAGGCACAGGGGGCGCCGACCAGCAACCCCGCCACCACGTCGGCGGTGCTCGCCAAGGACAAGGCGTTCTACATCTTCACCTCCGGCACCACGGGCATGCCGAAGGCCAGCGTGATGACGCACTATCGCTGGCTGCGTGCGCTGGCCGGCTTCGGCGGCCTGGGAATGCGGCTCAACAGCAACGACACGCTGTACTGCTGCCTGCCGCTGTACCACAACAACGCGCTGACGGTCGCGCTGTCCTCGGTGCTGAACTCCGGCGCGACGCTCGCGCTGGGCAAGTCGTTCTCGGCGTCGAAGTTCTGGGACGACGTGATCCGCTACGAGGCCACCGCGTTCGTCTACATCGGTGAGATCTGCACCTACCTCCTCGGTAAGGAGGAGAAGCCGACCGACCGCCAGCACAAGGTCCGGGTGATTGCAGGCAACGGGCTGCGGCCGGCGATCTGGGATGAGTTCACCGAACGGTTCGGCATCAAGCGGGTCTGCGAGTTCTACGCGGCCAGCGAGGGCAACACCGCGTTCGTCAACGTGCTCAACATCGACAAGACGACCGGCATCTGCCCCACCCCGGTGGCGTTCGTCGAGTACGACGAGGAGACCGGTGACCCCAAGCGTGACGAGAACGGCCGGCTGCGGAAGGTGAAGACCGGCCAGCCGGGCCTGCTGTTGTCGAAGGTGAGCAACTTCCAGCCGTTCGACGGCTACACCGACAAAGAGGCCACCGAGAAGAAGCTGGTGCGCGATGCCTTCAAGGAAGGCGACGTCTGGTTCAACACCGGCGATCTGATGCGTGCCCAGGGCTTCGGCCACGCCGCGTTCACCGACCGCCTCGGCGACACGTTCCGGTGGAAGGGCGAGAACGTCGCCACCACCGAGGTCGAGGCCGCGATCTCGACGGACCCGCAGGTCGAGGAGGCCACGGTGTTCGGTGTCGAGGTGCCCGGCGCCGGTGGCCGGGCCGGTATGGCGGCCGTGCAGCTCAAGGAGGGCAAGGAGTTCGACGGCAAGTCGCTGGCCAAAGCCGCCTACGACAAGCTGCCCGGATATGCGGTGCCGCTGTTCGTCCGTGTGGTCGAGGAGCTCGCGCACACCTCGACGTTCAAGTCGCAGAAGGGGGACCTGCGTAAGGAGGGTTACGGCAAGGCCTCCGGCGATGACGACGACTCCGAGGACGTGGAGATCGAGGATCCGATCTACGTGCTCTCGGGCAAGGACGAGGGCTACGTCGAGTTCTACGACGAGTACCCCGAAGAGGTCGCCGCGGGCAAGAAGCCGAAGTAACCGTGCGGTTTCGGCGTGCTTGTCGTCGCTGCGCGACGGCGAGCACGCCGAAGTCGCTGGGTCCGTAGCCTGGGAACGTGCAGTCGACGTTTCTCGGCCGGCCGGTGGCCGGTGATCGCGCGCTGATAATGGCGATCGTGAACCGGACGCCGGACTCGTTCTACGACCGCGGCGCGACGTTCACCGACGAGTCCGCCAAGGAGGCCGCCCGCCGTGTGGTCGCCGACGGCGCCGACATCGTCGACGTGGGTGGCGTCAAGGCCGGGCCCGGGCAGGTCGTGGACGTCGATGAAGAGATCGCCCGCGTCGTCCCGTTCATCGAATGGCTGCGCGACACGTTCCCCGACCAGCTGATCAGCGTCGATACCTGGCGCGCCGAAGTCGCCAAGCAGGCCTGCGCTGCGGGGGCCGACCTGATCAACGACACCTGGGGTGGTGCGGACCCCGATCTCCCGGGAGTCGCCGCCGACTTCAACGCGGGGCTGGTGTGTTCCCACACCGGCGGCGCGGTCCCGCGGACCCGGCCGTTCCGGGTGAACTACGGGATCACCGAGCGCGGAGTGGTCGATGACGTGCTCGCCGAGGTGACCGCGGCCGCCGAGAGGGCGCTGACCCACGGTGTCCGGCGCGACGGCATTCTCATCGATCCGACCCACGATTTCGGCAAGAACACTTACCACGGTCTTAGTTTGTTGCGCCACGTGAAAGAGCTTGTAAACACTGGATGGCCCGTCCTGATGGCCCTGAGCAACAAGGATTTCGTCGGGGAGACTCTGGGTGTGGGACTCACCGAGCGCCTGGAGGGCACCCTGGCAGCGACCGCACTCGCGGCCGCCGAGGGAGCAGCCATGTTTCGTGTGCACGAGGTGGGCCCCACACGTCGGGTACTGGACATGGTGGCGTCGATCAACGGCGTCCGTCCGCCACAACGCACGGTGAGGGGACTGGCATGACGGTCTTGAGTGAGCGCGTCACGGGAATGGGCCCCCAGGGAATGGCCGAGCATCGCTGGTTGACCGACCACAGCTGGAGCCGTCCGGCTTGGACGGTTGCCGAGCTGGAGGCCGCGAAAAAGGGCCGCACCGTGTCGGTGGTGCTCCCTGCACTGAACGAAGAGGAGACCGTCGCGGGCGTGGTCGAGACGATCACACCGCTGCTCGGTGGATTGGTCGACGAGCTCGTGGTGCTCGATTCCGGGTCCACCGACGACACCGAGATCCGCGCCTTGGCGGCCGGGGCGCGGGTGATCAGCCGCGAGGCCGCACTGCCCGAGGTGGCGCCCCAGCCGGGCAAGGGCGAGGTGCTGTGGCGTTCGCTGGCCGCGACCACCGGTGATCTGATCGCGTTCGTCGATTCCGATCTGCTCGATCCGGACCCGATGTTCGTGCCCAAGCTGCTCGGCCCGTTGCTCACCGCCGACGGCGTGCACCTGGTGAAAGGTTTCTACCGACGCCCGCTCAAGGTCAGTGGCCGCGAGGACGCCAACGGAGGCGGGCGCGTCACCGAGCTGGTGGCCCGGCCGCTGCTGGCCGCGTTGCGGCCCGAGCTGACCTGCCTGTACCAGCCGCTGGGCGGGGAGTACGCCGGCACCAGGGAGCTGCTGACCGCGGTGCCGTTCGCGCCCGGTTACGGGGTGGAGATCGGCCTGCTGGTCGACGCCTACGACCGGCTGGGTCTCGACGGGATCGCACAGGTCAACCTCGGTGTGCGCACCCACCGCAACCGTCCGCTGACCGAGTTGGCCTCGATGAGCCGCCAGGTCATCGCGACGCTGCTGCAGCGCTGCGGCATCCCCGATTCCGGGGTCGGCCTGACGCAGTTCTTCGCCGACGGCGAGGACTACACGCCGCGTACGTCGTCGGTCTCGCTGGACGACCGGCCCCCGATGGTGACGTTGCGCCCCCGCTGACATCTGCGGCTGACACTGATCTTGTCGGTGCGGTCAGGCAGTATCGACGTGTGACGCTCGTTCTGCTGTACCTCGTCGTGCTGGTGCTCGTCGGCATCGTGCTGTTCGCGATCGGCAGTGTGCTGTTCGGCCGGGGTGAGGTGCTGCCGCCGCTGCCGCAGGCCACCACGGCCACCTCGCTGCCCGCCAGTGAGATCACCGGTGCGGACGTCGAGGCGCTCAAGTTCACCCAGACGCTGCGGGGTTACAAGGCCAGTGAGGTCGACTGGGCGCTCGAGCGCCTGGGTCGGGAAATCGATCAACTCCGCGCGGAGCTCGCACAAGTGCAGGAACCGCGCGACGTCCCGCAGCACGGGACATGACGGTCACGGCCGACGGTCGGGTCCGGTGCGGCTGGATCGACGAGGCGCGCCTGTCGGACGAGGACTTCGTGCTCTACCGCGATTATCACGACACCGAGTGGGGGCGGCCGCTGCGCGATTCGGGTGCGCTGTTCGAGCGGATCAGCCTCGAAGCGTTCCAGAGCGGTCTGTCGTGGCTCATCATCCTGCGCAAGCGCGAGAACTTCCGTGCCGCATTCGACGGATTCGACGCCGAGCGGGTCGCCCGCTACACCGAGCGCGACGTCGAGCGGCTGATGTCCGATGCAGGCATCGTGCGCAACCGATCCAAGATCGAGGCCACCATCGCCAATGCGCGCGCCGCCATCGACCTCGTCGACGCGGGCGGGGACCTGGCCGAGCTGCTGTGGTCCTTCGCTCCCGCTGACCGGCCACGGCCCGCCGACCTGTCCGGGGTGCCGGCCACATCGCCGGAATCGATTGCGATGGCCAAAGAGCTCAAACGGCGCGGATTCCGGTTCGTCGGCCCGACGACGGCGTACGCGCTGATGCAGGCGACCGGCATGGTGGATGACCACGTCGCCGACTGTTGGGTGCCACGCGCATGAGCGCCGAGGCGGTCGCCCGCACTGCGCTCGTCGTGGCCGCCATTCGAGCCCGCGAGTCGGCGCAGGAGCAGCCGTTGTTCCACGATCCGTTCGCGGCACGCCTGGCTGGGCCGGCCGGCCGGGATGCGCTGGCGGGCATGGTTGCGCAGGCCGGTGAGCAATCGACGGTGCAGATCGTGGTGCGCACCCGGTTCTGGGACCAGGCGCTGCTGCGGGCGGCACAGTCCGCCCACCAGGTCGTCCTGCTGGCGGCAGGCATGGACGCCCGCGCGTTCCGGCTGCCGTGGCCGTCTGAGACGACGGTCTTCGAGGTGGATCAGCCCGCCGTCATCGCGGCCAAGAATGCAGCGTTGTCAGGGGAGCAGCCCCGCTGCACACGGGTGGCCCTCGGCGCCGACCTGGCCGAGGGGGACTGGCCGGCGGCGTTGACGGCGTCAGGGCTGAATCCCCGTCAGCCCAGCGCGTGGTTGATCGAAGGCCTGTTGCAGTACCTCGACGAACCGGCGGTGCGCACCCTGTTACGCCGGGTCGACGCGCTGTCGGCGCCCGGATCGGTGCTGCTGTTCGACGTCGTGAGCCGAGCTCTGCTCACGTCGCCGGTCCTGGCGGAGGTGCTCGAAGCGATGGCTGCCGCCGGCTCACCGTGGCTGTTCGGCAGCGACGACCCCGGCGGGCTGGTCGAGCCGCTGGGCTGGTCCGCTGCAGTCACCGACATGACCGAGCCGGGCATCGCCTATGGACGGTGGCAGACCGGCGATGCCCCCGTCGGCGGCGGGTACTTCGTCGAGGCGCACGCGCGCCGAGAGGAGCCGAAGGCGCAGCTATAGCGGGTCTTTGCACACGAGGCGACGTGGATAGGGAACAATGGACGTCTGAAGCAGTTCAGCGCCGATGCTGTCAGCGTTCGACGTCATCGGTGCGTGCACGACCAATCGGGCCCTGACGGGCACGCCCATGTGGAGGAGGCACTCGATGGCGGCGATGAAGCCCCGGACCGGCGACGGTCCACTGGAAGCAACCAAGGAGGGGCGCGGCATCGTGATGCGGGTACCACTGGAAGGCGGTGGACGGCTGGTCGTCGAGCTGACTCCCGATGAGGCGGCCGCCCTCGGCGACGAACTCAAGGGCGTCACCAGCTAGCGCGCCGGGCGCTCAACAGACCTTGTGGTAGATCTCCAGGGTCTGTTCGGCGATCTGTGCCCACGAGAACTCCTCGATACACCGGGCCCGTCCCGCGGCGCCGAACGTCGCGGCGCGCTGCGGGTCGGCCACCAGGGAGTTGACGGCCGCGGCGAGGTCACGCTCGAACGCAGCCGTCTCGTTCGGGTCGTAGTGCACCAGCAGGCCCGTACGGCCGTCGTCGACCACCTCGGGGATGCCGCCGACATCGGACGCGACGACCGCCGTCGCACACGCCATCGCCTCGAGATTGACGATGCCCAGCGGTTCGTACACGGATGGGCACACGAAAGCTGTTGCCGCCGTGAGGATCTCGCGGATCTTGGCGGTTGGCAGCATCTCACGCACCCAGAACACGCCGGTGCGGGCGGCCGACAATTCCTGGACCGCAGAGGCCACCTCCTCGGCGATCTCCGGCGTGTCAGGCGCCCCGGCGCAGAGTACGAGCTGCACTTCCGGAGAGAAGTGATGCGCAGCGGCGACCAGGTGCGCGACGCCCTTCTGCCGCGTGATCCGACCGACGAACGCGACGATCGGGCGGGTCGGATCGACACCGAGGTCGGCCAGCACGGACTGGGCAGGATCGGGTTCGGTGTCGGATGGAGCGGGGTACCAGACGTCGGTGTCGATGCCATTGCGCACCACATGCACCCGGTCGGGATCGAGCGCCGGGTAGGTGCGCAGTACGTCGCCGCGCATCCCGGAGCTGACGGCGATCACCGCGTCGGCGGCTTCCACGGCCGTCTTCTCGACCCATGACGAGATGCGATACCCGCCGCCGAGCTGCTCGGCCTTCCACGGCCGCATCGGCTCGAGCGAGTGCGCGGTGAGCACATGCGGTACCCCGTAGAGCAGCGCCGCCAGATGTCCGGCCATGCCGGTGTACCAGGTGTGCGAATGCACGACCGTGGCCTCCGAACTGCTGTTCACCATGGTCAGGTCGGCCGACAGCGTGGCCAGCGCGGCGTTGGCTCCTGCCAGCGCCGGATCGGGCGCGGCGACTGTCACTCCTGGGCGCGGCGCACCCATGCAGTGCACGTCGACCTCGCAGAGGTGACGCAACTGCGCGACCAATTCGGTGACGTGGACCCCGGCGCCGCCGTAGACCTCCGGTGGGTACTCCCGCGTCATCATCGCCACTCGCATGCAGTGACCGTACCCAGATGGAGCGACGGCTCGCGCCGCATCCTCAATTGTCTTGATGCACATGTCTTGATGCCCTCTTCGTGGTGAGCAAGACAGAACGCGCCAATGCCTGCCAATAGCTGGCCCCCGTCACCACCTGCCGATAGGTTGGTTTCATGAGGGAAGCGCCACACGTGCTGGGCATCGTCCTCGCCGGCGGAGAAGGTAAGCGGCTGTATCCGTTGACAGCCGACCGGGCCAAGCCCGCGGTTCCGTTCGGAGGCGCCTACCGGCTGATCGACTTCGTGCTCTCGAATCTGGTCAACGCTCGATACCTGCGGATCTGCGTTCTCACCCAATACAAGTCGCATTCGCTGGATCGCCACATCTCGCAGAACTGGCGGCTGTCGGGGCTTGCCGGTGAGTACATCACCCCGGTGCCGGCCCAGCAGCGTCTCGGTCCGCGGTGGTACACCGGCTCTGCCGATGCGATCTACCAGTCGATGAACCTGATCTACGACGAGGACCCCGACTACATCGTGATCTTCGGCGCCGATCACGTCTACCGGATGGATCCGGAGCAGATGGTGCAGCAGCACATCGAGAGCGGCGCCGGCGCGACCGTTGCGGGTATTCGCGTGCCTCGCGCCGAGGCCAGCGCTTTCGGATGCATCGATGCGGACGACTCCGGACGTATCCGCGGGTTCATCGAGAAGCCGACCGACCCGCCGGGCACGCCGGACGACCCGGAGCAGACGTTCGTGTCGATGGGCAACTACATCTTCACCACGAAGGTGCTGATCGACGCGATCCGCGCCGATGCCGAAGACGACGACTCCGACCACGACATGGGCGGCGACATCATCCCGCGGCTGGTGTCCGACGGCATGGCGTCGGTGTACGACTTCAACAACAACGAGGTGCCGGGGGCGACGGAGCGCGACCACGGTTACTGGCGTGATGTCGGGACGCTGGACGCGTTCTACGACGCGCACATGGACCTGGTGTCGGTGCACCCGATCTTCAACCTCTACAACAAGCGGTGGCCCATCCGCGGCAGCTCCGAGAACCTGGCGCCGGCCAAGTTCGTCAACGGCGGCTCGGCGCAGGAGTCAGTCGTCGGCGCCGGCAGCATCATCTCGGCGGCGTCCGTGCGTAACTCGGTGCTGTCGTCGAATGTCGCTGTCGACGACGGCGCGATCGTCGAGGGCAGTGTGATCATGCCGGGCGCGCGGATCGGTCGCGGCGCAGTGGTGCGGCACGCCATCCTCGACAAGAACGTCGTGGTGGGGCCGGGAGAGATGGTCGGCGTCGATCTGGACAAGGACCGGGAAAGGTTCTCGGTCAGCGCGGGTGGCGTGGTGGCCGTCGGCAAGGGCGTCTGGGTTTAATCCGCGGGTTCGGCCAGGCGGCGCGGGCGGTCCGAGAGCGGCCACACGTACGGCAGGTCGTCGGGCACGTCGGGAAACAGCGGACGGTAGTGATCCGGGAGCTTGCGCACCAGCGCCGACTGATGGCTGCGATGCACCGCAGGGTCGCCGAGCCAGGGCGGGAGGTCACCCGCCGCGGCGAGCTCCTCTTGCGTGCGGATGACCGTCAGCCCGGTGCCCGCCGTCAGGTCGGCGCGCAGGGTGACCGCGCACGTGTCCGCCCGGCCCAGCCCGCACCACACATCGCAGATCTCCAGCCCGTAGCGCACGACCGCCTCTTCGTATCCGGCCCACATCTTCGCGGCCGGATGGTTGCGCCAGCCATAGCCCGGAACCGTGAGCGCCCGCAGCACCTGGATGGTCTCCGCGCGCTGCTTGCCCAGGCGGCGGGCGTCGAGAACGCCGGCCGAGTCGGCGAAGCCGGGATACGGCAGGAAGGTCTGCATGCCGACCCGAGTACCCGGGTCGTCAGCGAATACCGCTGCTTCGGGCGCGTCGTCGACGCCGGATCACCCTGACCGCGGCCCACGCCAGCCCGACGAACGCGACCAGCACCAGGACCGGCACGAGGATCGCCAGCACCACCAGCAGCACGCTGACGATGTCCTCGACCGTGCTCAGCACCGGAGCAGCCATGCCGGCCGTCGCGACGTTGGCCGCCGGCCGGACCGTCGACTTCGTCAGCGACACCGCCAGGGCGACGACGACACCGGCGGCGACGGGAATCCACTGGCCGGACTGGGCGAAGGCCCCGGATCGGCGACGGCAGCGGTCTGTGCCGCGGTGCCCGAGCCGAACACGATGCCGCCTGCGGTGGGGCGGACGAGGGTTTGCACGGTGTCGTTGATGCTGTCGAGTGCCGGCACCTTGTCGGCGACGACCTCGACGGCCAGCAGCGCCGCCACGATCGCCATCACCCAGCCGTTGTCGAGCCACGCCCACCCCGGAGGCAGCGCGACCAGGTCGGTGAACCGGGCCAGCAGCCCCAGCGCCAGCAGCGGAATGTAGGCATTCAGCCCCGCCGCACTCGCCAGCCCGAACCCGGTCAGCACTTCCATCGGCTCAGTATGGGCTCACCACACCCGGGGGATCAGTCGAAACCGCACCTGCTGTGCGTAGTCGACATAGCCGGCGAGGTCCGCGCGTAACGCCCTCTCCTCGTCGAGGATTCGCACCGCCAGCAGAGGCACCGCCGCCAGCACGACGGTGAACGCCCACAGCGATCCGAGAGCTAGCGGCATGCCGGCCATCATCACCAGCGTCGCGCTGTACATCGGATGACGCACCATGCCGTACAACCCGGTCGAGACCAGCGGCTGATCACGCTCGACGGTGATGCTGGCGCCGGCCCAATTGTTCTGCACGACAACCAGTTGCGCGCCCAGCAATCCGACGGCGACCATGACGTCGCCGAGAATGACTAACCCGACCGGCACCGTGGACCAGTCGAATCGAAAGTCCAGCGCAGCGACGACGAGCGTCGCGACGACGGCCACCAGGATGAGGCTGATCACGACGCGCTGTACGGATCGGGTCTCGGCGGTGGGCCCGGCTTTGACGCGGCGAGCGAGCGCGTCGGGGTGGCGCACCGCGAGGTACGCGCCCGACAGCACCGAGCACGCGGTGAACACCGCGATGAAGCCCCAGCCCTGCCAGTAGGCCACGGTGCCGGCCGGCAGGAACAGAGCCACGCCCAGGCAGCCGATCCCGACGACTGCCGACGCAAGGGCCTGCAGAATCACCTTCATGCTCAGCGCAGATCGCGCCGACGGAACCCGATGACGCCCAGCGTGATCGCCGCGGCGTCGAGGCAGAGCAGCCACACCAGCGGTGCAGCGGTGAACGTGCCGGCGCCGACATGGGGGACGTGGCTGAACGGCTCCAGATCGAGCACCCAGTGCGGCGCACTGGCCAGTGAGCCCATCATGAACACCGCGACGAACCCGACGAGCAAACCCCAGGCGACCGGCGCCCAGCGGGGCGCGAGACCGAACAGCGCCACGGCGGCCGCGGCGGGCAGCCAGACCGCAGGCAGTTGAACGACCGCGGTGCCGAGCACGGTCGGAAGGGCGGCGGCGATGTCGCCGGACGCGGCTCCGTACGTCAACCCGGTCACGACGCCGGCGACCAGCAGCGCCGCGGCGGGGCCACCGATCGCGAGCATCACATGGCTTGTCAGCCAACGAGTTCGACTCACCGCACCGGCGAGCACGGCTTCCGCGCGCTGACTGGCTTCCTCCTGATGCAGCCGCAGCGCAAGGGATACGGCGAAGGCCGCCGCGATCATGCCGAGCATGCTGAACGCCACCGCGATGAAGGCCTGTTCGACGGCGCTGGACCCGCCGAGGCGGGTCACGATGTCGCGGGCGAGCTGGCTGTCTCCCATCTCCTCGCCGATACCGTGCACGATGCTGCCGATCAGCAAGCCGTACAGACTCAACCCCACCGTCCACACGAGCAACGCTCCGCGATCGAGCCGCCACGCCAGTCCGGCCACGCCACCGAGGGCCGCCGTCGCCCGGGGTGGGCCGGGCCGTTCGGCGAGCAGACCCGCGCCGACGTCGCGCCGGGAAAGCAGCAGGTACGCGACCGCCAGCAGGGCCGCGGTCAGGGCGATGTGCAATGCGATGACGCCGAACCTGTCGCCGGCGTAGGGCCGCACCTGCAGCGACCACCCCAGCGGGGAGAGCCAGCTCAGGAACGCGGCGCGAGTGCCGGCATCTCCGACGGCCCTCAGCACGAAAGCCGCACCCAGCACGGCGAATGCGGCGCCGCGTGCGACGCCGGCGTTCGGCGACAGCTGGGCGGTGACGGCGGCCACCGCGGTGAACACCAGACCCGAGCAGGCCAGCGCGGCGCCGAATGCGACAGACCCGGTGGCGGGCACGTTCTGGGTGAGTAGGCCGGCGGCGCCGATGGCTCCGGTCGCCACCGATGCGCCGCCGGCGAGCAGCAGCGTCGCCGTCAGTCCCGCATGGCGACCGATCGCGGTGGAGTCCAGCAGTTCGGTGCGGCCGGCTTCTTCATCGGCGCGGGTGTGGCGGACCACGGTCAGGATGACCGCAATCGCGATCAGGGTGTGGAACATGCCGGCTTTCCAGATGCCGACCGCGCCCAGGCTGTCGTTGAAGACCAGTCCGTAGAGCGCGCGCTGGGTCGGGCTGGCCATGATCGACGTTGCCAGCGAGGCGCGGTCGGCCGGCGTGGGATACACGGCCGCGGTCGCGCCGATGTAGACGCTCGACAGCGGCACCGAGAGAAGAAACACCCACAGCGGCACAATGATTCGATCGCGACGGGCGTAGAGGCGCAGCAGGTGCAGAGTGCCGGTCAACCCGGTGCCGCGCCCCGGCGCCTGGTGCGCGGGATGCTGACGCTCGAGGACCGCGGTCATGCGTGCACCTGCTCTGCAGAGTCTGCGAGGTCTGCGGTGCCTTCGCTGTCGTAGTGACGCAGGAACAGCTCTTCCAGGGTGGGCGGCTGGCTCACCAGGCTGCGCACCCCGGCCTCGCCGAGCAGTTTGATCACCTGCGGCAAGCTCTGGCTGTCGACCTGCGCCCGCACCGTCGTACCGTCGACAGAGACGTCAGCGACACCGGGAATGGCGCCGAAACCCTTGGGCGCACGCAGTAATTCAGCGGTGATCGAGGTGCGCGACAGGTGCCGCATCGAGTCCAGTGTGCCGCTTTCGACGGTGCGTCCGGCCCGGATGATGGTCACCCGATCGCACAGCGCCTCGGTTTCGGCGAGGATGTGGCTGGAGAGCAGCACGGTGGCCCCGCGATCGCGAGCCTCGGCGACGCACTGCTGGAAGACGTTCTCCATCAACGGGTCCAGCCCGGTGCTCGGCTCGTCGAGCAGCAGCAGCCGGGCGTGGGAGGAGAACGCGGAGATCAGCGACACCTTCTGGCGGTTGCCCTTAAAGTAGGTGCGCGCCTTCTTCGTGGGGTCGAGGCTGAACCGTTCGACGAGCTCGTCGCGGCGCGCCGTGTCGATCCCGCCGCGCATGCGGGCCAGTAGGTCGATGGTCTCGCCGCCGGTCAGCGTGGGCCAGAGCGTGACATCGCCCGGCACATAGGCCATGTGGCGATGGAGGGTGACGGCGTCGGTCCACGGATCGGCGCCGAGCACTCGGACGGTGCCGGAATCGGCCCTGGCGAGGCCGAGCAGCACGCGAATGGTCGTGGACTTGCCCGCGCCGTTGGGGCCGAGGAAGCCGTGCACCTCGCCCTCGGTGACGGACAGGTCGAGGCCGTCGAGGGCTCGGACCGAACCGAACGTCTTGGTCAGGGCCCGCACCTCGATCGCAGCGTGCTCACTCATCTGGGTCTCCTTGTGTGAACGGAATGCCTTGTCGGCGCCGGGCGAGGAACGCGTCGTACATCGTCGAATCGGTCATCAGGCCGTGGGTGTATAGCTCCAGCGCCGGCAGCACCATCTCCTCGCTGTAGTCGCGCAGCACGGCGCGCAGGTCGGACGGGTCGGGGTGCAGTTGCAGGTAGAGCAGGAAGGCGCCACCTCCGGCCATCCCGAGAAACCGGGCCCGGGCCTTCGGGTCGACGCTCGGTTTGATCGTGCCCGCGCGAACCCCGTCTTCGATGTATTGCCCGGTGTTATCGATCATGGTGTGCCACAACGTTTTTGCCAGCTCGCCGCCGGACTGCAGGCTGCGGACCAGGTAGGCCATCATCGGCGCGTAGTGCTCGATCTCGGCCATCTGGGCGAGCCACGTCGCCGAATCGGAGGTCTGGATCGACTCGGACTTCGCGGCCCGGATCGTCTCCGCGATGTAGTCGTCGCAGGCGCGGTGCAGGTTGTCCTTGCTGCCGAAGTGGTGGATCACCAGGCCGGGGCTAACTCCGGCGGCCGCCGCGATCGCTCGCACGCTGACGCGGAACCCGTCGCGGCCGAAGAGCTCGATGGCGGCGTCTCGAATGCGGGCCACCGCGGTCAGGTCATCGGCTGAACGCATGTTCAGTACATTAAACGTGCGTTCAGTCCAGGGTCAAGGTTTCTCTCGCGACCAGACGCGAACTCGAGCGGACACGCCGCGGAAATACTCGAGTTCGCGTCTGCTCGCCGAGAAAGCTGGCGCAGAGGAACTCAGTCGCGGGCGGCGGCGAGCAAGCCGTCGCCCAGCGGGATCAGCACGGGGGTCAGCCGCTCGTCCTCGGCGATCAGCCGGGCGGCCTCACGCACGGCTCCGACTTCAGCGTCCTTGGCGGCGGCGTCGCCCGCCCGGCCACCCAGGGCGGCGCGGTGCAGAACGATCGCCCCGCCGGGCCGAAGCAGACGAACGCCCTCTTCCACGAACTGGGGCTGGTCACCCGGAGCGGCGTCGATGAACACCAGGTCGTAGGACTCGTCGGCCAGACGGGTGAGCACCTCCTGCGCGCGCCCGCTGATAAGCCGGGTGCGTCCCGGCCCCACCCCCGCCTCGGTGAACGCCTGCTTGGCGATCCGCTGGTGTTCGGGTTCGACGTCGATCGTGGTCAGCACGCCGTCCTCACGCATGCCCGAGAGCAGCCACAGCCCGCTGACGCCGGCGCCGGTGCCGACCTCGACGACGGCCTTGGCGCTGGTCAGCTTGGCCAGAACGCACAGCAGCGCACCGACAGCGGGCGTGACGGCGCCTGCTCCGATGTCGACGGCCCGCTCGCGGGCGGCGGCGACGATCGCGTCCTCGGAGATGGAGTTCTCAGCGTGGCTGACTATCGCCTCGGCGACACTCGGCGCGGCCGGGGAATCGCCGGCGCCGCCGGTGGGCTCGTCGGTGCTCGACATGCCCGCAGCGTAAAACGTTGTCCCTGCCGCCGACACCCCGACACGCCAAGCCCCCGCAGCGCCGGCGCTGACGCCGTTTCCGCTGGTCGAAAATGGGTAGCGAGGTTTCTCAGGAAATGTTCAGTTTGCTCATATGCCTGGCTCACCACGACGGGAGAACGTGTTCGCATGACAGACGCCGCGCACCGCGACGGGATCGCTGACCGCGGGAAGAACATGTCGCTGCGCGGCGTTGTCTCGTCCGAGCGGAATGAGCAGAGCCTCGTCCCGCAGCACAGTCCGCACGACCTGGAGGATCCGACGACCACCCACGCCCCCGTTTCCGCTCCCGTTTCGATGGCTCACCTCGAACAGTTCACCGAGGCCGAGTGGGTGGAAACCAGCGACGAGCTCACCGGAACTGCCGTGTTCGACGCCACCGGCGACCAGTCGTCGATGCCGAGCTGGGACGAGCTCGTCCGCCAGCACGCCGACCGCGTGTACCGGCTTGCCTACCGGCTGTCTGGTAACCAGCACGACGCCGAGGACCTCACGCAGGAGACCTTCATCCGCGTGTTCCGGTCCGTCCAGAATTACCAGCCCGGCACCTTCGAGGGCTGGCTGCACCGCATCACCACCAACCTGTTCCTCGACATGGTCCGTCGGCGTGGGCGTATCCGGATGGAGGCGCTGCCCGAGGACTACGAGCGGGTCCCCGCCGACGAGCCGAACCCCGAGCAGATCTACCACGATTCGCGGCTGGGTCCGGATCTGCAGGCCGCGCTCGACTCGTTGGCACCGGAGTTCCGCGCCGCTGTGGTGCTGTGCGATATCGAGGGCCTGTCCTACGAGGAGATCGGTGCGACGCTGGGCGTCAAGCTCGGCACCGTGCGCAGCCGCATTCACCGCGGCCGGCAGGCGCTGCGTGAGTACCTCGCGCGGCACGGTGACAGCACGGCCGCACAGGGTTCGGCCCGGTCGGCCTGATTTCCATCGGAAGATGAACGGCGGATGCACAGAAAGCCGCGCTACATTCGAAGCAGGCCTGCATCCATGACCGGAGAGGAGTCGGGTGGTGTTCGATCCCGGACATGCGTTCCGTCGCGCCTTCTCCTGGCTTCCCACGCAGTTCGCGTCGCAGAGCGACGCACCCGTCGGGCCCCGTCAGTTCGGTAGCACCGAGCACCTGTCCACCGAGGCCGTCGCCGCGTACGTGGACGGTGAACTGAGGATGAGCGCGCATCTGCGCGCCGCTCATCACATGTCGATGTGCCCGGAATGCGCGATGGAGGTCGACAGCCAGCGCCAGGCCAGGGAAGTGCTGCGTGAGGCATGCCCGGTGGCGATGCCGAGCACTTTGCTGGGTCTGCTTTCCCAGATCCCGCAGCACGCCCCGGTGCAGCACCCCGAGCCCGCCGATACCCCCCAGCTGGACGGTGGTGCAGCGCGCACCCGCCGGAAGCGTCGGTAGGGTGAGGGTGACGCCGGCCCGGACCGGGTGCCGTTGATTGCTGGCGTCTCGAACTTGCAGGTGCTGAACACGGTGACGAGAAGGGCGATCCACGCGTGACCAATCTGGACCAGACCGGTCGGGAGCGTCTCGAGCCGCGCCCGGTGTCGCGGCCTCCGGTCGATCCGGCCGCCAAGCGCGCCTTCGGCAGGCCCGACGGTGTGAACGGATCGTTCCTGAGTCGCGGGCAGAGTCGCGACCAGGGCGAGTACGCCCCGAAGGATCAGCCGCCGGACCCCGTGCTGGCCGAGGCGTTCGGACGCCCGCACCGGGGCGTCGACTCGTTGCAACGGCACCCGACCGATGCCGGTGCGCTGGATGCCGAGCGCGATGGTGCAGGCGAGGACGTCGACGATCCGTGGCGCAACCCCGGCGCCCCGGTGGCGCTGGGCACTCCCGCCGTCACCCAGACCGCCACTGCCGCGCCGACTGCTCCGGCGGGCAAGCTCGGCGTGCGTGACGTGCTCTTCGGCGGCAAGGTGTCCTGGTTCGCGCTCGTGGTGCTCGCGATCGTCGCCCTGGTCATCGGTATCGCCGGCGGCTGGGTTGGCCGAAAGACCGCTGAAGTCGTCGAGGCGTTCACCACCTCCAAGGTGACGTTGGAGACCAGCAACAACGGTGAGCCGCCGCAGGGGCAATTCGCGAAGGTGGCCGCCGCGGTCGCCGACTCCGTGGTGACGATCGAGGCCAAGAGCGACGCCGAGGGCGCGCAGGGCTCCGGCGTCATCGTCGACGGCCGCGGCTACATCGTGACCAACAATCACGTGATCTCCGAGGCGGCGACCAACCCGAGCAAGTTCAAGATGTCCGTTGTCTTCAACGACGGTAAGGAAGTGCCGGCCAACCTCGTCGGCCGCGATCCCAAAACCGACCTTGCCGTGCTCAAGGTCGACAACGTCGACAACCTCGCGGTCGCGCGGCTGGGCGACTCGGAGAAGTTGCGGGTCGGTGAAGAGGTGATCGCTGCCGGCGCTCCGCTGGGCCTGCGCAGCACCGTCACCCACGGCATCATCAGCGCACTGCACCGGCCCGTGCCGCTCTCCGGTGACGGGTCGGACACCGACACCGTGATCGACGGCGTGCAGACCGACGCATCGATCAACCACGGCAACTCCGGCGGCCCGCTGATCAACATGAACTCCGAGGTCATCGGCATCAACACCGCCGGTAAGTCGTTGTCGGACAGCGCCAGCGGGCTCGGCTTCGCCATTCCGGTCAACGAGGTCAAGCAGGTCGTCGAGACCCTGATCCAAGACGGCAAGATCGCTCACCCGACGCTCGGTCTGACCGCCCGGTCGGTCAGCAACGACGTCTCGAAGGGCGCGCAGATCGCCAACGTGGCTGCAGGTGGCCCCGCGGAACGTGCCGGGATCCTGGAGAACGACGTCGTCGTCAAGGTCGGTGACCGTGACGTCGCCGACGCCGACGAGTTCGTCGTCGCGGTCCGGCAGCTCAAGATCGGCGAACCCGCCCCGATCGAGGTCATGCGCGACGGCCGGCGGGTCACCCTGACCGTCACCCCCGGCCCCGACAACAGCACGTAGGCCGATGTTCGCCAATGTGGGCTGGGGCGAGATGCTGGTCCTGGTGATCGCCGGCCTGGTGATCCTGGGACCGGAGCGGTTGCCGGGCGCGATCCGCTGGACCTCTGGTGCGGTGCGGCAGGCGCGCGACTACATCTCCGGGGCCACCAGCCAGCTGCGTGAAGACCTCGGCCCCGAGTTCGACGACTTACGCGAGCCGTTGTCGGAACTGCAGAAGCTGCGCGGCATGACGCCGCGCGCCGCGCTCACCAAGCACCTGCTCGACGGGGACGACTCGATTTTCACCGGCCGTTTCGACTCGCCCACGAAGCCGACTGATCCCTCGCAACCGGGGACGCCCGCGCAACCTCAGACCCCGCCGGAGAAGCCGCAGTCCGGACCGGGCCCGGGGGATGTCCGTCCGGGTGTGACCCGGTTCGACCCGGACGCGACCTGACCCGTCAGCGACCCGCGGGGTCGAGGCCCAGCGACATCCCGGCCAACCCGCGCTTGCGGCTCGACAGCGAGTCGGCGATCGACCGCAATGCCGTGCCGGCCGGCGAGTCCGGTGCGCTCAGCACCAGCGGGATGCCGGTGTCGCCCGCGGACACCAGGGCCGGGTCCAGCGGAACCTGGCCCAGCAGAGGCACTTCGGCGCCGACGGAACGGGACAGGCTCTCGGCGACCTGACGCCCGCCGCCCTCACCGAACAGCTGCATCGTCGAGCCGTCCGGCATCAGCAGCCCCGCCATGTTCTCGACGACACCGGCGATGCGCTGGCGCGTCTGCAGCGCGATCGCGCCGGCGCGCTCGGCGACCTCCGCTGCCGCGAGCTGTGGGGTGGTCACGACCAGGATCTCGGCGCCGGGGATCAGCTGGGACACCGAGATCGCGATGTCGCCGGTGCCGGGCGGCAGATCCAACAGCAGGACATCCAGATCGCCCCAGTACACATCGGCGAGGAACTGCTGCAGTGCGCGGTGCAGCATCGGCCCGCGCCACACCACGGGTGTGTTGCCCTGCGTGAACATGGCGATCGAGATGACCCGCACGTCGTGGGCCACCGGCGGCAGGATCATCGAGTCGACCTGCGTGGGGCGGTCCGTGGTGCCCATCATCCGGGGCACCGAATGGCCGTAGATGTCGGCGTCGAGCAACCCGACCGACAACCCCTTGGCGGCCATCGCGGCCGCGAGGTTCACGGTCACGCTGGACTTGCCCACACCGCCTTTACCGGAGGCCACTGCGTAGACACGGGTCAGTGAGCCGGGCTGGGCGAACGGGATCACCGGCTCCCGCGAGTCGCCGCGCAGCTGCTTGCGGAGCTCGGCCCTCTGCTCGTCGTTCATGACGTCGAGCGACACGCGCACCGCGCCGGTGCCGGGGACGTCGCTGACGGCTCGGGTGACCTGCTCGGAGATCTCAGTCTTTTTCGGGCAGGCCGAGGTGGTCAGGTAGATCTCGACGTGCACGGACGCATCGGCATCGACGGTGACGTTCTTGACCATGCCGACGTCGGTGATCGGGCGCCGCAGTTCGGGATCGATGACCTTGGTCAGCGCGGCACGGACCGCCTTCGTGAGGTCGGGATCGGTCAGGTCAGGGGTGTGCGCAGACATCACCCGCGAGTGTAGGCCTGACGCTGGTCCGAGCCGTCAGCCGACCGGTCCGGGTGCCGGCCCCAGCCCCGGCGGCAGCGCGGGGCCGGCCGGCGGCGCAGCCGGCTGGGCGGGCATCAACGGGGGAGCCGGCGCAGCGGCCGGCATCAGCAGCGGCCCGGGCTGGGCAGCAGGCGGTGCGGCCGGAGCAGCAGCCGGAACAGCGTTGTCACCGATGCAGAACACCGCGCATTGCGGCTGCTGTGCCGGCGGCGGCGTCGCCCACGGCGGCACCCAGGCCGGCGGCGGCGCAGGCACCGGTTGCGGTGCGGCCACGGGAGCGGGACCGGGCAGCGGTCCCAACGACTGCCCCGGCACGAATCCGGGCACGTTGGTGTTGATCAGAGCGGCGACGTCGGTCCGCTGCCCCAGCTGCAGCAACGCCAGCGGATCGTTGGCCGGCAGCCCCGCAGCGTTGAGCGGCATCCCGGGGCCGAGTCCCTCCGGGCGATCCAAGTGGCTGTCGCCGAGCGCAGGCACCTCGCCGGTGATGGGCGGCAGATCGACAGGCACCACACCCGTCGCATAGGAGGCAGCCCAACCGAGCACGTTGCGCGCGTAGGCCATCGAGTTGTTGTAGCGCAGGATCGCGGCCAGCACGTCGGGCTGGTTGCGCAGGTTCAGTCCGCCGCTGCACAGGTAGCGGGCCGCGGCCAGCGACGCGTCGAAAACGTTCTGCACGTCGGCCTTGCCGTCACCGTCGCCGTCGGCGGCGTAGCGCGACCACGTCCCGGGCAGGAACTGCATCGGGCCCAACGCACGGGCATAGACCACGCGATCGGAGCTGCGACTCTGCACGATCACCTCGTTGCCCGGCAGAGTCCCGTCCAGGCTGGGCCCGTAGATCGGCTTCACCGCGGTGCCGCGGGCATCGGTGGCTCCGCCGTTGGCGTGCATCGACTCGATGCGGCCGATGCCGGCCAGCAGATTCCAGCTCACGCCGCAGCCGGGCGTGGTGGCGGCCATCTTGGCTTCGGCGTTGCGGTAGGCCGCGAGCGCCATCGACGGGATGCGGAGCGTGCCGGGCGCGCTCACCACGATCGCGGGCGGCGGGGCGGACACGGTGGCCGCCGCGATCCGCATCGGGGTCGGCGTCTTGGTGACTGCCACCACCGACATCCCGGAGCTGTTCTGCGACGAGGAGGCGACCGCGGCCAGCGGCATCACCGCGGTGTCGCGGGTCGGTGAGTGACCTGACGGCGCGGACGCACCGACCGCACCGGCGAGAACCAGGGGAGTCAACACAGCCGCGACGCCGAAGGCCGGCATGCGAACAAGGCGTCCCGCCCGACATCTCGCTGCTCCGAGAGCCGCTCGTCCGCCTATGTGCACGCAACCGTCCTTGCTGTGTGGTGGCTTGTGAACCCGATCACCATATCGGTTGGGCAACGGCTGTGTTACAGCATTGGCCGGACCTGGCGCGTCGATGTCATCAGGAGCGACGCGACCGCCGGTCGGTGCTGTCGGGTTTGCCGGAGTCGCCGTCGGCAACTCGGTCCGCGGGCCGCAGGTCAGCGATCAGTTCGCGGATCTCTTCGAGTTCGCGGCGCAAGTAGTCGCGAGTGGCCACTTCGCCGACGGCCAGGCGCAGCGCGGCCAATTCGCGGGCGAGATATTCGGTGTCGGCCTTCGTCTGTTCGGCGCGTCGCCGGTCTTCTTCGAGGGCCACCCGGTCGCGGTTCTCCTGCCGGTTCTGGGCGAGCAGGATCAGGGGCGCCGCATAGGCGGCCTGGGTGGAGAACGCCAGGTTCAGCAGGATGAACGGGTAGGGATCCCACTGCCAGGCGAACGCGCCGACGTTGAGCAGGATCCAGACGATGACGACGATGGTCTGGATGGCGAGGTAGCGCCCGGTGCCGAGGAACCGCGCGATGCTCTCGCTCACGCGGCCGACGGCCTCGACGTCGAACCGTGGCGTCAGTGAGCGGGAGACCCGCGGCGTGTCGAGCCGCTGACGGGCGGAGGACTCGCTCACGTCGCCTTCTCCGCGGTCATGATCACGGGCTCGGCCTCGCGTTCGCGCCAGTCGTCGGGCAATAGATGATCGAGCACGTCGTCGACGGACACCGCGCCCAGCAGGTGGCTCTCGTCATCGACGACGGGTCCGCACACCAGGTTGTAGGCGGCGAAGTAGCGGGTGAGGGCTCCCAGGGAGTCTTCGGGGCCCAGGCTGGGCAGGTCGGTGTCGACGATGCCGCTGACCAACGCCGCAGGCGGTTCACGCAGCAGCCGCTGCAGATGCACGCACCCCAGATAGCGACCCGTCGGCGTCGCGGTCGGTGGCCGGGCGACGAACACCAGCGAGGCCAGCGCCGGCGTCAGATCCGGATCCCGCACGCGCGCAAGCGCTTCGGCGACGGTGGTATCCGGGGCGAGTACCACCGGTTCCGACGTCATCAGGCCACCAGCCGTGTTGGGGGAGTGGCTGAGCAGGCGGCGAACGTCCTCGGAGTCCTCGGGGTCCATCCGCCGCAGGAACTGTTCGGCGTCGGCCGGATGCATGGTGCCCAGCAGGTCGGCCGCGTCGTCGGGGTCCATCGCCTCGAGGACGTCGGCGGCCCGGTCGGTCTTCAACTGCCGCAGCACGGCGACCTGCTCGTCTTCGGGCAGCTCCTGCAGGACGTCGGCCAGCCGTTCGTCGTCGAGCGCGTTGACGACTTCGTAGCGGCGTTTGGCGGGGAGTTCGCGGATCGCGTCGGCCACCTCGATGGGGCGCTGGCCGACGAATTGCTCGAGCAGCTGCGCCACGCCCTGATCCGGCATCGCCAGCCCGGACGGCGTCAGCCCCTGCACGTGCGACCAGTCCACGGTGTGCACGTTGCTGCGCCGACCGAGTCGGCGCTGCGGACGCACCGCCACCTTGGTGACCATCCAGTCCCGCGACCGGGTCTGTTCGATGCCGAGATCGACCACGACGACGTCGATCCCGGCGAGTTCGGTCAGATCGGGGTCGTCGACGCGGACGCGGGTCTCGATGACCTGCCCGAGCACCAGCACCTCGCCGGGCCGCTGGGAGAAGCGGCGCAGCGACACGCTTCCGGTGGCCAGGGTGACCGCGCCCGGCTCGATCGCGGTCACCCGCAGAATCGGCACGAAAATTCTTCGGCGCGAGAGCAATTCGATGACCAGCCCGAGCACGCGGGGCTGTTGTCGGACCAGGCTGATGCTGATCACCACGTCGCGCACGCGGCCGATCGATTCGCCGTCGGGACCCAGCACCACCATTCCCGCGAGCCGGGCTGCATAGACCCTGTTGACCGACGCCATGAGTGTCAGAGTAGAGAGTGTTGTTGTGCAGAACCGCTATCGACCCCGCCGAACGTGCTTGTCGGTGCCGGGCAGCAACACGAAGATGATCGCGAAGGCCAAGACACTGCCCGCCGACGAGGTGTTTCTCGACCTCGAGGACGCGGTGGCCGCCGACGCGAAAGGCCAAGCGCGCGAGCAGGTCGCGGCCGCCTTGGCCGAGGCCGGGTGGGGCGATCAATTGCGTGGCGTGCGGGTCAACGACTGGACCACGCCGTGGACGCACACCGATGTGATCGAGGTCATCGGCGCCGCCGGTGCGTCGGTGGACATCGTGGTGCTGCCGAAGGTGACCGACGTCTCCCATGTGCAGGCCCTGGATCTGCTGCTGTCCCAGGTGGAGGCCTCCCACGGGCTGCCGGTGGGCCGCATCGGGATCGAGGCGCAGATCGAGGACGCGCGCGGACTGACGAACATCGATGCCATTGCCGCCGGCCCGCGCATGCACGCGCTGGTTCTGGGCCCGGCGGACCTGATGGCGAGCTTGAACATGCGCACGCTCGAGGTGGGTGAGCAACCCGAGGGCTACGACGTCGGCGACGCCTACCACCATGTGCTGATGCGCATCCTGATTGCCGCACGCGCCAACGGGATCAACGCGATCGACGGGCCCTACCTGAAGGTGCGCGACGTCGAGGCGTTCCGCCGCGTCGCCGGACGTGCCGCCGCGCTGGGGTTCGACGGCAAGTGGGTGTTGCATCCCGATCAGATCGCGGCGGGCAACGAGATCTTCAGCCCCCGCCAGGAGGCCTACGACCACGCCGAGCTGATCCTCGAGGCCTACGAATGGCACACCTCACGCGCGGGTGGCGCTCGGGGCGCGGTGATGCTGGGCGACGAGATGATCGACGAGGCGAGCCGCAAGATGGCGTTGGTGATCGCCGGTAAGGGCCGGGCGGCGGGCATGGCGCGCACCGGCGAGCGGTTCACCCCGCCCGCCGGCAGTGCCGGCTGAACCCGTCAGACGTTGAGCGCGGTGATGCCCCAGATCACGCTGATCACCAGGGTGACCGCACCGACGGCGATGCCGGCGACCGCCAGCCCGTGACCGCCTTGGCGGGTCTCCTTGATCTGGTTGATCGCCAGGATGCCGAGCACGATGCCGACGATCGAACCGATGCCGCAGCACACCCCGAGGATCGACGCGACCAGCGAGGCGATCGCCATCGTGTTGGTGCCCTGCGCGGGAGGCTGGCCGTAGCCGTAATCCGCGCCGGGGTAGCCCATCGCAGGCGGGGGATACCCGCCGGGCGCGGTGCCGTACTGCGGCGGCGGCGGATACGACCCGCCCTGGTAGCCCGGGGCCCCGTATCCCTGTCCGTACCCCTGGTTCCCGTACCCCTGGCTGGGGTAGGGGCTGCCGGCGTTCGGGTCCGGATAGGACGATCCGTATCCGGGCGGGGGTGGCGGGTAGTCCGTCGGGGCGGAGTACGACGGCGGGGGTGGCGGGTTGTAGGCCGGCGGGTAGTCGGAGGGGGCCCCGGACTGCTCGATCGGCGGCGCCTCGTAACTCTCCGACGAGGGTTCGGACCCGGCTGAGTCGGAACGGTCGATTCGACGTGCGTCGTCGTCCTGACTTGTCATGGGAATCAACCTAGCCTAAGTGCATACCGGCGGCGGGGACCGTCGGAGCCGGGCACCTTTGCCCGCTCCGGCACGTTGATCCAGCGACGAGGTATACCTGACCGAACTGCCAGACCGGAGGAGTGCAAGGACATGACCAGCCCGTTTCAGCCAGGCCAGACCCCGGGTGCGGCGCCTGCGGGCCGTGGCCGCCCGGTCGGCCTGCCCACCCCGCCCAAGGGGTGGCCGATCGGTTCCTATCCCACCTACGCCGAAGCCCAGCGCGCCGTGGACTATCTGTCCGATCAGCAGTTTCCGGTCGAGCAGGTCACGATCGTCGGGGTGGACCTGATGCAGGTCGAGCGGGTCACCGGCCGGCTGTCGTGGCCCAAGGTCCTTGGCGGCGGTGTGCTCAGCGGCGCGTGGTTGGGCCTGTTCATCGGCCTGATCCTCGGGTTCTTCAGCCCGAGCCCATGGGGTTCGCTGATCACCGGTCTGATCGCCGGTGTGTTCTTCGGCTTGATCACCTCCGCGGTGCCGTACGCGATGGCGCGCGGTACCCGGGATTTCAGCTCCACGATGCAGTTGGTGGCGGGTCGCTACGACGTGCTGTGTGACCCGCAGGGCGCCGAGCAGGGTCGAGACCTGCTGGCCCGCCTGAAGATCTGACAGTGGCCGATGTCAGCGCAGCGGTTCGGGCACGGGTGCTGGAGCATTTCCGCAGTTCCGGGGAGCCCGCCGAGGCCTCGGTGACCTTCCTGGGCGCCGACCGGATCGTCGTGCTGCGCTTCGGTGCGACCGAAGACGGCCCCGCGCACTATGTGTCTCTGGGGTGCGCGTCGCAGCCGATGGTGGATCCCGCTGAGATGATGGCCGATCCGCTCCGCGGGCCGCGCGCCGAGGTGGTGGTGGCGCTGCGCGGCCCGGCGCCCGCGGGACTGGCCCGCTCGGTCGCCGTGGTGGCGGCCGCGCCCGCGGTCGAGGGGCTGATCTTGGAACCCGACGCATTGATCGACCTGGAGACACCGCTCTGGGAGGGCGCACCGTTCACCGCATTCCTGTTGGGTCCCAGCGAGATCGACGACGTCGCGCTTCCTGAACCGGCGTCGCCGGTGACGATCCTCGGTGCGGTTCCGATCACCCCGACGGAGGCCGCCTGGGTGCGATTGAAGGGTGCCGGCGCGATGCGGGAGGCGTGGGAGCAGGACGGGGTGGACGTGACGGATCCCCGCCGCCGTGCGGCCAGCCCGGCCTGAACGTCCTCAGAGCCAGTTGTTGTGTCGGAAGGTGCGATGCAACAGCAGGCACACCGACGCCATCAGCAGCAGCACCGCGGGATAGCCCCACGCCCAATGCAATTCGGGCATGTGGTCGAAGTTCATCCCGTAGATGCCGGCCAGTGCGGTGGGTACCGCGGCGATGGCGACCCACGCGGAGATCTTGCGCATGTCGACGTTCTGCTGCATCGCCACCTTGCCCAGCGCGGCCTGAACCAGTGAGCTGAGCAACTCGTCGAAGCTGGAGATCCGATCGGCCGCCTTGATGGTGTGGTCGAGCACGTCGCGCATGTAGCGGCGGATCTCGACGTTGATCAGATCGTCGTGATTGGTGTCCATGCGCTCCAGGTCGGTGGCCAACGGACTGACGGCCCGGCGCAACTCGACCACTTCGCGCTTGAGCAGGTAGATCGATTCGATGTCGGTCAGCGGCCGTGGGGAGAAGATGGCTTCCTCCATCGCATCGATGTCGGTTTCGATGAGGTCGGTGACGTCGAGATAGTGGTCGACCACGCTGTCGGCGATGGCGTGCATCACCGAATAGGGGCCGAGCTTCAACGTCGCCGGCGAGGCCTCGAGGCGTTTGCGCACCCCGGCGAGGCCGCCGTGCTCGCCGTGGCGCACCGTCACCACGAAGTCCGGGCCGACGAAGATCATCACCTCGCCGGTCTCGACGATCTCGCGCGCGTTGGCGATCGATTCGTGGTCGACGTACTTCACCGTCTTGAGCACCAGGAACAGGGTGTCGTCATAGCGCTCGAGCTTCGGCCGCTGATGGGCATGTACGGCGTCCTCGACGGCGAGTTCGTGCAATCCGAAGACGTCGGCGACCGCCTGCATCTGGTGTTCGTCGGGTTCGTGCAGTCCGATCCACACGAACGCCGGCCGGCCCTCGGCCTCGATCTCATGCACCTTGTTCAACGCCGCGGCGTGGGTGTACTTGCCGGGCAGGCGATTTCCCTCGCAGTAGACACCGCAGTCGACCATGGCCCGCGCCACGGGGACGTGGATGCTGCGCGCATCGGGGTGGTCAGGGCGGGGACGGCCGCCCTGCCGCATCAGTGACGGTGGAAGCGCGCGAAACGACGGCATCGGCCGACCTCCCTTCGGACACCCGCCTGGCTCGGCTAGACGGATGGTACGCGTCGAAGCTGGCCGAGATCTGCTCGCGTTCTGCTCACCGATGCCCAACCTGCTCCTGTGAGGACCCGGAGGTCGGTTACCCTGACGCCCGTGGCGGACAGTGCGGTTTCCCCAGACCATGACGTCGCGACGCGTACCCCGCAGGTGGTGGTCGACGACGCGGAGATCTTCGAGGCGCATGAGGGCGGGAAGCTCTCGGTGGCGTTGAGTTCGCCGTTGGACACCCAACGGGCTCTGTCGATCGCGTACACGCCGGGCGTGGCGCAGGTGAGCCGCGCCATCGCCACCGATGCGACGCTGGCTGCCCGCTACACCTGGGCGAACCGGCTGGTCGCCGTGGTCAGCGACGGCAGTGCAGTCCTCGGGCTCGGCGACATCGGCCCGGCGGCCTCGCTACCGGTCATGGAGGGCAAAAGCGCGCTGTTCAAGACGTTCGGCGGGCTGGACTCGATTCCCATCGTGCTGGCCACCAAGGACCCCGATGAGATCGTGGAGACGCTGATCCGGTTGCGGCCCACCTTCGGTGCGGTCAACCTCGAGGACATCTCGGCGCCACGCTGTTTCGAGATCGAGCAGCGGGTGATCGAGGCGCTGGACTGCCCGGTGATGCACGATGACCAGCACGGCACGGCGATCGTCGTGCTCGCCGCCCTGTTCGGTGCGGCGAAGGTGCTCGACCGGGACATGCACACGATGAAGGTGGTGATCTCCGGCGCCGGCGCTGCGGGCATCGCCTGCGCGAACATCCTGTTGGCCAGCGGTGTCGGCGACATCACGGTGCTCGACAGCAAGGGCATCGTGGCCACCGGCCGCGAGGATCTCAACCCGTTCAAGGCGGAGCTGGCCACCCGGACCAATCCCCGCGGGCTGCGGGGCGGCATGGCCGAGGCGCTGGCCGGGGCCGACGTGTTCATGGGCGTTTCGGCAGGGCTGGTGCCCGAGGAGTTGATCGCGACGATGGCGCCCGGCGGCATCGTGTTCGCGATGTCCAACCCGGACCCGGAGATCCACCCCGACGTGGCGCGCAAGTACGCGGCTGTGGTGGCCACCGGGCGCAGCGACTTCCCCAATCAGATCAACAACGTGCTGGCATTCCCCGGCGTGTTCCGCGGCGCGCTGGACGCGGGCGCGCGCCGCATCACCGAGAAGATGAAGATGGCGGCCGCGCAGGCGATCTTCTCGGTCGTCGGTGACGATCTGGCCGTCGACCACATCGTGCCGAGCGCGCTGGATCCGCGGGTGGGTCCGGCGGTCGCGGCGGCCGTCGCCGCGGCATCCGAGGACTGAGTCTGCTGCGCCGGACGAGGCAGTCGATAGCCGCACTGATCGTGGTGTGGTGCGTCGCCGCCTGCGCGGGACAGCAACGGCCGCAACCCATTCCGGTGGCGACCACCGCCGGACCCGAGGCCGAGCTCGTCGCGCACCTGTACGCCTCGGCGCTGGGTTTCTACGGGAGCGCCGCGCAGGTCCGGGTCGTCGACGACCCGTTGGCCGGTCTGGACTCCGGTGACGCGACGGTGGTGCCGGGGTGGACTGGCAGGCTTCTCTCGCGGTTCGACCCGGACGCGCCGGCCCGCTCCGATGTCCAGGTCTATCGTTCGCTGCTCGCCGCGCTGCCCGAGGGGGTGGCGGCCGGTGACTACACGACCGCGGCGGAGGACAAGCCCGCGGTGGCGATGACCTCCGCGGGATCGAAGGAGTTCGGTGCCGACACCGCGGCGCTGGCCCGCCGGTGCCCGCGCATCACCGTCGGTGCGGTCAGCAGCACCTCCCCGCCGAAAGCGATCGGCACGTGCACACTGGCGCGGATGCGCGAATTCAGCGATGCTGCAACGATGTTCGCGGCGCTGCGAGCCGGGCAGATCGATGCCGCGTGGACGTCGACCGCGGCTGCGGGCGTGCCATCGGACGTGGTGGTGCTCTCGGACAAGACCTCGCTGATCCGGGCCGAGAACCTGGTGCCGCTGTATCGGCGCAACGTGCTGCGCGAGTCGCAGGTCCTGGCGCTCAACGAGATCGCGGGCGTTCTGGACACCGGATCCTTGGCCGACATGCGGCGCGAGATCGCCGAGGGTGCCGAGCCGGGTCACGTGGCCGCGCAATGGCTCGAGGCGCACCCCCTCGGCACCAGCAACTAGCTGCCCGGTTCGGCGAGCGTGCGCCGAATGACTCACATGTGGCGCTGATCGATTGCCGTGACGCGTATTTCGATCCGCATCCCCGGCGCCGCGAGGGTCGTCACTCCGGTCTCTGTCCAGATCGGCGCGTGGTCGGGCATCCATGTGCGCATCTGCTCGATCATCACGCTGTTGTGGGCGTCGAACGCTTCAGGATCGCTGACCACGTGATACGAGTTCACATGAACCACATCGCGCCAGGATGCGCCGGCGGCCTGCAGCGTGCGGTCGACGTTCTCGAACGCTCGAACGATCTCGTCTTCCAGCGACTCCGGGAAATTCAGCTGGTCATCCCAGCCGCCCTGCCCGGAGATCTCCACCCTGTCTCCGATTCGAACGGCTTGGCTGTAATGCCGTTCCCTGCGCATCATCTCCCCGAATCCCGGCGTGACAACAAATCGGACGAGGTGTCCCTTCGCTTCAACCATGAAGTCAAAGCTAGCCGACATTACTTCACGTGTAAACTCAATCGGGCATGCGAAGGGGTGGCGATGACGTCGAGTGGTGATGCCCAGTGGCTCAGTGCGCAGGAAAAGGACGCGTGGACCAGTCTCATCTCGATGATCCTGCTCCTGCCCGGCAAGCTGGAGTCGCCGTTGCGGCAGGTCGACCTGACGTTGTTCGAGTACCTGACGCTGAGTCACCTCTCGGAAGCGCCGGATCGCCGAATCCGTATGAGCGAGTTGGCATTTCTGGCGAACGGGTCACTGTCGCGGCTGTCCAATGTCGTCAAGCGTTTCGAGCAACGCGGCTGGGTCACCCGCTCACCCGACCCCGAGGACGGCCGCTACACCATCGCCGAGCTCACCGAGGTGGGCTACCGCCTCGTCGTCGATGCGGCGCCCGTTCACGTGCGCTCGGTGCGCGAGGCGATCCTCGACCGCCTCAGCACATCGGACATGCGGACGCTCACTCGGATCGCCGCGAAGCTCAACGTGGTCGAGGGATCAGGCGGATCGAAGGGGGGCGCCCTCCGGCCCGGGTCGTGACGTGCCTGCCGGCTATTTGGTCAGCCGCGAGACCACGCGCGGGAACAGGCCCTGGTAGCCCGCGCCGACGAAGCGGATGACGTACTCGAACATGCGCGCGTCGTTGCCCACGAGGATGCGCGCCTTGTTCTTGCGCACGCCGTCGAGAATGATCTGCGCGGCCCGCTCCGGGCTGGTGCTCGCGAGCTTCTTGTCGAAGGTCTTGGCCAGTTCCTCGGCGTCGAGGCCTTCGGCGGCGGTGGCGTTGCGGGCGATCGCGGTCTTGATGCCGCCGGGATGCACGCAGCTGACCTTGACGGGGTGACCGGCCAGCGCCATCTCCTGGCGCAGGGCCTCGGTGAAGCCGCGCACCGCGAACTTCGCCGCGTTGTAAGCGGCCTGGCCGGGCACCGAGAACAGGCCGAACACGCTCGAGACGTTGACGACGTGACCGTCGCCGGAGGCGATCAGGTGCGGCAGGAACGCCTTGGTGCCGTTGACGACGCCCCAGTAGTCGACGTCCATCACCCGTTCCATGTCCTTGAACTGGCTGATCTCGATGTCACCGGTGAACGCGATGCCCGCGTTGTTGTAGATCTGGTTGACCTTGCCGAAGTGCTCGGCGACGCTGTCGGCGTAGAGCAGGAAGCTCTCCCGCTCGGTGACGTTGAGGCGGTCGGTCTTCACCGGCGCGCCGATCGCCTTCAGGCGCTCCTCGGTGGCAGCTAGGCCCTCGGTGTCGACATCGCTGATCGCCACGCTCGCGCCGGAGCGGCCGAGCTCGATGGCCAGCGCCTGACCGATGCCTGAGCCGGCGCCGGTCACGACGGCCACCTTTCCGGCGAAGCCCTGCATGAACCACTCCCATCGCGTGCCTGCTGTGCAATTGCAGATCACCATAGCGGTACCCGCGGTTCCGGGTAGATCAGGGGACCGGTGGAACGCTTCGAGTAATGCCCGGGGCGTCTGCTGCGACAATCAGGGCGTGAAGTCTCGCTATACCGCGCTTGCCGTCCTGGGCGCTGCCCTCGCCATCGCAGCGCCGGCCACCGCGACCGTGGCCGCTGCGCCCGCCCAGGCCGACACCGGTGCCGACGTGTTCTTGTCGGCACTGGATCACTACCGGCTCGGCGACATCGACCCGGCGACCGCGGTCCGCGTGGGCCAAGGGGTGTGCCCGATGCTGGCCGAGCCCGGACAGAACATGGCGAACGTGGCGGCCAGGGTCGCCGACGAGCTGGGCCGCCCGCTGGGGCCGGCGACGATGTTCACCGGCCTTGCGATTCAGATCATGTGCCCGCGCGCGGTCGACGCGCTCACCGACGGGGTTCCGTTCTCCTTCTTCCGGTAGCGCCGACACGAAGGTTCACGCGCGACCACCGAGGTGTTCGGCCAGGAACGTCGACACCGCTTGGTACAGCTCGATCGTGGTCTCGGGGTTGACGGCGCCGTGGCCTTCGGTGGACTGGACGATGTAGTCGACCTCGACACCGCGGGCGCGCAATGCGTTGACCAGGTTGTCGGATTCCGCCTGTACGACGCGGACGTCGTTGGCTCCCTGGATCACCAGCAGCGGGGTCCGGATCTGGTCCACCTTGGTGATCGGCGAGCGCGCCATCATGTCGGCCAGCTGGTCGGGATCGTCGGGATCGCCGACATAGGCGTGCCAGTTGTTGGCCAGGTGGGGACGAGCGATCGGGGGCAGGGTACGCACGAAGTTCGCGAGATCGGAGATGCCGACGTAGTCGACGGCTGCGGCGAACACGTCGGGGGTGAAGGTGATTCCGACCAGGGCGGCGTAACCGCCGTAGGAGCCGCCGAAGATCGCGACGCGCTGTGGATCGGCGTATCCCTGGTCGATAGCCCAGTTCACCCCGTCGATGAGGTCGTCGTGCATCTTTCCGGCGAACTCACCGATCGCGGCTTTGAGAAATGCCTTGCCGTAGCCCGTCGAACCCCGAAAGTTGACCTGTAGCACCGCGTATCCGCGATTGGCCAGCACCTGGACGCCGGCATCGAAGCCCCACGCGTCGCGGTACCAGGGGCCGCCGTGCACCACCAGCACCAGCGGCAGCTGCTTCGGCTCGACGCCGACAGGCAGCGTCAGATAGCCGTGCAGCACCAGACCGTCGCGCGCGGGATATGTGATCGGCCGCATCGGCGCCAGCACGGCGGGGTCGAGATGCGGAAGTGGTCGGAACAGCAACCGGCTCTCACCCGTGCGGTGGTCGTACAGGTAGGTGGCCCCCGGGTCGCGGTCGTGGTTGAAGCCGACGATCCAACGCTGACCGGCGTCATCGGAGGACAGCCGGCCGAGGTCGCCCTCGGACAGCTTCTGCACAGCGGTCAGCACGTCGGCGAAGTGTGGGTCGATGGCATGAATCACCTGCCGCTCACCGTAGTAACGCACGGCGAGCAGATCACCGCTGTGCCGATCCTGCACGAGCGGCCCCGGCATCACCGGGCTGACCGCCGACCGCGGATCGAGATCGAACTCCGGGTGACTGTCCACCTCTGTTTCCGCCCCGGTGGTGAGGTCGACGCGGACCAGTCGCGTGCGGTCGGTGCCGCGATTGGACCCCATCCACACGCCGGTCCCGTCCGGCGTGATGATCATCGGGTGGATGCCGACGGGATAGTCGCTACCGTCGAACCGCGTGATGTGCTGCAGCGTCTGACCGTCCCATCGCGACAACTCGAGGTCGCCGTCGGCGGTCAGCGATGTGGCGAGCAGATCGCCCTTGTCGTTGCTCAACCAGTTGGTCACGGTGCCGGGATTTTCTGCGACCAAGGACAATTCGCCGGTGGCGATCTGGAGGTCATAGACGTCGAGCAGCGTGATCTCACGCTTGTTCAGCATCACCGTCGTCCTGCCGTCCCTCACCTCTCGCATGGGGACGGCCATCACACCGGGGAACGGTGTCAGGTCGACGGCGGCCGCCTCGGGATCGCCGAGGTCGACGCGGTGGACGTGCCAGTTCTCGTCCCCATCGGTGTCCTGGAAATAGATCAACCATCGGGGATCGTCGGTCCACTCGTAGTGCAGCACACTGCGATTGCCGTCGGCGGTCACCCGGCGCGGTTGTGCATCGGTCGCATCGAGATCTTCGACCCAGACGTTGAGTCGGTTGCGCCACGGCGCGAGGAAAGCGAGCTTGCTGCCGTCCGGTGAAATCGTCGCGAGCGCGCGGGTGGGCGGGCTGAACAGGTCGTCGACGGGAATCAGGTCGGGCAGGGGCATGGAATCTCCTCGGTGTCAGGGCGCACGGGGTCACACCGCCGAGGTGATACCTGCTCGGCGGATCGTGTTCGCTGTATTGGGTTGTGCGGAACCGGATTTCGAATATCGACGATCAGTGCGTCACGGGCCCGCCAAGGTGGCCGTTGGTGGCGTCTCTGATGGCGCGGTCGACGAGCGCCAGGGCTTCCTGCTGGCTGATGTTCTCCTTCTCCACGATGGCTCGGTATCCCACGTCCTGGTCGACGACACGGAACGCCGCGGTGACGGACGCGGCGTAAAGCCGCGCGGTCAGATCGTTGTCGGGGAGGCCCAGGCGATCGGCGATGACGGGAACGAAGTCCCGTTCCATCTCGTCGTGCACGATGAGATAAGCGGTGCGCAAGGCGGGCTCGGAGATGGACAGCGTCGTGATGCGCAGGGCGCTGATCTCGTCGGCCAGCTCATCCGGTGTCAGCGGATTCGCCGCCATGGTGGCCGCCATGTGGTCAGCAAGCGACAGTTCGGCGGGCCACCGCCGAGCCAGTTCGATGAACCGCTGTGCTGACAATGCCAACACGGGTTCGACGCAACTCTCCTTCGAGCGGAAGTACCGCCAGATGGTCCGCGTCGAGAGACCGGCGGCAGCGGCGATGTCGTCGCCGCTGGTCGCCGATACGCCGCGTTCCCAGAACAAGGCGCAGGCATGCCGGGACACCTCGAGCCGGGCCCGGGCCTGCCGGTCCTCGGTGCTGTCTCGCTGGGCCGCAGCCATCGCGTCCGTCCCCTGTCACTTAGTGTCAGGGGAGACTCTGTCACTAAGTGACAGCGGAGTCAAGGGTCAGGCGAACGCCTCGTCGATGATCTCCTGCTGCTCGACGGCGTGCACCTTCGACGACCCCGAGGACGGCGCCGACATCGCCCGCCGGGAAATCCGCTTGATCCGGCCGAGGTGGTCGGGCAGCAGCTCGGGCAGCGTCAGGCCCATCGTCGGCCATGCACCCTGGTTGGCCGGCTCCTCCTGCACCCAGAACTTCTCCGAGGCGTTCGGGTACCGGTCCAGCGTCTCGGCCAGCCGCCGCCGGGGCAGCGGCGCAAGCTGCTCGACCCGCACGATCGCGACGTCGTCGCGCTTGTCCTTGGCCTTGCGCGCCGCCAACTCGTAATACAGCTTGCCGCTGGTCAGCAGGATGCGCTTCACCTTCGACCGGTCGCCGTCGCCCTCGTCGTACATCGGCTCCTCGAGCACCGACCGGAACTTCTGCTCGGTGAAGTCCTTGAGGTCGCTCACGGCCGCCTTGTTGCGGAGCATCGACTTCGGCGTCGCAACGATCAACGGCCGGTGGATCCCGTCGAGGCCGTGGCGGCGCAGCAGGTGGAAGTAGTTCGCGGGCGTCGACGGCATCGCGATGGTCATCGACCCCTCGGCCCACAGCAGCAGGAACCGCTCGATGCGGGCCGAGGTGTGGTCGGGGCCCTGGCCCTCGTGCCCGTGCGGGAGCAGCAGCACGACGTCCGAGAGCTGGCCCCACTTGGCCTCACCGGAGCTGATGAACTCGTCGATGATCGACTGCGCACCGTTGACGAAGTCGCCGAACTGCGCCTCCCACAGCACCAGCGCGTCGGGGTTGCCCACCGAGTAGCCGTACTCGAAGCCGACGGCGGCGTACTCCGAGAGCGCGGAGTCGTAGACCATGAACCGGCCGCCGGTCGGGTTGCCGTCGGAGTCGACGGTGAGCAGATCCAGCGGGGTGAACTCCTTGCCCGTCTTGCGGTCGATGATCACCGAGTGGCGCTGGGTGAAGGTACCGCGACGGGTGTCCTGCCCAGTGAGCCGGATCGTCTTGCCCTCGGCCAGGAACGTGCCGAGTGCGAGCAATTCCGCGAAGGCCCAGTCCACCTTGCCCTCGTAGGCCATCTCGCGACGCTTCTCCAGCACCGGCTTGACGCGGGGGTGCACGTTGAAGTCCTCGTCGAACGCCAGATGCGCGTCGCCGATGCGGGCCAGCAGCGACTTGTCCACCGCGGTGGTCATGCCCGCGGGCACCATCTGGTCGGATTCCACCGAGTGGCTGGGTTCCACGGCGTGCTTCTCGAGTTCGCGGACCTCGTTGAACACCCGTTCCAGCTGGCCCTGGTAGTCGCGCAGCGCGTCCTCGGCTTCTTTCATCGAGATGTCGCCGCGGCCGATGAGCGCCTCGGTGTAGGTCTTGCGGACCCCGCGCTTGGTGTCGATGACGTCGTACATGTTGGGCTGAGTCATCGACGGGTCGTCACCCTCGTTGTGCCCGCGGCGGCGGTAGCACAGCATGTCGATGACGACGTCCTTCTTGAACTTCTGGCGGAAGTCCATGGCCAGCTTGGCCACCCACACCGCGGCCTCGGGGTCGTCGCCGTTGACGTGGAAGATCGGCGCGCCGATCATCTTGGCTACGTCCGTGCAGTACTCCGAGGAGCGCGAGTCGTACGGCGAGGTGGTGAAGCCGATCTGGTTGTTGACGATGATGTGGATCGTGCCGCCGGTGCGGTAGCCGCGTAGCAGCGCCAGGTTCAGCGTCTCGGCCACCACGCCCTGCCCGGCGAACGCCGCATCACCGTGCAGCATCATCGGCACGACGGTGAAGTCGTTGCTGCCGTTGGTCTCTTCGCCGGTGTCGAGCATGTCCTGCTTGGCGCGCACGATGCCTTCGAGCACCGGGTCGACGGCCTCGAGGTGGCTGGGGTTGGCGACGAGCGACACCGCGATGTCGTTGTCGCCGAACATCTGGATGTACGTGCCCGAGGCGCCGAGGTGGTACTTCACGTCGCCGGAGCCGTGCGCCTGCGAGGGGTTCAGGTTGCCCTCGAACTCGGTGAAGATCTGGCTGTACGGCTTGCCGACGATGTTGGCGAGCACGTTGAGCCGACCGCGGTGTGGCATCCCGATGACGACCTCGTGCAGCCCGTGCTCGGCGGCCTGGTCGATCGCGGCGTCCATCATCGGAATGACGGTCTCCGCACCCTCCAGTGAGAACCGTTTCTGCCCAACATATTTGGTCTGCAGGAACGTCTCGAAGGCTTCCGCGGCGTTGAGCTTGGAAAGGATGTACTTCTGCTCTGCGACCGTCGGCTTCTCGTGCTTGATCTCGATGCGGTCCTGCAGCCACTGCTGCTGCTCGGGCTCGAGGATGTGCGTGTACTCCACACCGACGTGGCGGCAGTACGCATCACGCAGCAGGCCGAGGATGTCGCGCAGCTTCTTGTGCGTCTGACCGGCGAAGCCGTTGACCTTGAACTCGCGGTCGAGGTCCCACAGCGTCAGGCCGTGGGTGTTGACGTCGAGATCGGGATGGCTGCGGAACCGGGTATTGTCCAGTCGCAACGGGTCGATGTCGGCCATCAGGTGGCCACGGTTGCGGTAGGCCGCGATCAACTCGATGACGCGGGCGTTCTTGTCCTCGATCGAGTCCGGGTTGTCGATGCGCCAGCGCACCGGCTCGTAGGGGATACCGAGCTCGCGGAAGATCTCGTCGTAGAAATCGTCGTCGAGCAACAACTGGTGAACCGTGCGCAGGAAGTCACCTGATTCCGCACCCTGGATGATGCGGTGGTCGTAGGTGGAGGTCAGTGTCATCAGCTTGCCGACGCCGACTTCGTTGATGCGTTCCTCGCTGGCGCCCTGGAACTCGGCGGGGTACTCCATCGCGCCGGCACCGATGATGGCGCCTTGGCCCTGCATCAGGCGGGGCACCGAGTGCACGGTGCCGATGGTGCCCGGGTTGGTGAGCGAAATCGTCACGCCGGCAAAGTCTTCGGCGGTCAGCTTGCCGTCGCGGGCGCGGCGCACGATGTCCTCGTAGGCGGCGATGAACTGGCCGAACCGCATCGTCTCGCAGTTCTTGATCGCGGCGACCACGAGCGCGCGCTTTCCGTCCTTGCCCGGCAGGTCGATCGCCAGACCGAGGTTGGTGTGAGCGGGTGTGACTGCGTTGGGCTTCCCGTCGACCTCGGCGAAATGCCGGTTCATGTTCGGGAACTTCTTGACCGCCTGCACGATCGCGTAGCCCAGGAGATGGGTGAACGAGATCTTGCCGCCGCGGGTGCGCTTGAGGTGGTTGTTGATGACGATGCGGTTGTCGATCATCGCCTTGGCGGGGATCGCTCGAACGCTGGTGGCGGTGGGCACCTCCAGCGAGGCCGACATGTTCTTGGCGACGGCCGCGGCGGCACCGCGCAGCACTTGCGTCTCGTCGCCGCCATCGTCTTTGGCCGCCGACGCCTTGGCCGCCGGCGCCTTATCTTCGGCCTTGGCTTTCGGGGCCGGCTCCTTCTTCTTCTCCTGAGCCTTCTCAGCGGACTTCTGAGAGGGCTTCTCCGGAGCCTTCTCGGATGGCTTCTCTTTGGACGGCGCCTGCTCGGTTTTCGCGGTGCCGTTGCTGCTCGCGGCCTTCGGCGGCGGCGCCGGGGCGGGCTCGGGTGGGCTCACAGGACCCGACGAGCGAGCCGACCCGTTCGCGCGGGCCGAGGAACGGGCGGAGGCGTCGGTGGTGGGTTCGGGGGAGTAGTCGACGAGGAACTCGTGCCAACTCGGGTCCACCGACGAGGGATCCTCGCGGAATTTGCGGTACATCTCTTCGACCAACCACTCGTTCTGACCGAATGGTGAAGGTGAATTCACGGCTGCTGTTCGCCTCAATTCTTCGTTTCCGGCCAGTGCTCCGCGGCAGCCGGCCACCCCTTAATGAACCCGGTGTGCGGTCACCCGCAATTCCGCCGCATCAAGGCTAGCGCTTCGGCGACCGGCGGGACCAGGCAACGTCTCTATGGTCTGCGTTGTGGTCATAAAGAAAACAGTGGACGTGACCTATGGGTGAACGATGCGCGTCAGGACGGCGGTGCGGGAAGCAGATGCAGCGATGACGGCCACCGCGGCGGCGGAGCGCCGAAAGCGTCGCGGGCGTTCTGCACGATCTTCTTACCCATCATCCGGTTGCCGACACCGCCGACGACCGCGCCGATACCGACCGGCAGCATCTTGCCGAACATCATCGCGCCCCGCTTGAGGGTGTAGCGCTTGACGAAGTACTTGAGCAGGCGGTTGTTCAGCTGCGACACCGCCGGCAGGGGTAGCGAGGCGGCGCCGTCGGACAACCAACCGCCGCTGGTACGGCCGCGGCCGAGCAGATCGGCGATCGCGCCCTTGCTGTCGTCGCCGACGAGCACCGCCAGCACCAGGGCGCGTCGCCGTTCGCGGTGGTCGGCGGGAATGCCGTGCACCTCGGCGACGGAGAGCACGAACACGGAGGTGGCCTCGAGGAACACCACCGTTTCCCCGGCCACCGCGGACATGGCGACCAGCGTGCCGATTCCCGGGAAGGCGGCCGCAGAGCCGACCGCGGCCCCGCTGGCCATCACCGCGGCCATGTAGTGCTTCTCCAGCTTGGTGATGATGTCGGCGGGGCCGGCCCCCGGATCGCTCTCCCGAAGCCGGTTGACGTACGCGCGGACCGCAGGCCCCTGGACGCGTGCGCCGCGCTCGATGATGTTGCTCAGCGCCTTGGCGGCCGCGCTGGGATCGTCCTCCTGTACTGCGGGCTCTCTGCTCTTGGCCCGTGACCATGCACTCATCGAACGGCCTCTCGTCGAGTGGTCTTGTTCCCAGGTTAAGCCCAGAAAACACCCCGGAAACGAACGACCGCCCGACGAGGGTGCCCGAAGGTGACCGCGGTCACTGTTCGCCGAGGGGGGAAGAAAATATTGAGAAGCGGCGCTAACCATGTGCATGGCAGTATCCCCTGACGTGGACCTGACGCCGCTGGACACCACCGTGAGTCGGGGACCGGCTCCGGAACCGGCGACCCCTCCCAGCCGCCTGCGCATGATCGTCGTGCTGGGCTTGCTGGTCGCGCTCGGCCCGCTGACCATCGACATGTACCTGCCGGCGCTGCCCCGGATCGCCGACGAGTTGTCGGTGTCGTCCTCAGTGGCGCAGCTGACCCTGACGGGCACGCTGGCCGGTCTCGCGCTGGGCCAGCTGATCATCGGACCGCTGTCGGACTCCCTGGGTCGTCGCAAGCCGTTGATCGGCGGCATCGTGCTGCACATGCTGGCGTCGCTGCTGTGCCTGTTCGCGCCCAACATCGCGGTGCTGGGTGTCGCTCGCGGTCTGCAGGGCGTCGGTGCGGCTGCGGGCATGGTGGTGGCGATCGCGGTGGTCGGCGATCTGTACAAGGACAACGTGGCGGCCACGGTGATGTCGCGGCTGATGCTGGTGCTCGGCGTCGCGCCGGTGCTCGCCCCGTCGCTGGGCGCGGCGGTGCTGCTCAACGCGTCCTGGCACTGGGTGTTCGCCGCGCTGGTCGTCGTGGCGGGCGCCATCTTGGTGATGGCCGTGCTCGCGCTGCCCGAGACGCTGCCCATCGCACATCGCCGGCCGCTGAAGGTGGGCGGAATCGCCCGGACCTACGTCGAGCTGCTGCGCGACACCCGGTTCGTGATCCTGGTGCTGGTCGCCGCGCTCGGCATGTCCGGCCTGTTCGCCTACATCGCCGGTGCCTCGTTCGTCCTGCAGGGCCGCTACGGCATCGGCCAGACCGCGTTCGCGTTGGTGTTCGGTGCCGGTGCGATCGCGCTGATCGGCTCGACCCAGTTCAACGTCGTGCTGCTGCGCCGGTTCAGCCCGCAGCAGATCATGGTGTGGGCGCTGGCGGCGGCGTCGCTGTTCGGTGCGGTGTTCGTCGCGCTGGCGGCTGCGCACGTGGGCGGGCTCGTCGCGTTCGTCGTGCCGGTGTGGGCCATCCTCGCCGCGATGGGACTGGTGATCCCGAACGCCCCGGCGGTCGCGCTGACGCGGCATCCCGATGCCGCGGGCACTGCCGCGGCGCTGCTGGGCGCCGTGCAGTTCGGGCTGGGTGCGGCCGTTGCGCCCGTCGTGGGTGTGTTGGGCAACGACGAATTGGCGATGGCCGCGGTGATGGCCGCCGGGGTGGTGGTCGCGCTGGTGGCGCTGCTGCTGACCGGTGCGCACCGTGCGCCTGCGCCGGCGGAGCTCGACTTGTCGTGACCGGCGCCGATCCGTAGCGTCGGCGCGGTCCATTGCCCACCTGCAATTGCGGATTGTCTTAGACCATGCTCGATTTCGTGACACCACGCGCCGAAGGGGCCAATCCCTGGCACGCCCTGTGGGCGCTGCTCGTCGGCTTCTTCATGATCCTGGTCGACGCCACGATCGTCGCGGTCGCCAACCCGGCGATCATGGCGGCACTCGGCGTCGGGTACGACGCGGTGATCTGGGTCACCAGCGCCTACCTGCTCGCCTACGCCGTGCCGCTTCTCGTGTCGGGTCGCCTCGGGGACCGGTTCGGTCCGCGCAATGTCTACCTCGTCGGCTTGTCGGTGTTCACGCTGGCCTCGCTGTGGTGCGGGTTGTCCGGCAGCATCGGCATGCTGGTCGCCGCCCGGGTGCTGCAGGGCGTCGGTGCCGCGTTGCTCACCCCGCAGACGCTCTCAGTCATCACCAGGACGTTCCCGGCCGAGCGGCGCGGCGTGGCGATGAGCGTGTGGGGTGCGACGGCGGGTGTGGCCACACTGGTGGGACCGCTGGCCGGTGGCGTGCTGGTCGACCACCTGGGCTGGCAGTGGATCTTCTTCGTCAACGTGCCGGTAGGTGTGCTCGGCCTGGTGCTGGCGCTGCGGCTGGTGCCCGTCCTGCCCACCCAGACCAAACAGGTCGACATCGTAGGCGTGGTGTTGTCCGCGGTCGGCTTGTTCTTGATCGTCTTCGCTCTGCAGGAGGGGCAGGCGCACGACTGGGCGCCGTGGATCTGGGCGGCGATCGGGGTGGGGATCGCCGTGATGGCTTGCTTCGTGATGTGGCAGTCGGTCACCCGTGGTGAGCCGCTCATCCCGCTGGCGATCTTCGGCGACCGCGACTTCTCCATGTCGAACCTCGGCATCGCGACCATGGGGTTCGTCGCGACGTCGATGATCCTGCCGCTGATGTTCTACGCCCAAGCCGTCTGCGGCCTCACGCCGACACGGGCGGCACTGCTGACCGCGCCGATGGCGGTGGCGACCGGGGTCCTCGCCCCGATGGTCGGCAAGATCGTCGATCGCGCGCACCCGCGCCCGGTGATCGGGTTCGGGTTCTCGGTGTTGGCGATCGGGTTGACCTGGCTGGCGATCGACATGACCCCGACCACGCCGATCTGGCGCCTGGTCGTGCCGTTGACCCTGATGGGTGTCGGCATGGCGTTCATCTGGTCACCGCTGGCTGCGACGGCGACCCGGAACCTGCCACCGCATGTGGCCGGTGCCGGCTCCGGGGTCTACAACACCACCCGCCAGGTCGGGTCGGTGCTGGGCAGCGCGGGCATGGCCGCGTTCCTGGCGTCCCGGTTGTCCGCGGAGATGCCCGGTGGCGCCGGCGGCGGGGGAGCGTCGGAGGGCGCGGTGGCGCAGTTGCCGGAATTCCTGCACGCTCCGTTCTCGGCGGCCATGTCGCAGGCGATGCTGTTGCCGGCGTTCATCGCGCTGTTCGGGGTGGTGGCGGCACTGTTCCTGACCGGCGGGATCGCGCGGCGATGGGCGCCGACCGCCGACACCCGACCGGGCGCCGACGAGAACGACGACTGGGGCGTCGACGGGGTTGATGACTGGGTTGATGACGATGACTACGTCGAGTACGTCGTCGATCACAGCGACGATGTGGACAGCTCGGACACCGATGTGCTCGACCGGGTGCTCGCAGAGCCCGACGCCGGTGGTCGTCACGCGCGCGGCTAGCCGCCCGCCATCAGCTCGCCCAGCTGGTCGTTGGTCTTGGTCAGCGCCGTGGTCAGGGCGCTGAATGCGCGATCACGCACGCGGATCTTGTCGCCGAAGTCGGGGAACAGGTCGCGCAGCACGTTGAGCCGGGAGGCTTTCAGCCAGTCCATCAACTCCGGATCTTTGAGCCATCGCACCTGCGCTGTGTTGTCCGACAGCAGGATTCGTAGCCAGTCGAGCGGAGCGTCGGGATGCGGGATGGGTGCGCACAGGTCATTGCGGACGGCGTCGTCGGCGTAGGCGGCCTCCACATGAGCGATGAACGCCGAACTGAACACCTGCTGGCACCCCCGCACGCTCTGCAGCGTGATCTTCTCGCCATCGAACACCGGTACCGACGGCGGGCGCGGCAGTCCCTGCGTCGTGCAGTCCACGTACAGCGACGGGATGGAGACCTCGATCTCGCCGTCGCGCAGCACGATTCGGTCATGCTCCACGCGTTCGAGGTGGCCCAACCGCACCACGTCGTCGATCAGTCGCAGCTGGTCGAGTTCGCCGGAGGACACGATCGCGCAGTGGTACATCGTCGGCCTGACGGCGGGGTCGAGCCGGAACAGGTTGCCGTCCGCTTCGAGGCGTTCGAACAGGTCGTCCACCGAGGTCGCCTCGGTGATGGCGGTCATCCGGGAGGCGATCGAGTCCCGGAACGATTTCACGAACTGGCCGCCGGGTTGGATGTGGGCCCGGTTCATCAGCCACGAGTCCCGCGGCATGATCCACCGGATGTTCTGCGGTGAGACGCCGGAGCGCAGGAGCCACAGGCAGCAGTCCATGCCGGTCTTGCCGCCACCGACGATCGTGTAGTGCTCGCGTCCCGCCGCCCGCCGGGGCAGATCGTTGGGGGTGACGACGTCGACGCCGTCGGCTACCGAGAACGGCGCCGAGCGCATCGACTGCACCACGGTCAGCAGGTACGTCGCGTCGACGACGCGGCGTCGCACCGTCACCTGGTGTTCGGCGCCGTCGAGCGTGCGAAACCTGTTGTCGCCCAGATAGTGCGAGGACGGAAAGTAGGAGAGTCGGCCGGTGGGCAGCATCTGGTGGCGCATCACCTGGTCGTAATACGCACACACCTCGTGTCCGGTCGCCAGCTCGAAGAACCCCTCGTTGGGGCCGGACTGGTCGATCCAATTCTCGTTGCCCAGCGCGCGCGAATTCACCCCGTAATAGGACGACGGCTGATGCAGCCGCACGAACGGATACACCCAGTTCCAGTGCCCGCCCGGCTGGTGGTTCTCGTCGACCAGCACGACCGTCGCATCGGTTTCGGTCAGCATCGTGTCGACGAACGCCATCCCCATCGCGCCTGCGCCGATCACCAGGTAGTCGGCCTCGATGCTCGTCATCGCCGCCACGCTACGGGACATCGGCGGTCAGCCGAACAACACCGCGGGGTTGAGATACCCGGTGGGGTCGAAGGCGGCCTTGACGGCCCGCATCGCGGCGATGTCGGCCTCGGTGCGCGACATCGAGACGTAGTCCCGTTTGCGGGTACCAACGCCGTGCTCGGAGCTGACGTTGCCGTCGTGGCGGGCGATCAGCGCCATCATCGCGGTGTAGAGGGCGTGCTCGGGTTCGCCGGTCAGCGTGCAGCGCACGATGTTGAGGTGCAGGTTGCCTTCGCCGACATGCCCGAACAACACCGGGATGGCGTCGGGCGCGTGCTCGGCGATCAGCGCCACCGCGTCGGCGGCGAACACCTTGATCGACGAGAGCGGCAGCGAGACATCGAATTTCAGTGGCGGGCCGTAGACGCCGAGCACGTCGGCGACCGCCTCGCGAACCTGCCAGAGCCGCTGTTGCGCTCCGGTGTCGACGCCGACGGCGGGCTCGCCCGTGAGGTCGGCGTCCTCCAGCGCCTCGGCCAGCCGGTCGGTCAGATCGGTATCGCCGGCCAGCTCGATCAGCAGCAACCAGTCCCCGGCGACCGGGGCGGCGACGCCCGCGTGTTCGGCGGTCAGGGCGCTGGCGCGGACGTCGATGAGCTCCAGTGCCGCGATGCCCGCCATGTCCCGGAACACCCGTGCGGTCGCGAGCAGCGCGTCCAGATCGGCGAACCCGCAGATCGCGGTGACGCGGTGCCGGGGCGCCGGATGCAGCCGCAGGTCCAGTCCGGTGATCACCCCCAGCGTGCCCTCGGCGCCGACGAACAGCGACGCCAGATCGTATCCGGTGTTGTCGCTGCGCACCAGGCTGTGCCGGTGCACGATCGACCCGTCGGGAAGCACGACGTCCAGGCCCAGCACCTGTTCGCCCATGTTGCCGTAGCTGACGGTGCGCAGCCCGCCGGCGTTGGTCGACGCCATCCCGCCAACGGTCGCCGAATCTCGCGCGGCGAGGTCGACTCCGAAGACCAGGCCGGCCGCCGTCGCGGCACGCTGCACCTCCGCCAGGGTCACCCCGGCGCCGACGTGCACCCGGCGCTCCACGGTGTCGACCTCGTCGACCTCACGCAGCCGCTCGGTGGACAGCAGAACGTCATCGTGTTCGGGCACGGTGCCCGCCACCAGTGACGTCCGGCCGCCCTGCACGGTCACCCTCACCCCCGCGTCGCGGCACGCGGTCAGCACTGCGGCCACCTCGTCCGCTGACCCGGGTCGCACCAGCACCGTGGCCCGGCCCCGGTAGCGCCCGGTGTAATCGGTGCTGCGGCCGTCGAGCACGTCGGCGTCGGTGCTCACCTGCGAGGCGCCGACGATCGCGGCGAGCTGTTCGGTCAGCGCTTCGGTCATGGGCCCGGTGTATCACATGCGGACAGCGACAGGAATGCGCCCAATTCGACCAGGCGGTCGGGCGTACCGGGCAAGTAGTCGGTGAGCTGCGGCGACCGTACGATCACCGCCAGGTACTTCGCCCGACTGACCGCGACGTTGAGCCGATTCCTGTTGAGCAGGAACGCGATTCCGCGAGGCGCCTCCTCGATCGAGGACGCCGTCATCGACACGAACACCACCGGCGCCTGCTGACCCTGGAACTTGTCCACGGTGCCCACGCGGACGTCGGGGTATCCGGCGTCGTCGAGGTGGCTGCGCACCTGCACCACCTGCGCGTTGTACGGGGTGACGATCAGCACGTCGCGCTGCGTCAGCGGACGGGTGCCGTCCTCGTCGGTCCAGTCCGCGCCGAGCAGCTCACCGATCGCGGCGACGATTGCCGCGGCCTCCTCGGGGCTGTCGGTGACGTTGCCGTGATGCTCGACCGCCAGGGTGCGAATCCCGGGTGCCACACCGGCGAGCCGACGCGCCGCCGTGACCGGTTCGTGGGACTGCAGCCGGTTGTCATAGGACAGCCGGGACACCCCGCGGCACACCTGTGGATGCATCCGGTACGAGCAGTGCAGGAAGTAGCCGCGCTCCGGCGGCAGCGTGTGGTGGCCGTCGACCAGCCACGCCAGCGCCGAGCCGTCCACCGGCTCGGGATGGGTGCCCTGGCTGACCTGCGGCAGCTGCTGCGGATCGCCCAGCAGCAGCAGGTTGCGGGCCGCGCGGGCCACCGCGACCGTGTTGGCGAGGCTGAACTGGCCGGCCTCTTCGACGACGAGCAGATCCAGCGAGCCGGCCGGGACCTTGCTGGCGCTGGCGAAATCCCATGCGGTGCCGCCCACCACGCAGCCCTCGTGCCCGGCGATGAAGTCGGCGAACTGCGGGTTGGTGATCTCGGTCCACGCGCCGTCGCCGGAGCTGAGCTTCTTGGCCACCCGCGTGCCGTCCACGCCCGACCGCAGGATGCCGGCGAAGAGGTTCTCCACGACCGCGTGCGCCTGCGCGACCACTCCGACCCGCCAGCCGTGATCGTTGACCAGGCGGGCGATCACCTGGGCGGCGGTGAACGTCTTGCCGGTGCCGGGCGGGCCGTGCACCGCCAAGTAGGACGAGTCCAGATCGAGCAACGCGGCCGTGATGTCGTCGACGACGACGCCGGTGTCGGGCAGTGCGGTGCCGCTGCGGGTGCGCGGGGCCCGGCGCAGCAGCAGATCGGTCATCGCCCCGGCGCGCAGCCGCGGCAATGCGGCGGCGACGTCCTCCGCGGCCCCGGCGATGGACTCCGCCAACGGTTTGGTGCTGATCGGCGGACCCGGCGTCAACGCGAACGGCACCTGGGTGAACACGTCGCCGCCTGTGGGTTGCCGCTCGATCACGGTCACCTCGCTGGGAGCGTCGACGTTGTCACACTCGACCACCGACACCGTGGCGAAACCCCGGCGGTCGGGGTCATCGGCCAGGCCCGCCGGCGCGGGCGGATCGTAGAGCGCATACATCTCGCGGGTCAGCTCCCCGTTGGCGATCTCACCACGAAGTGCGATGCGCCGCTGAGGTTTCCGGGCTCGTGGCGGCTGGTGCCAGTCCTCGACGATGTCGTGGCCGTCGACCAGGAACACGCCGCCGGCATCGGCCCACTCCTCGACGGGATTGTTGACCCGGTCGAAATGTCCCCACCAGAACGGCTTGTCCTCCCGCTGGTGAAAACCCTTGGCCGCAGCGATCATCGCGATCGCCGTCTGCTCGGGCGTGCGTGCTTCCACCCCGTCGCCGGCGAACTTCCACAGCCGACGTTCGATGGCATCGGGTTCGACGGTCTGAGCGGTCGCACCGTCCACCGGCACGGGCCCGCGCGGCGGCACCCCGGCCTCGATGGCACGCGCCACCAGCCAGTCGCGCAGCCGGCGCGTCGAGCGGCAGTCGTAGCGGTTGTACTCCTCGATCTCCTTCAGCACGGTTGCGGCGTCGTCGGTGCGGCCGGCGTCGCGCAGCTCGCAGTAGTGGGCGTACTCGGTGATCGACGCGGTGGCCGTGGTGACCTCACCGTCGCGCAGCTCGTTGCCCATGTAGAGCGGTTCCAGGCTCTTGATGCTGTAGTTCTCGGTGCCGACCTGAATGCTCTTGCGCACCAACGGATACAGGTCCACCAGCACGCCTTCGCGGAGCAGCTCGTCGACGTCGCGCTCGCCGACGCCGTAGCGGCCGGCCAGCCGCAGCAGCGTGCTCTTCTCGTAGGCCGCGTAGTGGTAGATGTGCATGCGCGGGTAGCGCCGCCGCCGCTTGCGCACCATGTCGAGGAACGCGACCAGCGCCGCGCGTTCGTCGGCGCGGGTGTGCGCCCACAAGGGGGAGAACTCGTCGGCGACGGTCAGCACACCCCACAGGTATTCCAGTCCCCATTCATGGCCGTCGGCGGTCCACAGCGGGTCGCCTTCGAAGTCGAAGAACAGATCGCCCTTGTCGGCGTCGGGCAGCACCATCAGCGGTTGCGGGTCGACGACGCGGTAGGGCGGTTTGCCGTCGACCCGGTCGGCGATCTGGAGGCGGGCCTGGCCGGTCAGCGCGCCGACGGTTCGGGGGGACAGGTCGGGCACGGTGCCGTTGTGGGCGGCGAGCTGGCGCCTCGTCGTGATGCCGGCATCGATCAGTCGAGCGCGCTGGCTGACCCGCATCCCCGCGACCAGCAGGAGATCGTCGTGCGCGCGAACCTGTTCCTCGCAGTCGGCGCAGCGGAAGCAGACGCGCACCGACTCGTCTTCCCACGACGCCGGGGCGCCGCCGGCCTCGTGCCTGTCGAGCAGGTGCTGCAGCGCGGCGCGGCGCGGACGGTACACCGGCAGCAGCTCGTCGACGGGGTAACTGACGGTCGCGCCGTCGCCGAGGACGAGGTCGACCTCCGGCGCGACGGGCACCCCGGCAGCGGTGAGGGTGTCGACGTAGGCGGCCAGCTGCAGCAGGGCCTCGACCTTCACCGAGCGGGCCAGCTTGGTGTCGCGCAGGCGATAGCGCGGGCCCTGCTCGGATTCTTCGAGCAGCAGGAAGTCGGCGAACCCGACGAACCGGCCGTCGAACATCGCGGCCTGGTAGATCACCGGTGCTCGCCGCTGGATCGCCCGCAGAGTCTGCTCGGCCGCCGCGGTCAGGCCCGCGAGCGTGTAGTCCGGCCGGCCGATGATGGTGATCTCCGCGTCGGCGCGCAGCGCGTCGAGGTGCCGCTGTTCGTGCTCATCGCCCAATTGTGATGTGCGGACGAGCATCTCGTCATCAGCCGGGGTTGCCGCGCTACGGCCGAGTTTGACGTCGAACGAGCGCAGCAGCGCGTACTCGCAGCGGGCGGCCGCGGCGAGATCGGAGGCGCTGTAGACGACCCGGCCGTCGATGACGAACACGCCGCCACTGTAGGACAGCCCACCGACGCCCCCACCCCCCGCGGAATATCGTTCCAGGTCGATGCGGAGCCGAAATCGCAGCCCTGGCTTCTCACTGGCGGAAGCGGACGGGCGGGGCGGCTGGACGTTACCGCGGCCCGTACCCCTGCGGCGGCGGGTAGTCGCCGTACCCCTGCGTCGGCGGCTGGTCATAGGTGGGCGAGGGGTAGCCGCCGGTGCCCGGGTTCGGGTACGGCTGGCCGGGGGCCGTTGGCGGGGGAGCCGCGTGCGAGCCTGTGGGCGCCGGGTTGTAGGCCGGGATCTGCTGCGTCGGCGCCGAGGTGGACTGCTTGCGCCGGTTCAGGTGCTCCCGCATGTTGCGGCCCTCGTCCTCGGCGCGGCTGAGGTAGTCCTCCCACCGCTGCTGCATCGGCTTGATCAGGCCTCCCCCGACGCCGACGACCAGGATGCCGCCGATGGTGCCGAGGATCGCGACCAGCACCGGCAGGGTGACGGTCAGGGCGATACCGACCTGGTTGAGCGCGGCGATGATGCCCAGCCCGAGGATGAAGACGCTGGCGATGTTGGCCAGCATGCGGCCGTAGGACAACCCGCCGAGCGCGTTCGACACGATGTCGCGCACGGCCGCCGCGATCGCGGCGGCGACGACCACGATGATCAGCGCAACCACCAGCTTGGGCAGGAAGGCGATGACCCCGGTCAACAGCGCGCTGACCGGGTTGGGCCCGAAGACACCGAACGCCAGCTGCAGAACGAACAGCAGCAAGGCGTAGTAGACCAGCTTGCTGACGATCGTCGAGGCGTCGTAGTTGCTGTTGCGCAGAGCCCGCCGGATGCCGCCGCGCTCGACCGCCCTGTCGAACCCGACCCGCTCAAGAATCTTGTCGACGGCTTTGGCGATCAATTTCGCGACGATGACCCCGATGACCAGGATCAGGATGAACACCAAGAGTTTGGGCGCAAAGGTGGCGACGGATCGCCACATGTCCCGTAGTGCGTCTTCCACGGTCGTTCTCCTCGAGAGTTACCCCCGACCACTGTTGACATTCGCGTCAATACCCGGCCTCTCGGCGGACAAACGGGGAGATTCAGCGCGGCGTGTTGCCGATCAACTCCACTCCGCTGCCGTTCCACCGGAACTTCACGATGCTGTCCAGCCCCGGCATGCCGCTCGAGTACTTCAGCGCGACCGTGTCGCCGGTGGTGCCGGCGCTGTCGAGGCCGTTGAAGCCGTAGGTGTCGGGCACCCCGGTGGGGATGAACTTCCCTCGGTGGAACAGCACGGCCCGGGTGTTGGGGTTCTGCGAGTTGGTGTTGGCCTTGACGATCACGGCGGACAGCTGCGCGCACTCGTTGTAGTTGCCGGCCACCGGTTCGGGGTTCCAGCCTTGCTTGCTGCGCGGGTCGCGGGGTAGTTCGGACACCGCTCGGGCGATCTCAGGGGCTGCGAGGTCGGTGGCGCACGGGTCTGCGGCGGGCGCGGGTCCCGGCGGCGGCCCGGCCGGCGCCACCGTCGGCGCCGGTGCAGCTGTGGGAGCAGCCGACGCCGTCGGACCCGGCGTTTTCGACGCCGTTGAATCGCCTGAGCCGCAGCCCGCGAGGACGAGGGCTGCGGCACCCATCACTGCTGCCCACTTCACAACGAGCGACCGTACCGGCACCGCGGCGACACCGGCCATCAGGCGCGCGGCAGGACGGGGCCCGAAAGGGCACTAGACTGCCACCACGATGACCTCCTCGGATGTGACCCCCGCCAGCACGGATCTGCCAGGCGAGAAGACCTTCGCCGACCTGCAGATCCACCCCTCGGTGCTGCAGGCGGTCAACGACGTCGGCTACGAGTCGCCGTCCCCGATCCAGGCCGCGACGATCCCGGCGATGCTGGCCGGTTCCGACGTCGTCGGGCTGGCTCAGACCGGCACCGGTAAGACCGCGGCGTTCGCGATTCCGATTCTGAGCAAGATCGACACGGACAGCCGCGCCACCCAGGCGCTGGTCCTTGCCCCGACGAGGGAACTCGCGCTACAGGTGGCCGAGGCGTTCAGCCGGTACGGCGCGCACCTGAACGTCAACGTGCTGCCGGTGTACGGGGGCAGCTCCTACGGGCCCCAGCTGGCCGGCCTCAAGCGCGGCGCCCAGATCGTCGTCGGCACGCCCGGCCGCGTGATCGACCACCTGGAGAAGGGCACGCTCGACGTCAGCCACTTGGATTACATGGTGCTCGACGAGGCCGACGAGATGCTGCAGATGGGCTTCGCCGAGGATGTCGAGCGCATCCTCGCCGACACCCCCGAATACAAGCAGGTCGCGCTGTTCTCGGCGACCATGCCCCCGGCGATCAAGAAGATCACCGCCAAGTACCTGCACGATCCGGTCGAGGTCACGGTCAAGTCGAAGACCCAGACTGCGGAGAACATCACCCAGCGCTACCTCCAGGTGTCGTATCCGCGGAAGATGGACGCGCTGACCCGGCTCCTCGAGGTCGAGCAGGGCGACGCGATGATCGTGTTCGTCCGCACCAAGCAGGCCACCGAAGAGGTGGCCGAGAAGCTCAAGGCGCGCGGGTTCGCCGCGGCCGCGATCAACGGCGACATCCCGCAGGCGGTCCGAGAGCGCACGATCAACGCGCTCAAGGACGGGTCGATCGACATCCTTGTCGCCACCGACGTGGCCGCGCGTGGCCTGGACGTCGAGCGCATCTCTCACGTGGTGAACTTCGACATCCCGCACGACCCTGAGTCCTATGTGCACCGGATCGGGCGCACCGGGCGGGCGGGCCGGTCCGGCACGGCGCTGCTGTTCGTGACCCCGCGCGAGCGGCATCTGCTCGGTGCGATCGAGCGGGTGACACGGCAGAAGCTGGTCGAGATCGAGCTCCCGTCGGTCGAAGACGTCAACGAGCGGCGTGTGCAGAAGTTCCGCGATTCGATCACCGAGGCGCTCGCCGCGCCGGGCATCGAGTTGTTCCGCACGCTGATCGAGAACTACGAACGCGACCACGACGTGCCGATGGCCGACATCGCCGCCGCGCTGGCGTTGCAGAGCCGAGACGGCGAGGCGTTCTTGATGACCGAGCCGCCGCCGGAGAAGCGCCGCGACAAGAAGGACCGACCGGATCGTCCCGACCGCGACGATCGCGGTCCGCGCAAACAACGGGAGCGGCGCAGTGACCTCGCCACCTACCGCATCGCGGTCGGCAAGCGGCACAAAGCCATGCCGGGTGCGATCGTCGGGGCCATCGCCAACGAGGGCGGTCTGCATCGCAGCGATTTCGGGCACATCGCGATCAAGCTCGATTACTCGCTGGTGGAGCTGCCGGCCAACCTGTCGCGGGAGACGCTGAAGAAGCTGGAGAACACCAAGATTCAAGGCCAGCTGATCCATCTTGAACCCGATCGCGGGCCGAAGGCACGCCGTAAGTCGCACTAGCGGCCCATGACGCTGTCACGAGACACCGAGGCGCAGGGCGGGCTCGAATCCGTTACGGCCACCGGTCGGGTCGACTCGCTGACCGGTATCCGCGCCGTCGCAGCACTTCTCGTGGTGCTGACGCACGCGGCCTACACGACCGGGCGATACGGGAATGGCTATGTCGGGTTGGTGTTCTCCCGCATGGAGATCGGGGTGCCGATCTTCTTCGTGTTGTCCGGCTTCCTGCTGTTCAGCCCATGGGTGACGGCGTCGGCCACCGGTTCTGACGCCCCGTCGGTGAAACGGTATGCGTGGCATCGTGTGCGCCGCATCATGCCCGCATACGTGGTCACGGTTCTCGCGGCCTACCTCGTCTACCACTTCCGCACGGCCGGCCCCAATCCCGGGCACACGTGGGAGGGTCTGGCGCGCAACCTGACCCTGACCCAGATCTACACCGACAACTATCTGTATTCGTTTCTGCACCAAGGCCTTACGCAGATGTGGAGCCTGGCCGTCGAAGCAGCGTTCTACGTGGCGCTGCCGCTGATGGCCTACGTGCTCCTGGTGGTGCTGTGCCGACGGCGCTGGCGGCCGTGGCTGTTGCTGACCGGCCTGGCCGTGTTCGCGGCGATGTCCCCGGCCTGGCTGTGGTTGGTGCACACCACGTCGTTCCTGCCCGACGGTGCCAGGCTGTGGCTGCCCGGGTACCTGTCGTGGTTCGTCGGCGGCATGGTGCTCGCGGTCCTGGCGGCGATGCGGGTGCGCGCCTACGCGCTGGCCTGCCTTCCCGTAGTGGTGGTCTGCTACTTCATCGTGTCGACGCCGATCGGTGGGGAGCCGACGACATCCCCGGCGCTGCTATGGGAAGCGTTGGCCAAGAGCGCGTTCTACGCCGTGATCGCCACGCTGGTGGTGGCGCCATTGGCGCTGGGGAACACGGGGCTGTACGCGAGGGCGATGGCGAGCAGGCCCATGGTGTTCCTCGGCGAGATCTCCTACGAGATCTTCCTGATCCACCTGGTGACAATGGAACTCGTGATGGTCGAGATCCTGCAGTATCCGATCTACAACGGTTCGGTCTGGTTGCTGTTCCTCGGCACGATGGCGGTGACGGTGCCGCTGGCGTGGCTACTGCACCGGTTCACTCGGGTGTGAGGACGTAGGGCACGACGAACTCGGCGAGCATGTCGGCTTCGTCAGCGTCATCGCGGCCGGGGAACATCAGTAAAGAGGTCAGCACCCGCACCAGCCAGCGCGCCCGCTGATCGACGCGCTCGTCGGCGCCGAGTGAGCCAATGAACGTCTCGGCCAACGCGGCGATCACCGGCGACTGTTCCGCCAACTCGCCGCCGAGCGGGCGCTCGGCGGCGGTGAACCAGGATGCCAGCGCAGGGTTGCCGCGGACCATGTGCAGTGCGCCGAGCATGCCCTGCACGAGCCGCTCGCGCGGGTCAGTGATCGAGGCGAGTCGGTCGGTCAGATCGCGGTAGAGCCGGTGGGCCTCACGATGGACGTACGCGGTGTGCAGCGCATCGCGGTTCTCGAAGTATCGATACAGCGTGGCTCGGGAACAGCCTGCCGCCGAGGCGATCTCGTGCATGCCGACGGTTGCGGCGGGTGTGGCGGCGAACAGCTCGCCTGCCGCGTCCAGGATGCGCTCGGCGGCAACTTCGCTGCGTTGCGCGGCCAGCCAGTTCCGGCCGCTCACCGGGACACCGTGATCGGCACCGACAGTGGCCTGCGCACGTAGCTGCCACCGGCCCAGACGATCCCGGCTTCGTCGATCTCGAAGTCGGGGACGCGGCTCAGCAGTTCGGACAGTGCCACCCGGGCTTGCATGCGGGCCGCGGCCGAGCCCAGGCAGAAGTGCGCGCCGTGGCTGAACGTGAGGATGTTCCGCGGGTTGCGGGTGACGTCGAGTTCGGCTGCGTCGTCGCCGTATTCGCGTTCGTCGCGGTTGGCGGAGCCGTAGAGGAACAGCACTTTGCGACCCGCAGGGATCGTTCTATCGCCTACTGTGACGTCGCGGGTGGTGGTCCGGGCCAGGCCCTGCACCGGGGAGGTGAGCCGCAGGAATTCGTCGACGGCGCCGGGTATCAGACCGGGATCGTCGACCAGGCGGCGGCGCTGCTCGGGCCGCTGGTGCAGGAGCTGAACCGCCCCGCCGAGCATGCCCGTGGTGGTGTCGTTTCCTCCGGTGACCATCGTGAAGGTGAACGCGAGCACAGAGAGCACGCCGGCGATGTCACCGTCGGCGCCGACACCGGCGCTGACCAGGTGTGAGACGGTGTCGTCACCGGGGTCGACGCGGCGCCGCTCGATGAGCGCGGTGAAGTACGCCATCATCTCCCCGAGCGCGTCACCGAGGGTCTCCAGTGCGCCGCCGATTCCGCCGTCGGCGGTGTTGGCCGCGACGATCGCCTCGGTCCACCCGTCGAACTTGCCGCGGTCGGCTTCCGGCACGCCGAGGTAGTGGGCGACGACCATCGACGGCAGGGGTTTGAACAGTTCGCCGACGATGTCGCCGCCGCCGCGCGAACGCAACTCCTCGATCCGTTCGACGATGAACTCGCGCACCGTCGGCTCGATCACCTCGACCTGGCGCGGGGTGAAACCCCGGGACACCAACTTGCGGAACTCGGTGTGGGTCGGGGGATCCTGCATGACCATCGGCGGATTGTCCGTCAGCCCGATCATCTCGAGTTCGCCGTAGTTGACGGTCAGGCCCTGCGCCGAGGAGAACGTCTGGTGGTCGCGTGCGGCGGCCCAGATGTCAGCGTGCCGGGAGAGCACGTAGTAGTCGTGATCGGGCCGGTCGGCGGGGACGACGTGGTGGACGGGGTCGTGGTCACGCAGCGCGCTGTACATCGGCCAGGGGTCTGCCCAGGTGTCGGCGGTGGCGAGGGTGAACCGTACCGGAGCGCTATGAGACATAACCGTCGACATGTCTCATGGATACGACGTGAGGCAGCTTCGTGTCAAGGGTTGACGATGCTCACCGCAAATCGGTGCTGCCAGCTCTGCACGTGGAGCTGCACTCGCCAGCCGCAAATGTTTGACCGGATGGCGAGGGCGCCGCGGCCCGGTTGAGCGACGAGAGTTCAGCCGAAGGCGTGCAGTGCGTCCATGACCGTCGTGACTGCCGGCGAGGGAGTGCCCGGTATCCGCACGATGGCGGTGCGTCGCGTCTCGGGGGGCCCATCGGTGACCCGCAAGAGGATCACGCCGTGGGGCGGGTTGGCGGCAAGTCCCGGTGGGGCGGTGGTGAGGCCACATCCGGCGGCGACCAGGTGGAGTTTCGTCAGCCAGTCCTTGGCATGGTGAGCGATGCGAGGGCGGCCCGGGACGCCGGGCCATACCCCCAATAACGGATCATCGCCGGCTGACGAGCTGGCGATCCACGTAGCGTCGGCCAGGTCGGCAAGACTCACCGATGATCGGCCCGCGAAGTCGCCGGTGGCCGGCGCCGCGATGAGAAGCTCTGTCTCGGACAATGATTCGACGGCCAGCGGTGGGGACTGATGGTCGAACGGACGGTGCGGAGGTCGCGAGGTGACGACGGCCAGATCGAGTGCGCCCGCACGCACGGCGCGTACCAGGGCTGGCGTTGTTCCCTCGCGGGTACTCACGTGCACGTCTCCGCGGCGACGCAATGCCGTCAGAACGGACGGGAGCAGCGTCGCACCGGCGCTGATGTAGGCGCCCAGGCGGACACGCGGAGCTTTGTCGGATCCGGTCAGCTCGCGCTGCGCAGCATCCAGTTCATCGAGGGCGATACGCGCATGGCGAAGCAGCGTCAGGCCCGCCGGGGTCAATCGCACCCCCAGTCGATGCCGCTCGAACAGCGGCATGGCGGCTGCACGCTCGAGGGCAGCGGCCTGTCGTGAGATCCCCGACTGGGTGTAGCCCAGGTCGATTGCGGCGGCGCTGAAGCTTCCTCGCTCGGCCACCGATCGAAGAACACGCAATGCTGCGATCGACAGATCCATGATCAAACCTCATATCAGCTATGCCGCATTGCCGCTACCAGCATGGCTCTGCCGTTTCTATCGTCGAGGGCGTGAACGCAGCAATCCTCGAACAGTTCGGCCGTCCGTTGACCGTCGCGGCGGTCCCGGACCCGCCACGCAACGGCGGCGAGGTGCTCGTCGATGTGCTATCCGCGTTGGTCCTGCCCTACAGCGCCGAAGTGTTCTCCGGCGAGCGGCGTTATCCGCTGGAACCGCCGGTCATTCCCGGTGTCGGCGGTATCGGCAAGATAGCCGAGGCCGGTCCCGATTCGACTCAGCTGAATGTCGGTGACCTGGTGTGGTGTGACCCCACGGTGCGATCGCGAGATGACGCCAGCACTCCGGATATCACTCTGCAGGGCTGGAGTTCTCGCGGGGAGGGCGGACTGCGGTTGTCGCGACACTTTCACCACGGTGCGTTCGCCCAGCGCATGGCCGTTCCCACGGAGAACATCGCCCGGGTACCCGAGGGGGCGGATCCCGCGCGCTGGTCGGCTATCGGGATATACCTCGTGCCCTACGGCGGTCTGCTCGCCGCCGATCTGCGTGCGGGTGAAACGCTGCTCGTCAGCGGCGCCACCGGCAACTATGGGAGTGCGGCTGTCGCGGTGGGATTGGCGATGGGCGCTGCCAGGGTGGTGTGTCCCGGGCGAAATGCCGCCGCACTGGCCGATCTCCGACGCACGTTCGGAGAACGGGTGCGTCCCGTCATGCTCACCGGTGGACCCGAGGATGACCGCACGGCAATGCTGGACGCAGGCGACGGAGCCGTCGACGTCGTCATCGATCTGCTTCCGCCCAGCGTCAGCACGGAGGTGGTGCGCACCGCGGTGCTGACTGTGCGTGAACACGGCCGGGTGGTGCTGATGGGCGGCGTTGGCATGCGTGGAGGTGAGGAACTCCGGCTGCCCTACCCGTGGCTGATGCGCAACTGCGTGACCGTCCGCGGGCAGTGGATGTATGACCGGACGGCCATACCCCGTCTCATCGAGCTGGCCCGCTCCGGACTTCTCGACCTCGAACATGACACCGTCACCACCTTCCGACTCGAACAGGTCAACGAGGCCATCACTCACGCGGCACGCGACAGCGGACCCTTCCATCGAACCGTCATCACACCAGGGCTGTGATGCAGCATGTCGTATGAGAAGTCTGCGGACCGAACCCGGAGCGAACGACGGCCATTGGGTTGTCCCCTTCGATGGAACGCTCCCATCGGGGGATACGGACGCTGCGTGCAGTTGCGGATTGAGGTCGGTATGACCGTGGCGCACCAGAGCGATGTTCGTCACCGAAGGCCTTTCTAGGCACCAACTTCGGAGATATGCGGACGGCGGTGGTCCACATCGGCTCATCGCCCGCAGATGGGCGTCGTCACGCCCGCACACCACCGGTGTAGAACTCGACGAGCGAGTACGGGGCGCGGTCGCCCAGCATGAGGCCGACGATCGTGTCGGCGAATTGCGCGGCCTTCTCGCTCCGCAAGAACAGGTCCTGTTCGTAGGCGGTGAAGGCCGCTTCGAGATCGTCTGGGTGTGCGGCGATCGCCTTGCCGAGTTCTGCGCCGTCGACCATCGCCATGTTTGCGCCATCCCCCGACGGGGCGGTCACGTGTGCGGCATCACCGAGCAGCGTCACCCCCGGTAGACGGTTCCACCGGTGCCCGTTGGGCAGGGCGAAGACGGGGCGCTGAATAAGCGGGGTGTCGGCGGCGGTGATCAACCTCGTGAGTTGAGGAGCCCACCCCACGAATTCGGCTGCAACTCGGGCACGGGCAGACGCGGGATCGCCGAAGTCGACTCCGTCGACGAAGTCGGCGGGGCAACGCATTTGGATGTACGTGTGGATGACGTCGGGTTCGCGATGGGCGACAATTCCGAGGCCGGGTGCCAGAGCGAACATGGCGCCGCCGCCTACCGTCGCGGCCGCGTCCGGGTGTCGTGTGTCCGGGTCGCGGAGATAGGCCTCGAAGTAGGTGGTGCCGGCGTAGTGGGGCGTGACCGTCGAGAGCAAGGATCGGACCTTGGACCAGGCGCCGTCGGCACCGACGAGTGCACGCGTAGTGACGGTCGCGCCGTCGGCGAACGTCAGGCGCTGCGCTCCGTCGCCCAGCGACGCGACGGCGGCGACCTTGCGGCCCCACGTGACCGTCCCGTCGGGCAGCGACTCGAGCAGGATTCGTCGCAAGTCACCTCGAAGTACCTCCGGACGCCCGCCGGTGCCGGGTTCTTCGAGAAGCACCGCGCCGTGTCGATCGAGCACGCGTGAGGCGTCCGCGCCCTCGTGGATGATCGCCCGAAAATCGTTCACGAGGTCCGCGGCCTGCAACGCCGCCTGACCCTCGTCGTGGTGGATGTCGAGGTGACCGCCCTGGGTGCGGGCGACTGCCGACGGCTCCGCCTCGTACACCGTGGCGGGGATGCCGTGCACGTGCAGAACCCTGGCCAAAGTGAGGCCGCCCAGGCCGGCGCCGACGATCGTGATGGGTGAGGTCATCGTATCGCTCCTATTTGGAACCACATTCCAAATGAACTGTGGAACACCATTCCAGTTGTGTCAAACTGGGCGTCATGGCGACGAGGAGTCGACGAGGTCGACCGCGCGGCGACGCGCTGTCCAGGGAGCGAATTGTCGGTGCGGCCATCGCGATGCTCGACGAGGAGGGCGAGGGTGCGCTGACGTTCCGCCGGCTCACGACTCGCCTTGGAACGGGCAGCGGCGCCATTTACTGGCATGTCGCCGACAAGGAGGAACTGCTGGCGGCGGCTGCCGACGTCGTCGTTGCACGAGCGGTGGCCGGCGTCGCCGCCGGCGCGGAACCGAAGGAGGCCATTCGCGCCATCGCTTCCGCGGTGTTCGATGCGTTCAACACGCACCCGTGGCTGGGCACGCAGCTGGCCCGAGTGCCCTGGCAACCTGCGATGCTGCACCTCTTCGAAGGCATCGGCACACCCTTGCAGGTCCTCGGAGTGCCTCGAGCTGCGCAGTTCAACGCGGCCACCGCGCTCGTCAGCTACGTCGTCGCGTTGGCGGCTCAACACGCCGCAGGCGCCCGACTGCAGTTGCGTGAGACGGATCGATCGGCTTTCCTCGCGGCCGTCGCCGAACGGTGGATGGCGCAGAGCGATTCAACGACTCACCCGTTCGTGCATCAGCTGGCAGCACAACTCGCCGAGCATGACGACCGCGAGCAGTTCGTCGCCGGAATCGATCTCATCCTCGCTGGAATCGACACGCTCCGATAGACGTGACTCAGTTATCGCCACTGCCAACCTGCCGCCGGCCCGCCGAATGGCCGTGGTGGGTTGTCAGCGTGCGGAATTCGCGCTGATGCGCTGCCGCAGAGGGACATTGAGCGCAATGCTCAGCGAGCAGTGGGAGTTGTGCTCGAGGTGGTTGATCGCAGCATCAAAACTGTGCAAGGCAGCGCTATCGCGCTTCGGGTTCGTCGTTCAGTGCAATCGGCGTGCAAGCCACGTAGTACTGCGTTGCATCGCCGGATTCGGTCTTCTCCACGACGGTCACAAGGTACTTGTCGCCGTGCTGCCGTTGCTCTAGATCGGTTGCAGCAGAAAGTACTTCCTCGACAGTGGTGTGCAATTCAGAGGCGAGCCGATCGACCGCGACTGGTTGCCCGGGCGGCTGGGATCGCAGGTGCGCTACGAGGCGATCTGACAGAGTCACGACATCGACAATACCGGCGGGTGTCGACGAGGCACATTGTCCGGATCGGACCACCTCACAGCTCTGACACACGGCCATCGTCGCCACCAATCGCGCCGCGGACGAAGGTGGCCAGGGCGCGTGCGGGCAGGTTGGCTTTCATAGATCCGTTGGCGGCGCGTTGTAACGCGAGCCCATGCGACAGCGCAATTTGCGCAACGCCGAATTCATAGGGCGTGAGCGCTGATTCGATGCCCAACCGATCGAAATGGGTGGCGATGAGTTGCCCGAGACGTTCACGGTAGGACTCATAGATCTGGCCGAACTCGTGGGCCTTCGAGCCGCCACGCATCGTGTACAACTGAAATTCGGTCGTCATCAAGCACCAGCTGCTGTCGTCGCCGAGCACGCGATAGCGCCGTTCGATGGCGGGGGCGAGGCCGGACGCGGATTTGATGCGGGTCAGGGCCCGGCCGAGCGTATCTATCTCGGCGTCGAGATGACGGCGTATCAGTTCGAGGAACAACTCGTCTTTCGAGTCGAAATTCGAGTAGAACGCACCGCGGGTGAACCCGGCCTCCTCGGCGATGACGTCGATGGGCGCCGCCTCGAAGCCGACGCGGCAGAACACCCGGCCGGCGGCCTCGATGAGGCGTTGTCGCGTAACTTCTCGCTGCTCGGTACGGGTCAACCGCGCCACGCTTACCTCCCGTTCACGTCTGGGTATTGTATACCCTGCTGACATACAGGAGTGTATCGAGATACGATCATGAATCTTACTAGGGCGGGTGCGAAGGGGAGTGTGAGCCGATGACCCGTAGCGACGGTGTACCCACCGCAGCCGAGTGGATCGGCGAGAACAACGCCCTCATCAGCCGGCGCGGTCATCGCATCGCCTACCGTCGACGTGGCACCGGTCCTATCGTGCTGTTGCTTCATGGCTTCCCCACATGGTCATACGATTACGCCGAGGTTGCCGCTTACCTCGCCGTCGACCACGATGTCATCACGCTGGACTTCCTGGGCTACGGCGCTTCCGACAAGCCAGATCACTACGACTATTCCGTCGGCGAATCCGCCGACACCGTCGAGGATCTCGCCGCGTTTCTCAACGTGGAGTCGGTGCGGCTGGTCGTCCACGACTACGGCGGCATCGTAGGCCAGGAGTTGATTGACCGTGCGCAGCGCGGCGTGCTTTCGTTCACGATCGACAGCCTGGTTGTGTTGAACTCCGGCATCGTCTACAGCGCGTACCGTCCTACGCGGCTTCAGCGCTTGCTGATCTTGCCAGTTGTGGGCACGCTCCTGGCGTCTCGTGTCTCCGCTGCGCGCGTTCGCTCCGGGCTGGACGCGATTCGAGGATCGGCGCTCACTGACGCAGAGTTCGACGAACTGTGGCATGGCATCTGCCGAAACGACGGACACAAGCTCGCGCATCTACACATCAAGTACAACACCGAGCGGGCACAACACCACCGCCGTTGGGAAGTGGCTCTGGCCAGTTGGCGGCGGCCGTTGCATCTCGTTTGGGGACTGGAGGACCCAGTATCTGGCCGCCACGTGTTAGAAGCGGCAGTCAGCGCGTACCCGCACGCACAGGTCACCGAACTCGCGGGTGTGGGCCATTACCCGCAATCCGAGGCCGCTCGAACCGTCGCCGACGTCATACGCCGAGCGCAGTGATGACGAGTATCGGCCATCTGAAACAGATTTCGAGAGCTGCTCGGCGAGCAACCAGATCGCGATCCCGCGCAACGAGAGCGGTTGTTGCGCATCGTGATCGACGGAATGCGCCGCTGGGTCACTGATGTAGGTTCCACTGCCCGACGTCGCGGGCCATCACATCGTTGACGTCTACCCGCATGCCGCCGACCAACGGGCCGGGGTTCGACGCGGTGTCCACGATGCGTTGGTACAGCACCGCTTGCGGGTGGATGCGATTGCCCGACCACGCCTTGGTCTGCCAGGCCCACCGGTAGCCGGGCACGCTGGACGCGCCGACGACGCCGTCGGCGATCGCCCACTGGCACGCATCGATGCCCCCGTAGATGCCGGTCCGCTGCACCCCCAGCACGGAGTTGATCCCGCGAAACCAGGGCAGGGCCACGGTGTTCCACGTGTCGCGGCTGATGTCTTCGTCGATGGTGAAGAAGATCGGCGCGCTACGTCCGCCCCCGGCGGCGGTGTGCAGTCCCCAGCCGGTGCGGGCGTCGGCGACGCCGCCGGCGAATCCGCGGGTGAAGTCCGACGGTGCTGTGCCGCCGGGCTTTCCGTACTGGTAATTGCTGACGATGACGAGCCCCTGGGCGTTCAACGAGCGCGCGTAGGGCAACGTGATCGGTTTGGCGCCGAAGTTCGATCCGGGTCGCGACAGGGAGACGTAGTTGACGACGCCGGCGTGGCCGGCCGCTCGGATCGCCTCGGCCGGGATCTGTGCGGCGGCGAAATCGATCAGCGTGGGTGCTGCCGCAGAGGCCGTGGGCGCACCGGCGCCGAGGGCGGCGACGCCCAAGCCGGCAGATGCGGCAGCTGCGAAGCGCAGCGCGTCGCGGCGCGACACCGCTCGGGTGCGCCGCACATCGGACGGATCAGGCACGGCGTGATGGTAACCATGTGACTGCTGTTGACCGAGTTGCCACGCTGGGCGCGTGGCAGCGTAGTGCTTCCCTGTGCGTACCCAGAGAGAGTCCATGGGCATTTCCTGTGACGCGCACTAGCTCTGAGCAGGAGTTATACGCGCGAAATGCGTTGTTGTCCGGCCATTGTGGACAATTGCACAAATAGGTGTTTTCCTGAACCGCTGTCGTCGCGCGGTCGTGTGAATGCGTATGACCGATACCGTTTTGTCCCGCTCGCATTCTCCGTTCTCCGACGCCCGGCCGGGTGCCCCCAATATCGCCGGCACGGCGGTGGCCTTGCCGGCTCATCGCTACAGCCAGGCCGATGTCACCTGCCGGCTCACCGACGTCGTCGCACCCGGCTTCGCACGCTTCGCCGAGTCCAGCGGTGTGGAGCACCGCAGCCTCGCCCTGCCCCTGGAGCGTTATGGCCGGTTGGACGGTTTCACCGAAGCCAACGCCGCGTACATCGAAGTCGCCGTCGAATTGGGCCGGCGTGCGGTGACGACTGCCCTCGACGAGGCGCACCTCCGTCCGGCCGACGTGGACGCTATCGTCACCGTGTCGAGCACCGGCGTCGCGGTGCCGACGATCGATGCCCGTATCGCCGATGCGGTTGGACTCCGGCCCGACGTCAAGCGAATCCCGTTGTTCGGACTCGGTTGTGTGGCCGGTGCGGCCGGTCTGGCGCGTGTGCACGATTACCTCCGGGGCTTTCCCGGCCACGTCGCCGTGCTGCTGTCGGTCGAACTGTGCTCGCTCACGCTGCAGCGCGACGACACGTCGATTCCCGCGCTGATCGGCGTGTGCCTCTTCGGCGACGGCGCCGCCGCAGTGGTGGCCTCAGGAGCCGAGCGGATGCCGTGGGGACTTCCGGCCCGACCCGCACCACGGGTGCTCGCCACCCGGAGCCGGCTGTTTCCCGGCACGGTCGACGTGATGGGCTGGAACATCAGCTCGCGCGGCTTCGGATTGGTGATGTCGCGCGACGTGCCGCGCATGGCTGAAGACCATCTCGCGGCCGAAGTCGACAGTTTCCTCGCCGAGCACGGCGTGACCACCGCCGACATCGCGGCCTGGATCTGTCACCCGGGTGGACCCAAGGTCCTCGACGCGATCGCCGACGCGGTCGGTGTGCAGTCCGGCGCCCTGCGACACAGCTGGGAATCGATGCGCGACAACGGAAACATGTCATCGGTGTCAGTACTCGACGTGCTGGACCGAACCCTCGCCGCGCGACCCGTCGACGGGTCGTTGGCTGTGATGCTGGCGATGGGGCCGGGATTCAGCTTCGAGCTGCTTCTCCTGGGGTGGTGAGCGCAGTGGTCTACACCGTTTTCATCCTGGCTGTCGGGGTCGAGCGCCTCGTCGAGGTCGCGGTGTCGCGCCGCAACGCCCGCTGGTCGTTTGCCCACGGCGGCAGAGAGTTCGGCCAGGGCCACTATCCCGTGATGGTATCCATGCACACCCTGCTCCTGGTGTCATGCGTGGTCGAGGTCGGAACCGCACACCGGCCCTTCATCCCATGGCTGGGTTGGCCGATGCTCGCTGTCGTGGTGGCGAGCACGGTGATGCGGTGGTGGTGTGTGTCGGTGCTGGGCAAGCACTGGAATCCCCGGCTCATCGTCATCAAGGGGGCGCCTCTGGTGAAGCGCGGGCCGTACCGCTGGCTCCACCATCCCAACTACACCGCCGTGGCCGCCGAGGTCGCAGCGCTGCCGCTGGTACACACGGCCTGGCTCACCGCGCTGGTGTTCAGCGCGGCGAACGCTGCGGTGCTCACCGTGCGAATTCGCACCGAGAACGCGGCATTGGGCTATGCATGACGAAAGGCTCAGCCGCCCAACGGAACCGGCGCAGTGTCGGCATCCCGGCTCGGCGGGGCCAGCGGCGGGAAGTGATTGTCCCCGCGCGGGTAGACCACCTGCGGCCACCAGAACCAGCGGCCCAGCAGCGTCGCGATCGACGGCATCAGGAACGATCGCACCACCAGCGTGTCGACCAGCAGGCCGATCGCGATCGTCGAACCCATCTGCGCCAGCACCGTCAGGCTGCTGCCCAGCATCGCGGCCATCGTCGCGGCGAACACCAGGCCCGCCGACGTGACGACCCCGCCGGTGCCGGCCATCGACCGGATGATGCCGGTCTTCAAGCCGGCATGGATCTCCTCGCGAAAGCGGTGCACCAGCAGCAGGTTGTAGTCCGCACCGACGGCCAGCAGGATGATGACCGACATCAGCATCACCAGCCAGTGGACTTGAATGCCCAGAAGGTCCTGCCAGATCAGCACGGAGATGCCGAACGACGCCGCGATCGAACTGCCTGCGGTGCCGACGATCGTGGCGGCGGCCACCACGCTGCGCGTCAGGATCAGCATGATCATGAAGATCAGCGTGAGCGCCGAGACCACGGCGATCAGCAGGTCGTACTTCGCCCCGTCGGCCATGTCCTTGTAGGTGGCCGCGGTGCCACCGATGAGGATCTTCGCGTTCGACAGCGACGTCATCTTGATCGCGTTCTGTGCCGCCTCCCGCTCGGCGTCGACGCGCGAGATGCCCTCCACCGTCGCGGGATCGCTCTGATGGGTGATGAACATGCGGGCCGACTTCCCGTCGGGGGACATGAACATCTTGAGGCCGCGCTGAAAATCGGGGTTGGTGAACGCCTCTGGCGGCAGGAAGAACAGATCGTCGTTCTTGGCGGTGTCGAAAGCCGCTCCCATGGCCAGCGCGGTGTCGTTCATCGCGCCCATCTGGTCGAGCAGCGCCTTCTGTGAGTTGTACGACGCCCACGTCAGCGCCAACGTCTGCTTCATCGTTGCGATGGTCTGCGGCAGCAGTGCCGTCAGCTGGGGAGCCAGGTCGGCGAGTTGATCGGTGTTGCCCTGTACCGCGCCCTGTGCGTCGGTCAACTCGTTGATCCCGTCGAGCGAGTCGAACAGTGATCGGATCGCCGCGCACATCGGGATGTCGTAGCAGTGCGGTTCCCAGTAGAAGTAGTTGCGCAACGGCCGGAAGAAATCGTCGAAGTTGGCGATCTTGTCCCGCAGATCGTTGGTGACCGCCACCGTCTGCTTCAGCACATCGGTCTGCTCCTGCTGAGCCGCAGCGCTCTGCTTCTGCAGCGGCAATTGCTCACGCAGCACGTTGATCTGATCGTTGATGTCGGACGCCTGCTTGAGCAGATCGGCCGTGCGGGCTTCGGCATAGGACTGGGTGAGCTTCTGGTTCACGCCCTGCTGGCCCACGATGTAGGGGATCGAACTGCCTTCGATCGGCGTGCCCAGTGGCCGGGTGATCGTCTGCACCCGGGCGATGCCCGGGAGGTGGAACACGCTCTTGGCGACCCGGTCCACGACGAGCATGTCCGTCGAGTTGCGCAGGTCGTGGTCGGAAACCA
>JAEXZY010000008.1 GCA_023404955.1 Actinomycetes bacterium
ATCCTGGGGCTGGAGCAGGTCCCAAGGGTTGGGCTGTTCGCCCATTAAAGCGGCACGCGAGCTGGGTTTAGAACGTCGTGAGACAGTTCGGTCTCTATCCGCCGCGCGCGTCAGAAGCTTGAGGAAATCTGTCCCTAGTACGAGAGGACCGGGACGGACGAACCTCTGGTCCACCAGTTGTCCCACCAGGGGCACCGCTGGATAGCCACGTTCGGACAGGATAACCGCTGAAAGCATCTAAGCGGGAAACCCCCTCCAAGACCAGGCTTCTCACCCATTTCAGTGGGATAAGGCCCCCCGCAGACCACGGGATCGATAGACCAGACCTAGAAGACCAGCAATGGTCGCAGGGAACTGGCACTAACCGGCCGAAAACTTACAACAAACACAACAAAACCTCGCAACCACACCACAACACCACCCCCACCACCAAAAAACAGGGGCGATAAACCTCCCCCCACCAAAAACAGGGGGATCACTGAAAAAGTGAATAGAGTTACGGCGGCCATAGCGGCAGGGAAACGCCCGGACCCATCCCGAACCCGGAAGCTAAGCCTACCAGCGCCGATGATACTACCCACCCGGGTGGAAAAGTAGGACACCGCCGAACACACATTTAAGCCCTGTGCCCCCCAATTCTGTTGGGGGGCACAGGCATTTGTGTATCTAGGGCTCAGTCGAAGAGCGTGGCCTCCGCCGGCGCGTGGCGCTTCTCCATACCGAGCAGCAACTTCTTGCGCTCGAGTCCACCGCCATATCCGGTGAGGTTTCCGTTCGCTCCGATGACGCGATGGCACGGCACGATGATGCTGATGGGATTGTGGCCATTGGCCAGTCCGACCGCGCGAGACGCGCCGGGAGTTCCTATCTGCGCGGCGATCTCTCCGTAGGAACGTGTCTCGCCGTACGGAATCGTCTGCAGCGCAGCCCATACCGTGCGTTGGAAGTCGGTGCCGACCATATCGAGCTCGATGTCGAACTCCTGCCGTTCCCCGCGGAAGTACTCGCCGAGCTGACGCACCGCATCGTCGAACGCGCCACCGTCGGGCTCCCAGTCGGCTCGGCTGGGTTCATACGTCTGGTCGACCATCCGCAGGTGTTGCAGGCGGTCGCCGACGCCCGCCAAGGTGAGGATGCCGATAGGGCTCTCGACAGTCCGGTAGGTCACTCGCTTCATCATTTCTCCTTCGGTGGCCACTGGTTGACCGAGTGTTCGAGGGTGGTCCAAAGATGTTGTGTCACATAGGAACGCCACGGCCGCCATCGTCCGCTGTGCGCGATGAGCGACTTCGCATCCTCGGCCAGGCCGAGATGGCGGGCCGCGATCAGGACGCCGAGATCGGCCGCCGGAAACGCATCCGGGTCGCCGAGGCCGCGCATAGCGATCATCTCTGCCGTCCACGGTCCGATACCGGGAAGTGCCAGCAACTGCTCGCGAGCCCGGTCCCACGAACTTCCCGAATCCAGCACCAACTCACCACTTCCGAGCGCGTCGATCAGTGTCGTCACGGTGCGCTGACGAGCCTTCGGCACCGCCAGGTGGCGCACGTCGATCTCGGTCAGATCCTCGATCGCCGGGAACGTGTGTGTCAGACCCCCACCCGGGTCGCTGACCGCATGTCCATAGGCCGTAACCAGCCGAGCGGCATGCGTTCGCGCGGCCGCGGTCGACACCTGCTGCCCCAGCACGACCCGCAACGCCAACTCGTGCTCGTCGACAGTCCGCGGGATGCGCTGACCCGGTGCTTTCGCGACCACCGCAGCCATCGGCCCGTCCTCGCTGAGCGCGTCGACGACGGCCTCCGGATCGGCGTCGAGGTCGAGCAGGCGCCGACAGCGGGCGATCGCTGCAGGAAGATCGCGGAAGTCCGCGAGCCGCAGCAGACACCGGACGTGATCGGGGTGCGGGGTGAGCTCGACGATCCCGCTGCCGTGCGGCAATCGCATTGTGCGCCGGTACGTCTCGTCGCGTGTCTCCTCGATGCCGGGAATCGCGGTCGCTGCCAGATGGCCGAACACACCCTCGTAGGCGAACGGTGTGCGCACTGGCAATCGCAGTGACAGCACGCCGCTGCTTTCCGTGTCGTCACCGAATCGCTCGCGGGCCCGCCGGCGCAGCATCGTCGGCGTCAGATCGCAGACTGCTCGGACCGTGTCGTTGAACTGACGGATGCTGGCGAACCCCGCTGCGAACGCGACGTCGCTGAACGGCATGTCGGTGGTTTCTATGAGTACCCGCGACATCTGTGTGCGTTGCGCCCTGGCCAGCGCAAGGGGCGTCGCTCCTACTTCGGTCTGCATCAGGCGTTCCAGCTGCCGCACCGTGTAGCCGAGCCTCGCTGCCAAGCCCGTGACACCATCGCGGTCGACAGTGCCGTCGGCGATCAGTCGCATCGCCCGTGCCACGACATCTCCCCGGACGTTCCACTCCGGCGAGCCGGGTGAGGCATCAGGCCTGCAACGTTTGCACGCTCGGAAACCTGCCCGCTGGGCGGCCGCGGCCGTCGGGAAGAACTCGACATTGCGGGCGAACGGTGGGCGCGCCGGGCAACTGGGCCGGCAGTAGATTTTGGTTGTCAGCACCGCGGTCACGAACCAGCCGTCGAACCTCGCGTCCTTGGCCTGGACGGCACGGTAGCAGCGGTCGAAATCGGAGTGCATACTTCGACAATGACATGCGGTCACCGAGAGAACTAGCGGAAAAGCGACATCGCAGTTCAGCCGCCGCGCCGCACCGGTCCCAAGCGCTCGGCGATCTGCTCGACCATCCGCTCGACCTCATCCAGCCGTCCGCCCAGTCGCTCCGGCACCCACGCCACAGCGATCTGCGCCGGCGCCCAGGTGGTCTCGTCGAGAGGGATCAGCGAGAACTCGGGCGGGGAGAAGATCTTGCCGATGAACGAGTCGGGGGCGTAGCTCACCACGGCGACCATGTGCCGATTGAAGACCTGGGTGGCCATCTCGACTTCCCCGCCGCCCCGATTGGTGGTGCGGACGATCCGATGAACACCCCGGCGGTTGAGGCGTCGGGTCAGCCCGGCGAGCACGACGGGGTTCGGCCGCGCGAAGTCGATCGCGACCTCGCGATCGCGCAACTCCTCGATCGACACCACGTCTCTGTCCGCCAGTGGATCGTCGAAGCGCACCGCGATCCCGCCCTGATAGGTGGCGACGACCCGGGACCGCAGGCGCTTGTCGGTGGCGGGTAGGTGGATCAAGCCGAGCTCCGCGCGGCCGGCGATCAGCATCGCCGTCACCTCCGCTGCAGAGCCGGGCATGCTGAACTCCGCAGGACCCGGCAGGGCTGCGATCACCGCTTTGAGGTGGCTGAGCAGATCTGACGGCGCGTACGCGGTCGCGCTGACCCGTAGCGGCGCGAGTCCGCGCACGCCCTGTACGGCCGCGGCCTTGAAGTCTTCGACCTGGCGCAGGATCTCCCGTGCCGGACCGATCAACCGCTGACCCAGCGGGCTGAGTCGCACCTCGTGATAACTGCGCTCGAAAAGCGCTCCGCCCAACTCCTTTTCGAGCACCTTGATCTGCTTGCTCAACGGGGGAGGGGTGATCATCAACTTCTCGGCCGCGCGCGCGAAGTGCAACTCGTCGGCGACGGCGACGAAGTACCTGAGCCTGGTGAAGTCGATGTCCATTCCCTGCCCGTCCGAGACCTACGGGCATGGTACGAGACCGCCGCGGCGGACCCGTCAGACCGGGGTGGCGTCGACCTGCGGTGTCTCCAGCACGCCGCGATCGTGCAACGCGGTGATCTGCGCCGGATCGAGGCCGAGGAGTTCCGCAGCGATCTCGGCGGTCTGCTCGCCCAGCAGGGGGGCCTGCCGCATCGGCGGGTCTGCCACATGGGCGCAGTGGATCTGGGCGTTTTCGACGATGAACGGGACGGAACCGAACGGATGCAACTCCTCGCGGAACGCCCGGCGCTGCTGGTAGTAGCCGAACCCGGGGAGCTCATCGGCGCGCAGCACCGCACCGGCAGGAATCCCCGCGGCCTGCAGCTCCGTCATCGCCGCCACCTTGGAACGACCTGCCGTCCACGCCGCGAGCGCATCGTCGAGTCCGGCACCGGAGGCGCCGGGGGCGCCGACGACCCCTGCCAGTGCACGGAGTTCGTCGTCGCTGCGTGGTGTCACGACCACCCACTGGTCGTCGCCTGCCGCCGCGTATGTACCCCTGAGCCCGTCGGGAACCGAAGGAGCGTCCGGATGTCCGCTCCGTCGCAGCGCGTCGGCGGCGATGTCGGCTGCGAGGTGGGTGAGCATCACCTCGGCCTGCGAGATGCTCGCCGCACCACCGCTTCCGGTGCGTTCCCGGCGGATCAGCAGCGCCAGCGCCGCCAACGACCCGATGCGGGCGGCGACGTGGTCGGGGTAGACGGTGACGGTGTCGCAGAACGTATCCGGCTCACCCGGGTACACCCACAGGTTGGTGAAGCCGACCGCGGCGCGCACCAACGGTCCGTAGCCGAGGCGGGCGGCCCACGGCCCGGTGGGCCCGAACGCCGAGCTGTCGACCACCACGACCTCGGGATTGATTTGCCGCAATGTCGCGTGGTCCATGCCCAGCGCGCCGGCGACACCGGGTTTGAAGTTGGTCAGCACGACATCGCTGCGCTCGACCAAGCGGTGCGCCAGCGCACGTCCCTCGTCGCAGCGCAGGTCGATGCCGATCGAGCGCTTGTTGCGATGCCCCGCCGCATAGGGCTGGGTCATCGCGGTCGGCTTGCCCAGCCGCAGGCCGTCAGGATGCGCGGAGTGCTCGACCTTGACCACGTCGGCCCCGAGGTCCCCGAAGAAGCGGCCCGTGTCGGCGCCGACCACGATGACACCCAGGTCCAGGATGCGCAGCCCCTCGAGCGGCAGACCCTGCCCAGCACGTTCCCGCGCGCCGAGAACAGGCGCGGACACGATGCGCTGCGATTCGGCCCGGTGGCTCGCCGTGGCCCGGTGACCGTCGATTTCGCAGACGCCGGCCGGGATCGGCGCCACCACCCCCGGCGCCAGTTCGGCGTCGGTGAAGAATCCGCGCGCGGTGAAGTGCTCGGCGGCCAGCGCCTCGGGCAACGTCAGTAGCGCGGCGGTCGGCACGCCGTGGGCCTGCCCTTGCTCCTCGAGCTCCGCGCGGGTCTTGTCGGCGCAGAACCGTTCGATCGCCTCTTGCAGATCCGGTGAGTGGAAGCGCTTGCCCAGTTTGTCGTAGGACGGGTCGGCGAATTCCTGCGGACTGCCCATCAGCGCGAACATGCCGCGCCACTGCCGTTTCGACAGCACGCAGATGCGGACGTACCCGTCCGCGCAGCGGAAGATGGGGTAGCGCTGTCGCTCGGCGTTCCAGTCGCGCTGCTGGGCGCTCACTGCGACACCGGCCGACGCGCTGCCTGCCGATCCGAATGGTGGATCCAGGGTCTGCATCGCACCGTCGAGCACCGCGAAGTCGATCAGATCGCCGTCGCCGGTGCGTAACCGGTCCAGGAACACGCTGAGCGTCGTCGCCGCGGCCTGGGCGGCAGCCACCTGATACGGCAGTTCGGCCGGGGGGATCAGCGGGGCGCGACCGGGAATGCCGGACCGCGACAGTTCACTGCTGAGTGCGTGCAGCACCGGGGTGGTGGCCTGCCAGTGGCGGAAATCGTTGTCACGCCCGAAATCGCTGACCGACAGGATCACCAGGGAGGGGTGGCGGCTCCGCAGCGTCCGCACCGACAGCGCCTCCTCCGCGGGTGAACCCGGGCGGGTGCTCTCGATGAGGATGTCGGTGCCGCCTAGAAATGTGTCGAATTGCTTGCGGCCGTGCGCTGTTGACATGTCGATCTCGACGGTGGGCAACCCGTGGCGATTGATCGCCGTCTGCACCGCTACGGACGCGACGTAGGGACCGACAGGACCGTCGACGGTGACACCGGGCATCTGCAGCACGGTGACATCCGCGCCGAGGTCGGCGTAGAGGCGGCCGACCGCGGTCATCGGCCCGGACGATGCATCCAGGACGCGCACGCCTGCTAACGGCGGATCGTAGGCGGGACTCTGCGTGTCGGTGGGCACGCCGCTCAGCTCCGACGCGCCTGACGGAACGGGATGTCGCGGTCGGCTTCGGGTTCCTTCGGCAGTCCCAGGACGCGCTCGCCGATGATGTTGCGCTGGATCTGGTCGGTGCCGCCGCCGATCGAGGTGAAGAACGCGTTGAGAGTCAGGAAGTTCACGTCGTCGGCCACCGGGTGCTCAGGGCCTGCCAACAGCGCCTGCGCTCCGATGATCTGGGTCTTCAGCGCCGCTTCGGCGTGCAGGATCCGCGACATGGCGAGTTTGCCCAGCGACATGATGGAACTGGACGTGCCCTGTGTGGCGGCAGCCTTCGCGCGCGCATTGTTGAGTCGGTTGAGTTCTCGCATCGCCAACACCGAGGCCAACTGATCGCGCAGGGCCGGGTCACCGAGGGCGCCGTGTGTGCGAGCCAGCTCGATCAAGCTGTCCGCCTGCCGGTTTCGCGATCCGCGGTTGCTGTCGCCCATGATCGAGCGTTCGTAGGCCAATGCGGTCTGCAGTGCGCGCCATCCGTTGCCCTCACCGCCGAGAAGGTAGTCGTCGGACACCTCGGCGTCGGTGATGAACACCTCGTTGAAGTGCGCCTCACCGGTGATCTGCACCAGGGGGCGAACGTCGATCCCGGCCTGCTTCATCGGCAGGATGAACAAGCTGAGGCCCTTGTGTTTCGGCACGTCCCAGTCGGTGCGTGCCAAGAGGAGGGCGTACTGAGCGGTCTGGGCCCCGGAGGTCCAGACTTTCTGGCCGTTGACAATCCACCGATCGCCCTCCCGTACCGCCGTTGTCCGTACCGCGGCGAGGTCCGAGCCGGCACCGGGCTCGCTGTAGAGCAGGCAGGTGCGCGCACGCTCGACGAGGAAGTCGCGCAGCAGTTCCTCGCGCAGGCGGGGGGTGCCCAACGCGAGCACGGTGTTGGCCGCGATGTTGTACCTGTCCTGCGAGGAGCCCGGCGCCTTCACCGCGGCGAACTCTCGGGCGATCACGGCGGCCAACGCGCCGGGGTAACCGCGACCGAACCACTCGACGGGATAGGTCGGCGCCGCGTATCCGGCCGTGAGAACTTTCTCCAGCCATGCGACCCGTTCCGGCGAGCTGGTCCACGGGTCGCCACCGCCGGGCAGCGGAGACCAGTTGTCGCGCAGCCACTCCCGAACCTCATCGCGCAGTTCGTCGGCGCTGGGCAACGTCGTCGTCTCGGTCATCTCAGGCGCCTTTCGCGGCGAGGTAGCGTTCGCGGTGCGCGCGGGTGCCGCCGAACAGGTGCAATCCGGTGCGGGCGCGTCGCAGGTACAGGTGCGCAGGGTGTTCCCAGGTGAACGCGATCCCGCCGTGCATCTGGATCGCGTTGAGCGCCACCGTGTGATAGGCCTCCGCGCAGGTGAACCCTGCCAACGCAACAGCGCCGCCCGCGGTTTCGCTGCCATCGGCCTTCTCGGCGGCAGCGTGACGGGCCGCTGACGTCGCGTTCTCCACGTCGATGAGCAGGTCCGCGGCCATGTGCTTGAGCGCTTGGAAGCTGCCGATCTGCCGACCGAACTGGACGCGGGTCTTGAGGTACTCGACGGTCATGTCGAAGATGCGCCGAGCACCGCCGACCTGCTCACCCGCCGATGCGATGACGGCGTGATCCAGCGCCTCGCTCACCGCATCCCAGCCGGCGGTTCCGAGCCTGCGGGCCGGGGCGCTCGTCAGCGTGATCGTCGACAACCGGACGGTCGGATCGAAAACCGTTGCAGCAGAGACTACGAACCCCGGCGCGGCGGGATTCACCTCGAACACCCCGATACCGTCGTCGGTAATCCCGGCGACCAGCACCACGTCGGCGACATGACCCCAGGCGACGTAATGAGCTGCGCCGGTGAGGGTGGCGACAGAATCCCCTTGTGTGTCCACCCGGACGTCGACCCCCTCGGGCGTCCAGCAGCCGGCCGGTCCGGTCAACGCCACCGTCCCGATCGCCGTACCGTCGGCCAGCGGCGGTAACAGCCGGGCCTTGTCCTCATCGGAACCCGCCGCGTTGATCAGCGCGACGGTCAGCACGGCGCTGGAGACGAACGGAGCGGGCAGCAGTGCCGCGCCGGTCTCTTCGGCAACTGCCTCGAGTTCGGCGGCACCGAATCCCAGTCCGCCGTACTCGGGCGCGACCAGCATGCCCAGCACACCCTGGTCGGCCAACCGAGCCCACAGCCCGCGGTCGAACCCGTCCCCGGAGTCCATGACGCGGCGCACGTCAGACTCGGTGCATCCGTCGGCCAACAGGTCGCCGACCGCGGTGGAGAGCTCAGCCAGCTCGGCCACATCCAACGTCATCTCAACGCCTCCCTCGGGTCGCGCCCACCATCGTGCGGGGCTGTCTGCGCGCTGTCCATCACCGATCTCGACACCGGCGGATGTCGCGTCGGGACATGCGCAGGGGTCAGGACTCGCCGACCGGCGTGGCCAGGCGGGTGGGCTCGGAGTGTCCCCGTAGCGTCACCGTCTCTCCGAGGGTCCAGCGCTCGCGTTCGTCTTCGGTCGCTTTGGTCACCGCGTCCGACGACGCGACAAGATGCCCGTCGACTTTCTTGGAGAGTTCGCACAGCCGGGCGGCCTCGTTGACGGGTTCGCCGATCACCGTGTACTCGAAGCGCTCCTTGGCTCCCACATTGCCCGCCACGACCTGACCGGCCGCGACGCCGATGCCCGCGTCACACTCCGGCACTTCGGCGCGCAGTCGCCGCGCCATCGCGCGGGCCGCCGCCAGCGCCTCGGCTTCCGGGTTGTCCAGCGGCACCGGTGCGCCGAACACCGCCAGCACGGCGTCGCCCTCGAACTTGTTCACCAACCCGTGGTGCTTGTCGACCTCGTCGACGACGACGTCGAAGAACCGGTTGAGAAGTTCCACGACCTCCACAGCCGGCCGGCTCGTGACGAGTTTCGTCGACCCGATGATGTCGATGAAGATGACGGCGGCATAGCGCTCCTCGCCGCCCAGCTCGATCTGCTGCTTCTCCGCCGCGAGCGCGACCTCCCGGCCCACATGGCGGCCGAACAGATCGCGCACCCGTTCCCGCTCGCGCAGACCGTTCACCATCGAGTTGAAGCCGCGCTGCAGCTCACCCAGCTCGGTGCCGTCGAACACCACGAGGTTGCAATCGAGGTCGCCGTCTTCGACCTGCTTGAGCGCCTCCCGCACCACCCGCACAGGGGTCGCGATCAACCAGGACAGCAGCCACATCAAGATGAGGCCGAAGATCAGTGCCACCAGCGCGATGATCATCACTGCGACCGCGAACTGAGTGTTGCTGAGATTGCTCAGCGTCACCGCGAAGATCCCCAGCAGCAGGATGCCCAGCACGGGCACCCCGGAGCTCAGCAGCCAGACCGTCATGGTCCGCCCCATCACCCCGTGGGTGAGCCGGCGCGGAGGTCGGCCGGCCTCGAGCGCCTGCGCGGCGACGGGCCGCAACGCGAACTCGGTGATCATGTAGCAGGCGGTCGCCACGACGATCCCGGGAAAACCCACGGCGAACAGGAACCGGGGGATGAAGGCGGAGTCCTGCAACCCGTAGAGCAGCGTCAGCAGGGCCGTGCCGACGCCCCACAGGATGAGAGCGCTTGTCGCCACCCGGGCCGGCGCGCGGAACACGTTGCGCTGATCCTCACGGGTCGGCGCGCGTTCCTCGACCGCCCACCGCAGAGAACCGACGGTTCGCGACGTGATCCACGCGGTGCCGAAGAGCAGTGCCACGAGCATGTATGCGGGCACCACGCCGAAGGTCAACCAGGCGGGTGCATCGGTGAACACACTCGGCACCGGGATCGCGACGGTGTTGAGGAGCAGCGACACCCCGATGCCGAGGACGTTGGTGAAGATGAGGAAGAAAGTGAGGATGATCTGGATCCGGACGCGGCGGCGGGCCTGGCTTTCCTGCGGCCGGCCCAACAGCCAGGAGCCGTAGTCGGGGGTGTCGAGCCGCCCGCTCTGCCGGGTCACCCGCTCCAGCACTTTGCCCAACCGGTGCGGCACGCTCTTCGTGGCGTTCATATGTTGCGTCAGCCTAGTGAGTGCACCCGGCCATCTATGGTGGATCGGTGCGTCTCGTGATCGCCCACTGCACCGTCGACTACGTCGGCCGTCTCACCGCTCATCTCCCGTCGGCGAAACGACTGCTGTTGTTCAAGTCCGACGGCTCGGTGAGCGTGCATGCCGACGACCGTGCCTACAAGCCGCTGAACTGGATGTCACCGCCCTGCTGGGTCTCCGAGAACTCCGACGGCGACACTCCGGTGTGGGTGGTGGAGAACAAGGCGGGGGAGCAGCTTCGCATCACCGTGGAATCCATCGAGCACGACTCCAGCCACGAGCTCGGTGTCGATCCGGGACTGGTCAAGGACGGCGTCGAAGCGCACCTGCAGGCGCTGCTCGCCGAACACGTGGAACTGCTCGGCGCCGGATACACCCTGGTGCGACGGGAGTACATGACCCCGATCGGACCCGTCGACCTGCTGTGCCGCGACGAACAGGGCCGCTCGGTGGCCGTGGAGATCAAGCGGCGCGGGGAGATCGACGGTGTCGAGCAGCTCACCCGCTATCTCGAGCTGATGAACAGAGACTCGCTGTTGGCGCCGGTGGCCGGCGTGTTCGCCGCCCAGCAGATCAAACCGCAGGCCCGCACGCTGGCTACTGACCGTGGAATTCGTTGTCTCACTCTGGATTACGACAAGATGCGCGGGATGGACAACGACGAGTTCCGACTGTTCTGATGGCCCGCCGCCCGGCACGGAAGTCTCGGCAACATCCCCCCTTACCCGCCCCGCGGCGAATCGAGGTCGGCCCCGACGGTTTCGACTACGAGGTCAGGACGGTGCCGGGAGCACGCGCGATCAAGGTGTACCGCTGTCCGGGGTGCGATCACGAGATCCGGCCGGGGGTCGCCCATGTGGTGGCGTGGCCGGCCGACGCGGGGGAGGCGGGTGCCGATGATCGCCGGCACTGGCACGCGTCGTGCTGGACCAACCGCGCGACCCGAGGGCCGACGCGTCGCTGGTCGTGACCGCAGGCGGCTAGTGCGAGTCGGCAGCCGGCTCGACGAGCTCGATGAGCACGCCCCCGCCGTCTTTGGGGTGGATGAAATTGATCCGCGAGTTCGAGGTGCCGCGACGCGGCGTGTCGTAGATCAACCGCACGCCCTGCTCGCGCAGCCGGTCGGTGAGCGCGTCGAGGTCGCTGACCCGGTACGCGAACTGCTGTAGGCCCGGCCCGCGCTTGTCGAGGAACTTCGCGATCGTCGAGTCGTCGTCGATCGGGGCCATCAGCTGGATCTGGGTGCTACCCACGGGAGCGCCGCGCACCGACAGCATCGCTTCGCGGATGCCCTGCTCTTCGTTGACCTCTTCGTGTAGGACGATCATGCCGAGATGGTCGTGGTACCACCGGATCGCCGCGTCGAGATCGGGCACCGCGATGCCCACGTGATCGATGGCGGTGACCAGCGCGGTGGCCAGTACAGGACGGGCGTCAGTCTGCTCGGCGGTCATAACAGCGAAGTTACCTAACAAGATCGGTTTCGAATAGATCGGTGACTGCGGATAGCCTCTTGGCAGCCGCTCGAAACTCACGTGGAGGTAGTCATGACGACGTCGGTGATCGTTGCTGGGGCCCGCACCCCGGTCGGCAAGTTGCTGGGTTCGCTCAAAGATTTCTCTGGTACCGATCTGGGTGCGGTGGCGATTCGTGGCGCATTGGAGAAGGCCGGGGTGCCGGCCTCTGCGGTGGAGTACGTGATCATGGGCCAGGTGCTCACCGCCGGCGCGGGTCAGATGCCGGCGCGTCAGTCCGCGGTCGCCGCCGGGATCGGCTGGGATGTCGCGGCGCTGACCATCAACAAGATGTGCCTGTCGGGCATCGACGCGATCGCGCTGGCTGACCAGTTGATCCGGGCGGGTGAGTTCGACGTCGTAGTGGCCGGCGGCCAGGAGTCCATGACGCAGGCACCGCACCTGCTGATGAACAGCCGGTCGGGCTACAAATACGGCGACGTGACCGCGCTCGACCACATGGCCTACGACGGGCTGCACGACGTGTTCACCGACCAGCCGATGGGCGCGCTGACCGAGCAGCGCAACGACGTCGACAAATTCACCCGCGCCGAACAGGACGAGTACGCCGCGAACTCCCACCAGAAAGCAGCCCGGGCCTGGAAGGACGGCGTCTTCGCCGACGAAGTCGTGCCCGTGGCGATCCCGCAGCGCAAAGGCGATCCCATCGAGTTCACCGAAGACGAGGGCATCCGCGCCGATACGACCGCCGAGTCGCTGGCCGGTCTGCGTCCGGCGTTCCGCAAGGACGGCACCATCACCGCAGGTTCGGCCTCGCAGATCTCCGACGGCGCCTGTGCGGTGGTGGTGATGAGCAAGGCGAAGGCGCAGGAGATGGGGCTGTCGTGGCTGTGCGAGATCGGCGCCCACGGCGTGGTCGCCGGCCCGGATTCGACGCTGCAGAGCCAACCGGCCAACGCCATCAAAAAGGCGGTCGCCAAAGAGGGCATCTCCGTGGATGACCTCGACGTCATCGAGATCAACGAGGCGTTCGCCGCGGTCGCGCTGGCCTCGACCAAGGAACTCGGGGTCGACCCCGACACGGTCAACCGCAGCGGAGGCGCGATCGCCATCGGTCATCCGATCGGCATGTCGGGAGCGCGCATTACGCTGCACGCCGCCCTCGAACTGTCCCGCCGGGGCAGCGGGTACGCGGTGGCCGCGCTCTGCGGCGCCGGTGGGCAGGGCGACGCGCTGATCCTGCGCAGGCCCTGACCCGCATCGGTTCCACAACGACAGCTTGTAGTAGCTGCTGCTGGGCTACGGCACAATGGCGACATGACACGCGCATTCGACGTCCGCAACGCCGCGGCGTGGTTCCGGCTGATCGCCTTCGCGGAGGCACTGTCCTGGATCGGCCTGCTGGTCGGCATGTACTTCAAGTACCTGGGCACACCCCGTACCGAGGTCGGTGTGAAAGTCTTCGGCCCGATCCACGGGGGCGTGTTCATCGCCTTCGTCGTCGCCGCGGTGTTCACCGGGTTGGCGCTCAAGTGGGGCCTCGGCACGTGGTTGCTGGCGTTGCTGGGCAGCATCGTGCCATTGGGCAGTGTGATCTTCCTCATATGGGCTGATCGGACGGGTCGGATGGGCGGTCCGGCAGCTTCGGAATCCGTCAGTGTGAGCGCCGACCAGCCGCGACGGGCGGCACCCCGAACCACCTGAGCGAGTCGTGACAGACTTGCTCTCGTGACACGTCCTGGACCCCGCATCTCGCCTGCCCTGGCGGGCGCCGTCGATCTGTCTGCACTCAAACAACGGCCGGCAACCGGCTCTGGCGACCGCTCCGCGCCGTCAGGTGCGTCGAGCGCGGTCGAGGTGACCGAAGCCAACTTCGAGGCCGAGGTTCTCGTCCGCTCCAACGAGGTGCCCGTCGTCGTCCTGCTGTGGTCACCCCGCAGCGATTCCAGCGCGCAGCTCGCCGACGTGCTGGCCGAGCTGGCCGCAGCGGATCGCGGGAAGTGGTCGCTGGCCACCGTGAACGTCGACACCACGCCCCGGGTGGCGCAGATGTTCGGTGTGCAGGCTGTTCCGACGGTGGTTGCGCTGGCCGCAGGTCAGCCGCTGTCGAGCTTCCAGGGCATGCAGCCGCCGGACCAGCTGCGCCGCTGGGTCGATTCACTGCTCGATGCGACCGCGGGCAAGCTCAGCGGAGGCCTCGGCCCAGAGGACGGCGAGCAGACCGATCCCGTCGTCGACAACGCCCGTGCGCTCCTCGATCAGGGCGACTTCGACGGTGCCCGCAGTGCCTACCAGGCGATCCTGGAGTCCGACCCCCAGCACGTCGAGGCCAAGGGCGCGGTGCGTCAGATCGATTTCCTGCAGCGCGCCACGACGCACCCGCAGGACGCGGTGGCGCGCGCCGACGCAGCCCCGACCGACATCGACGCGGCGCTTGCCGCCGCGGATGTCGAGATCCTTCAGCAGGATGTGGCGGCCGCGTTCGACCGACTCACCGGGCTGATCAAGCGCACTGCTGGTGATGACCGCAGCCGCGTGCGTACCCGGCTGATCGAGCTGTTCGACCTCTTCGATCCCGCAGACCCCGAGGTCATCGCCGGCCGGCGCAATCTCGCCAACGCCCTGTACTGACCTTCCTCTGCGCGAGCAGACACGAACTCGAGTGTTTCGAGCCCAATTCACTCGAGACCGCGTCTGCTCGGCGCAAGGTCAGGCGGGCTGCTCCGGCTCGAACCACAGCGCCGCGAGGGGCGGCAGCACCATCACCGCCGACGCCGGGCGTCCATGCCACGGTTCGTCGGTCGCCTCGACCGCGCCGTAGTTGCCGATGCCGGAACCGTGGTAGGTGTCGCTGTCGGTGTTGAGGACCTCGCGCCACGTGCCGGCGTGTGGCAGGCCGAGTCGATAGCTGCTGTGCTCAGACCCGGAGAAGTTGAACACGCACGCCATCATCGTTCCGTCGTCGCCGAAGCGCAGGAAGCTCAGCACGTTGTTCGCCGAGTCGTTGGCATCGATCCACGAGTAGCCCTCGGGTTTGGTGTCACGCGACCACAGCGCGCGGCGGCTGCGATAGATACCGTTCGCGTCGGTCATCATCCGCAGGATGCCGTCGGAGAAGCCCTGCTCGTCGAGCTGCCACCAGTCGACGCCACGCTCCTCGGACCATTCGGCGCGCTGACCGAACTCCTGCCCCATGAACAGCAGTTGCTTGCCCGGATGCGCCCACTGGTAGGCCAGCAGACCGCGGATGCCGGCTGCCTTCATGTGGTCGTCGCCAGGCATCCGGCCCCACAGCGTGCCCTTGCCGTGGACCACCTCGTCGTGGCTGATGGGGAGCACGAAGTTCTCGCTGAACGCATAGATCATCGAGAACGTGATCTCGCCGTGGTGGAAGCTGCGGTGGATCGGATCACGCTTGATGAACTCCAGCGTGTCGTTCATCCACCCCATGTTCCATTTCATCGAAAAGCCAAGACCGCCAAGGTTGGTGGGTCGAGTGACGCCCGGCCACGACGTCGACTCCTCGGCGATCGTCACGATGCCCGGGTTGATCTTGTGCACCGTGGCGTTCATCTCCTGCAGGAACTGCACGGCCTCCAGGTTCTCCCGGCCGCCGTAGATGTTCGGCGTCCAGCCGCCCTCGGGGCGGGAGTAATCGAGGTAGAGCATCGAGGCGACGGCGTCCACGCGCAGCCCGTCGACGTGGTATTCCTGCAGCCAGTAGAGCGCGTTGGCAACCAGGAAGTTGCGCACCTCCGCTCGGCCGAAGTCGAAAACGTAGGTGCCCCAATCCAATTGCTCGCCCCGGCGCGGGTCGCCGTGCTCGTAGAGGGCAGTCCCGTCGAACCGGCCCAGCGCCCACGCGTCCTTGGGGAAGTGGGCGGGCACCCAGTCGACGATCACGCCGATGCCCGCGCGGTGCAGCGTGTCGACCAGATGGCGGAACTCGTCGGGCGTGCCGAAGCGCGAGGACGGAGCGTAGTAAGAGGTCACCTGGTAACCCCACGATCCGCCGAACGGGTGCTCCGCGACGGGCAGCATCTCGACATGCGTGAAGCCGTGCTCGACGAGGTAGTCGGTGAGTTGTTCGGCGAGCTCGAGATAACTCAATCCCGGCCGCCACGAGCCCAGGTGGACCTCGTAGGTGCTCATCGGCTCGAACACCGGGTTGCGCAGCGCCCGGTCGGCCATCCATTCGTCGTCGGCCCAGGTGTAGTCGCTGGCGAACACCTTCGACGCGGTCTGCGGCGGCACCTCGGTCGCGAAGGCCATCGGATCGGCCCGTTCGGTGACCGCGCCGTCGGCGCCGTGCACGCGGAACTTGTAGAGGCCGTTCTCGGGGAACCCGGGCCAGAACAACTCCCACACGCCCGTGGAACCCAGCACGCGCATCTGTGCCTCGTTGCCCCAATGGTTGAAGTCACCGATCACGCTGACGCCCTTGGCATTCGGCGCCCATACCGCGAACGACACCCCGCTGACCACGCCGTCGGGGGTCTCGAACGTGCGGGGGTGGGCGCCCAGGATCTCCCAGAGCCGCTCATGCCGGCCCTCGGCGAACAGGTGCAGATCCACCTCGCCGAGCGTCGGGAGGAACCGGTACGGGTCGGCCACGGTGTGTACGAAGCCGGAGTCCTCGCCCGAGTAGTCCACCTCGAGGCGGTAGTCGATCAGGTCGGTGAACGGCACCGCGACCGCAAACACCCCGGCCTCGATGTGCTGCAGCGGGTACCGCACGCCGCCGATGAGGGCGGTGACCGTCACTGCGTGCGGGCGGTAGGCCCGGATCACGGTGTGATCGTCGAACTCGTGGGCGCCCAGCACCGAGTGCGGGTCGTGGTGTTCGCCGGCGATCAGTCGATTCAGGTCGGCGGTGTGGGGCCGCAGGTTCGGGCTGTCGATCTGTTTGGTCGCGTTGGATGCTTTGGCCATCTCGTCACTCCCTACGCAGTAGGTTCATTCGTTGGTCGGCCGGGACCTGGGGCATGTTGAGCACGTGCGCCACCGCACGGGCGGGCTCCAGGCGCACGTAGTTGCTCTGACCCCACTGGTATTCCTCTCCGGTGATCTCGTCGCGTACCCAGAAACGCTCCTGCTGATCCATTCCCAGTGCGCCCATGTCCAACCACACGGTGCCTTCTTCGGGCCCGAACGGGTTGAGCGTCACCACGACGAGGACCTGATCGCCGCTGACCGGGTCGAACTTGCTGTACGCCAGCAGCGCGTCGTTGTCGACGTGATGGAACGTGATCGTGCGCAGCTGGTGCAGAGCGGGATGGAGCCGACGAATCTCGTTGAGCCGGGCCAGGAACGGCTCGAGTGACTCACCATCGGCGAGAGCTGCGTCGAAGTCGCGGGGGCGCAGCTCGTACTTCTCCGAATCGAGGTACTCCTCGCTGCCCTCCCGTACCGCGCGATGCTCGAACAGCTCGTAGCCGGAGTACACGCCCCACGTCGGGCTCATCGTGGCGGCCAGTGCAGCCCGGATCGCGAACATTCCCGGCCCGCCGTGCTGCAGGCTCTCGTGCAGGATGTCCGGGGTGTTCGGCCAGAGGCTCTGCCGCGCGTAGTCGGCGTGCTCGGCGATCGACTGGCCGAATTCGATCAGCTCCCACTTCGCGGTGCGCCAGGTGAAGTATGTGTAGGACTGCGTGTATCCCAGTTTGGCCAGGCCGAACAGGCGCGCCGGCCGAGTGAACGCCTCGGCGAGGAACAGCACGTCGGGATCGATGTTCTTGACCTCGCCGATCAGCCATGCCCAGAAGTTCGGCGGCTTGGTATGAGGGTTGTCGACGCGAAACACCTTGACGCCGTGAGACACCCAGAACTTCACGACGCGAAGGACTTCCTCGTAGAGGCCCGCCGGGTCGTTGTCGAAATTCAGCGGATAGATGTCCTGGTACTTCTTCGGCGGGTTCTCCGCGTACGCGATCGTCCCGTCCGGCAGCACGGTGAACCACTCCGGATGCGCCTTGGCCCACGGATGGTCGGGCGCGCACTGCAGAGCGAGGTCGAGAGCGACCTCCAAGCCCTCTCCGCGCGCCGCGGCGACGAAATCGTCGAAGTCGTCGATCGTGCCCAGATCGGGGTGGACGGCGTCGTGCCCGCCCTCATCACTGCCGATGGCCCACGGCGAGCCGACGTCATTGGGGCCGGCGGTGACGCTGTTGTTGCGCCCCTTGCGGTGCACCTTGCCGATCGGGTGGATCGGCGGCAGGTACACGATGTCGAAGCCCATGCGGGCCACCCGGGGCAACGCCTTGGTGGCTGTCGAGAACGTGCCGTGCACCGGGTTGCCGGAGCTGTCCCAGCCGCCCGTCGAGCGCGGAAAGAATTCGTACCAGGAGCTGAACCGGGCCAGCGGCCGATCCACCCAGATGCCGTGCGCCTCGCCGCGGGTGATGAGTTCCCGCAGCGGGTACTGGTCGACCAGCTCGGTGACCTCGGGGGACAGCGCAGCGCCGGCGCGGTAGAACGGGTCTCCCGGCGTCTTCAGCCGCTCGGCGGCCTCCATCAACGGGTAGCGATCTTGACGCGGCACGCCCGCCGCGGCGCGCTCGAGCAGCTTCGCGCCGACGAGCAGGTCGTTCGACAGTTCGCCCTCGCTCTGCCCGGCGTCGAGCTTGGCGATCACGTGGTGGCGCCAGGTCGCGATGGGATCCCCCCAGCCGTCGACGCGGAACGTCCACAGTCCGACCGCGTCGGGAGTGAACTGGCCGTGGAAGACGTCAGGCGTGCGCCCGGCCGCCATCGGCAATGCCGACGGGCGGATACGCGCCGCGGACGGCGCGACGACCTCTTCGATCGGGACCGCTTCCGTCGTCTTGGTCCGACCTGGCGGTTCGTCGGCCAGGGCCGGGTAGTTGGTGCCGTGGTAGCGGACGACCAGCGTGGCGGCGACCGCATCGTGGCCTTCGCGCCACACCGTCGCGGTCACCGGAACCACCTCGCCGACCACCGCCTTGGCGGGGAATCGCCCGCCGGACACCACTGGTGCGACGTCATCGATTTCGATCCGACCGGCGGTCACTCAAGCACTCCCTACACGTTGCATGTCGAGCGCGGCTCGGGGTCTCGCCCCCGCCGCGCGCCGTCCCTGGATGGTCTGGTCACACCTCGTCGTGCACCTTCGTCGCGCCTATACCCACCGTAGTGTCAGCCTCAACCCCGCGGGAGAAACGAAGTGCAGCACGTCACCCATGGGCGGACGCCGCGCCAGTAAGGTGAGCACGCGTGAAGGCTCTCCGTCGGTTCACCGTCCGCGCCCACCTCCCGCAACCGCTGGCCGCACTGGAACGGCTGTCGATCAATTTGCGGTGGTCATGGGACAAACCGACCCAGGATCTGTTCCAGGCGATCGATCCCGAACTGTGGAAACTCGTCGGCGAGGACCCGGTGGCGATGCTCGGCCACGTCAGCCCCGACCGGCTGGAGGACCTGGCCCGCGACGATCACTTCGTCGAGCGCCTCGGTGCCCTCGCCGCGGATCTGGACGACTACCTGAGCCGTCCGCTGTGGTACCAGCAGCTGGCGCAGACCGGGGGGGACGCCGTTGCGTTGCCCAACGGCATCGCGTACTTCTCGATGGAATTCGGCGTTGCCGAAGTGCTGCCTAACTACTCGGGAGGGCTCGGCATCCTGGCCGGTGACCATCTGAAGTCTGCGTCGGACCTCGGGCTGCCGTTGATCGCGGTCGGGCTGTACTACCGGTCGGGCTACTTCCGGCAGTCGCTGACCGCCGACGGCTGGCAGCACGAGAACTATCCGCTGCTCGACCCGCAGGGCCTGCCGCTGCGCCTGCTCACCGACGCCGCGGGGGAGACCGTGCTGGTCAGCCTGGCGCTTCCCGACTCCGCCGAGTTGTTCGCCCGAGTCTGGATCGCCCATGTCGGCCGCATCCCGCTGCTGCTGCTCGATTCCGACATCCCCGAGAACGACCACCAGCTGCGGTCGGTGACCGACCGGCTCTACGGCGGCGACCAGGAACACCGCATCCGGCAGGAATTGCTTGCCGGCATCGGCGGCGTGCGCGCGATCCGGGCATTCACTCAGATCGAGGGGCTGGCCGCACCCGAGGTCTTCCACATGAACGAGGGCCACGCCGGGTTCCTCGGAGCCGAACGCATCCGTGAACTGATCGAGGCGGGCCTCGATTTCGACACCGCGCTGACGGTGGTGCGCTCCTCGACGGTCTTCACCACCCACACCCCGGTGCCGGCCGGTATCGACCGGTTCCCGGTCGACATGGTGCAGCGGTACTTCGGCGCCGACCCGGGCGGCTCGAGCTCGAGGTTGCTGCCGGGGGTTCCGGTCGAGCGCATCCTCGCGTTCGGATCCGAGGACGACCCGACGAAGTTCAACATGGCCCACATGGGGCTGCGGCTGGCCCAGCGCGCCAACGGGGTGTCGCTGCTGCACGGCCGCGTGAGCCGGGAGATGTTCAACAATCTGTGGCCGGGGTTCGATCCGGCCGAGGTGCCAATCGGGTCGATCACCAACGGGGTGCACGCCCCGACGTGGGCGGCGCCGCAATGGCTGGAACTCGGGCGCGAGCTGCTGGGTAGCCAGGATCTGAGTTCGCTGCAGGAGCCCGAGACGTGGGAGCGTCTGCATGAGGTCGACCCGGGTCACCTGTGGTGGATCCGGTCCCAACTGCGTGAGGCGCTGGTGCACGACGTCCGCGACCGGGTGCGGCGGTCATGGTTGGAGCGCGGGGCCGCCGAGGCTGAACTAGGTTGGATCGCAACAGCATTCGATCCGAACGTGTTGACCATCGGGTTCGCGCGCCGGGTGCCGACCTACAAGCGCCTGACGTTGATGCTGCGCGACCCCGAGCGGCTGCGGCGCCTGCTGCTCGATCCCGAACGTCCCGTGCAGCTGATCGTCGCCGGCAAGTCGCACCCCGCCGACGAGGGCGGCAAGTCGCTGATCCAGCAGGTGGTGCGGTTCGCCGACCAGGCTGACGTCCGGCATCGCATCGCGTTCCTGCCCGACTACGACATGTCGATGGCGCGCACGCTGTACCACGGCTGCGACGTGTGGCTGAACAACCCGCTGCGGCCCCTGGAGGCCTGCGGCACGTCGGGGATGAAGAGTGCGCTCAACGGCGGACTCAATCTGTCGATCCGCGACGGCTGGTGGGACGAGTGGTACGACGGCGAAAACGGTTGGGAGATCCCGACTGCCGACGGACTGACCGACGAGAACCGGCGCGACGACCTGGAGGCGGCCGCCCTCTACGACTTGCTCGAGCGAGCGGTGGCGCCGAAGTTCTACGACCGCGATGAACGCGGCGTCCCGACCCGCTGGGTCGAGATGGTGCGTCACACCCTGCAGGTCCTCGGCCCGAAGGTGCTGGCGTCGCGGATGGTGCGGGACTACACCGAGCGCTACTACCTGCCGGCGGCCCGCGCCCTGCGGCAGTCGATCGAGCCGGGGGACGCCACCGAGGGACCGTTCGGTGCGGCGCGCGAGCTCGCGCTGTACCGGCAGAAGGTGCACGCGGCGTGGCCGGACGTTCGCGTCGTCGAGGTCGACAGTTCCGGGCTGCCCGACACGCCGCTGCTGGGTTCGGAGCTGACGCTCACCGCGCGGGTGTGCCTGGAGGGGCTGCGGCCCGACGAGGTGACGGTGCAGGCGGTGCTCGGACGTGTGGACGCCGGTGACGCACTGGTGGAACCGGTGACGATCCCGATGACGCACTCGGGGACGTCCGACGGCGGCGAGGACATGTTCACCGCGAGCACGCCGCTGCCGGTCACCGGCCCGGTCGGATACACCGTGCGCGTGCTGCCCCATCATCGGCTGCTGGCCGGCGACAACGAGTTGGGTCTGGTGACGCTGGCAGGCTGATCAGGTCAGCGGAAGCGGGCGAAGCAGCGGTCGGCGTCACCGAGCACACCCACGCGGAACGCGTCGATGCGGGAGAACCCCGACGGCACCGATTCGCCGTTGACGTCGCTGGCCGCCAGCCCGTTGGTGAGCAGGCCCGACACCGCCTCGTCGACGTCCCCGGCGGTCAGGGCGATGGTGGCACCGTCGGGCGTGGTGACCTGTTTGGACATCTTGACCGTCGCGACCCCGGTGAGGCACGCGGTGCGCAGCGCGGCCTCAGCGTTGTCCAGAGCCACCCCGCCGCGCTCGTGTTGGATCGCCTGCATGTAGCGCGACACCAGGACCGAGTAGGCCACATTGTCGCCGGAGGCCAGCCCACCCTCGGCGTCCTGCGCGCCGAGTTCGGTCAGCGCCGGCAGGTCCACGACGATGGTGTTGGTCGCCGGGCAGTACGACGCGGGCGGGCTGGGGCGCGCGTCGGCGCACGTGTCCGCGGCCGCCGTGTCGAAGCTGAGTGCGGGAGGGGCGCTGGGGGAGAACAGGATTCCCATCGCGTCGACGATCGAGCGCACCGAACTCTCGTCGATCGCCAACTCGCCGGACTCGTCCTCGGGCAGCAGGACCGGGAGGTCGCCACGTCGCTGGCCGATCTCCCGCATGTCGATTCCCGCGCACGCCGCCGGACCGTCGGTGAACCCGAACTGGAACGCCGAGATGCGCTCGAAGGCCGAGCCGTGCTCGTCGACGCCCGCTTGGGGATCGCCCTGCTGCACCAGAGGATCGCGGAACGAGATCACGCCGGCCAGCACACTGTTGAGCCCGTCCCCGGTGCTCAGCGAGAAGCGCGGCGAGTTGTCCTCGGCCACCCAGCGCATGTACGCACCGGCCAGACAGTCGGCCTGCTGCTCGGCAACCAGCGTCGGGGTGTCGCGGGTGGCCATCTTCGCGGCGCGGCTCACGGCATGGCCGTACTCGTGGGCCAGCACCATCGCGACGCCGATGTCGCCGTGCGCGCGGCGCAGACCCGGTAGCAGTTCACCGCGGTCCCAACCGATCGTCCTGTCGGGGTAACAGTAGGCGGCATTGATCAGACCGAATGTGGTCTCACCACAGAATGTCCCGTCGAAACCGCCTGCATCCCAGGAGATCAATTCCTTGACGGGCGTGAAACCGTCGTCGAAGGTCTCCGGATATGCGCTCTCCCAATACTGTTCGACGTCGCTGACCGCGCTCGCGGCCAGGTTGTCGATCTGGCCGCCGTCGGTGCCTTCAACCGTGCGGCTGGGCCCTTCGGCGTTCGGGCGCAGGCCTGTGGGTCCGTCGGTGGCCGGCATGCCGGCCACCGAGAACGGATCGTTGAATACTGATACGGCGTTGCCCTGCAGGGTGGTCGAGCAGGCGGCACACAGCAGCGCGCCGACCGCGACCACGGCGATCAGCACCTGTCGAGAGCGTGACGACGGACCCATGACGCCGCCTTTCGGTCGTTCCTGCGAGGTCGACAATAACGACCACGCTGCCCCGCCGCCCGACAGTCGACGAACCTCGCTCAGCCGGCGTCGTGCAGCCGGCGCAGCGCCGCTCGCACAGCGCTGCCGTCGGTGGTCGCCCAGAACGGCGGCAGAGACGATCTCAGGTACCCGCTGTAGCGCGCGGTCGCCATCCGGGAGTCGAGGACGGCGACGACCCCGCGGTCGTCGATGCGGCGCAGCAGCCGGCCGGCGCCCTGGGCCAGCAGCAGCGCGGCGTGGCTGGCGGCCACCGCCATGAAGCCGTTGCCGCCGCGGGCGGCCACGGCGCGCTGGCGTGCAGTCAGCAGCGGATCGTCGGGCCGGGGGAATGGGATTCGGTCGATCAGCACCAGCGACAGCGACGGACCAGGCACGTCGACGCCCTGCCACAGCGACAGGGTGCCGAACAGAGACGTCTGCTCATCGGCGGCGAAGCGGGCGATCAGTGCGGCAGTGGTGTCCTCGCCCTGACAGAGCACCGGTGTGGTGAGGCGGTCTCGCATGATCTCCGCGGTGGCCCGCGCCGCGCGCATCGACGAGAACAGTCCGAGTGTGCGCCCGTCCGCCGCCTCGATCAGACCGGCGATCTCGTCGAGCTGTTCGGCCGCGCCGACGCCGTCGCGACCCGGCGGCGGCAGATGCGCGGCGACGTACAGGATCGCCGAGCGGGCGTGATCGAACGGTGAGCCGACGTCGAGCCCGCGCCAGCGGGTCTCGGTCTCGGCCGTGCCGGTCAGCCCCCACGCCGCAGCCATCGCGTCGAAATCCCCGCCGACGGTCAGTGTCGCCGAGGTGAGCACCGCGGTGGTGGGGCCGAACAGTCGCGCCCGTAACAACCCGGCGACCGACAACGGTGCGACCCGCAGCAGCGTCCGGTTGCCCGTGCGGGGATCCTCGATGTGTTCGACCCAGACGACGTCCGTGCGGTCGGGGATGGCGGGCACGAAGGAGGCGAGGACCCGGGAGGCCGTGTCGGCGACGTCGCCCAGCGCGGTCGCTGCCTCGGCGCGCGCGGACGCCGTCTTCGGATCGTTCGGTGCAGTCTCGATCGCGGTGCGGGCGCGGCTCGCACTGTCCCGCAGCACGCTCAGGTAACTGCCGAGTTCCTCGTCGAGCACGTCGATGCGGCCCGCACGGGCGTCGTACAGTGCCGACGACAGCGTCGCAGCGGCGGCCTCGAAGCGCTCGGCGAGTTCGGCGTCGATCACGCGGGCGGCCCGGCGCTGCGCGATTCCCAGCGACGTCGCCGAGAGTTCGGCGGTCGCCACCCCCGTCACGCGATCCACCAGTTCGTGGGCTTCGTCGACCACCAGCAGGTCGTGTTCGGGCAGCACGTTCGCATCGCCGATCGCGTCGATGGCGAGCAGCGCGTGGTTGGTCACCACCACGTCGGCGTCGGCAGCGCGGTCTCGGGCGCGTTCGGCGAAGCAGTCGGTGCCGAACGGGCAGCGCGACACCCCGATGCATTCACGCGCGGACACGCTCACCTGAGACCAGGCGCGGTCCGGCACTCCGGGTACGACGTCGTCGCGGTCGCCCGTCTGCGTGATGGCCGACCACTCGGTGAGGCGGGCGACGTCCCGGCCCAGCGCGGTGGACGCGATGGGATTGAACAGCTGGTCCTGCGGCTGGTCATCGCCGGATTCGGTTGCTCCGTTGTGGATTTTGTTCAGACACAAGTAGTTTCCGCGGCCCTTGAGCAATGCGAACTCGGGGCGCCGGGGGAGGTGGGGAGCGAGTGAATCAGCCAGCCGGGGCAGGTCCCGGTCGACGAGCTGGCGTTGCAGCGCGATCGTCGCGGTGGACACCACGACAGGCCGCTCGTCAGCCAGTGCATGGGCGATCGCGGGCACCAGATAGGCCAGCGATTTGCCGGTGCCCGTGCCGGCCTGCACCGCCAGATGCTCGCCGCTGTTGAAGGATTGCGCGACCGCCTCGGCCATCGCCACCTGGCCGTCCCGGTGGGCGCCGCCCAGCGCGGTGACGGCGGCGGCGAGCAGTTCGGCGACCTCGCCCGGCCGGGTGCCCACGCCCTACCGTCCGCGCGGGGCGATCATCCGGGTCGGAACCGCGGGTTCGCCTTTGGACAGTTTCAGCCCGTCCCAGGGCAAGCTGAGCAACCCCTGCGCCACGCGATCACGGGCGGCGGCCAGGGACAGGTCGGCCACTGCCCGGCCGTCGCGCACCAGCGGCATCGTCACCGGACGGCCCATGAGATCGGACGGGACGTCGAACGACTCATCGCGGGGATACACGACTTCCTCGACGATCGTGCCGGACTCCTTGGCCAGCCGCATGGCCTGCTTGCGGCCGCCGTGAGATTCCTTGCGGCTGCTGCGCTTGGCCACCGGAAGCCCGTCGACCTCGACCAGCTTGTAGACCATGCTCGCCGTCGGCGCGCCCGATCCGGTCACCACGGAGGTGCCCACGCCGTAGATGTCCACCGGTTCCGCCCGCAACGCAGCGATGGCGAACTCGTCGAGGTCGCCGGAGACCACGATCTTGGTCCCTTTGGCGCCGAGCCCGTCGAGCTGAGCCCGCACCTGGCGGGCCAGCACCCCCAGGTCTCCGGAATCGATCCGCACGGCGCCCAGCTCGGGGCCGGCGGCCTCGATCGCGTTGGCGACGCCGGCAGTGATGTCATAGGTGTCCACCAGCAATGTGGTGCCGACGCCCAGCGCGTCGACCTGCGCTCGGAACGCCGCCTTCTCCCCGTCGGACGGGGACTGGCCGGCGCTGCTGTGCAGCAACGTGAACGCATGGGCACTGGTGCCGAGCGCGGGCACGCCGTGGGTGCGTTCGGCCTCCAGGTTCGACGATCCGGTGAACCCGGCGAGATAAGCGGCGCGCGACGCGGCGACGGCCGCGGCCTCATGCGTGCGACGCGATCCCATCTCGATCAGCGGGCGGCCTTGCGCGGCGCTGACCATGCGGGCCGCCGCCGAGGCGATCGCGGTGTCATGGTTGAAGATCGACAGCACCAGTGTCTCGAGCACCACACATTCGGCGAAGGTGCCGTGCACGGAGAGCACCGGGGAACCGGGGAAGTACAGCTCACCCTCCGGGTAGCCATCGATGTCCCCGCCGAAGCGGTAGTCGGCGAGATAGGCGAGGGTGTCGGCATCGCAGAACCGCCCCAATGTGGCGAGCTCCGCGTCGCCGAACCTGAACTGCGGCAACGCTTCCAGGAACCGCGCTGTCCCGCCGGTGACCCCGTAGCGCCGGCCGTCGGGCAATCGACGGGCGAACACCTCGAACGAGGTGCGGCGGTGGGCGGTGCCATCCTTGAGTGCGGCCGCGAGCATGGTCAGCTCGTACTTGTCGGTCAGCAGGGCCGGTGAGGGGTGCGCAGACGGATTCTCCGGCGACGAGGTCACCGCCCAACCGTATCGGTTCGGAGCCCGGGCACGGCCCCGGTATTCTGGCCGGCATGGTGACGCCGGCGAAGGCACGACCGGATACCCGCGTAGAACGTGAGGTGAGTACCGACGCCGCGGCGGACACCCCGTGGGTGACGATCGTGTGGGACGATCCCGTGAACCTCATGACGTACGTGACCTACGTGTTCCAGAAGCTCTTCGGCTACAGCGAGTCGCACGCCACGAAGTTGATGCTGCAGGTGCACAACGAGGGCAAAGCCGTGGTCTCGGCCGGCAGCCGGGAATCGATGGAAGTAGACGTGTCCAAGCTCCACGCCGCCGGGCTGTGGGCGACGCTACAACAGGACCGCTGACCCGGCTGTGCGTAAGTGGAAGAGGGTCGACGGTGAGGACGGCCCGCGCTTCAGGTCGGCGCTGGCCGCGCACGAGGCCGATCTCCTGTCCAGTTTGGTGACGTCGCTTCGCGACATGCTCGACGAGCGGGCCGCCTCGGCACCGGTCGACGAACTCGCCGAGATCACCGGCATCAGGACAGGCAATTCGACTGCGCCGCAGGACGATACGATGAAGCGCCTGCTGCCGGACTTCTACAAGCCGGCGACCGAGCATCCCGCCGGTTCGGGTCCGGCCGAGAGTCTGAACAGCGCACTGCGCAGCCTGCACGAGCCCGAGATCATCGACGCCAAGCGTGCGGCCGCGGAACGTCTGCTCGCCACGATGCCCCCCGGTGGTGGAAAGTTCGAGCTGTCCGAAGACGATGCCCAGGCATGGGCGTCGGCGGTCAACGACGTACGCCTGGCGCTGGGCACAATGCTCGAGATCGGCCCCGAAGGGCCCGACCGGCTTCCCGGCGACCATCCGATGGCCGGGCACCTCGATGTGTACCAGTGGCTGACCGTGCTGCAGGACTACCTGGTGGTGAGCCTGATGGGCACGGGTCGCTGATGCCGGGCACGATCACCGACGTCGCCGGCATCCGCGTCGGACACCACCACGCGATCGACCCCGACGCGGAACTCGGTTCCGGGTGGGCGACCGGCGCCACCGTCGTGCTGACGCCGCCGGGCACAACTGGCGCGGTCGACGGCCGAGGTGGCGCGCCGGGCACCCGTGAAACCGACCTGCTGGACCCGAGCAATTCGGTGCGGCACGTGGACGCGGTGGTCCTGACCGGCGGCAGCGCGTTCGGGCTGGCCGCCGCGGACGGTGTCATGACGTGGCTGGAGGAGCAGCAGCGCGGCGTGGCCTTGACAGGTGCCGGCGGCGGCGGGGTGGTGCCGATCGTGCCCGCCGCGGTGATCTTCGATCTGCCGGTGGGCGGCTGGCAGTGCCGGCCGACCGCGGAGTTCGGCTACCGCGCGGCGGCCGAGGCGACGTCCGAGGTCGCGATCGGCACCGTCGGCGCGGGCGTCGGCGCGCGAGCGGGGGTGCTCAAGGGTGGGGTCGGAACCGCGTCGGTGACCCTCGACATCGGCGTCACCGTCGGCGCGCTGGTCGTCGTCAACTCCGCCGGCGACGTCGTCGACCCGGACACCGGACTGCCGTGGCAGGCCGGCCACATCGAGGAGTTCGGCCTGGTGGCGCCGCCCGCCGACCAGATTGCCGCCTACGCCGACCGGCACGGCGAGCTGAGTCCGCTCAACACCACGATCGCCGTGGTGGCCACCGATGCCGCGCTGAGCAAGGCGGCCTGCCGCCGCGTCGCCGTCGCCGCGCAGGACGGCCTGGCCCGCACGATCCGGCCGTGCCACACACCGCTGGACGGCGACACGGTGTTCGCGCTGGCCACCGGCGCCGTCGACGTCGAACCCGACCCGACGATCCCGGCATCGATGTCCCCGGAGGTGCCACTGATGACGGCGGTGGGCGCCGCCGCGGCCGATGTGCTGGCCAGCGCGGTGCTGGCCGGAGTGCTGGCCGCCGGTGAGATCGCCGGAATACCGACCTACCGTGGGCTGTTGCCCGGAGCGTTCGAATGAAGGAGAGCGGGTGCTGACGATTCGTGCTGACCTGGTGGCGGCGATGGTCGATCATGCGCGCGCCGACCACCCGGACGAGGCGTGCGGGGTGATCGCCGGACCCGAGGGTTCCGATCGGCCCGAGCGGTTCATCGCGATGGTCAATGCCGAGCGCTCGCCGACGTTCTACCGGTTCGACTCCGGCGAACAGCTCAAAGTCTGGCGGGCCATGGACGACGCCGACGAGGCACCCATCGTCATCTACCACTCGCACACCGCCACCGAGGCCTACCCGAGCCGCACCGACATCTCCTACGCCTCCGAGCCCGACGCCCACTACGTGTTGGTGTCCACGCGTGACCCCGACGAGCACGAGCTGCGCAGCTACCGCATCGTGGACGGTGTGGTCACCGAAGAACCCGTCACCGTCGTCGAGCAGTACCAGTAGCCAGCCCAGACCCGATCCCCGAACCGAGGAGTCTCGCCATGTCCGTCACCGTGTCCATCCCGACGATCCTGCGCACCCACACCGGCGGTGAGAAGCGGGTGTCCGCGTCCGGTGCCACCCTGCAGGCGGTGATCGATGACCTGGAGGCCAACTACTCCGGTATCACCGAGCGCCTCGTCGACAACGGCAAGCTGCACAAATTCGTCAACATCTACGTCAACGACGAGGACGTGCGGTTCTCCGGCGGCCTGGACACCGAGATCTCCGACGGGGATTCGGTGACGATCCTGCCTGCCGTGGCGGGAGGCTGATGAGGTACGACTCCCTGCTCCAAGCGCTCGGCGGTACGCCGCTGGTCGGCTTGCCGCGGCTCTCGCCGGCGTGGGATGGCGATCCGCACGTCCGGCTGTGGGCCAAGCTCGAAGACCGCAACCCGACGGGCTCCATCAAGGACCGCCCGGCGCTGCGCATGATCGAAGAGGCCGAGCGCGCCGGCCGTCTCCATCCCGGCGCGACGATCCTCGAACCGACCAGTGGCAACACTGGCATCTCGCTGGCGATGGCGGCCCTGCTCAAGGGCTACAACATGATCTGCGTGATGCCGGAGAACACCTCGATCGAGCGCCGCCAGCTGCTCGAGCTCTACGGCGCGCGGATCATCTACTCGCCGGCCGAAGGCGGGTCCAACACCGCGGTCGCGCACGCCAAAGAGCTTGCCGCACAGAACCCTTCATGGGTCATGCTCTACCAGTACGGCAATCCTGCCAACGCCGCCGCGCACTACGAGGGCACCGGGCCCGAACTGCTGGCCGACCTGCCCGAGATCACGCACTTCGTGGCGGGCCTCGGCACCACCGGCACGCTGATGGGGACCGGCCGGTTCCTGCGCGAGAACGTCCCCGGAGTCCAGATCGTCGCGGCCGAACCGCGGTACGGGGAGGGTGTGTACGCGCTGCGCAACATCGACGAGGGCTTCATCCCGGAGCTCTACGATCCCGACGTGCTGACCACCCGGTTCGCGGTCGGCTCCTACGACGCGGTGCGCCGTACCCGTGAGCTGATCCAGGTGGAGGGCATCTTCGCGGGTATCTCCACTGGTGCGATCCTGCACGCGGCGCTGGGTATGGCGAGCAAGGCCCTCAAGGCGGGGGAGCGCGCGGACATCGCGTTCACCGTGTGCGATGCCGGGTGGAAATATCTGTCGACCGGTGCGTACGCCGGTAGCCTGGACGACGCAGAAGATGCGCTGGAAGGGCAACTATGGGCATGACGGGCACCGGTGGAGGTCCCGGCCCGACCGCGGGGCGGGAGCGCCCCGCCTGGCTCGTCGGCGGGGTCACCATCGTGTCGTTCGTCGTATTGCTCTGGGTCATCGAGGCTTTCGATGCAGTGAGCGGGCATCGGTTGGACAGCAACGGGATTCGACCACTGGAGACAGACGGGCTCGCGGGCATCCTGTTCGCCCCACTGCTGCATTCCAATTGGGAACACCTGATGGCCAACACCGTTCCGGCGTTGGTGCTCGGGTTCTTGATGACGTTGGCCGGGCTGTCTCGCTTCGTGTTCGCCACCGCGATCATCTGGTTGGTCGGCGGGCTCGGTACCTGGCTGATCGGCAACGTCGGCGCCCAGTGCCCCTACGTCGGGGTGCGCTGCGAGACCAACCACATCGGAGCGTCCGGCCTGATCTTCGGCTGGCTCACCTTCCTGATCGTGTTCGGCTTCTTCACCCGCAAGGTGTGGCAGATCGTCGTCGGGATCGTCGTGCTCTTCTTCTACGGCAGTGTGCTGCTCGGCGTCCTGCCCGGCACGCTCGGCGTCTCCTGGCAGGGCCATCTCAGTGGTGCGCTCGCCGGGGTGCTCGCTGCGTACCTGTTGTCCGGCCCGGAACGGCGCACGCGCGCGCTCGGCAAGGGCGCCCCCGCTCCGCCGTACCTCTCCCGATGAGCGCGGAGTTGCCGATCGGGATCTTCGATTCCGGGGTCGGCGGTCTGACCGTGGCCCGCGCGATCATCGATCAGCTGCCCGACGAGGAGATCCTGTACGTCGGTGACACGGCCAACGGTCCCTACGGTCCGCTCACCGTGCCGCAAATTCGTGAGCATGCTTTGGCGATCGGCGACGACCTCGCCGAGCGGGGCATCAAGGCGCTGGTGATCGCGTGCAACACCGCGTCGTCGGCGTGCCTGCGAGACGCGCGGGAGCGGTATGCGCCGATCCCGGTCGTCGAGGTGATCCTGCCGGCAGTCCGGCGCGCGGTCAGCACCACGCGCACCGGCCGGGTGGGGGTCATCGGCACCGCGGCGACCATCGCGTCCGGCGCCTACCAGGACGCCTTCGCCGCCGCCCGCGATCTCGAGGTGTTCTCGGTGGCGTGCCCGCGCTTCGTCGACTTCGTGGAGCGTGGCGTCACCAGCGGTCGGCAAGTGCTCGGCCTGGCCGAGGGATACCTGGAACCGCTGCAGCAGGCACAGGTCGACACGCTGGTGCTGGGCTGTACCCACTATCCGATGCTGTCGGGCCTGATCCAGCTGGCGATGGGCCAGGACGTGACACTGGTGTCGAGCGCCGAAGAGACAGCAAAGGACCTGCTGCGGGTGCTCACCGAGCGCGATCTGCTGCGCCCGCACCCCGTTGACGGGGGTCCCGCGCCGCGCCGGGTGTTCGAGGCGACGGGCGATCCGGAGGCGTTCGCGCGGTTGGCGACGCGTTTTCTGGGGCCCACCCTCGACGGGGTGCGCCATGCCCAGGGTCACGCCGCGACCAGGACATGATCTGGGTCTCCGAAAGTACCGGGAAAGCGGCGATGTTTTCCGCACAGCGCTGGTGGGCATGGCAAGCTAGTGAGCGTGCGCGTCACCGTACTGGGGTGTTCCGGCAGTGTGGTCGGTCCTGATTCGCCCGCGTCCGGTTATCTGGTGACCGCGCCCGATACCCCGCCGCTGGTGCTCGACTTCGGCGGCGGCGTCCTCGGCGCCTTGCAGCGGCACGCCGACCCCAATTCGGTGCACGTCCTGCTGTCGCATCTGCACGCTGATCACTGCCTGGATCTGCCGGGGCTCTTCGTCTGGCGTCGCTACCATCCGAGCCCCGCCACCGAACGCGGCATGGTGTACGGGCCGGCCAACACGTGGGCGCGCCTGGGCGCGGCGTCGTCGCCGGAGGGCGGCGAGATCGACGACTTCACCGACATTTTCGACATCCGCCACTTCGTCGACAACCAGGCCGTCGAGATCGGGTCGTTGACGATCGTGCCGCGCCTCGTGTGTCATCCCACGGAGTCCTACGGCATGCGCATCACCGACCCGTCGGGCGCAACGCTCGTTTACAGCGGCGACACCGGCTACTGCGATGCGCTCATCGACCTGGCTCGCGGCGCGGACGTCTTCCTGTGCGAGGCATCGTGGACGCATGATCCGAGCCGTCCGCCGCGGTTGCACCTGTCGGGCACCGAAGCCGGTCGCGCCGCCGCCAATGCGGGGGTGGGCGAGCTGCTGCTGACGCACATCCCGCCGTGGACGTCGCGGGAGGACGTCATCAGCGAGGCGAAGGCCGAATTCGACGGGCCGGTGCACGCCGTGGTCGCCAACGAGGCATTCGACATCACGCGCGGCTGATCTCTCTTTCCGCCGCTTCGGGCGATCTCGGCGCTGTCGTGACGACCCGCTAGGGTTGGCCCCGTGTCCAGACGAGAAGACGGCCGGCTCGACGACGAGCTTCGCCCCGTCACCCTGACCCGCGGTTTCACCACGCACCCAGCGGGATCGGTGCTGGTCGAGTTCGGGCAAACGCGGGTGATGTGCACGGCGAGCGTCACCGAAGGCGTACCGCGCTGGCGCAAGGGCTCCGGCCAGGGCTGGCTCACCGCGGAGTACGCGATGCTGCCCGCCGCCACCCACGACCGTTCCGACCGCGAGTCGGTGAAGGGCCGCGTGGGCGGCCGCACCCAGGAGATCAGCCGCTTGGTCGGACGCTCGCTGCGCGCGTGCATCGACCTCGCCGCGCTGGGGGAGAACACCATCGCGATCGACTGCGACGTTCTGCAGGCCGACGGCGGCACCCGCACCGCGGCCATCACCGGCGCGTACGTCGCCCTGTCGGACGCCGTGACCTATCTGGCGGCGGCCGGCAAGCTGAAGGATCCGCGACCGCTGTCGTGCGCGATCGCTGCCGTCAGCGTCGGCGTGGTCGACGGCCGCATCCGGGTCGACCTGCCCTACACCGAGGATTCGCGCGCCGAGGTGGACATGAACGTCGTCGCGACCGACACCGGCACGCTGGTCGAGATCCAGGGCACCGGAGAGGGCGCCACCTTTCCCCGATCGACGCTGGACAAGATGCTCGACGCGGCGATGGCGGCCTGCGATCAGCTGTTCGTGATCCAGCAGGAGGCATTGGAGTTGCCGTATCCGGGGACGCTGCCCGAATCGGGCGAGCCGGCCAAGAAGGCGTTCGGAAGCTGACCCGGCTCCTGGTTGCCACCCGCAACGGCAAGAAGCTGACCGAACTCCAGCGGGTGCTCGACGCCGCAGGGGTGGCCGGTGTGTCGCTGCTGTCGCTGGCCGACGTTCCCGAGTTCGACGAGGCGCCCGAGACCGGCGCCACGTTCGAGGAGAACGCGCTGGCCAAGGCGCGGGACGCCTACACCGCGACGGGCTTGCCGGCGGTGGCCGACGATTCCGGCATCGAAGTCGACGCTCTCAACGGTATGCCGGGGGTGCTCAGTGCCCGCTGGGCGGGCCGGCACGGCGACGACGCCGCCAACACCGCGCTGCTGCTGGGGCAACTGGCCGACGTCCCCGACGAGCGACGCGGGGCGGCATTCGTCTCGGCGTGCGCACTGGTCCACGGACCCGGCGACGACGACGCCGTCGTGGTGCGCGGCGAGTGGCGCGGCACGGTGGTGCGTGAACCCCGCGGTGCCGGGGGGTTCGGATACGACCCGGTGTTCCTGCCCGCCGATTCGGAGCGGACGGCGGCCGAACTGACCCCGCAGGAAAAAGACGCGGCGTCGCACCGGGGCCGTGCGCTGGCCGCGCTGCTGCCGGCGCTGCGCGCGCTCGTCTGACGGATCAGGTCAGCCCGAACTGGGCTTTGATGTTCTGCGTCTGAAAGTGTTCGACGATGATGCCGACCAGCGGGATCGTGCCTGCGAGCAGGATGCCGACCGTCTTGGCGATCGGCCAGCGGACTTTCACCGCGAGGTTGGCCGTGAAGAGCAGGTAGACGAAGTACACCCAGCCGTGCACGACGGCGATCCAGCCCAGCGAGTCGTCGCCGAAGCCGTACTTCATCACCATCTCGTAGCAGAGTGCGATCAGCCAGACGCCGGTCGCCCAGGCCATGACCCGGTAGCCGGTCAGGGCCTTGCGGACGGTCTCGACGGAGGCGAGCGGCGAGGGCGATTCGGGTGCGGTCACGTACCGGTTCCTGTCATCTTGTCGTCGCCATCGATTCTGGCGAGTTCGGCCAAATAGGCGTTGTATTCGCGCAGCGTCACGTCGGCTTCAAGCGGCGCTGCCTTCGGGCGCTCAGGAAGCAGGCCCGCCGGGATCTCGGTGGGCGTCTCCGTCGTCGGTGGCGCGGGCGGCGCTTCCTCGTAGCGGACGAACTTGTAGTAGGCGTAGACGCAGAAACCGGCGAAGGCCGGCCACTGCAGCGCGTACCCCAGATTCTGGAAGTCGCCGGAGGTCGATTCGAAGCGTGTCCACTGCCACCACGCCAAGGCGAGGCAGCCCGAGGCAGCGGCGATCGTCAGCAGGATGAGCGCCGGCCTCCTACGCCGCGTAGTGGACACTGCTCAACGGTACCGCGCTGTCCTTCGGCCCGACGAACTCATCAAGGCGCTCGACCGCCGCCTTGCGATAGATGGACACGATGTAGCGGCTTGACCGGCGCCACGGAATCTCGAGCAGATCGAGCGCGGCGGTGAACAGCCCGTGGATGTCCTCGGATCGATTGCTGAAGTGATACCGGGTGCTCAGAATGCCCCGATCGTTTGCGACGACACGGCATCCGTCGCTGTGTAGAAGGCCGAGGACGAACTCCTCGGCCTCGGTGTCGACGATGGCCTGCTGCCACGGTTCAAGCACGATGCGCCGCTTGTGCTTGCGGCGCGGTCCGTGCTGCGGCAACAGGCATCTCCAGTGCTGCGAATACAGGCTGACGTCGACGCAATTGCCCTTCCGCTTGACCACGGACGCCTTTTGGCCCGGCATCACTTCATCGATTGCCTGACGGCATCGGACGATGATGGCCGGATATTTGGTGTCGCAGGCAATGCGCAGACGCCACGATCGACGGTCTCGCGAAATGTAACCGTCGCCAAGGTACATCCCGAGCAGGTATGCGTATGCCCCCTCGGGCAATGCGTCGAAATCATGAAGAACACCGCACACTGACCCGCGACTTTTTCTGAACGTGAGGCTCCGGGGTGGATTGCGACGCCAATCGCGGACAGTTCCGCGGGGCACTCCTGTGAGACGCGCGATCGCCCAATCGTTGAGCCCGCCCGCGATGAGCTGAGAAACGTGCTCGAACTCTTCGACGGATCTCGTCATGAACTCCACCCCCTCAACCAAACTAGGGGCGGCGTCTGACAACCTGTCATTGGTACGATCGCTTCCGCTGCGGGCGTGGCGGAACGGCAGACGCGCGGTCTTTAGGTGTCCGTGTTCGAAAGAGCGTGGGGGTTCGAATCCCCCCGCCCGCACTCCATTCGGAATATCTGCATCCATCTGACAGGTTGGCGGGGGTATGCCCCATGGAGTTGTGCTGACCGCGGACCGGACTGCAACGAACCTCGTCGACGACGCAATCGCCCAGGCGCAAGCGGCCTACGATGCCGGCGTCCGACAGGTCTGGCTCGCGCAGCGCGTCGACTACGACGCGATTGCACTCGCGGGACTCATCGGGGCAGCGGTGCCCGGGCTCGGGGTGGGCACGTCGGTGGTGCCGATCAACCCGCGTCACCCGCTGATCATCGCGGCTGCCGCACAGACTGCCCAGGCCGCATCGCACGGCAATTTCAGTCTCGGGCTCGGGCTCGGTGCCCCTTCGGTCGAGTCGCAGACATTCGGCCTCACCGTCGACAAACCGGTGCGGCGGTTGCGCGAGTACCTGACGGTGCTGCGGTCGATCGTCGACGACGGCACCGCGGATTTCCACGGCAGTGAGGTCACTGCTCATCCGGAGTGGCCCGTCGACGTGCCCGGGGGAGCGCCGCTGCCCATCTACGTCGCCGCAATGGGGCCGCAGGCGCTGCGCGTCACCGGCGAACTCGCCGACGGCACCCTGCCCTACCTGGCGGGCCCGCGAACGATCGGCGAATTCATCGCCCCGACGATCGCGAAGGCAGCGAGCGACGCTGGTCGTCCGCAACCGCGGATCATCGCCATGGTTCCCGTCGTGATCGACGACGACCCCGACGCAGCCCACGCGTACGCGGCGCAGGAACTGGCCTTCTACGCCACCATCCCGTCATATCAGGCGGTGATTGCCCGCGAAGGAGTCGACAGCGTGGCGGATCTGGCCGCCGTCGGCACCGCCGAAACGGTATCGCGCCGGCTACAGGCCTATCTCGAGGCTGGCGCCACCGATGTCGTGCCCACGTCGTTGTGTGGCAATCGTGCTGAGCTGGAACAGCTTTGGCAGGTGGCAGCCGGATTGTAGTGTCACCACAAGACTGCAGGGCCCGCCCCAGCGTGGCAGCTAGCCGACTTTCATCTCACCCATCTCCGACCAGCCGGTTGCATCGATCTCCTGGCTGATGATCAGCGGCGTCGAGGCCAGCCACCCCGGCGCTTCGGCGACGAACTTGTGGAAGTGCTCGCCGCTGACATGGTCTTTGCCGGCGTCGCCGTCCCGGAACCCCTCGACCAGCACGTACTCGTTCGGGTCTTCGAGGCTTCGTGACCACTCGAACCACATGTTGCCCGGCTCGTTTCGCGTGGCCTGGGTGAATTCGGCGACGAGGTTCGGGAACTCCTCCACGTGATCGGGCTTGGGTCGGAACTTCACGACGATGAAAATCATGCAGATCATGTCCTCTACGGGATCAGGATGGCTCGTCCGCGTACGTTGCCGCTGTCGAGATCGGTGATGGCGGACTGGAAGTCATCCAGTGCGTACTTCTGCGTGTGCAGGTTGACCGCGCCGCGGGCCGCGAGCGCCATCAGGTCGCACAGGTCGTTGTAGGAACCGACCAGGTTGCCGATGAAGTTGATCTCGGTGGAGATGATGTCGATCGTGGGGACGTCGATGTTCTCGCCGTACCCGACGACGTGGTAGTCACCCGCGCGGCGCAGCATCGCCACCCCCTCGGCCGTCGCGCCGCCTTCGCCGACGAAATCGACCACGACCTCGGCGCCGTTCCCACCGGTCAGGTCCAGAACGCGGTCGACCTGCGAACCGTCGGCGACGACTCCGTGGTCAGCGCCGATGGCCTCCGCGAGTTTGAGGGCGTCGGGGTTGCGATCGACGACGATCAGCTCGGCGGGGGACAGTGCTTTGAGTACCTGAATTCCGATGTGGCCCAGGCCTCCTGCGCCGATCACCACGGCCCGGTCCCGCGGACCCAGCCGCCTGGCTGCCTTGGCCGCTGCGTGGTAGGCCGTCAGGCCGGCGTCGGCGAGGGCCGCGACATCCGATGGTTCCAGGGCGTCGTCGATGCGCACCACGCTGCGGGCCGAGGTCTTCAAGTAGTCGGCGTAACCGCCATTGGTGTCGATACCGGGGAACTGGTTGGCCTCGCAATGGACGTCGTCACCGGATCGACAGGCCCGGCACAATCCGCAGGTGATCAGCGGGTGAACGATGACCTTGTCGCCCTCGGCGACGTTGGTGACCGCCGAACCGACGGCTGCGACCCAGCCGGCGTTCTCGTGGCCGATCGTGTACGGCAGCTGCACCTGTGACTTCTCGGCCCACTGCCCCTCGAGGATGTGGAGGTCGGTGCGGCAGACTCCGGCACCACCGATCTTGACGATCACGTCGAACGGTCCGGCCGGGGTGGGCACCGGCAGTTCGGTCATCTCCAGGTTCTGGTGATAGCCGACAACCTGGACGGCGCGCATGGTGGACATGTCAGTGGGCTCCTTGCATCACGGCGGACAGGGGAAAGAAGCTCGCGGGCTCCTCGGCGTAGCGGGTGCGCAGCAATCCGCGGCAGAAGTGGGCGTTGCCGTCGATCGAGATGCGTGTCGAGCGCGCCCGACGCAACGCCATCGGCACGTCCTCGTAGGGTCGTCCGTATTCGTCGACGAGCACCAATTCCTCAGGTGTCGTGGGCATTCCGAGTGCCGATCGGCGGTGCAGCAGCGCGTCCGCCTCGGCGCCGACCGGCAGGTCAGCGATGCGAACCGACCCCATCGACTCCTCAGACCGCGACGGGTCTGATCGCAGTAGCGCAGTCAGGCAGCGCTCCATCGCCGCCGTGTGGGCCTTGCGCTTGAAGGTCATGCGTAGGTCGTCGAGCGAGTCCTCGGCCTCGTGGGCGAAGGTGCCTCGGTACCCGGCATCGCTGGCCAGCCCGGCGTTGATGATGTGCGAATCGTGGTGATCGTCGAGTTCGACCACCACCTGACGCGTCCACTCCAATTCTGTGAGAGCGTCTTTGGCATCCGATGCCATCAGGTAGGCGAAGTTCGGTGAGCAGAACGACGTCGGCAGCCGCAGGTTGACCTTGACGTTTCCCGACGGGGACACCACCAGCGAACGGATGAAGCCCAGATCGGTGATCGGTTCGTCGAGTTCGGGGTCGACGACGGCTGACAACGCAGCCATCGTCTCGGCCTCGCGGCTCATGCGTTCGCCATCTCGTCGGCGCCGCGCGGGCCGACCGCAGGCTCGTCGGCGTCGGGAAGCGACAGCTCGGCCGGCACGGGGATGTCGTAGAGCTTTGCGGCGTTGAGCCCGAGGATCTTCTTCTTCTGGTCGACAGTGATCTGCGGATACTCGCCGAGATCGTCGGGGATGTTGAAGTCGACGAATGCTTCGACGAGCCACTTCGGTGTCCACAGCGCGTAGTCGGAGGAGAAGAAGATCCGGTCTTCGCCCACCCAGTACAGGAGCTCACCCATGATCTGCGCGAAGTACTTCGGGCGCGTGTGGATGAACGGCATCGCCACGGCGAGCCCCGCGTACACGTTCGGTTCCTGGGTGGCGATCCAGCAGAAGTCCTCGAGCCGGGGGAGACCGCAGTGTTCGACGACGAAGTTCAGGTCGGTGAAATCGGAGGCCACATGGTCGACGTCGGCGACGTCGAAGGCGTCTCGGTCCAGCGGGCGGATCGTCGGGCCCTTGTGGATGTGGATGTTGCGGATGCCGAGTTCGCGGCAGGCCTCGAAGTACCGGTAGGCCCATGGGTCGTCGAGCTTCCAGCCGCGGGACTCGCCGTGCCACTCGGCGGTGTAGAGCTTGACGCCTTTGAGGTCGTACTTCTCCGCGTCCAGGTGCAGCTGCTCGAGTCCCATCTCGCCGTTGCGCGGGTCGAAGTGGTGGTTGTAGGTGAGCTTGTCCGGATGCGCCTTGGCCAGGTCGGATGCCTCGGCGGTCTGTCCGAAGCCTTTGTAGTAGAACTCGCCGAGGTGGGCCGGCTGAAAGATCGCGTGGTCGACGTAGCCGACCTCGAACAGGTCGTGCATCAGCCGCTCTCCGCCCTGGTAGAGGTAGTCCTCGTAGGAGCACTGCTCGGACTCGGGGGAGAGGTTGCGGTGGTAGTCGTAGAAGCAGTCGATGAACTGCTTGCCGTGGATGTTGCGCTGGTTCTCGGGCCGGGCATCCCACAGCGCGATATGGGCGTCGACGATGAAGAAGCTGGTGCCGTCCTTGGTGTACATGGATCTCCTTCGAGCTGGCTGATGTGAGGGTTGTCACATCGCTGCAGCGAGGTTAGGCCTCGACCTCTGACGAGGGCAGAGCCACGGCGTCTCAATCTGAGACGGCCGCCCACCTGCGCCGACGGCGCGATACTGGCAAGTTTTGTAACGTGGATCACATGCCGAACGGACTACCGGCGCGGGTGGACGCACTCACCGTTCAGCGGGGTGAGGTGTCGGACCGGCTCCTGGCGTCATGGCAGCGCAGCGAGGACTACGGCATCTCACTCGACGGGGTGGAACCGGTGTTCACCGGGACCGAGGACCTCGGTTCGCTGTTCTTCGAGTGTGGCAACGCGGTGCTGAACGATCTGCACCGAACACTCGTCAACGAGCCGATCAGTCTGATGCTGACCGACGCGGACGGCGTGGTCCTGTCCCGACTGTCCGGTGACCACAGCCTGTTGCAGGCCCTCGACGATGTGCACTTGGCACCCGGTTTCGCCTACTCCGAGCGCGACGTCGGGACCAACGGTCTCGGCCTCGCCCTGGCCGATCGCGCGCCCACGCTGGTGCGCGCCGATCAGCACTATGCGTTGAGCCTCAACAGATTCACATGTGCGGCGGTCCCCGTGCTGGACCCCACGTCGGGCCGTCTCGAAGGCAGTGTCAACCTCACCACCTGGTCTCAGTCCTCGGCCGATCTCCTGCTGGCACTCGCCCGATCAGCCGCCAGCAACACCGCCGCGATGATGCTGGCCCGCGACTCCGGCCGACGGGTCCGACCGACGCCGCGCGGCGACGTGTTTCGCGTCGAGGTGCCCGGCCTGGAGCCGGCTTCCGGCACGTCGAACTCTCTCGGCTCGGCCTGGAAGGCCGCGGTCGCCCATGCGGCCGATGCGATGGCGGCAGGCAGCATCGTCGCCGCGATCGGAGAGCCTGGCGCGGGTCGAGCCACTGCACTGGGCCAGGCGGCACGCCGGGCTCATCCCCGCGATCGCATCCTCTCCGCGGGCGCGCCGGGGCCCGACGATGTGCCGACCTGGCTCGGCTTGTGGACTCCAGAGTTGGGCAAGTCTCACACCGCGGTGATCGTCCGCGACGTGGACCTGCTGCCGGCATGGGCGGCCGAACGGCTCAGGGACTTGGCCAGCCGGGCGGGCGGCGGGTCCGGGGTCCCTTTCGCGGTGACCGCGGAGCGGTTCGCCGACATTCCGGCTGCGCTGGCCCGCCTCGTCGACACCGTCGTCGAAGTGCCGCCGCTCCGCGAGCGCGACGGTGACGTGCCGGTGTTGGCCGCGCACATAGCCCGCCGGGCGCGCGGCCGCGAGGTCGCATTCACTGCGGCGGCAGCGCGGGCCCTGCAGAGTTACGGGTGGCCGGGTAACGCTGATCAGCTGAGCGCGGTGGTCCGCAACGCGGTGAGTCGAACCGACGTCGTCGACACCGGCCACCTGCCGTCAGAAGTCCTGGCCGGCAGTACTCGTCGGTTGTCGCGAATCGAGGCGTTCGAGCGGGGGGAGATCATCCGGGTGCTCGGCAACGGCGCGCCAACGATGGCTGACGCGGCCAAGGATCTCGGCATGAGTCGGGCGACGCTCTATCGCAAGATCGCGCAGTACGGCATCGACGCCGCGCGACTGCACGGGTGAATCAGGCAGAGACTTCGACGGGTGCCTGTTCGCGGGCCTGCGAGGTGAAGCAGAACATGCTCGCCGCGAAGCTCAGCACCGCGACGGCCCCGGACAGCACCGCGAACAACGTCTCCGACAGGCTCCAACTGCCCAACGCGAACGCGAGCGCGATGATCGCCGAGATCATCAGGAACAGGCCGGTGGTAGCAACCGCCTCGTTGAACGGGTCATCAGCGCTGACGATTTCGGGCCTGTCGGCCATGACTTCCTCCTCCGGCTGCCGGCTTCCCAGCGTGCTGGCGAAAAGTTACCCGCTCGTCAACGCGGGAAAACCACGATCTGCGTGACTGTCGTCACCGCTCGACATTCGAAGTGTGTTTCGCGACGATCAGTCGCATGATGCCCGCGAACAGGGGAACTTTTGCTCCATGAGCGACGTGAAGTTCCTCGATCTGCACGGCGATCGACTCGCCTACCGCGACGAGGGCAGCGGCGACGAGGTGCTGCTCCTCATCCACGGGATGGCGGGCAGTTCCGACACCTGGCGGTCGGTCATCCCGCGATTGGCCAAGCGCTATCGCGTGATCGCACCGGACCTGCTGGGGCATAGGCAGTCCGCGAAACCCCGGAGCGACTACTCGCTTGGCGCATTCGCTGTGGGGCTGCGTGATTTCCTCGACGAACTCGATGTTTCCCGCGCGACGGTGGTCGGTCAGTCGCTCGGCGGCGGCGTGGCGATGCAGTTCGCCTATCAGCATCGGGAGTATTGCCGCCGGTTGATCCTGATCAGCAGCGGTGGTTTGGGCCAGGACGTCGGATGGACGTTGCGGCTGCTGTCCGCGCCGGGAGCGGAGTTCCTCCTGCCGGTCGTCGCGCCTCCGCCTGTGGTGCGGGTGGGCAACGCGATTCGCGGCTGGTTCTCCTCGCACAGCATCCAGTCGCCGCGCGGTGCCGAGATGTGGAGCGCATACGCGTCCCTGTCGGATTCGCAGACGCGGCAAGCGTTCCTACGCACGCTGCGATCCGTGGTCGACTATCGCGGGCAGGCGGTCAGTGCGTTGAACCGGTTGTATTTGACCTCGGAGCTACCGACACTGGTGATCTGGGGCGACGACGACCGCATCATCCCCGTCGACCACGGCCACGCGCTGGCCGAACTCCGGCCGGCCTGCCGGCTGGAGGTGCTTCCCGGTGTCGGGCATTTTCCGCACGTCGAGCAGCCCGATGCGGTGATCGGCCTGATCGACGACTTCATCGCTGCGTCGGCGCACGAGGAGGGTTCGGTGGAACCGACCTCATCGAGTCCCAGCGAGCCCGCTCACTGATCAGAGGTCACCGTTTGCGGACGGGGTGTCCGTTCCGCTCGGCCAGCGAACGTAGCTGCTTGAGCGCGAACTGCCGATTGCGCCCCCCTTCGGGCAACACGATGCCCGCCCACAATCCGACGGCCCCCGGCGTCAGGCATGCTTCGCGGGCGCATTGCCACCTGCGCGGGCAGGACCGGCACAGCTCTTTGGCGCCCTCGTCCGTCGTGGTGGTCCACCGGTCGGGATCCTGCGTGCACGGCGCGGTCCACGGAACTTCCTCGATCGATACCGGATTCATGGCCACACCCCTTTCTCGCTGTCACGTATTCCCCGTTGGTCACGACGATACGCCTGTATGGCTAAGACGATACATTCGTATGGTGGTGTTCGCCGGTGGGCGCGTTGTCTACGGTTAGCCCGTGGCCTCTGACGCGCACGGCGGGAAATCCGTCGAGCCCCGCAGCATCGAGCGAATTCGGCGGGCCGCGCTGCACAGTTTCGCCCAGAGCGGTACGGGGGCGACGACCATGCGTGGCGTGGCGGCCGCCGCCGGCGTGTCGCTCGGTCTGGTGCAGCATCACTTCGCCACCAAGGCAGGTCTGATCGCGGCGGTCGACGAGTTCGTTCTCGAACTCGTGGTGTCGTCCATGGCGCGTCCGCTGCCGGAACCGCCCGTCGACTCGGTGGCCGAGATCGGCGGGCGCGTCACCGGCATCTTCTCTGAGTATCCGGATGTCGCCGCCTACCTGAGCCGCGCGCTCGTGGACGGCAGCGCAGTAGGGGCTCGGCTCTTCGACGCCCTGATCGACGTGGGCGTGGCACGGTGGCAGCAACGCATCGACCGCGGAGAGGTGCGCCCGGACGTCGACGTCACCTGGGCTGCGATCAACGCCATCGTGCTGGCCCTCGGCGCGATCAGCTTGCGAACCCACGTCGATCGGCATCTTCCCGCGCCGCTGACGGACCCGCTGCAACTCGACCGATGGCAACGGGCAGTGGACACGCTTCTTCGCGATGGCCTGTTCGTGCCGCGGTCGGAGCGGCCGGACGGATCGTCGCGCCCCGACTAGGCCCGGCGTCGCTTCACCGAGCGTTGAGTCCGGCGAGCACCGTTCGGGTGATCGACGCGGCGCGTTCGGTGGGAAACTCCCGACCGTCGGTCAGCACGGCCTGGACGATGCCGCCGACGATGGCGTCGGTCGCATCGGCGGCGGGCGCCTCGTCGTAGCCGTGGCTGCGGAGCCTGGCGCGCACAGCGTCGCGCAGGGGCGTGGAGAAGCCCGCTCGCAGTCGCTGTCCGGTCTCCGGGTGTTCGATGCCGGCGATGGTCATGAACCGCAGCATTGCGTTTCCGCGGGCCGTGGTCAGCGCCGCCGCGAGTTCGACCGCCCAGGCGCACAGATCTGCCTCGACGTCAGCAGTCGCAGGGACCGGACGCAGGATGCGGTCGGCGTCGTCGAGGATCACGTCGGAAGCCAAGGCGTGCCGGCTCGGCCACCAGCGGTAGATCGTCTGCTTCCCGACACCGGCGCGGGCGGCGACCGCCTCGATGGTCAGTTTGTCGAAGCCTCGCAGCAGGAGGAGTTCACGCGTGGCCGTGACGATCGCTTGACGGGACTTCTCACTGCGTCGCCGCGGCGCGTCGGCGGTCGTGGCCATGTCTGTCCCTCCTGCCTGTCCGCCAGCCGACTACTCCGTCGCTTTACACGCCGGGGGCGCGCCCGTAGTGTGCCACAAGACGAGACGTTGCGTCTCGTGAAGCAGCTCGGTGTGGTCGGGAAAGGTGAGCGCGTGGGAGTCGCACCATCGATCGGCCTCACGCCTGAGCAGACACAACTGGCTGCCGCCGTCTCCGACTTCGCGGCGCGGCACGCGCCGATCGACAAGACCCGCGCCGCCTTTGACTCGCTCACCGCCGGCGGCCTACCTGAGTGGTGGGATCACTTCACCGCAAACGGGTTTCACGCTGTGCACCTCCCCGAGCGTGTCGGTGGGGGCGGCGGCTCGCTGCTCGACGTCGCGTGCGTGCTCGAGGCGGCCGCCACCGCGATGCTGCCCGGCCCGGTGCTGCCGACGGTCATCGCCGGTGCCGTCGCCATGCTGGCCGACGACGAGTCCGGCGCGCGAGACGTCATTGAAAGGCTGGTGCAGGGGGCGGCGGCTGCTGTCGTCGCCGACCCTGACGTTCTCCGGGCCACGGCGACGGAGCATGGCTGGACGCTGAGCGGCACGACGTCGGCCGTTCCGGGGCTCTGCTCTGCCCAGGTCGTGATCGTCACTGCGCGCTCGGCGGGCCGGACGCTGTGGCTCATCGTCGACCCGGCGGCCCCGGGCGTCGACGTGGCGCCGCTCGACGGCACCGACAAGACCGTCGACGTGGGCGTTCTCCGATTCGACGATTACGCATGCTCAGCGCAGAGCCGGCTCACCGGCATCGATGCCGGCCGCGTCCAGAGCCTGTCGCTCGCGTTGACCGCAGCGGTCGCGTCCGGCGTGATCCGGTGGTGTGTGACGGCAGTGACCGAGCATCTGCGCACGCGCGAGCAGTTCGGCAAGCCGATCGGCGCCTTCCAGGCGCTGCAGCATCAGGCGGCCATGCTCCTGGTGCACAGTGAGCTCGCCACGGCGGCCGCGTGGGACGCCGCCCGCTCGGCGTCAGAGTCGCTCCCGCAGAACACGATCGCCTGCGAGACGGCGGCGCTGATGGCGATCGGCCCGGCCCCGGGGCTGGTGCTCGACGCGCTGACGATGTTCGGCGCGATCGGCTACACCTGGGAGCACGATCTGCACCTGTACTGGCGCAAGGCAACCAGCTTGGCCGCGTCGATCGGACCTATCAGCGGCCACGCCCGCCGGCTGGGCGAGTTCACGCGCGGCGAACACCGCGACACCGCCGTCACACTCGGTGATCACAGTGAACTCGACGCGGACTTCCGCACATTCGTGACGAGAGTGCTCGATGAGGCCACCGCGCTGCGCAACGATCAACCAGGGCGCCAGGGCGATTATCCGAATCTCGCCACCGGGCCGCAGCGGGCCCTGCTCGCTGAGGCGGGATTGATCGCCCCGCACTGGCCCCGCCCGTGGGGCGTCGACGCGACCACGCGTCAACAGCTGATCCTCGACGAGGAATTCGCCAAACGCCCGCAGTTGGTGCGTCCTTCGCTGGGAATCGCGGAGTGGATTCTGCCCTCGTTGATCAGCGCGGCGCCCGAGGACGTGGCGCGGGAGCTGATTCCGCCCACGATGCGCGGTGAACTGGGCTGGTGCCAGCTGTTCAGCGAACCGGGTGCGGGGTCGGATCTGGCTGCGCTCACCACTCGCGCCACCAAGGTCGACGGCGGATGGCGCATCACCGGGCACAAGATCTGGACGTCGTCGGCCCACACCGCCGACTACGGCGCCCTGCTGGCTCGTACTGATCCCGACGCGCCCAAGCATCGCGGCATCGGTTACTTCGTCGTTGACATGCGTTCCGAGGGAATCGATCTGCAGCCGATTCGGCAGGCCACCGGGGAGGCGCACTTCAACGAGGTCTTCCTCACCGAGGTGTTCGTTCCCGACGACATGCTGCTCGGTGGCCCGACCGACGGTTGGCGCCTGGCCATCGCCACCATGGCCCAGGAAAGGGTGGCGATCAGCGCCTACATCAAAGAGGATCGCGCAACGATCCTGCGTGCCCTGGCCGGCCGCGGGGGACCCGACCACGTCCAGGTGCTCGCAGCACTCGGTGATGCCGATGCGCATGCGACGGCGATCAAGGTGCTGGCAGTGCGCGAGGTGCTGCGTCTGCTCGACGGGCAGGAACCCGGCCCGGCGTCGAGCGTCGCCAAGGTGGCGATGAACGTGATGCTGCGCCGTACGTTCGCCGCCACGCTCGAATTGTCCGCTCCCGCAGGCTTGCTGGAGACCGACGGGGTCGGCGACGTATCGCTGATCGAGCAGTACTTCCACCTGCCGGCGGAGCTCATCGGTGGGGGCACCAAGGAGATCCAGCTCAACATCATCGCCCAGTTCATTCTCGGGCTACCCCGTCCCTGATCGAGAGGAGTGCACATGGGCTTGCGTGGCGAGGCTGCCATCGTCGGATACGTCGAGCTGCCGCCTGAGCGGATGAAGGGGGCAGCACTGGCCCCGTTCATGATCGAGCAGTGGGCAGAACTCGCCGATGCGGCCCTGACCGACGCCGGACTGTCCGGTGAGGACGTCGACGGTATCGTCACCACCCACCTCGCGGAGTCGGAGATCTTCGTCCCGTCGACGGTCGCCGAATACCTCGGTGTCCGAGCCAACTTCGCCGAGCTGGTCGATCTCGGTGGGGCCAGCGCCGCGGGGATGGTGTGGCGCGCCGCAGCCGCGATCGAGCTCGGCATCTGTGACGTCGTGGTCTGCGCCATCCCGGCGCGCTATCTGACCCCGATGTCAGAGCGGCGGCCCCGACCGCTGACAGACGCCGTGTTCTTCGGTGCGTCGAGCAACCAGTTCGGCTCGCCGCAGGCCGAATTCGAGATTCCGTACGGCAATCTGGGGCAGAACGGTCCTTACGGCCAGGTGGCCCAGCGCTATGCGTCGATGTACGGCTACGACGAACGTGCGCTGGCCAAGATCGTCGTCGACCAGCGCGTGAACGCCAACCACACCGACGGCGCGATCTGGAAGGACACGCCGCTGACGATCGAAGACGTGCTGGCGAGCCCCGTCATCGCGGATCCGCTGCACATGCTCGAGATCGTGATGCCGTGCCTCGGAGGTGCCGCCGTCGTCGTGGCCAATGCCGATGTCGCCGCCCGAGCGGCGCACAGGCCGGTCTGGATCAAGGGCTTCGGCGAGCAGGTGCCGTACAAGACACCCACGTACGCGGAGGATCTGCTCCAGACGCCGATCATTCGCGCCGCGGAGACCGCGTTCACGATGTCGGGTCTGGATCGTTCGCAGATGGACATGGTGTCGATCTACGACTGCTACACGATCACCGTCCTCCTGAGCCTGGAAGACGCGGGCTTCTGCGACAAGGGGACCGGCATGCAGTTCGTCACCGACCATGACCTGACCTTCCGGGGTGACTTCCCGCTCAACACGGCGGGCGGGCAGCTCGGCTTCGGGCAGGCGGGCAACGCCGGCGGCATGCATCACGTGTGCGATGCGGCGCGTCAGATCATGGGCCGTGCCGGGCCGGCCCAGGTGTCCGACTGCGACCGGGCGTTCGTCTCGGGCAACGGCGGCATCCTGTCCGAGCAGACGGCTCTTGTGCTGGAGGGAGATTAGGGATGACGTTCGCACGGCCGATGCCGGTGAAGACACCGACCACCGCACCGTTCTGGGACGCCCTGGCCGAGCACCGGGTGGTGATCCAGTACTCGCCGTCGTCTCACTCGTATGTGTTCTACCCCCGGGTGCGCGCCCCGAGCACGCTCGCCGACGATCTGGAATGGCGTGAGATCTCCGGGATGGGCACGCTGTACACCTACACGGTCGCGCGCCGGCCCGTCGGTCCGCACTTCGCCGACGCGGTGCCCCAGCTGCTGGCCATAGTGGAATGGGATGAGGGACCCCGTTTTTCGACCGAGTTGGTCAACGCCGAGCCGACGGACATCACGATCGGCATGCGCGTGCGGCCGGTGTTCTCCGACTACCCCGAGCACGAGGTCACGATGCTGCGGTACGAGCCGGCGTGACGGCTACCTTCTGCAGCGGACGGCGAGCGGTCTCGGCCATGGTCAGCACCGTCAGCAAGGTGACCACCGCCGCTCCGATCACGTAGTAGGCCGGCGCGATGTCGTTGCCGGTGCGAGCCACCAGCCAGGTCGCCACATAGGGTGCGGTCCCACCGAAGATCGCCACCGATATGTTGTAACCGATCGAGTAGCCGCTGGACCGGACCCGGGTGGCGAACAGTTCCGCGCCGGCTGCCAGCGCCGTGGACGCGAACACGGACTCGATGGCGGCCAGCGCGGCGTGGGCGGTGATGGCCGCGGCCAGTGAACCGCTGGTCAGCAGCAGGAACAGCGGGTAAGTGAACACGGCGAACAGGATCGAACCGGCGATCAGCAGCGGTTTGCGCCCGACCCGGTCCGACAGCGCGCCCAGCGGAGGGATCAGCGCGATCGCGACGAGGCTGGCCACCGTGATCGACACGAACGAGTCGGTCTTAGTGAATTCCAGCGTCTTGGTGAAATAGCTGGGCAGGAACGTGAACACGACGTAGAAACCGACGTTGTGGATGACGACCAGACCGATGATCTGCAGGATGGGCCGCCACGCGTGGGTGAACGCCTCCTTCAGCGGAGACGACGACACCTCGCCCTCCTCGCGCAGCGCGGTGAACTCCGGGGTGTCGCCCAGCCGGGTCCGGATGTACAGGCCGACAGCGCCGAGCAGCCCGGCGATCAGAAACGGTATCCGCCAGCCGTAGGCGTCCATCGCCGCTTCCGACAGCAGGGCTTCCAAGGCCGTGACCGTCACCGAGCCGAGCAGGAAACCGACGACGACGGACCAGACGAGGAAGGACACCACGAAGCCGCGATGCCGGTCACTTGCGTACTCGGCGAGAAAACATGCGCCGCTACCGTATTCACCGCCAGCCGAGAAACCCTGCAGACACCGCAGAAGCAGCAGCAGGATCGGGGCGAACACGCCGATGGTCTCGTAGCTGGGCACCAGCCCGATCGCGAATGTCGATGCCGACATCACCAAGATGACCACCGCCAGCACGCGCTGACGGCCGATGCGATCGCCGAGCGGCCCGAAGAAGAAGCCGCCGAGCGGCCGCATGAAGAACGCCGCGGCGAACACGGCGAAGGTGTTGAGCAGCGCCGCGGTCTCATCGCCCGGTGGAAAGAACTTCTCGGCGATGTAGGTGGCGAGGAAACCGTAGATCGCGAAGTCGAACCACTCGACGGCGTTGCCGATCGCGGCGCCCCGCACCGCCTTAGCAACGGGTGCGTGTGCGGCGCGCGCAGAGTCAGCGGTGGGCATGCGCGAGCATTCCCCATTCTTGAGCCGAACTAACGCCGGTGGCCAGGCCGGGGTGTAGGTTCGACCTCATGCGCGAGACCGTCATCGTCGGTGCGGTGCGCACTCCCGTCGGCAAGCGCAACGGCGGACTGTCCGACCAGCACGCAGCTGATCTGTCGGCGCTGGTGCTCAATGAACTCCTCGATCGGACGGGAGTGGACGTCGAGCTCGTCGACGATGTCGTGTGGGGCTGCGTATCTCAGGTGGGCGACCAGTCCAGCAATATCGGACGGTTCGCGGTGCTGGCCGCGGGCTGGCCGGAGCGCATTCCCGGCACCACCGTGAACCGCGCGTGCGGATCCAGCCAGCAGGCAGTGGATTTCGCCGTGCACGCGGTGATGTCGGGCCAGCAGGATGTGGTGGTGGCCGGGGGAGTCGAGGTGATGAGCCGAGTCCCGCTGGGCGCCGCGCGTGCCACCGGCGTGCCCTACGGACCCAAAGTGCTTGCCCGATATGACGACTTCTCGTTCAACCAGGGCCTCTCGGCGGAGATGATCGCCAGCCGGTGGAACCTCTCACGGGGAGAGCTCGACGAGTACTCCGCGCGCTCACATGCACGGGCCGCCGCGGCGCAGGACAGCGGCGCGTTCATCGACCAGATCGTGCCGGTGTTCACCGACAGCGACGTGATCACTGCTGACGAGGGCGTCCGCCGCGGCACGACTGCCGAGAAGTTGTCCTCTCTGAAGCCCGCGTTCACCGATGACGGGGTGATCCACGCCGGCAATTCCTCGCAGATCTCCGACGGCGCAGCCGCGTTGCTGGTGACGACGGCGGAGAACGCGGTGCACCTGGGGGTGACGCCGCTGGTGCGTTATCGCGCCGGCGCCGTCTGCGGGGCGGATCCAAGGCTGATGCTGACCGCGCCGATCCCGGCGACCGACATGGTCCTGCACAAAGCTGGCCTCGAGCTCGCCGACATCGGCGTCTTCGAGGTCAACGAGGCGTTCGCCCCGGTGCCCCTGGCGTGGTTGGCGGACACCGGGGCCGACGAGGCGAAGCTCAACCCGCTCGGGGGTGCCATCGCTCTCGGCCACCCGCTCGGCGCGTCGGGCGCGGTGCTGATGACCCGGATGATTCATCACATGCGTGACAACGGCATTCGCTACGGGCTGCAGACGATGTGCGAGGGTGGCGGCACCGCCAACGCCACTGTGGTCGAACTCGTCGGGTGACGCCTCACTGATTTCCGATGTCGTGCTCGAGGTGTTCTGCGAAGCGAGCCCGCGCCGCTTCCCGCTTGCGCGGCAACCATTCTGAGGGCCACACGTCATCGCTGGCGGAGTAGGCGCGCAGCACCTGCTTGGCCACCGTGGTCTTGTGCACCTCGGTCGGACCGTCGGCCAATCCCAGTACCGCCGCGCCCGTCACCATCGACAGCAGCGGCATCTCGTTGCTGACCCCGAGTGCGCCGTGCACCTGCATGGCACGCCACGCGATGTCGTGCAGCACCGTCGGCATCACCACCTTCACCGTGGCGATGTCCTTGCGTACCCTCTTGTAGTCGTTGTACCGGTCGATCTGCCACGCCGTGTAGAGCACCAGCAGGCGGAACTGCAGCAGTTGCGCATAGCTGTCGGCGATGTAGCCCTGCACGGTCTGTTTGTCGGCGAGCAGACTGCCCGCGGTCCGGCGGCTTAGCGCCCGTTCGCACATCATGTCGATCGCCTTGCGGGCCAACCCGATCGTGCGCATCGCATGGTGGATGCGGCCCCCGCCCAGGCGGGTCTGGGCGATGACGAAGGCCTGCCCCTCTCCGCCCAGCAGTGCCGAATCCGGCACGCGCACATCGCGATAGTGGATCAGCGCGTGGCTGCCCTCACCATCGGGCTCGCCGTGCAGGCCGACGTTGCGGACGATGTCCACCCCCGGGGTGTCCGCCGGGACCAGGAACATCGACATGCCCTGATAGGGACTCACCTCCGGGTTGGTCACCACCATCACGATCAGGAACGACGCGGTGGCGGCGTTCGACGAGAAGTACTTCCAGCCGTTGATGACCCAGTCGTCTCCGTCGCGGACCGCCTGGGTGGTGAACTGTGTCGGGTCGGCGCCGCCCTGCGGTTCGGTCATGGAGTAGCTGGAGAACAGTTCTCCGTCGAGCAGCGGACGGAGGTAGCGCTCCTTCTGCTCGGGTGTGCCGTAGTGGGCGAGGATCTCGGCGTTGCCGGTGTCGGGGGCTTGGCAGCCGAAGATGACCGGCGCCCATGACGAGCGGCCGAGGATCTCGTTGAGCAGCGCGAGCTTCAGCTGGCCGTAGCCCTGACCGCCGAGCTCGGGACTCAGATGCGTCGCCCACAGCCCTTTCGCCCGCACCCGCGCCTTGAGGTCGTCGACGACGGTGCGGCGCGCCGCGGTCAGGGGAGTGAACTGCAGGTGTGGCCACACCAGATCGAGAGGCTCGACCTCGTCACGGACGAACTCGTCTGCCCAGTCCAGCAACTCTTGATAGTCGGGGTCGGTAGCGAAATCCCACATGCGGCCTCCTCATCGCGGTGCGCTCCCACCCTGTCTCGGGCGGTGCTGGCGGCGGAGCGTTTTGGCGTTCTTCGGTATAACCTCGGCCGCGTGGACGTGACCGCGATTCTCCCCGTGCCGGCTCATCTGGCCGACCGGGCCGATGCCGTGCTGTCGCCGGCGGCGGATGAGTCCCCGTTGATTCGCGCGGTGCGAGCACTCGATGGAGTCGCTCCCGTCATCGTCGCCGCCGCGCCGATGCTGGCCGACGCGGTCCGCGAAAGTGTTCTCTCGCAGGACTTTTCGCGGGTGACGGTGGTGACGGCGGCGGGCCCGGGAGACGCTGCCGGCTGCGTCGCTGCCGCGTTGGCCCACGGCAGCGCCTCGGCTGTCCTGGTCCACGATGTCGGATGGCCGTTGGTCGATCCGGACGTGGTCCACCGGTTGGTTGCAGCCCTGAAGAGCGGCGCATCGTGGGTGGCACCGGGGCGGCCCGTCACCGACAGCATCAAGGCCGTCGACGGCGACGGCGTCATCGTCGCGACGTTGAACCGCGCGGAGCTGGAGGTGGTGCAGTACCCGCGGGGGTTCGCCGCCGACGTGTTGCGGCGTGCGGTGTGCGGTGCTGCGGCAGACCGTTTCGATGACCTCGACGCTGTGCTGTCGACCCACGCCACACTCGAGCTCGTCGCCGGCGACCCGCATGCGTTCGGCGTCGAGCTGCCACGGGACGCCGACTATCTGGCGGCCGTCATGGCGAGCCGGCGGCGCGATTCTGCGCAATGAGCAAGTGATGCGCCACCGCGACGTCGCCCGGGTAGGTCACTTTCAGGTTCGCCGCGCTGCCGGGGAAGGTTCGTACCCGGATATCGGTGTAGCGCTCCACGCAGGAGGAGGTGTCCGTGCCCTCGAAGCCGTCGCGCTCGGCGCACCGGTACGCGTCGAGCACATCGCGCGCGCGGAACGCCTGAGGCGTCTGGACTCTCACCACGTCCTCGGCGAGCGGGCGCGCTGCGCCGTCACGAACCCTGGCCAGTCCGGTGACCGGGAGGGCTGGCAGCGCCCCGCCGCTGTGTCGGGCCAGCGTGATCGCCGTGGTGAACATCTCGGCATCGGCGAGCGGGCGGGCGGCGTCGTGGATCAGCACCACGTCGAGCGCGCCGGATTCGATGTCGCCCGACAGATGGCGCAGGACGTTCAGTTCGGACTGGTGCCGGGTGGGTCCGCCCTCGACGAACTCGACGGCGGCGCCGGGCAGTTCGCGTGCGACGGTACTGCGCGCCAGCTCGGACTCCCCCTGCCGGAACACGAGCACGGTGCGCGCCACCCCCGGCACGCGGATCGCGGTGTCCAGCGACCACACCAGCATGCTCCGGCCATCCAGCGTCAGGTAGGCCTTGTTGCCGTCGGCGCCGACGCGGGAGCCGCTGCCCGCGGCCAGGACCACCGCCACCGCGTCGGAATGCATGCACGCACAGTAACTCCGGTACGGTCCACTCCCAGCGTCCAAGGGGGTAGCCGGTGACCGAACAGCCACATGCGCCGAGTGCCGGTGCGCAGACCGGTGCGCACCGTATCCGGAAGATGATCGGGCGCGACCCGCACGAATCCCATCGGGTCGCGACGCCGCTCGAACTGCTCTTCGACCTGACGTTCGTCGTGGCGTTCGGGATCGCGGCGTCGCAACTGGCCCACCTGTTCGCCGCCGGGCACATCCTCGCCGGGCTCGCGGCGTTCTTCTTCGCGACCTTCGCGGTGAGCTGGGCGTGGATCAACTTCAGCTGGTTTGCTTCCGCCTTCGACACCGACGACTGGGTGTACCGCCTGACCACCATGCTGCAGATGGTGGGGGTGATCGTGCTGGCTCTGGGGATTCCGCAGATGTACAGCTCGATCGAACACGGCGAGCACGTGGACAACGCCGTCGTGGTCGCCGGCTACGTCGTGATGCGGGTGGCGATGGTGACGCAGTGGCTGCGCGCGGCACGCCAGGACCCCGCCCGACGCCGGGCGTGTCTGACGTATGCGCTGTGGATCACGCTCGCGCAGGTGGGGTGGATCGTCGCGATCTTCGTCCACACCTCGCTGGTGGTCACCGCGGTGATCGTCGTCGGGCTGGTGCTGGTCGAGATGATGGGCCCGGTGCTGGCGGAGTCGACCCGCGGCGGGACGCCGTGGCACGCCCACCACATCGTGGAGCGGTACGGGCTGTTCACGATCATCGCGCTCGGCGAGGGCGTGGTCGGCACCGTCGCGTCGCTGACCGCGGTGGTGGAGGCGCAGGGCTGGACGTTCGACGCGGCGTTCGTCGCGGTGGCCGGCATCGGGCTGACCTTCGGCATGTGGTGGACCTATTTCGCGTTGCCGCAGGCCGAGATCCTGCACGTGCGGCGCGAGCGTGCGTTCTGGTTCGGCTACCTGCACATCGTGGTGTTCGGGGCGATCGTCGCGACCGGCGCCGGTCTGCACGTGGCGGCGTACTACCTGGAGCACCACTCGGAGCTCGGTTCGGTGGCCACGGTGTCGGCCGTTGTCGTGCCCGTCGGGGTGTACCTGCTGATGGTCTACGTGCTGGGGGCGGTGCTGACGCGGACGTTCGCGCCGTTCCATTTGGCGGTGATGCTGGGGACGGCGGTGGTGCTGGCGACAGCCGTGGTGCTGGCGGCAGCAGGGATCTCGATGGCGAACTGCCTCCTGGTCGTGACGCTTGCTCCGGTGGTGTCGGTGGTGGCGCACGAGCTCCGGGGACACCGGCACACCGCTGCCGCGGTGGCGCGAGCGGTCGGCTCGCCTAGCCGTTGATGCCCTCCAGCAGGATCCGATCGTCCTGCTGCGCCAGCAGTCGGCGGGCTTTGCGACGGGTGATCAGGATGCCGGTCACCGCCAGCGCCCAGACCGCGTACTGAAGGGTCCACGCCCACCGGAACGAATCGAACGACAGACCGCCGGCGGCCTGCAGGATCACCCCCATCAACTGCATCAGCAGCAGCGAAGCCACGAAGCCACCCATGTTCACCATGCCCTGAGCGGTGCCCAGGGTGTGGCTGGGGTTAAAGGTCCGGGCGAAGTCGAAACCGACCATGGAGCCCGGCCCGCCGACGGAGATGACGACGACGAGGATGACCAGCAGCCACAGCGGCGCCCTGTCCGGGAGCGCGAGCACGACGGTCCAGACGGCCGCGTTGCTCGCGATGATGCCGAGCACCAGACGGGAGCGACGGTGCGGGAACCGGCCGGTGAGAACGCCGATGACGAGCCCGGCGCCGATCGCGGCGACGACGGACACGGTCAGCAACGTGCCCGCCGCCGTGGGAGACAGCCCCTGCGCGACGGTGAGGTACGGCACGCCCCACATCAGCGCGAAGACCGTCACGGAGAACTGCGTGCCCATGTGGGTGAAGAAGCCGAGCCGGGTTCCCGGCCGCAGCCAGACCGTTTTCACACTCGCCAGGGTCTCCCGCACGCCCATCGTCTCGCCGCTGACCGCAACGCCGTCCGGCGCGTTCTTGACCAGCGCCGCGACCAGCACGAGGACGATCGTGCCGAGCGCGGCGGCCGCGGTGTAGGCGGGGGTCCACCCGGACGCGGACAGCAGCGCGAGGAAGGGCACCGCGCTCAGCACCTGTCCCAACTGACCGCAGATGCCGGTCAGTTGGGTCACCAACGGCACCTGCCGCGCGGGAAACCACCGGGGGACCAGCCGCAGCACGGAGATGAACGTCAAAGCGTCGCCCAGCCCGACGATCGCACGCGCCGCGATGGCGAGCGGAAGGGACGCCGTCAACGCCAGGATCAGTTGGCCGGCGGCCATCAGCGTCGCTCCGCCGAGAATGAGCGCCCGCGATCCGTACCTGTCGAGCAACAGCCCCGCGGGGACCTGGGCGCCGGCGTAGACGACCACCTGCAGCACGACGAACGTCGACAGAAGGCCCGGGCCGGCAGAAAATCGCTCAGCGGCGGGCAGGCCGGAGACGCCAAGGGTGGTGCGATCGAGAACAGCCACGATGTAGGCGAGAAGTCCGGTCGCCCAGATGATCCAGGGGCGCACGGTGCAACCTCTCGGTGCGAATCACGACGGGGACGGGTGGCTCGGCGCGGCCGGACCACCCGTCCATGCTCTCGCACCAGGCTGTGCCGGCGCCAACCGCTTTTCGCGTGATCGTCCTCACGACCCCCACTCCACTGGCAAACATGTTGGCTGAAACTGCGTCATCACGTCATGTATTTTGCTGTCACACGGAGATCACCGCAGATGGCAAGCCATCGACGAGAATCTTACCCGCGAGTCAGCAAAAGGCATTTTTCTTCGCTCAAACGGTAGGCAGCCGGGGTTACACTCGTTTACTGTGCAGGCCACCGCCTGGTCTCTCACCGGCAGTGCAAAGGGGGGTGCCGTAGTGGCTGAATATCGACTCGAGGATCTGGCGCGGGTATCCGGCGTCAGCACGCGCAACATCCGCGCCTACCGGGAGCGCGGGCTGCTCGATCCGCCGCGCCGGGTGGGGCGCTCAGCGCTGTACGACGACTACCACCTGTCGCAGCTCAACACGATCAGCCAGCTGTTGCGCAAGGGCTACAACTCGGCCCATATCGCTGAGTTCTTCACCAGCATGCGCGAGGGTGAGGACCTCGCCGACATTCTTGGTTTGCAACGCGCGGTGCTCGGTCCCGACGGCGACGAACCGGACAACCCCGTGCTGCCGATCGAGCCGGACTCGCCCGAGGCCGGCACGTTGATCGCCCACGGCTTGGCCGAGGTGAAGGGGCGCAAACTGGTGCTGACCGACCCGGACGCCGCCGAGATCCTGACTCGCTCACACGATCACACCGTGTACGTGCGAACGCTTCTCCGGTTCGTCGAGGCGGCCGACAAGTCGGTCGAGGATCTGGCCGAGGCATTCGTGGACAGTCTGGTGGAGCTGTACCGGGCCCAGGTCGGCGCGTCGTATCTGCCCAAGCCGGATGAGATGGGCCGGCTTCGCCAGATCGTGGAGGACTACCGGTTGCTGGGCAAGAAGGTGATGGCGTCGCGATTCGACCTGGCGACGCGCACGCTGATGTCGTCGTCCCGGTCGGACTACGCCGCAGGCATCCTGCTGACCGGCGTCTGGGAGCGGCCGACAGGATAGCCGCCCGCAGCGGCTCGAAGAGACTTACTGATCGGTAAGGTTCTGCAGCAAACACCTGTCCAGTCCGCGAATTCGTGACCATACGGTTCGCGCCGAAGTGTCGAAGACGCCCGACCCGCCGGTGCGCGATCTGATAACGCAGGTTTCCAGATAACGATCGCATAACAATGCGGCTTTGAACTGCGCTTCTACCTTACTGAACCGTAACCACCCGCCAGCAGGACGTTTGTCCCGGAAGCCGACGGGGTGTCTTCGGCCTCGTGTTACGTGCACTCCTGTTACCCACGCGTAGAACTCGCCAGTAACCATTTAGAACGCCAAAATCGAGGCGTCCCTTATGACACTCTTAGTACGGCTGCAGTGTCGCCCTAGTGCCTCACCGTCCGAGGCGCCGTGGCCGAGACCAGCCGGATTCGACGCCGAATCACCTTGGCCCACGACGCAGGCTCGCCTGCCGTCGCCGACGAGCTATCAGCCGCACCGAGCAGAAGCACCATGCGCCCTTGAAGCCGCGCAACGCACCACTGAGGAGAACACACGACGTGACGATCAACGACCAGCACCGTGCGACCACTCACACAGATTCCGACAGCGGACACACTTTCGAACCTCTGGCCGGAGCGCACGCGCTCGTCGATCGTCTGCACGCCGGTGAGCCCTACGCCGTCGCGTTCGGCGGACAGGGCGGTCCCTGGCTGGAGAACCTGGAAGAGCTGGTCAACTCCGCGGGCATCGAGTCCGAGATCAGCCAGCTGGTGGCGGAGGCCGAGTTGCTGCTGGAGCCGCTGGCCCGCGAACTCGTGGTCGTCCGGCCCATCGGCTTCGAACCGATGAAGTGGATTCGCGCGCTCGCCGCCGACGAACCGCTGCCGTCGGTCAAGGACCTCACCACCGCCGCGATCTCCGGTCCGGGCATCCTGCTCACGCAGATGGCCGCCCAGCGCGCGCTCAAGCGACAGGGACTGGACCTCGAGGGGCATCCGCCCGTCGCCATCGCCGGACATTCGCAGGGCATCACCGCCGTCGAATCGCTGAAGGCCCACGGCACGCGCGATGCGGAGCTGCTCGCGATCGGCCAGCTGATCGGCGCGGCGGGCTCGCTGGTGTCCCGCCGCCGCGGCATGGTCGGCCGTGGCGACAAGGCGCCGATGGTGTCGGTCACCAATGTCGATCCTGACCGCATCGCCGCCCTGCTCGACGAGTTCGCCCAGGACGTGCGCACCGTCCTCGCGCCTGCGCTGTCCATCCGCAACGGGCGGCGGTCTGTCGTCATCACCGGCACGCCCGAGCAGCTGGCCCGCTTCGAGCTCTACTGCGAGAAGATCACCGAGCGCGAAGAGGCCGAGCGCAAGAACAAGACCCGCGGCGGCGCGATCTTCCGTCCGGTGTTCAATCAGCTCAACGTCGAGGTCGGCTTCCACACCCCGCGCCTGGCCGACGGTGTCGACCTGGTCGAGGAGTGGGCCGCGCGCACCGGCCTGGATCGCGACCTGACCCGCATGCTCACCGAGCACATCTTCATCAAGCCGGTCGACTGGGTGTCCGAGGTCGAGGGCCTCGCGGCCGCCGGCGCCAAGTGGATCGTCGACCTCGGCCCGAGCGACACCGTCACCCGCCTGACCGCTCCGGTGATCCGCGGGCTCGGCATCGGCATCGTCGCTGCCGCCACCCGCGCCGGCCAGCGCAGCCTGTTCACCGTCGGTGCGGCCCCCGACGTCGCGCCGGCCTGGTCGAGCTACGCACCGACGCCGGTCACCCTGCCGGACGGCTCGGTCAAGGCGTCCACCAAGTTCACCCGCCTCACCGGCCGGTCACCGATTCTGCTCGCCGGTATGACCCCCACCACCGTCGACGCCAAGATCGTCGCTGCCGCGGCCAACGCCGGGCACTGGGCCGAGCTGGCCGGCGGCGGCCAGGTCACCGAGGAGATCTTCGACGGCCGCATCCAGGAGCTGACCCAGCTGCTCGAGCCGGGCCGTGCCGTGCAGTTCAACTCGCTGTTCCTCGACCCCTACCTGTGGAAGCTGCAGGTCGGCGGCAAGCGCCTGGTGCAGAAGGCGCGCCAGTCCGGTGCGCCCATCGACGGCGTCGTCGTCACCGCGGGCATCCCCGACCTGGAAGAGGCCGTCGACCTCATCGAGGAGCTCAACACCGTCGGCATCACCCACGTCTGCTTCAAGCCCGGCACGGTCGACCAGATCAAGTCGGTCATCAAGATCGCCACCGAGGTGCCGACGCGCGACGTCATCGTGCACATCGAGGGCGGGCGCGCCGGTGGCCACCACTCGTGGGAGGACCTCGACGACCTCCTGCTGTCCACCTACGGGGAACTGCGCAAGTACCGCAACATCACGATCTGCGTCGGCGGCGGGATCGGCACGCCGGAACGCGCCGCCGACTACCTCTCCGGTGACTGGGCCAAGGCCTACGGCTTCCCGCAGATGCCGGTCGACGGCATCCTCGTCGGCACCGCGGCGATGGCCACCAAGGAAGCGACGACCTCCCCGGCGGTCAAGCAGATGCTGGTCGAGACGACCGGCACCGACACCTGGGTGGGCGCCGGCCACGCCATCAACGGAATGGCCAGTGGCCGGAGCCAATTGGGCGCCGACATCCACGAGATCGACAACGCCGCGTCTCGGTGCGGCCGTCTGCTCGACGAGGTCGCCGGCGACGCCGACGCCGTCGCCGAGCGCCGCGAGGAGATCATCGCCGCGATGGCCGGCACGGCCAAGCCGTACTTCGGCGACATCAGCGACATGACCTACCTGCAGTGGCTGCAGCGCTACGTCGAGCTGGCCATCGGCGATGGCGACAGCACCGCCGACACCGCCGCGCCGGGCAGCCCCTGGCTGGCCGACACCTGGCGGGATCGGTTCGAAGAGATGCTCAAGCGCGCCGAAGCCCGCCTGTCGGACAAGGACTTCGGCCCGATCGACACGCTGTTCGGTGCCGACGGCGCAGCCCTGCTCGAGCAGCCGGAGCAGGCGATCGCCGCACTGCTCACCCGCTACCCCGACGCCGAGGCAGTGCGCCTGCACCCGGCCGACGTGCCGTTCTTCGTGACGCTGTGCAAGAAGCCGGGCAAGCCGGTGAACTTCGTGCCGGTCATCGACAAGGACGTGCGCCGCTGGTGGCGCAGCGACTCGCTGTGGCAGGCCCACGACGCCCGCTACACCGCCGACCAGGTGTGCATCATCCCGGGCACCCAGGCCGTCGCCGGCATCACCCGCGTCGACGAGCCGGTCGGCGAGTTGCTCGACCGCTTCGAAAAGGAGATCGTCGACCGCGTCCTGGCTGCCGGCGAGCAGCCGGTGCCGGTCGTGTCGCGCCGTCAGGCGCGCGCCGACGTCGGTGGCCCACTGGCCGTGGTTCTCGACTCGCCCGACGTCCTGTGGGCCGGCCGCACGGCCATCAACCCCGTCCACCGCATCGGTGCGCCCGCCGAATGGCAGGTCAACGACGTGCCCGGCAAGCCGAGCGCGACACATCCGAACACCGGTGCGCGCCTGGAGCTCGCGGGCGACCAGAGCATCACGCTGAGCGTGCCGCTGTCCGACATCTGGATCGACATCCGCTTCACGCTGCCCTCGACCACCGTCGACGGCGGCATGCCGATCGTCACCGTCGAGGACGCGTCGACGGCGATGCGCGCCGTGCTCGCGATCGCAGCCGGCGTCGACGGGCCGGACGCCCTGCCCGCCGTCGTCGACAACACCTCGACCGTGACAGTGGAATGGGACCCGGAGAAGGTCGCCGACCACACCGGCGTCACCGCCACCTTCGGTGCTCCGCTGGCCCCGGGTCTAACCCTGGTGCCCGACGCCCTGGTCGGCCTGTGCTGGCCCGCAGTGTTCTCGGCCATCGGATCGGCGCTCACCGAGGACGGCTTCCCCGTCGTCGAGGGTCTGCTCAGCCTGGTGCACCTCGACCACGCCGCCCACCTGCTGGCCCCGATGCCGGCGGACAAGTCCGAATTGACCGTCACCGCAACGACTCTCGCGGCAACCGATACCGAGGTCGGGCGCGTCGTCCCGGTCGAGGTGTCCATCACGGACTCCGAGGGCACCGTGCTGGCGACGCTCGAGGAGCGCTTCGCCATCCGCGGCCGCACCGGTGCTGTCGAGCTGACCGATCCGCCGCGCGCCGGCGGAGCGATCACCGACAACGCCACCGACACCCCGCGCCGTCGCCGGCGGGACGTGGTCGTCACCGCGCCGGTCGACATGAGTGCGTTCGCCGTGGTCTCCGGTGACCACAACCCGATCCACACCGATCGGGCGGCCGCGCTGCTCGCCGGCCTGAAAACGCCCATCGTGCACGGCATGTGGCTCTCGGCCGCCGCACAGCACGCGGTCACCGCGACCGACGGCCGGGCCACCCCGCCCGCGCGGCTGGTCGGCTGGACGTCACGCTTCCTCGGCATGGTGCTGCCGGGCGACGAGATCGAGTTCCGCGTCGACCGGGTCGGCATCGACCGTGGCGCGGAGATCATCGAGGTGTCAGCCAAGGTCTCCGGTGAGCTCGTGATGGCCGCCACCGCACAGCTGGCCGCGCCGAAGACCGTCTACGCCTTCCCCGGACAGGGCATCCAGTCCAAGGGCATGGGCATGGACGTGCGCGCACGCTCCAAGGCCGCTCGCAAGGTGTGGGACATCGCCGACAAGTTCACCCGCGAGACGCTGGGCTTCTCGGTGCTGCACGTGGTGCGCGACAACCCGACCAGCTTGATCGCCTCCGGTGTGCACTACCACCACCCCGAAGGCGTGCTGTACCTGACGCAGTTCACGCAGGTCGCCATGGCGACGGTCGCGGCGGCGCAGGTCGCCGAGATGCGTGAGCAGGGTGCGTTCGTCGAGGGCGCGATCGCCTGCGGTCACTCCGTCGGCGAGTACACCGCGCTGGCGTGCGTCTCCGGCGTGTACGAGCTGCCCGCACTGCTCGAGGTGGTGTTCCACCGCGGGTCCAAGATGCACGACATCGTGCCGCGCGACGCCGCGGGCCGGTCCAACTACCGGCTGGCCGCGATCCGCCCGTCACAGATCGATCTCGACGATGCCGACGTGAAGGCCTTCGTCGCCGAGATCTCCGAGCGCACAGGGGAATTCCTGGAGATCGTGAACTTCAACCTGCGTGGCTCGCAGTACGCCATCGCGGGCACGGTCGCGGGTCTGGAGGCGCTCGAGGAAGAGGTCGAGCGTCGTCGCGAGATCAGCGGTGGCAAGCGCTCGTTCATCCTGGTGCCCGGCATCGACGTGCCGTTCCACTCCTCGGTGCTGCGGGTCGGCGTCGCCGACTTCCGCCGCGCGCTGGAGCGAGTCATGCCCGAACCCAGCGATCCCGAACTGCTGGTCGGCCGGTACATCCCGAACCTGGTGCCGCGGCCGTTCACGCTGGATCGCGACTTCGTGCAGGAGATCCGCGATCTCGTGCCTGCCGAGCCGCTCGACGAGATCCTGGCCGACTACGACACCTGGCGCACCGAGCGTCCGAAGGAGTTGTGCCGCAAGATCGTCATCGAGCTGCTGGCGTGGCAGTTCGCCAGCCCGGTGCGCTGGATCGAGACCCAGGATCTGCTGTTCATCGAGGAGGCCGCAGGCGGCCTCGGGGTGGAGCGCTTCGTCGAGATCGGTGTGAAGAATGCGCCGACGGTCGCCGGGCTGGCCACCAACACGCTGAAGCTGCCGGAGTACTCGCACAACACCACCGAGGTGCTCAACGCCGAGCGTGACGCCGCGGTGCTGTTCGCGACCGACACCGATCCCGAACCCGAGATCGAGGACACCCCGCCGCCGCCGGCGTCCGCCGAACCGGCTGCAGCGCCGGTCGAGGCCGCCCCGGCTGCTCCCGCTCCCGCGGCGGCACCGTCAGGTGGACCTCGTCCCGAGGACATCGCGTTCGACGCCTCCGACGCCACGATGGCGCTCATCGCGCTGTCGGCGAAGATCCGCATCGACCAGATCGAGCCGCTGGACTCCATCGAGTCGATCACCGACGGTGCATCCTCGCGCCGTAACCAGATGCTCGTCGACCTCGGTTCGGAGCTGAACCTGGGCGCGATCGACGGTGCGGCAGAAGCGGATCTGGCCGGACTGAAGTCTCAGGTCACCAAACTGGCCCGGACGTACAAGCCGTTCGGACCGGTGCTGTCCGACGCGATCAACGATCAGCTGCGCACGGTCCTCGGGCCGTCGGGCAAGCGCCCGGCGTACATCACCGAACGCGTCACCAAGACGTGGGAGCTGGGTGAGGGCTGGGCCAAGCACGCCACCGTCGAGGTGGCGCTGGGGACCCGCGAGGGCTCCAGCGTTCGCGGCGGCGCACTGGGCGGCCTGCATGACGGTGCGCTGGCCGACGCGGCGGCGGTCGACAAGGCGATCGACGCGGCCGTGGCCGCGGTTGCGGCACGCCGCGGCGTGTCGGTGTCACTGCCCTCCGCCGGCGGCGCCGGCGGCGGTGTCGTCGACTCGGCGGCCCTCGGTGAATTCGCCGAGCAGGTCACCGGACCCGACGGCGTGCTGGCCTCGGCGGCCCGCACGATCCTCGATCAGCTGGGCCTGGGTGCACCCCTGGTCACCCCGGATGCCGCGGCCGACGCGGAGCTCATCGACCTGGTGACCGCCGAATTGGGTTCGGACTGGCCGCGTCTGGTGGCGCCGTCGTTCGACGCCCGCAAGGCGGTCCTGCTCGACGACCGGTGGGCCAGTGCGCGTGAGGATCTGGTCCGGATCTGGCTGATGGACGACGACGAGATCGAGGCGAACTGGACGCACCTGTCGGAGCGGTTCGAAGGTGCGGGTCACGTGGTCGGCACGCAGGCGACCTACTGGCAGGGCAAGGCGCTGGCCGCAGGCCGCAATGTCCACGCCTCGCTGTACGCCCGTGCGGCAGCGGGCGCGGAGAACCCGGGCACGGGCCGCTACAGCGACGAGGTCGCGGTCGTGACCGGTGCGTCGAAGGGCTCGATCGCGGCGTCGGTGGCAGCGCAACTGCTCGCCGGTGGCGCGACCGTGATCGCGACGACGTCCAAGCTGGACGATTCGCGACTGGCCTTCTACCGCAACCTCTACCGTGACAACGCCTGCTTCGGCGCCAAGCTGTGGGTGCTGCCGGCGAACATGGCCTCCTACAACGACATCGACGCGCTGGTCGAGTGGGTGGGCAACGAGCAGACCGAGAGCCTCGGACCCAAATCAATCCACGTCAAGGACGCGCTGTCGCCCACGCTGCTGTTCCCGTTCGCCGCACCGCGAGTGGGTGGCGACCTCTCCGAGGTCGGGGCACGCGCCGAGATGGAGATGAAGGTCCTGCTGTGGGCCGTGCAGCGGCTGATCGCCGGACTGTCCCACATCGGAGCGGACCGCGACATCGCAGCACGCCTGCACGTCGTGCTGCCGGGCTCGCCCAACCGCGGCATGTTCGGCGGTGACGGTGCCTACGGCGAGGCCAAGGCGTCGCTCGACGCGCTCGTCTCGCGCTGGAAGGCCGAGACGTCATGGGCGCAGCGGGTCAGCCTGGCACACGCGCTGATCGGCTGGACCCGGGGCACCGGGCTGATGGGCCACAACGACGTCATCGTCGACGCGGTCGAAGAAGCAGGCGTCACCACCTACTCCACGGAGCAGATGGCCGGCATGCTGCTGGACCTGTGCGACGTCGAGACCAGGGTCGCCGCGGCGCGGGAACCGGTCGAGGCCGACCTCACCGGTGGCCTGGGAGAGGCCGATCTCGACATGGCCGAGCTCGCCGCCAAGGCGCGCGAGGAAGCGACGTCCGCGCCGGCCGAGGACGACGCCGAGGACGAGGTTGCCGCGCAGACGATTTCGGCTTTGCCGTCGCCGCCTCGCCCGGTGACCGGTGCGCCGGTGCCGGAGTGGGCCGACCTCGACGTCGACCCGGCCGATCTCGTGGTCATCGTCGGTGGTGCCGAACTCGGGCCCTACGGCTCGTCGCGGACCCGCTTCGAGATGGAGGTCGACAACGAACTGTCGGCCGCCGGTGTGCTCGAGTTGGCGTGGACGACCGGCCTCATCACATGGGAGGACGACCCGCAGCCGGGCTGGTACGACACGCAGTCCGGTGAGCTGGTCGACGAATCCGAGCTCGTCGAGCGTTACCACGACGCGGTCGTGGAGCGGTGCGGCATCCGCGAGTTCGTCGACGACGGCGCGATCGACCCCGATCACGCGTCGCCGCTGCTCGTCAGTGTGTTCCTGGACAAGGACTTCCGGTTCGTGGTGTCCAGCGAAACCGACGCGCGTGCGTTCGTCGCATTCGATCCCGAGCACACCGTGGCCCGGCCGATCCCGGACAGCGGGGACTGGGAGGTGATCCGCAAGGCGGGCACCGAGATCCGCGTTCCGCGCAAGACCAAGCTCTCGCGGACCGTGGGCGCCCAGATTCCGACCGGCTTCGATCCGACCGTGTGGGGTGTCAGCCCCGACATGGCGACCTCGATCGACCGGGTGGCGCTGTGGAACATTGTCGCGACCGTGGATGCGTTCCTGTCGTCGGGCTTCACCCCGTCAGAGCTGATGCGGTGGGTGCACCCGAGCCTGGTGGCCTCTACCCAGGGCACCGGCATGGGCGGCATGACCTCGATGCAGACGATGTACCACGGCAACCTGCTGGGCCGCAGCAAGCCGAACGACATCCTGCAGGAGGTGTTGCCGAATGTCGTTGCAGCGCATGTCATGCAGTCCTATGTCGGCGGCTACGGCGCGATGGTGCACCCGGTGGGTGCCTGCGCGACCGCGGCGGTCTCGGTCGAAGAAGGCGTCGACAAGATCAAGCTCGGCAAGGCCGAGCTGGTGGTCGCGGGCGGTTTCGACGATCTGACGCTGGAAGCGATCATCGGCTTCGGTGACATGGCGGCCACCGCCGACACCGAGATGATGCGTGCCAAGGGCATCAGTGACTCGAAGATCTCGCGGGCCAACGACCGGCGCCGGCTGGGCTTCCTGGAAGCCGAAGGCGGCGGCACGATCCTGCTGGCGCGTGGCGATCTGGCACTGAAGATGGGTCTGCCGGTGCTGGCCGTGGTGGGCTACGCCCAGTCCTTCGCCGACGGCGTGCACACCTCGATCCCGGCTCCCGGCCTGGGTGCGCTGGGTGCCGGCCGCGGTGGGCGGGACTCGGTGCTGGCTCGTTCGCTGAACAAGCTCGGGGTGGGTGCCGACGACATCGCGGTGATCTCCAAGCACGACACGTCGACACTGGCCAACGATCCCAACGAGACCGAGCTGCACGAGCGGCTCGCGACCTCGCTGGGCCGCTCCGACGGTGCGCCGCTGTTCGTCATCAGCCAGAAGAGCCTGACCGGCCACGCCAAGGGCGGTGCCGCGGTCTTCCAGATGATGGGCCTGTGCCAGGTCCTGCGCGACGGCGTCATCCCGCCGAACCGCAGCCTGGACTGTGTCGACGACGAGCTGGCCACCTCGGCGCACTTCGTGTGGCCGCGGGAGACGCTGCGCCTCGGCGAGAAGTACCCGCTCAAGGCCGGTCTGGTGACCAGCCTCGGGTTCGGGCACGTGTCGGGTCTGATTGCGCTGGTGCATCCGCAGGCGTTCCTGGCGACACTGACTCCCGAGCAGCGGGCGACCTACACCGCCCAGGCTCAGGAGCGCATACTGGCCGGTCAACGCCGGCTCGCCTCGGCGATCGCAGGCGGGCGGCCGATGTACGAGCGGCCCGAGGGGCGTCGCTTCAACGGTGAGCATCCGGAGAAGGCGCAGGAGGCGGCGATGTTGCTCGACACGGCGTCGCGTCTCGGCGAGAACGGGGTGTATCAGCGGTGAACCGTGGGATAGCGTGCTGGCCGTGGGCATCGTCGGGATAGGTATCGACCTCGTCTCCATTCCCGACTTCGCCGAGCAGGTGGACCGGCCGGGCACGGTGTTCGCGGAAACGTTCACGCCGGGGGAGCGGCGCGACGCCGCCGACAAGAGTTCGTCGGCGGCGCGCCACCTGGCGGCGCGGTGGGCGGCCAAGGAGGCCGTGATCAAGGCGTGGTCGGGATCGCGGTTCTCCAAGCGGCCCGTGCTGCCCGAGGCGATCCACCGCGACATCGAGGTGATCACCGACATGTGGGGTCGGCCCCGCGTCCGCTTGACGGGCGCGGTGGCCGAGCACCTCAAAGAGGTGACCATCCATCTCTCGCTCACCCACGAGGCCGACACCGCAGCCGCGGTGGCTGTCCTCGAGGAGCGGTAGCGGCGCTACCCTCGTCGCTATGAGTGATCTCGTTCAGCGGGTCCGCGATGTGCTGCCGTCGGTGCGGGCCGATCTCGAGGACCTGGTCCGCATCCAGTCCGTCTGGGCGGATCCCCAGCGCCGCGACGAGGTCACGCGCAGCGCCGATGCCGTGGCGAAGTTGTTGTCGGACGCGGGTTTCGGCGACGTCCGCATCGTCTCCGAAAGTGGTGCGCCCACGGTCATCGCGCACCACCCCGCCCCCGAAGGAGCGCCGACGGTTCTGCTGTACGCGCACCACGATGTGCAGCCCGAAGGTGATCCGGCCGGCTGGCACAGCCCGCCGTTCGAGCCGACCGAACGCGACGGTCGTCTTTACGGTCGCGGTACGGCCGACGACAAGGCCGGCATCGCAACGCATCTCGCCGCTTTCCGGGCGCACGGCGGCGCCCCGCCCGTCGGCGTGACGGTGTTCGTCGAAGGTGAGGAGGAATCGGGCTCACCGTCGCTGTCGCGCTTGCTGGCGGCGCACGAGGACGCGCTGGCGGCTGACGTCATCGTGATCGCCGACTCGGACAATTGGAGCACCGACACCCCGTCGCTGACCGTGTCGCTGCGCGGCCTGGCCGACTGCGTGGTCGAGGTGTCGACCCTCGACCACGGCCTGCATTCGGGCATGTGGGGCGGCGTCGTGCCCGACGCGCTGATGGTGCTGGTGCGGCTGCTGGCCAGCCTGCATGACAACGACGGCAACGTGGCCGTCGAGGGTCTGCGCGAGGCGACGGCCGCCGATGTCGACTACACCCCCGAACGGGTGCGCGCCGACACCGGGGTTCTCGAGGGCGTGGCCGAGATCGGTTCTGGCGCAGTGGCACAACGACTCTGGGCCAAACCTGCGATCACGGTCATCGGTATCGACACCACGCCGATCGCGAAGGCATCGAACACGTTGATCCCGTCGGCGCGGGCCAAGGTCAGCATGCGGGTGGCCCCAGGCGGCGATGCCGTCGAGCACCTGGCTGCCCTGACTCGGCATCTGGAGCAGCACGCGCCGTGGGGTGCCCGGGTGACGGTGACGCCCGGCGACGTCGGCCAGCCCTACGCCATCGACGCCACCGGCCCGATCTACGACGCAGCGCGCGAGGCGTTCCGGGAGGCGTGGGGCCGGGACGCGGTCGACACCGGCGTCGGCGGCTCGATCCCGTTCATCGCGGCCTTCGCCGCCGCGTTCCCCGACGCGAAGATCTTGGTCACGGGCGTCGAGGACCCGGACACCCAGGCGCACAGCATCAACGAGAGCCTGCACCTGGGGGTCCTGGAGCGCGCCGCGACCGCGGAGGCGCTGCTGTTGGCGAAACTGGGGCTGCTCGCCGCACTGGGATCAGACGGACAGATCGCGCCGTAGCTTGGCGACGTGGCCGGTGGCGCGGACGTTGTACTGCGCCACCTCGATCCTGCCTTTCTCGTCGACGACGAACGTCGAGCGGATCACTCCCTGCACCGTCTTGCCGTACATCGTCTTCTCGCCGTAGGCGCCCCACGCCTCGAGCACCGTGCGGTCGGGATCGGACAGCAGTGGGAAGGTCAGCCCTTCCTTGTCCCGGAACTTGGCGAGCTTCTCGGGCTTGTCCGGGGAGATGCCGACGACGTCCAACCCCGCATCGCCCAGCTCCGCCAGGCTGTCGCGGAAGTCGCAGGCCTGCTTCGTGCAGCCAGGGGTGGAGGCGGCGGGGTAGAAGTACACGATGACCTTCCGTCCCCTGTAGTCCGACAGCTTGACGGTGTTGCCGTCGGCGTCGGGGAGGCTGAACGCGGGGGCTTGATCGCCCACCTCGAGGCGGGGAGTCTGCGGCATGGCTGGTGGCTCTCCTTCGGTCCGTGGCGTCGATGCGCGACCGGGCGCTGCACTGAGCACCCGCTGAACTAGGGTAGTGCGGCAGGACAAGCAGACGGGCGGAGGCATACGTGGCGGATCGTGATCCCGACACCATCAAGGCCGAGATCGATCAGGCGCGCGATCAGCTGGCTCTGACCGTCGACTCGTTGGCGGCACGGGCCAATCCGCGGCGGCTTGCCGACGACCTCAAAGCAGGTGTGGTGCGGTTCGTGACGCGGCCGCCGGTCGCAATCTCGCTGGCCGGCGTCGGTGTGCTGGTGCTCGTCGTGGCTGTGCGGCGCGCGCGCCGCTGACGGGTCAGCGGCGGCGAGCGGAGCGGAACCAGCTCGAGAGGGAAAACCCGGGCGGGTTGGCCACGCGGCCGAGCCGGCTGCAGCTGTGGACAAGAACCGGATGCTGCGCGGCAGCGTCCGCGCCCGAGCCTTCTGCTGCGGTAGCAGTCGTCGCCGGCTCCACCAGCCCTGACATCAGCTAAGTTCCTCGTTTCCCGTCACGGATCGAGGATGACCCCGCGTCCGTAATGATCAGCTAACGGCACCATAACACCCGATCTGCCGTATGCCCAGCGCAATCGTTATCCACGCGGCGAACCGAGGAAATGTTCGGGCTGATCCGAGGAGTTGACGGTCCGGTTGATTTCGCTCCGGATGAGCGACTCGTAGCACACCACCGCTCCCGCGTCTTACCGAACGGAAAAATTATGCGCAAACGTCAAAAATGCGTCTGCGACCACGGCGGCAGACAGGGTCGGCGGCGCCCGTCGCGGGTCATCTACGCTGACGGCTGACCCACCACGAGCAAAGGAGACGCGCGATGGCGTGGTTTCTCGCCCTGCAGGGCCCGTCCCAGCCCAGCCATCAGGCTTCGGTGTACGAGTTGCAGGATCTGACCGATGTCGACCAGCTGGCGCAGGAACTGGTCAGTGCCGTGACGCTGGATCGCGTGGTACCGATTCCGGCGATGCTGCCGCAGAACAACCGCAAGCGTCAGAAGGTCACGCTGTACGTGCGGCCCGCCGCGTGGGCGATGTGGACTTTCTACGAGCTGAGCGATGACGACCGCCGCGCGCTGATGAAGGAGAACCCGCTCGTGCAGGCGATGCAGGCGCACCAGCAGCAGCACCACCCCGGCCAGCCCGGCGCCGCCGCTCCCAACCCGTTGACGGGTCAGCCCGGCCCGGGTGTGCCCCGGCGCTGAGCCTCAGACTTCCACTGCGCGAACCACGAAGGAGGACGTCATGAGCGCGGATGTGGAGCAGTTCGAATTCCAGGCCGAGGCGCGGCAACTCCTGGATCTGTTGATCCACTCGGTCTACTCGCACAAGGAATCTTTTCTGCGCGAGCTCATTTCGAACGCCTCGGATGCTCTGGACAAATTGCGGTTGGAGGCGTTCCGCAACAAAGACCTCGCCGTCGACATCTCGGATCTGCACATCGAGCTGATCACCGACACCCAGGCCCGCACCCTGACCTTGCGCGACAACGGCATCGGGATGACCCGTGACGAGGTGGTCGAGCTCATCGGCACGCTGGCCAAGTCGGGCACGGCCCGGATGCGTCAGCAGCTGCGCGAGGCCGCCGGCGGGGAGGCTGCGGACGCCGGAGATCAGCTGATCGGCCAGTTCGGCGTCGGCTTCTACTCGGTGTTCATGGTGGCCGACCGCGTCGAACTGCTCACCCGGAAAGCGGGGGAGAGCGAGGCGACCCGCTGGGAGTCCAGCGGCGACGGCACCTACACGATCGCCGCGATCGCTGACGCGCCGCAGGGCACGTCGGTCACGCTGCATCTCAAGCCCGCGGATGCAGACGACGAGCTGCACGATTACACCGCGGAGTGGACGCTGCGGAACCTCGTGAAGAAGTACTCGGACTTCATCTCCTGGCCCGTCCGCATGCAGGTGGAACGGCAGGTCCCTTCCGTAGAAGACAGCGGTGCAGACACCGTCACCATCGAGACCGAGACGCTGAACTCGATGAAGGCGCTGTGGTCCCGCTCCAAGGACGAGGTGTCGGCCGAGGAGTACACCGAGTTCTACCGCCACATCGCCCGGGCCTGGGATGAGCCGCTCGAGGTCATCGCGATGAAGGCCGAGGGCACGTTCGAGTACCAGGCGTTGCTGTTCATCCCGTCGCACGCGCCGTTCGACCTCTTCGAGCGGGATGCGCACATCGGCATCCAGCTGTACGTCAAGCGCGTGTTCATCATGGGCGACTGCGACGAGCTGCTGCCGCAATACCTGCGCTTCGTCAAGGGCGTGGTGGACGCACAGGACATGTCGCTCAACGTGTCCCGCGAAATTCTGCAGCAGGACCGCCAGGTGACGGCGATCCGCCGCCGGCTGACCAAGAAGGTCCTCTCGACGATCGCTGAGCTGCAGACAGAACGTCCAGAGGATTACCGCACGTTCTGGACCCAGTTCGGCCGCGTCGTCAAGGAGGGTTTGCTCTCCGACGCGGACAACCGGGACACGTTGCTGCGGGTCGCGTCGTTCGCCTCGACCCGCGACAACGCCGAAATCGAGGAGGAGCCGACGACGCTGGCGGGCTACGTCGAGCGCATGAAGGACGGGCAGGAGCAGATCTTCTTCGCCACCGGCGAGACGCGGGAGCAGATCCTGAAGTCGCCGCACCTGGAGGCGTTCAAGGCCAAGGGTTACGAGGTGCTGCTGCTGACGGATCCGGTCGACGAGGTCTGGGTGCAGACCGTGACCGAATTCGACGGTAAGCCGCTGCAGTCGGTGGCCAGGGGCGAGGTGGACCTGGAGTCCGACGAGGAGCGCTCGGCGCATGAAGCCGAGCGTGAAGAGCAGGGCAAGACGTTCGCCGAGCTGATGACGTGGCTGAAGGAGACGCTCGACGAGCACGTCAAGGAGGTGCGGTTGTCGTCGCGGTTGACCGAGTCGCCGGCGTGCCTGATCACCGACGCGTTCGACATCACCCCCGCACTGGCCCGCCTGTACAAGGCCTCGGGGCAGGAGGTGCCCGTCGCCAAGCGCATCCTCGAACTGAACCCGGGCCACCCGCTCGTCACCGGGCTGCGTCAGGCACATCAGGATCGTCCCGATGATGCGGCGGTCGCCGAAACGGCCGAGCTGCTGTACGGAACGGCGCTCCTGGCCGAAGGCGGTGCGCTCGACGATCCGGCGCGCTTCGCCGATCTGCTGGCCGCGCGGCTGGCCCGAACGCTGTAGAACACGAGAGACGAGAAAAGCCCCGCCGCGGCGGGGCTTTTGTCGGTGGTGCGCCGTCAGGGTTTCGAACCCCGGACCCGCTGATTAAGAGTCAGCTGCTCTACCAACTGAGCTAACGGCGCGCGTGGGAGACAATAACAGGCCCGCAGCGCCGGACGGAAATCGCCGGAGAATCCGCTCGTCACGGGCACTTCCCGATCGCAACGCCGCGTTCACGTGCGCACTCAAAACGCACCGTAGAATCGGCGTCAACAATTCTGGGAATCCGCTGTCAGTATTCCTGCCAAGAGCCTGTAGAAGAGGTGGAGTGAAGTATGGGTCAGGGCAACACGGCGACGCGTGCGCGGCGCGGGCGGGCCTGGTTGGCCGCCGTCGTGCTGGTTCCCGCGATGGCGCTGGCGATGACAGCGTGCGGGAGCAGAACAGAGTCGGCCGCACCGCAGGTCATCGACGAAAAGGGCACGCCCTTCGGTGATCTGCTGGTGCCCAAGTTGACGTCCTCGGTCAAGGACGGCGCGGTCGGTGTGAGTGTCGATGCGCCGGTGACGGTGAGTGCGGAGTTCGGCGTGCTCGGCGCAGTGTCGATGGTCAACCAGAACGGCAAACCCGTGCAGGGCAGCCTGTCTGACGACGGCCTGACGTGGCAGACCTCTGAGCCGCTGGGCTACAACAAGCGCTACACGCTGAGCGCCGAGTCGCTCGGCCTCGGCGGCGTCGCCAAGCGTCAGATGACGTTCGAGACGCATTCGCCGGAGAACCTGACGATGCCCTACGTGCTGCCTGCGGAGGGCGAGGTCGTCGGCGTCGGCCAGCCGGTCGCCGTGCGGTTCGACGAGAACATCACCAATCGTCTTGCAGCGCAACGGGCTATCACGGTGAAGACCACACCTGAGGTCGAGGGCGCCTTCTACTGGCTGAGCAATCGCGAGGTCCGCTGGCGGCCGGCCGAGTACTGGAAGCCGGGCACCAAGGTCGAGGTCGCGGTCAACACCTACGGAGTCGATCTCGGGGACGGCCTGTTCGGTCAGGAGAACGTGTCGACCTCGTTCACGATCGGCGATCAGGTGATCACGACCGTCGATGACAACACCAAGACCCTGACGGTCAAGCGCAACGGCGAGGTCATCAAGTCGATGCCGGTGTCGATGGGTAAGAACAGCACGCCGACCAACAACGGCACCTACATCGTGGGGGATCGTCGCGCGCACATGGTGATGGATTCGTCGACCTACGGCGTCGCGGTCGAATCACCCAACGGCTATCGCACCGAGGTGGATTGGGCCACCCAGATCTCCTACAGCGGTATCTATGTGCACGCCGCCCCGTGGTCGGTGGGCAGCCAGGGTTACAGCAATGTCAGCCACGGGTGCATCAACGTCAGCACCAGCAACGGCAAGTGGTTCTACGACAACGCCAAGCGTGGCGACATCGTCGAGATCGTCAACACCGTGGGATCGCCCCTGCCCGGCACCGACGGCCTCGGCGACTGGAACATCCCGTGGGAGCAGTGGAAGGCCGGTAACGCCAACATCTGACGCCGATCGCCCCGCCGGCCGTGCCGGCGGGGCGATATCGGGTCGAGGTCGGGTCGAGGCTCACTCGTGGGACTGTTGCGTCTCCGGGTAGTTGGTGTAGCGCAGGAGGAACGCTGCGGAGGTGATGCCGGCGGCGACGCCGATGACGCCCCAGAGCACGATCTGGAAGACCAGCGAGCCGAACAGGAAGTCGTAGCTCAGCGTCAGATAGAGCGACCAGAAGACGCGGTAGGCCGACCAGAAGGCCACCAGGCCGGTGCTGATGCCGAAGATCAGGGCGCGCTGGCGGTCGACGCGGTTGATGTGCTGCTCGAGTGCGGCGGGGAGCTTCATGGGGTGTCCTTTCGACGGTGTGTTCCGCGGTCTGCGGTTGAGACACAGTCAAAAGGGGGGAGCACGCTACCGATCCCAATGTCCGAGGGGCTCTGTTGGCCTGCATCTCCCGGGCCCGCCCGTATACTTCCTTATAAATAGCTTGGATAGCGGCAAAACTATAAAGAGGTATACAGCGCGTGGCCTCACAGCAGCGAAGCCCGTACACACCGGGTTCGATCGCTCACAGTCTCCCAGGTCGGGACGTTCATCGGAATCGGATCAACGTCAGCTTGACGAATTTGAGCGTCTACCGCGAGCTCGACGGTCGCATACACGTGTTCGTCGGGCCGCGTGGGATCGGCAAGACCAGCTTGTTGCGCGCCGCTCAAAAAGACGCCGATACAAGAACTTTCACCACAGTCTGGGCGACCGGGGGCGACTCGGTGTCCCTGTGCGTGGATCTCGCCAACGAGCTCGGAAAGCTCGTGACGGAGAAGTGGACGACCACGGCGAAGGCGGCCTTGGTGGAAACCCTGAAAACCATCCGTCTCAACTTCGGGGTCGCCTCCGTGGCGCTGTCGGCGGCCGGCGGGCATGACACCCCCGAATTCGTCGGGGCGGCGAGGGCCCTGCAGGCGGGCCTCACGGCGGCCGCACGTGGAGTGATGGATGCCGGCGGTCTGGGTCTGGTCGTCCTCATCGACGAGTTGCAGGCCGCTGATCCTGTCGGCATCCGTGCGCTCGCGTACGCCTGGCAGCACATGCAGGCCGAGGCGGCTGACCTGCCCGCAGCGGTGTTCGCCGCCGGACTGAGCCATACGCAGGACACCGTGGCCAAAGCGGTGACCTTCGGTGAGCGCTTCGAGTACCGGCACCTCAACAACTTGTCTCATGACGATGCAGTGATGGCGCTGGTCGAGCCGGCGCGAGCGTGTGGAGTCGGGTGGGAGTCGGCTGCGCTGGAGGCAGTGCTGGCCGAGACGCAGGGCTACCCGCATTTCCTGCAGGAATTCGGCGACAAAATGTGGGAAGCGGCCGGTTACCCGGGCCCCGGTGGCGCACTGACCATGCAACACCATCCCGCGGCACGCGATGAGTACCTCATCGCGCGAGACACGCTCTTTCGTTCTCGGTCGACGCAGGCGACTCGCGTCGAAGCGAAGTTCATCGCCGCGATGGCGTCTCTGGGGGATGGCGATGTCAAACGCAAAGACGTCGCGGCAGGGATGGGAACCACCTCGACGGCGATCAGCATGGCCCGGCAGTCACTCATGGACAAGGGACTCATCGCGCCGTCGTCTCACGGAAAGATGCGCTTCACAGCACCTGGATTCGCCGAGTACGTCCGAGAACACGCCGACATCGAGGATGCCGAGTGAGTCGAGACTCACGGTGGACGAACATCGCCCCATCCGCATGCAGATGGGGCGATGTTCTCAGTTGGGGTGGCTGACGGGACTCGAACCCGCGACAGCCAGGATCACAACCTGGTGCTCTACCAACTGAACTACAGCCACCATTGCCGCTCGCGCGGCGTCGTCGATACTAGCCGGTGGAACCCCCGGGAGCCGAATCAGTTGCTGAATCCGGCCCCAACTGGGCCGCGATCGCCGCGATCTCGCTGGTCGGCGGCCCGGGCTGCGGCACGAACGCCGTCTGCCGGTAGTACTTCAGCTCGCGGATCGACTCGTGGATGTCGGCCAGCGCGCGGTGCGCCAGCCCTTTCTCCGGCTGGCCGAAGTAGATGCGTGGGTACCAGCGGCGGCACAGCTCCTTGATCGAGCTGACGTCGATCATCCGGTAGTGCAGGTAATCGTCGAGCTTGGGCATGTCGCGAGCCAGGAAGCCGCGGTCGGTGGCGATCGAGTTGCCACACAGCGGCGCCGTCTTGGCCTGTTTGACGTGCTCGCGGATGTAGTCGAGCGCCATGGTCTCGGCGGTGGCGAGGTCGATCGTCGACGTCCGGACCTCGTTGATCAGCCCTGACTTGGTGTGCATCTGGGTGACGACGTCGACCATCGACGTCAGCGCGTCCTCCTCGGCGTGGATCACCACGTCGATGCCGTCGCCGAGGATGTTGAGCTCGGAGTCGGTCACCAGGACGGCGATCTCGATGAGGCGATCCGAGCTCAAATCGAGGCCGGTCATCTCACAGTCGATCCACACCAGTTCGTCACGCACAGCGATCCACCCTAATTCCTCACCCCCACTAAGGTGCGACGCATGGCCACGGAGTCGATCAGCAATGCGGCGCAGCAGATCGCGGCGGGTTACGCCGGTGAGGGCGCGGCGCTCGAACTCGGGTCGGTCGTCATCGACGGGGTGAGCGATCCGACGGCCCTCGTGCGCATCCCGTTGGCGACGGTCAACCGGCACGGTCTGGTGGCCGGCGCGACGGGCACCGGGAAGACCAAGACGTTGCAGATGCTCGCCGAGCAGCTCTCGGCGGCCGGGGTGCCGGTGCTGATGGCCGACGTGAAGGGCGACCTGTCCGGGTTGTCGCGGCCCGGTGTCGCCGGTGAGAAGGTCACTCAGCGTGCCGCCGACACAGGCGATGCGTGGACGCCGGAGTCCTTCCCGGTCGAGTTCCTGTCGCTGGGCACCGATGGCGCGGGCGTGCCGGTGCGGGCGACCATCAGCAGCTTCGGGCCCATCCTGCTGTCGAAGGTGTTGGGTCTCAACCAGACTCAGGAGTCGACGCTCGGGCTGATCTTCCACTGGGCCGATCAGCAGGGCCTGCCGCTGCTGGACGTCAAGGATCTGCGATCGGTGATTCAATACCTGACGAGTGAGAAGGGCAAGCCGGAACTGAAGGCGCTCGGCGCGGTATCGACGACCACAGCGGGGGTGATCCTGCGCGCGCTCGTCAATCTTGAGGCCGACGGCGCCGACACGTTCTTCGGCGAACCGGAGCTCGAGCCCGCGGATCTGCTGCGCGTCGACGCTTCCGGCCGCGGCGTCATCTCACTGCTCGAGTTGGGCGCTCAGGCCACCCGGCCGGTGATGTTCTCGACGTTCCTGATGTGGGTCCTCGCCGACCTGTTCACGACGCTGCCCGAGGTAGGCGACGTCGACAAGCCCAAGCTGGTGTTCGTCTTCGACGAGGCCCATCTGCTGTTCACCGACGCGTCGAAGGCGTTCCTGGCTCAGGTCGAGCAGACCGTCAAGCTCATCCGGTCGAAGGGCGTCGGCGTGTTCTTCTGCACCCAGCAGCCGACCGACGTGCCCAAAGACGTGCTCAGCCAGCTCGGCGCGCGCATCCAGCACGCGCTGCGCGCGTTCACCCCGGATGACGAGAAGGCGCTCAACAAGACGGTGCGGACGTACCCCAAAACCGACGTCTACGACCTGCAGTCGGCGCTGACGTCGCTGGGTATCGGCGAGGCGATCGTGACGGTGCTGTCGGAGAACGGGGTGCCGACGCCGGTGGCCTGGACGCGGGTGCGTGCGCCGCGCTCTCTGATGGACACGATCGGTTCCGAGGCGATCACGGCTGCCGCGGCGGCGAGCCCACTGCAGGCGGAATACGGTCAGACGGTCGACCGCGAATCGGCCTACGAGCGCCTGGCCGTCAAACTCGCGCCGCCCGCAGCAGAGACGCAAACGCAACCCCCTGCGCCACAACAGGTTCCGCTGCCGCAACCGTGGGATCTGCCGCCGATGCCGGAGCCGGTGCAACCCCGGGAGCCCGGTTTCCTCGACACCGTGATGGACAGTCCGGCGTTCAAGAGCGCGATGCGATCCGCGGGCACGGTCATCGGTCGCGAGATCACCCGGAGCATCTTCGGCACCGGTCGGCGGCGCCGGCGTCGTTAGTCAGTCGCCGCCGAGCTTCTTGTACACCGCGCCGACGATCGGCGCCACGATCGCCCGCGGCGCGTAGCCGCTGGCCGCCGACATCGCCTTGGACGTGATGCCGGGGACGACGCGCATCTTGTTGCGGTCCAGTCCGTCCAGCGACACCTTCGCGGTGTACTCGGTGTCGATCCACAGGAAGTCGGGGATCAGCCGCTCGACCAGCGACTGGTCGTCGGGGTCGGGCAGTTCGGTGCGCACCGGCCCGGGCGCCAGCACGGTGACGTGCACTCCGGCGGATTTCACCTCGCCGCGCAGTGACTCGCTGAACGTATTGGCGAACGCCTTCGTCGCGGCGTAGGTGGCGTTGTTCGGAATGGGGGAGTTGCCGGCCGCGGAGCCGGAGATGAGGATGCCGCCGGCGTGCCGGGCCACCATGCCGGGCAGCACCGCCAGCACCAGATCGTGCACCCCGAGCACGTTCAACTGCACCTGCTTGCGTTCCTCGGCAGGGTCCAGCGTCACCACCGGCCCGAAGGTCGCGGTGCCGGCATTGGCGCAGAGGATCGAGATCTCGCGCTCGGCCAGCTCGGTGCACAGCTCGGCCCGGGCGGCCGGGTCGGCCAGGTCGACCGCCCGAACCTCCACGGTGACGCCGTAGCGTTCGCGGAGGCGTTGCGCGAGCGCCTCGAGCACCTCGCCGCGGCGAGCGGTGATGATCAGGTGGTGGCCGCGGGCCGCGAGCTCGACCGCCAGCGCCTCGCCGATGTTCTGCGACGCGCCGGTGACGACCGCGCGCGCCTGCGCACTGGGTCCGGGGACGGGCATGGGCGCTGACTATATCGTGGGCGTCCATGAGCGAGTCGCCTCCGGTCCAGGCTCCCGTCGCCGGTCCGGTGCGGTCGCGCGTCGCGGCCTGGGTGCTGTGGGATTTCGGCGCCACCCCGGTCAACGCGATCGTCGTGACGTTCGTGTTCTCGGTGTACCTGACCAACGCGGTCGGTGACGACCTGCCCGGCGACGCCAGTCCCGCGAGCTGGCTGGGCCGCGCGCTGGCGGTGGCCGGGCTGGTGGTGGCGGTGTTCGCGCCGGTCACCGGGGTGTGGGTGGATGCGCCGGGCCGACGGCGCCGGGCGCTGGCGTTGCTCACCGGGGCGATGGTGGTGCTCACCGCTTCGATGAGCCTGATCCGCGACGACCACCGCTTCCTGCTGCCGGGCTTGGTGATGCTCGCCGCCACTGCAGCGTTGAGCGAACTCGCCACGGTGCCGTACAACGCGATGCTGCGCGATCTGTCCACCCCGCAGACTGCCGGCCGGGTGTCCGGAATGGGTTTGGGCGCAGGCTATGTCGGCAGTGTGCTGGTGTTGGTCATCGTCTACGTCGGGTTCGTGTCCGGCAGCGGTGACACACGCGGGCTGCTGGCGCTGCCCAGTGCCGACGGGCAGAACGTGCGGGCCGCGATGTTCCTCGTCGCCGCCTGGTTCGCACTGTTCGCACTGCCGCTGTTGCTGCGCGGCCCCGCGGGCACCGGCGTGTTGCCCCCGCGGGTCGGCTTCCTCGGTGCGTATCGGCGCATCTGGCGAGAGGTCCGCGAGGAGTGGCGCCGCGACCGCAACGTCATCTACTACCTGGGTGCCAGCGCGCTGTTCCGCGACGGTCTGACGGGCGTGTTCACCTTCGGCGCTGTGCTGGGCGTGCAGGTCTACGGCATCTCAGCCGCTGACGTGCTGCTGTTCGGGATCGCGGCCTGCGTGATCGCGGCCGTCGGCGCGGTGATCGGCGGCTTCGCCGACGACCGGTTGGGTGCCCGGCGGGTCATCATCACGTCGCTGGTCGCGATGATCGCGGTCGGGGTGGCGCTGCTGTCGGTGTCCGGTCCGCTGGCGTTCTGGGTGCTCGGGCTGGCGCTGTGTCTGTTCATCGGCCCGGTGGGGGCCTCGGCGCGCACGCTGATGATGCGAATGGCGATGCACGGCAAGGAGGGCGTCACGTTCGGCCTCTACGCCACCGCCGGACGTGCCGCCACCTTCCTCGCGCCATGGCTGTTCTCGGCGTTCATCGACATCTTCGACAGCGACCGCGCCGGATTGGCCGGCATCCTGGTCGTGCTGGTGCTGGGCCTGGTGGCGTTCGCACTCGTGCGCGTGCCCGGCCGGCACGTCGACGCTTAGCGCCGCCCCGCCGCACAGACGGTGAGACCCGCGCCGTCGCGCTGCTGCACCTGGGTGCCGTCGACGGTGATCGAGCACGTCACTTCCCGGCCCACGTTGATGATGCTCACGCTGGCCGAACGCTCGGCGGGCTCGGGCAGCGACACCTCGCGGGTCCACGGCAGCATCACGTTGAACTCCGTCTGCAGCAGACCACCGGTGTCGACATAGGTGATGTTGAGGGCGCGGCCGGTGCCCGACACGGTGTAGACGACGGTGTCGGTCGCGCCGGAGGTCGTCGTCTGATCGGGCGCGGTGGTGGTCGGAGTTGTCGGCAGGGTCGGGACCGGCAGGACCGAGGTGGGGGTACGTGACGTCGTCGTCGGCGTGGGCCGGGTCGACGTGACGGTCGGTTCCGGCGTGCCCAGCGCAGGCGCCGTGACGGTCTGCTGTCGGGAGCTGTTGACGATCACCAGCGCGATGACGAGGCCGATGATCGTGAGGACGGCGAGTCCGGCGACCACCCAGAGCCACCGCGGCGGCTTGGGGTCTTCCGGCGGCGGTGGTGGCTCATTGCCGTAGGCGGTGCCGGGACCGGACGGGTACTGACCGGTCCCGTAGGGGTCGTAGCCGTAGGGCGAGTACGGGGGCAACTGCTCTGTCGGACGCGGTGGCGGCTGGTAGGGCGGCCCGTATGGGGCCTGGCCGGCGTACGCAGGATCGGTGTAACCGGGATAGGTGGGGTAGCCGCCGCCGAAGGCCTGCGTCGGCTCGTCACGACGTCTGTCGGGGGAATCCGTCATACCCACCTCATGGCTGCAGGGTACCTGTGGCGACGGCCGGTGGCCCGAGGCGCCGGCGCGGGCCGACCGTGTGAGAATCAAGCACCGTGGCACAGCAGGTTCGCCGGGTTTACGGGGCGTCGATGTCCCCCGACGCCACCGCCTTCGCCCATCTGATCGACGACGGGGGATATCCGCGGGCGGTGCAGCGGTTCCTGCGGGGCTGGCGCGCCAGCTCGTCACGTGACGTGGAACTGCCGGTCGAGGGGCCCGTGACCAGGGTCCTGCACTCGGCCGACGGGCACTGGCTGGCCTGTCAGGTGGCACCTGAGGGCGGTACCCGCAGCCAGATCTGGGTTGTCACAACCGATCCCGACGACCGGGCGGCGCGGCGCATCGATCACTGGCCGTCGGGAGTGGAGGGCACCGCAGAACTGATCAGCTGGGATGGCACCCGGGTTGCGGCGATCCTGACCGGCGAGGACGGTGTGGGCAGCTCGTGTCTGATCGATCCGGCGGACGGCATGACGATCGTGCTGGACCGGCGCTCGGCGGGCCGCCTGGTCGACGCGTGGTGCGGCGCTTCCCTGGTTCGGGTGGGGCCGCGCGGCTACCGGGATCTCATCATGCTGCGGGGGCTCACCGAGACCGGCCTGTTGCCCTTCGATCCCGGCTCCACCACCGACACCGGCATCATCTTGGACGATCACACTCCGCGGCGGCTGCGCTACGGGCCGGAGGGTGAGCAGACCAAGCTCTACCACCCGGCGCGCGACTACGACGTGAACAGCACCGAAGGATATGTGCGCGCGCTGATCCGCAGCGAGAACGGCGCCGAGTACGCGCGGCTGCTCGAGGTGACGGTCACCGCCGACGGCGTCGCCTACCACGTGGTGGCCGAGCGGGCCGGATGTGAACTCGACGAGTTCACAGTCAGCGACGACCTGTCCACTGTGGCGATGCTGTGGAACCGCCACGGCGCCAGCGAGTTACAGATCCTCGAGTATGCCGATTACACGCTGCACGATCCGATCCCGTTGCCCGCCATGGTCGCCAGCGAACTGTCGATCAGTGCCGGTGGGTCGATGCTGGCGGTGACGGTCGAGGGACCGTCCATGCCGCCCACCGTCGAGCTCGTCGATCCGCGTACTCGCGAGTGGGAGCCGGTGGACCGGGAGCCGAGCAGCGGCCCGCTGTCGGCGGACCCCACGCTGGAGACCGTCATCGCGCGCGACGGACTGGAATTCACGGGCTGGCTGTTCCGTCCGCCGGACGGCGTGGCGACCATCGGCGCCATGCTGTTCCTCCACGGCGGCCCCGAGGGGCAGGGCCGGCCGGGCTACAACGAGTTCTTCCCCGGGCTGCTCGACGCCGGCATCTGCGTGTTCCTGCCCAATGTGCGCGGTTCCGGCGGCTTCGGCCGGTCGTTCATGCACGCCGATGACCGGGAACGGCGGTTCGCCGCGATCGACGATGTCTCCGACGCGGTGCGCTTTCTGGTCGACCACGAATACGCGCCCCGCGGGTGTGTCGCATGCTGCGGCTGGTCCTACGGCGGATACCTCACTCAGGCCGCGCTGGCGTTTCATCCCGACGACTTCGCCGCCGGCATCAGCATCTGCGGTATGAGCGACCTCAACAACTGGTACCGCACCACCGAGCAGTGGATCGCGTCGGCCGCCTACCCGAAGTACGGCCATCCGGTCAGCGATCAGGATCTGCTCGAGCAACTCTCGCCGCTGCCCCGGGCGGACGCGATCACGGCTCCTCTGCTTCTGGTGCACGGCCTCACCGACACGAATGTGCCGCCCAGTGAATCGCAGGCGATGTACGAAGTTCTGGTCGCGCAGGGCAAGAAAGCCGAACTGCTGCTGTTCGCCGATGACGGACACGAGATCGACAAGCGCGAAAACCGTGCCGTACTCCTGAAAGCCATGACGAGCTGGCTGACGGCCGCATTCGCGGGCTGAGCTGACCCAGCCGCGGTGTTTACCGTAATTATCTGCCGGGTAAACCCGACTGCGCGCCAGAGTGGGCGCGATGACGGAGGAGGCACGACATGCGAGGAATTCTCGGCGTTATTGTGCTCGTCTGGCTGTTGATCGGGGTGTTCGCCGCGTATCAACGCGACTACTTCAAAGGTGGAGACGCCAACTGCGCCACTGCCGGAAGCGTTGCGCTGACAGTTGTGGCCGGACCGCTCAACTACGCGGGTGTCAATCCGAAGGTGACGGATTGCAATGTGCCCGAACCGAGTCAGTAAGTGATCGCCCGACAGGAAGTGGAGGAGTCATGATCGTTCTCGGTGCAGTCCTGCTCATCCTGGGCTGGATCTTCAACATCGCCGCGGTGCTCTACATCGGCGTCGTGCTGCTGGTGATCGGCGCGGTGTTATGGGTGCTGGGCTCTGTCGGTCGCCCCGTCGGCGGCCGCCGAGCGTGGTATTGACGCTCAACCGTTTTCGCTCTCGGCCGAGGTCAACGCAGCGACCGTCATTGCTCGCAAGACGGTCCGCGAGGTGGCCTCGGCCGCTTTCGTGCTCCCGGGTTTGACGCTGTGAGCCGTCGAGTTCAACAAGCCGAACGTCGCGTGTGCCATCACCCGGGCTGAGGCCTCGGACAGACCTGGCCGGCGCCGGCGCAGCACGCCGACCCAGGTCTCCACGTACTGTCGTTGCGCGCGGCGGACCTGACGCTTCGCGGTCGCAGGCAGGTTGTTCAGATCGCGATCCTGGATGCGGATCAGGTCCGACTCGCCGAACGCGAAGTCCAGGTGAAAATCGATCAGCGCCGCCAACGCCGCATCCGCGTCGGGCGTCCCGCCGACCACCTCGGAGGCGCCGGTCAGCAGCCGGGTGCTGATGCCGACCAGCAGCTCGGCCAGCAGTGCTTCCTTGTTGGGGAAGTGGCGGTAGATGGCCGGCCCGCTGACCCCCGCCGCGGCGCCGATGTCTTCCAGCCGGACCGCGAGATATCCGTGCGCGGCGATGAGACGTTCGGCGGCCGCGATCAACTGGCTGCGACGGTCTGACTTCGCGCGGTTGCGCCTGGACGTGGCGTCGGTGGTGGTCATGGCGCATCCTGTCGATCCGATGGTGGACGGCGCGAGTTAATTGTGATTAACATACACCAGTTAGTCACCATTAACCCCACTAGAGGCGGATTCCAGCGATGCCGACGCGGACATCACATCGGGACGACCATCTCGCTCTGGTCCGGCAGCTGCGGGAGAAGCTGGCCGCCGCGGCACTCGGCGGTCCGCAGCGAGCCCGGGACCGTCACGTCGCGCGAGGGAAACTGCTGCCCCGCGACCGGGTCGACGGCTTGCTCGATCCCGGCAGCCCTTTCCTCGAGATCGCCGCGCTGGCGGCCGACGGGATGTACGACGACGAGTGCCCGGGGGCCGGCATGATCGCCGGCATCGGCCGGGTGTCCGGCCGCGAGTGCATGGTCGTCGCCAACGATGCCACGGTCAAGGGCGGCACCTACTATCCGGTGACGGTCAAGAAGCACCTGCGCGCGCAGGAGATCGCGCTGCAGAATCGGCTGCCCTGCCTGTATCTGGTGGACTCCGGTGGCGCATTCCTGCCCCGGCAGGACGAGGTCTTCCCCGATCGCGAGCACTTCGGGCGCATCTTCTACAACCAGGCGACCATGAGCGCCAACGGAATTCCCCAGATCTCCGCTGTGATGGGTTCGTGCACCGCGGGCGGGGCCTACGTCCCGGCGATGAGCGACGAGTCGGTGATCGTGCGTAATCAGGGCACCATCTTTCTCGGTGGACCGCCGCTGGTGAAGGCGGCCACCGGCGAGGTCGTCACGGCGGAGGAACTCGGTGGCGGGGATCTGCACGCCAAAGTGTCCGGGGTCGTCGACCACCTCGCCCACGATGACCGCGACGCGTTGCGCATCGTCCGCCGCATCGTCGGGACACTGGCGCCGAAGGCCGACACGCCCTGGGACATGGCCGACCCCGTGGACCCGGTTGCTGATCAGACCGAGCTCTACGACGTCGTGCCCGTCGATCCTCGCGTGCCCTACGACGTACACGAGGTGATCAACCGCATCGTCGACGGTGGCGACTTCGCCGAGTTCAAGGCCAACTACGGCACCACGCTCGTCACCGGTTTCGCCCGTATGCACGGACATCCCGTCGGGATCGTCGCCAACAACGGGGTGCTCTTCGGCGAATCCGCGGTCAAGGGAGCGCATTTCATCGAGTTGTGCGATCAGCGCATGATTCCCCTGTTGTTCCTGCAGAACATCTCCGGCTTCATGGTGGGTCGCGACTACGAGGCCGGCGGAATCGCCAAGCACGGCGCCAAGATGGTCACCGCGGTGGCCTGTGCGCGGGTGCCCAAGCTGACCGTCGTGATCGGTGGGTCCTACGGCGCCGGAAACTACTCGATGTGCGGGCGTGCATACTCCCCGCGCTTCCTGTGGATGTGGCCCAACGCCAGGATCTCCGTGATGGGTGGCGAGCAGGCCGCGGCGGTGCTCGCCACCGTCCGCGGGGACATGAGCCCGGACGAGGAAGAGGCGTTCAAGGCGCCCATCCGCGCTCAGTACGAGGCGCAGGGCAACCCGTACTACTCCACCGCGCGGCTGTGGGACGACGGCGTCATCGATCCCGCCGACACGAGAACAATTGTCGGACTTGCGCTCTCGGTCGCCGCGCAGGCGCCGGTGAGCCCGGTCTCCTACGGCGTCTTCAGGATGTGACCTCCCCATGACACAGACCTTCGACACGATCTTGGTGGCCAACCGCGGAGAGATCGCCGTCCGCGTCATCCGGACGCTGCGGGCGATGGGGATCCGGTCGGTTGCGGTGTTCAGCGACGCCGACGCCGGAGCTCGGCATGTGGCGGAAGCGGACGTCGCGGTACGTCTGGGCCCTGCGCCCGCCCGGCAGAGCTATCTGTCGATCGACGCGCTGCTGTCGGCGGCGCAGCGCACCGGCGCCCAGGCAGTTCACCCCGGATACGGATTCCTCTCAGAGAACGCCGCATTCGCCCAAGCTCTCGACGCCGCGGGGATCACCTTCATCGGACCGCCGATCGCCGCGATCCGCACGATGGGGGACAAGATCTCGGCGAAGACCACGGTGTCGGCCGCCGGAGTGCCGGTGGTCCCCGGCATCTCGCGACCGGGCCTCACCGACGACGACCTGATCGCAGCCGCCCCTGAGATCGGATTCCCCGTGCTGGTGAAGCCGTCGGCGGGTGGCGGCGGCAAAGGCATGCGGGTGGTGCACGACGCCGGCGATCTGCCGAGTGCGCTGGCCAGCGCGCGCAGAGAAGCGGGCTCGGCGTTCGGCGACGACACCCTGTTCCTCGAGCGCTTCGTGCTCAACCCGCGCCACATCGAAGTTCAGGTGCTCGCCGACGCCCACGGCGGCGTGGTGCATCTGGGCGAACGCGAGTGCAGCCTGCAGCGCAGGCACCAGAAAGTCATCGAGGAGGCGCCCTCGCCGCTGCTCGATGCGGCGACGCGCGACCGCATCGGCGCTGCGGCCTGCGACACCGCGCGCAGCGTGGACTACACCGGTGCCGGCACGGTGGAGTTCATCGTGTCCGCCGACCGGCCCGACGAATTCTTCTTCATGGAGATGAACACCAGGTTGCAGGTGGAGCATCCGGTGACCGAGATGGTCACGGGTCTGGATCTCGTCGAGCTGCAGGTGCGTGTCGCCGCGGGAGAGAAGCTGCCCCTCGCTCAGGACGACATCCGGCTGCACGGGCACGCCGTCGAAGCGCGCGTCTACGCCGAGGACCCGTCCCGCGGGTTCCTGCCCACCGGAGGTACCGTTGTCGCATTGCGCGAACCGAATGGTCCTGGCGTTCGGGTGGATTCGGGACTGGCTCGCGGCACCGTGGTCGGCAGTGACTACGACCCGATGCTCGCCAAGGTCATCGCGCACGCCGACGATCGGACGAGTGCGCTGCGGGCGCTGGACGCAGCGCTTGCCGACACCGTCGTGCTCGGGGTGACCACCAACGTCGATTTCCTGCGGTTCCTGGTGGCCGACCCCGACGTGGCGGCAGGCCGACTGGACACCGGACTGCTCGATCGTCGCCTCCCGGACTACGCACCGACGCCGGCGCAGGAGGGCGACCTCATCGCCGCCGCCGCATACCGGTGGCTGACGAGCTGGCCGGCGCGCCCCGACAGCCCCTGGGCGGTGCCCTCGGGGTGGCGCATCGCGCATCGCGCGCCGATCCCGATCCGGCTGCGTGCGGGGGAGCGCACCGACCACGTCTGGTTGACCGGTGTGCCACAGGCGGCGACCGCGACCGTTGAGAACAGTGAAACACGTTCGCTGTGCGCAACTCTGGACGGTGCGCGACTCGACGTCACGATCGACGGCATGCGCGTCGAATACCTCGTGGCGGACGCGGGCGGACCGATATGGCTCTGCGCCGAAGGCCGGGTGAGCGTGGTCGAGGAGGTCCGCGAAGAGCCGGTGCGGCCGGACGACGTCCACAGCGGAGACGCCGGACTGACCAGCCCGATGCCCGGCACGGTCGTCGCCGTCGGTGTCGACGACGGCGCCGCGGTGACCGCGGGCACGGTCGTCGTCACCGTCGAGGCGATGAAGATGGAACATGCTCTCACCGCACCGGTCGACGGAGTGGCCGAACTCCTCGTCGGCGCGGGCGAACAGGTGAAAGTGGGCCAGGTGCTGGCCCGGATCACGGCAACCAAGGAGCCACAACAGTGACCGACTTCCTCTCGACCGGCACCCTGCCGGACCACTATGCCCAGCTGGCCAAGACGGTCCGCGACTTCGCGCGCAGCGTCGTTGCACCGGTGGCGGCCAAGCACGACGAGGAGCACTCGTTCCCCTACGAAGTCGTTGCCGGCATGGCCGACATGGGCCTGTTCGGGTTGCCGTTCCCCGAGGAGTACGGCGGCATGGGGGGTGACTACTTCGCGCTCTGCCTCGCACTCGAGGAACTCGGCAAGATCGACCAGAGTGTGGCGATCACGTTGGAGGCAGGCGTTTCACTCGGCGCGATGCCGGTCTACCGATTCGGCACCGAGGAGCAGAAGCAGGAATGGCTGCCGCTGCTGGCCTCGGGAGAAGCGTTGGGCGCGTTCGGCTTGACCGAGGCCGGCGGCGGCAGCGATGCGGGCGCCACCAAGACCACCGCACGCCTCGACGACGGGCACTGGATTATCAACGGCAGCAAGCAGTTCATCACGAACTCCGGCACCGACATCACCAAGCTCGTCACGGTCACCGCGGTCACCGGAGACAACGGCGGCAAGAAGGAGATCAGCTCGATCCTGGTGCCGGTGCCCACCCCCGGATTCACCGCCGAGCCGGCGTACAACAAGGTGGGCTGGAACGCCTCCGACACCCATCCACTCAGCTTCGACGACGTCCGTGTGCCGCACGAGAACCTGCTCGGCGAGCGGGGCCGCGGCTACGCCAATTTTCTGCGGATCCTCGACGAGGGACGCATCGCGATCGCGGCGCTGTCGGTGGGTGCCGCCCAGGGCTGCGTCGACGAATGCGTCACGTACTCGAAGGAGCGGCATGCCTTCGGCCGCGCGATCGGCACTAATCAGGCCATCGCGTTCAAAATCGCCCGGATGGAGGCCCGCGCACACACCGCCCGCGCGGCGTACTACGACGCGGCCGCGCTGATGCTCTCCGGAAAGCCGTTCAAGAAGGCCGCCGCGGTGGCCAAGCTGGTGGCCAGCGAAGCGGCGATGGACAACGCCCGCGACGCCACTCAGATCTTCGGCGGCTACGGCTTCATGAACGAGTACCCGGTGGCGCGGCACTACCGGGACAGCAAGATCCTCGAGATCGGCGAGGGCACAACGGAAGTGCAGCTGATGCTGATCGGCCGGGAGCTCGGCCTGTGACACAGAACCGGATCGTCGTCCAACGAGGTCTGTGGTTCGAGGAGTTCGAGACCGGTGTGCTGTACCAGCATCGCCCCGGCCGCACGATCACCGAGGCCGACAATGTCTTGTTCACCACGCTGACGATGAACACCCAGGCGCTGCACCTGGACGCCGCGTTCTCCGACGCGCTGCCGCCGTTTCATCAGCGGCTGGTCAACTCGATGTTCACGCTGTCGACCCTGGTGGGTCTGTCGGTGGCACAACTGACGCAGGGCACCATCGTCGGCAACCTCGGCTTCCGTGAGGTCGCCTTCCCCAAACCGCTGTTCCATGGGGACACGCTGTACGCCGAGACCGAGGTCACCGACAAGCGGGAATCCAAGAGTCGCCCCGGCGAAGGCATCGTGACGTTCGCGCACACCGGCCGTAACCAGCACGGCGACGTCGTCGCGACGGCGTCGCGAAAGACGATGGTGCGCAAGCGTCCCGAGGGTGAGGCGTGATGCTCGCCGCACCCGGGCCGGGCTGGCTGTTCTGTCCGGCCGATCGGCCGGAACGCTTCGAGAAGGCCGCCGCTGCAGCTGACGTCGTGATCCTCGACCTCGAGGACGGCGTCGCTGCGAAAGATCGAGCGGCGGCCCGGGCCGCGCTGATGGACACACCGCTGGACCCCGCCCGCACCGTCGTGCGGGTCAACCCGGCCGGCACGGCGGATCACGTCGAGGATCTCGCCGCGCTCGCCGCGACCGACTACGACACCGTGATGCTCGCCAAGACCGAAACCGCCGAGCAGGTGGCCTCGTTGGCGCCGCGCGAGGTCGTCGTGCTCGTCGAGACGCCGCTGGGCGCCCTGGCGGTGGCCGAGACCGCACGGGCCGACAACACGTACGCCGTGATGTGGGGTGCGGAGGATCTGTTCGCGGCGACCGGCGGAACCGCCAACCGCTGGCCCGACGGCACCTATCGCGACGTCGCCCGGCATGTCCGCTCGCAGAGCCTGCTCGCCGCCAAGGCGTACGGCCGGCTCGCGCTCGACTCGGTGTATCTCGACATCAACAACCTCGAGGGGCTGCGTGCCGAGAGCGACGACGCGGTTGCGGTCGGGTTCGACGCCAAAGTCGCCATCCACCCGACGCAGGTCGCGGTCATCCGAGCGGCCTACGCGCCGACCGAGGAGCAAATCGACTGGGCACGAAGCGTTCTCGACACCGCTCGCACGCAGCGGGGCGTTTTCGCTTTCGGCGGCATCATGGTGGATGCCCCGGTGCTGCGGCGGGCGGAGCGCATCGTCGCGTTGGCGACCGGCCCCCGATAGTCCCGCCGCCGAGACCGTTCAGGGAAACGTGTAGATGCAGTGCCCGCTGCCACCGATCGGCGCAAAGGCCACGACTACGCCGTCGAGCGTGATGGAGCAGCCCGGCCCCGGCACGTCGCGGCCGGTGGCCACTACCTGGAGCATCGTGACGTCAGGGCCGATGTCGATCGCCTGGGTGAACGGCAGCGGTGTGTGATCGGGCACCAGGCCGGTGTCAGGATCTGTGACGATGCTGAACACCTCCCCGGTGCCGAATGCGGAGAAGACCACGTGACGGGTATCAGGCCCGGAGGGCTCCGCAAGGGCCGGCGCCGACAGGGCCGCTTGGGCCACGGCGAGCGCGCCGATCGTGGACACCGCCAGTCTGGTCTTGTTCAGGGTGAGGATCATTCGGTGTACGCCTTCCGGACAGTGTGGTGATGGGGTCGCAGTCGCCACTTTGACGGGCCACGATGGATGTGGCGCGAGTAGTCCACTACCTGATTGGCCGGGGGACACGGCCCGAATGCCGACCGGGTGTCGTCGCTTTCGGTGGCATCATGGTGGTTGCCCCAGTGCTTCGGCGGGCGGAGCGCATCGTCGCGTTGGCGCCCCACCCTGGCAGCTGACGGACAGACCTCCCACCAGAGGTCAGCGCCGACCGCCTTTGCGCTGAGCACCTCAGTCGACTGACGGCGCGATCCGCCGCCAGTGACCCTAGGAGGCGGTATGGCCGGTGTTGTCGAACCGATTGCGCTCGTTGCGCCCGATGGCGCGCCGACGGCGGAAACCCGATACCGAAGACAGCTGCCCCCTGAGACCCTGGCCTGGCTCTACGAGTCGATGGTCGTCACCCGCGAGCTCGACACCGAGTTCGTGAACCTGCAGAGGCAGGGCGAGCTGGCGCTCTACGCGTCGTGCCGCGGGCAGGAAGCCGCGCAGATCGGCGCGACGGCGTGCCTGCGCAAGACCGACTGGCTGTTCCCGCAGTACCGCGAGTTGGGGGCTTTCCTGGTGCGCGGGATCTCCCCGCCGCAGGTCGGAGCGCTGTGGCGAGGCCGATGGCACGGTGGCCTGGGGTTCACCGAGAGATGCTGCGCGCCCGTCTCCATCCCGATCGGCACGCAGGGCCTGCACGCGGTCGGTGCTGCGATGGCCGCTCAACGGCTCGGCGAGGACAGCGTCACCGTCGCGTTCCTCGGTGACGGCGCGACCAGCGAGGGCGATGTCCACGAGGCGCTCAATCTCGCGTCGGTGTTCCGGGCTCCGTGCGTGTTCCTCGTGCAGAACAACCAGTGGGCGATCTCCGTGCCGGTGCATCGCCAGGTGGCCGGCCCGTCGATCGCCCAGCGCGCCGACGGCTACGGCATGCCCGGCGTGCGCGTCGACGGCAACGATGTCCTCGCCTGCTTCGCGGTGATGACCGAGGCGGCCGCCCGCGCCCGCGCCGGCGAGGGGCCAACGCTGATCGAGGCGGTCACGTACCGGATGGGGCCGCACACCACGTCCGACGATCCGACTCGCTACCGCGACGCCGACGAGGTGGAGCAGTGGCGGGCGCGAGATCCCATTGTCCGGTACCGCACCTATCTCGACGGCGAGGGTGTGTGGACGCAGCGATTGGAGGACCGGGTGACTCACCGGGCCCACCGGCTGCGTACTGAGCTGCGGGAGGCCGTGCTGAGCGAGCCGGACGCCGACGTCGGGGAGGTGTTCGAGGCCGTCTATCACCGCATCACACCCGATCTGGCTCGCCAGCGCGACGCGTTGATCGCCGAATTGACAGCAGACACGTTCGAGGAGGCGTGACATGACGCAGTTGATCGAGCGGCCCTTCGGGTTCGACGACGCCGTGCCGGAGGTGCAGGCGTTGTCGATGGCGCAGGCGATCAACCGTGCGCTGTCGGACGCCATGCTCGCCGATGACAGAGTGTTGGTCTTCGGGGAGGACGTCGCGTCGTTGGGCGGTGTTTTTCGCGTCACCGACGGACTGGCTAGAAGATTCGGTGACGGCCGGTGTTTCGACACCCCGCTCGCCGAGTCCGCGATCGTCGGCATCGCGATCGGTATGGCCATTCGCGGATTCGTTCCGGTGCCGGAGATCCAGTTCGACGGCTTCGCCGCGCCGGCGTTCGACCAGATCGTCAGCCACCTCGCGAAGTACCGGATGCGCACCCACGGCGACATCGACATGCCGGTGACCATCCGCATCCCGTCGTTCGGCGGAATCGGTGCGGTCGAACACCATTCGGAGTCCACCGAGACGTACTGGTTGCACACGGCGGGCCTGAAGGTCGTCGTCCCGGCCACCCCGTCGGATGCGTACTGGCTGCTGCGGTACGCGATCGCCGAACGCGATCCCGTGCTGTTCCTGGAACCCAAACGCCGCTACTGGACCCGAGAACCCGTCGACACCCGCAACCCAGCGGAACCGTTGGGGCGCGCAGTGGTTCGGCGCCCCGGCGCGGACGTCAGCGTGATCACCTACGGTCCGCTGGTCGCCACCGCGCTCACCGCGGCGGAAACCGCCACTGCCAGTATCGAAGTCATCGATCTGCGCACCCTGAATCCACTGGACATGGACACGGTGACCGCGTCGGTGCGACGGACCGGACGCGCCGTGGTGATGCACGAAGGCTCGCGGACACTGGGTTTCGGTGCCGAGCTGGCGGCCCGCATCCAGGAGGAGTGTTTCTACGAGCTGGAGGCACCGGTGCTGCGCGCCACGGGCTTTGATACGCCTTATCCACCGGCCCGGCTGGAGCGCCTGTGGTTGCCCGGCGTCGACCGGCTGCTGGACTGCGTGGACGACGCGATGAGCCGGCCATGAGCGCGCCTCGGGACTTCCTGGTGCCCGACCTCGGTGAGGGGCTCGAGGATGCCACGATCACCGGCTGGGCCGTCGCCGTCGGGGACGAGGTGGCGCTGAACCAGACGCTGTGCACGGTCGAGACGAACAAAGCCGAGGTGGAGATCCCCAGCCCATTCGCCGGGCGGATCGTCGAACTCGGCGGCGCCACAGGGGAAACACTTCCGGTCGGCGCACTCCTCGTCCGTGTCGAGACCGACGGTTCCGCGCCGCAGCGCACGCCCGTGCTCGTCGGTTACGGTGCCGATGACGCACTGGACGGCAGCCGGCGCCGCGCCCGCGCCAAGCCGCCCGTGCGCAAGCTTGCCGCCGACCTCGACGTCGATCTTGGCAGGGTCACCGGGTCCGGACCCGACGGCCTCGTCACGCGCGCCGACGTGCACGCCGCTGCCGGATCGGCAGCCGATGCCCCGGTGACCGGCGTACGGTTGGCGATGGCGCGACGAATGGCACTGTCGCGCAGTGAAATTCCCGACGCCCACGCGTCGGTGGAGGTCGACGGCACGGAGCTGATCCGGCTGCGGCAACACTGCCTGTCCGTCGGGGCGACGTCGGTGACCCCGTTCGTCCTCGTCCTGCGATTCACCGTCGCAGCGCTGCGCAGGCATCCCGAGCTCAACGCCACGTGGCTCGACACCGTCGACGGCCCACGCATCCACACCCACTCGGGAATCAACCTGGGCGTCGGGGTGGCGGCACCGCGCGGGCTGCTCGTCCCGGTGGTCACCGACGCCCACAACCGCACCACCCGCCAGCTCGGCGACGAGGTGGGGAGGCTCGTGGCGGCGGCCCGCGAAGGCGCGCTCACGCCGACACAGATGCAGGGTTCGACGTTCACGGTGTCGAACTTCGGGGCGTTGGGTCTCGACGACGGTGTGCCGGTGATCAACCACCCAGAGGCTGCGATCCTGGGCGTCGGCGCACTCAAGCCGCGCGCCGTCGTGGTCGACGGCGACGTGGTCGCGCGGTCGACGATGCGCCTGACGTGCGCGTTCGATCATCGCGTTGCGGACGGGGCGCAGGTCGGCGCGTTCCTCGGTGAGCTGCGGTCCTTGATCGAGGCGCCGGCGGCGGCGCTGCTCGACCTCTAGTTCAGGTCACTTCCGCTTCGCGGCGGCCAGGCGCTCGGCGAACTCCGGTGATTCGATCGAGCGTGCCTGCGGGCCGATCTCCACGTCGACGGCCATGTGGTGCTGATGCATGTCGGTGATGCCGGGGTTGAACGTCGCGCGCATCGATTGCTTGGTCGCGACGACGATCTCCCGAGGGGCCGACGCCGGGCCGGCGGCGAGGGCGCGCGCGGCGGCCACCGGATCGTCGGCGACCTCGAGAGCCAGCCCGTGCCGGACGGCGGCCTCGGCGTCGAAGCGCAACCCGAACAGCAGCGCGGCGCGTGCTGCCTGCGGACCGATCGCGCGCTGCAGCATGAACGTCGCACCGCCACCGGGATGAATGCCCAACTTCTGGAACCGCGGATCGAACAGCGCGGCCGGCCCTGCGATCCGCACGTCGGCGGCGAGGGCGAGGTTCAGGCCCGCGCCGACGGCCGGCCCGTTGACCGCGGCGATGGTCGGCAGACTGCACTCGGCAACCGCGAGAAAGCCGTCGTAGATCACGCGTAATCCGTCCTCGGTGGCCGCGCCCAGCGCGGTCAGGTCGGCGCCCGCACAGAACGCCTTCCCGGCACCGGTCACGATCACCGCGTGCACGCCCGGGTCGTTCTCGGCGGATTCGACGGCGGCGCGGAGCGCGGCGGAACTCTCGGCGGTGACGGCGTTGCGGCGGTCGGGATCGTTGACGGTGATGAGTGCGACGCGGTCGGTGACCTCGGTGACTACCAGATCGGACATCCGCTCAGCGTAGCGAGGCGGCGGCGGCGTCGAACACGCGAACGGCCAGCCGCGCGCCGGCGTCCACCTCACCCCACCGGCGCGTCGCGGGATCGTCGGCATCGAGTGCGTGCCTGCTGTGTTCGAGGAGCCGGTCGGCGGCTGATCGCGCGCGGGCGACGACCTGGCGGCACACCCACACCGTGACCTCGAGATCGGGCTCTGCCGCGGCGGATTCGGTGAGCTGGAGCTCAGCAGCATCGATGTCCGACGCTGCCCGCGCCACCTGGGCGGCGTCGGAATCCGCCGTCGTGCCGCCGGGGTGGGCCGCGAGGTGGCTCCGCAGTTGCTCGACATGGCGAAGCCACAGTCCCTGGGCCGATCCGACCATCGTCGCGGTCGCCCCGGTGACGGTGAGGACCGGCCCGCCGGGGTCCGGAGCGAACACATCGGCGGGGGACACGACGACGTCGGAGGCGGTCACATCGGCCAGCCCCGCGGCGCGCAGCGCCGTGCTGTCGGAGCCGATGTCGACCCTCACACTGTCGCGGGCGACGACGACATGACGGTTCGTGCCGCCGCGGACCGGGAGGAGGAACCGGTCGGCGTAGCGGGCTCCGACGACTGATGTCCACCGTCCGGTGAGGCGGCCGCCCACGAGTCCGCCGCCACTGTCGTGGGCTGCGGCGATCAGCGCGGTGGTGGGCCACTGGCCGGCTGTGGCCGAGGCCGCGATGGCGCCGGCGTCCGACATCGCTTCGAGCCAGGCTCGCGAACTGTCGACAACGGCGAGTTCGCGGATGTGGGTGACGAATTCGCGAACCGGTGTGTCCGGACCGGTCATACCGACCTTTCTCGGAGTAAGTGGTAAGCATGATCGTGGCACGGAGAACGGGTTGGTGATGTCGAGTCCGTCTGCCCGATCCGTTCTCGATTCGGTGCGATCTCTCCTACCTGCCATCGAAGATGCTGCGGCCGACGTCGACCGCCGAGGCGCGGTGGACCAGGACGTGATCGACGCACTGCACGAAGCGGGCTACTTCGCACTGCTGCGGTCGCGGGCCGTCGGCGGGCTCGACGCTGACCTCGAGGTGTATCTGACCGCGACGCGCGAACTTTCGACAGCGTGTACCTCGACGGGTTGGCTGGCCGGATGGCTCGGGGTGAACAGCTGGGGCCTGTCGGTACGCGATCCGCGAGTGCTCAGCGAGATCTGGGGAACCGATCGGCGCGCGCTGCTCTGCTCGTCGTATGCCCCGACGGGGCGGCTCCATCGTCGCGACGGCGGTTTCTGGCTGTCGGGCCGGTGGTCGAGGTGCACCGGCGCGCGGCATGCGTCGTGGTTGAGCGTCGCGGCGCTACGGGTCGGCGCCGACGGTGCGGCACAGGACTTCATGGCCGTGCTGGTGCCGAGTGCCGACTACGCCGTCGAACCGACGTGGAACGGTCTGGGCCTGAGGGGGATCGGGGCTGACGACGTGATCGTGGCGGGTGCCTTCGTGCCCGACCATCGGGTGTTCAGCTGGCTTCATCTCGACCGTGAGGTGTCCGCGACAGCGCTGGACCGGCTGCCCCAGCCGACGGTGTTCACGCTGGCCGGAACCATGCCGCTGCTCGGTGCGGCTCAGCGCGCCCTGCGGAATGTGGGAGCTGCCGCGGCACGCTCGGCATCGAGTGCGATCGCCATGGCAGCCACCGATATCGACCTGTCACTGCTCCAGATCCAGCGCAATGTCGGCGATCTCGTGCGATGCGTCGAGGACGGAGGACACCCCGACACCGCCGTGGTGCTGCGGGCCCGGCGGGATCAGGTGATGGCGTGTGAGCGGGCGATTCGCGCGGTACGAGCCGTCGTGCGGCACGACGGCCACGACGACGCGCTGGCCGAACGTCTGTGGCGCGACGTGCAGACGGCGCGCAGGCACGTGTCGAGCAATGTCGACCAGGTGTTGACCGTCGCCGGTCGGTTCGCTCTGGGGCTCACCATCGATGACCTGATCTGGTGATGGCTCACACCCAGTCGTCGGAGGACAGCGTGCGTAACACGCGGGACAACATGTCGTCGGTGACGGCAGTGAGATCGGCCTGCACACCGCCCGGGGCTGCAGCGTTACCCAGTCGGTCGGCGATGCCGCGAGCGGCGCGAGTCAGAAACGGCGCCACCCTTTTGAGCCGCTCGGCGGGGCCGGGGCCGGTCAGCGAGAGTGCAGCGATCTCACCGGCCGGTGTGCGGATCGCGGCAGCGATGCTCGCCAGTCCCACCGCCAGTTCCTGGTCGTCATAGGCGAGTCCGTGCCGGGCCCGTATTCGGGCCAGCTCGTGGTGCAGGGTCGGCAGGTCGCCGATGGTGGCCGGGGTGATCTTGCGGAGTGTCGGATCGAGGAGGGCGTCGATGTCCTCGGCGGACATCATGGCCAACGCGGCCTTGCCCATTGCGCTCGCATGCGCGGGGGTGCGCCCACCGACGCCGACCGGAACCGAGATCCCGCTGCTACCCGAGATCTTGTCGAGGCATGCGACCTCCGCGCCGACGAGTATGCCGAGATGGACGACCAACATGGTGTCGTTCTGCAGGCGCTCCAGGACCGGCGAGGCCACGCGGCGCAGGGCCTGATGATCGTCAGAGACCGGCATCGATGCCGCTGCGCGGCAGTAGCCGTCCGCTCGGTGCTCCAGCAGGCCGGACGCGTGGAGCTGGGTCAGGATGCGGTGCGTCGACGAGCGGGGAAGCCCGGTCCGGGAGGCGATCTGATCCAGCGGTAGGAGAGTGGCTGCTCCGTCGAACGCGTTGAGGATCAGCGACACTCGGGCCACCATCGACGGCGGCGCACCCGACCGGTCGACGCCCGTCTGCTGCCCCACCTGTGCCACCGTAGTGGTGGCCGAGCAGCGGCGGCGTCGAATTGGGACGCATCAGCCCCTGCGCCGGCGGCGCAGGGGCTGAGCGGTGACGCGGATCATCTGGGTGTCATGCCGCGGCGTCGCGGTTCTCCGCACCCCCCTCTGCGTGGTCTGCGCGGGCATCTGCGGACGTCGCGGGGGCACCGCGGCGCTTGCCGAACGGCTTCCTCGTGTCGCGTGCTTCCTCGGCGCGCTCGCGCGCGGCCTCGATTTTCTTGAGCTTGTTGCGCTTCGGTGTCTGCTCGGCTGTGTCGTCGGACGCCTCGCTCTTATCGGCTTTGGCGATTTGTACAGGCGAGACATCCGCGGTGTCAGCGACCGTGTCGGCGACGTCGTCGGTGGCAGGCGTCACCGTCGGTGCCGGTTGGTTCTTCGTGCCGAGTCCGTCGATGATCTTGGCGCGGACCGCGCGGTGGTACTTGGAGATCGAGAACGCCGCGTCGGTGATGCTGTGATTGAGCGCCGACGCGATCGTCTTGAGGTCGCGCGAGGCGAATGAATCGACGAATTCCTGTGTGCTGGAGGCAATTTGGCGGTTGAGCGTTCTTCTCTGCCGCTGCACCTCGGCGAACATGGTCGGCTCCGGCGCGAACAGCTTGCCGTTCCAGTTGACCAGGGTCCAGCCGTCCTCGGCGTTGCCCTCGACGATCACGTACTGGGCGTTGCCCAACGGTGCGGTTCTGAGCAGATCGATCTTCTGTGCGGCCGTGAGGTTCTGGGCGTTCATCATGGTCCAGAACATGATGGCGCCGCCGTGTGAGAAGACGGCGGCGTTGCGGTCGCCGTTGTCGTAGATCGTGGCGAGCGCCTGATCCACGCGGGCGTCGAATTCGTTGCCGTCGATCGAGCCGGGGATTCGTAGGTCACGGTTTCCCTGCACCACCCACGCCAGCGGGTAGAGGCCGTAGCCGCTCGATGCCTGGCTCTCGGGGGTTCCCTCGAACACGCCGGCTTCGATTTCTTGGAGCCCGGGCAGAACCTGGATGGGCAGTCGCAGGTCTTGCGACATGGGGGCCGCAGTGAGTTGGGTCCGCACCATCGTGGAGGCGTAGATGCCGTCGTAGTTGTTGTCCCCGAGCAGTGCCGCCACAGCCTCGGCTTGCAGCTGCCCCTTGGCGGTGAGAACCGGCCCGGGCGTCGAGGTGTCGATGTTGCCCGACGCGTTGCCTGCCGACTCGCCGTGCCGGATGAAGGTCACCCTCATCAGTTCGGCGGCGCCGGCCGGCACCGCCGCGCCGATCAGAAGGCCGGTGACGGCCAATGCGACGCCGAGCAGGCGATACATCGCGCCTCGCTGCCCGTGGGACGCGTCCGGAACAGACGCCTGTTTCATGAATGGTTCCTCCCGCCGTTGGTCAAGGACGGGTACACGGTGAACGGCGGTTCACCGCCAGGCAAGGCTCGGTCTCACTGAGCGAGACCTGCGTCAGAGTCTCCGCACGAGTGCCGCGGCGCGGACATCGTCCCCGACGGTCAGCGCGATGTGCGCAGCGTCCCCGTCGCGGGTCCACCCGAGGGTGACCTCTTCGCCGTATTTGATCGGCTTCCGGTATTCGATCACCGCGCGGTACGGCGCGGTGCACACCTCCGGCACCAGGGCCATCACCTCGTGGACGGCGTGCCAGTAGGCAGTGTTGGTGACATGTTCGAAGAGGTCGATGTCTGTGCGGCGCAACGCAAACGGCGCAGTCTGCTCGAGGGTCTCGGGGTTCTGCAGCCACGGTCGCCACTTCAGGCGATGCTCGGAGGTGGTGGTGCCGAACTTCTCGAGCAGGGTGTCGGTGGCCCGCTGCGGCGTCAACGTCTTGGCGTTCATCGCAATCCAGAAACCCTCGGTCTCGATGCGGCCGCCGTCGTTGCCGACCAGGTCCACGCGCATGGTGCACCAGCGCAGGGACAGCGCTGAGCACCATCGGCTGAAGGTCACCTCGTTGGGGAACTCGATCGGTTCGATGACGTCGATGACGGTGCGCTGCACCAGCCAGTGCGGATGCTCCTCAGCCTCACCCGCGTCCACGAGGTTCTCCGCGCCCACCTCCTGGATGTAGCGCGCGACCCCGTCCAGGCGCAGATTGAGGTCGTCGCCGACGTCACCCGTCGCGACCCGCCATGCCGTTCGATAGACGTATCCGGACTCGGGCAGCGGACTCAGTCGTTGGTCGACGTCTTCAGTGCTCATCGCCGGTCAGCCTACGGTCCGTGGTCGTCTTCGGGCAGGAGGTAGCGCTCGGGGTGGTGGTAGCCGTTGACTTTCCTGTTTCCTGCGTGAAGATCGGGTGGGGGGAGCCATTCGACCTGTCCGCGGTCGTTGACGCGGGTGGTCCAGCCGGTCTGCTCGACCATCCTGTTATCGGGCCCGCACGCGAACGTCAGGTCGGTGGCATCGGTGGCCCCGCCATCTTTCCAGTCCGTCACGTGGTGAACCTGGGTCCAATACCCGGGCACCGTGCAGCCCGGACGAGTACAGCCCCGCGCTGAGGAGTGCAGCATGATGCGCTGCGCCGCCGATGCCAACCGTTTAGTGCGACCGAGGTAAAGCGGCCTATTGGTGTGCTGGTCGAACACGGCCAGGTAATGGTGAGCGTGGGCGGCCAATCGGATCAGATCGGCCATCGGCAGCAAGCTACCGCCGCCGGTGACCGCGACCCCCGCACCCTTCTCCAATTCTTGCAACGTCGTGGACACGATCACCGTCACGGTTAATCCGTTGTGCGAGAACAGCTTTCCCGAGGACAGGGCCATGCGCCCGACGGCCAACCAGGCATCGTGGTTGCGCTGCGCCGACGATCGGCTGTCGGAACGAGTCTGTTCGGCGTCGGGTTCTCCCTCGACACAGGGGGTGTGGTCGTCGGGATTGCACATGCCCGGCGCGGCCAACTTGGCCTGGATGGCTTCGTAATGGGCGCGGAATTCCGGAGTGACCCAGCCGGTCAGCCGGCTCATGCCGTCGGCCTGTTGCTCACCCAACTGAACGCCGCGCCGCCGCGCGCGGTGGGCGTCGGTGGGTTCGGGGCCGTCTTGGTTGATCATCGCGGCCAATCGGTCCGCGGCTTTCTTCAACTCGTTCGGGGTCAGCCCGGCGCCCAGCTCGGCGAGTTGGCGGTCGGCGGCGGCGCGGGTGTCGACGTCCACCCACACCGGCAACTCGTTATGGAACTTCGCGATCACCTCGACGTGCTCGGCATCCAACGCTCCGGCGGCTTGCGCGGTGGCGGTGGCCTCCCATTGGGGCGGCAGCGGTGCCCCGGTCAGCGCTTGGCGCGGCCCCAACGCGGCGGCGTCAGCAAGTCGGCGTTTGGCCTCCTTATCGGAGACGCGAAGTGATGTGGTCAGGACCTTCTTCCATGACGCTTCCCCGAGCCGCCGCGGCTCCGTCTCTGCGGTCAGGCGCGCCAGGATCTGATGTTCCAGCGCCGGCACCGACCGCACCAGCGTCGTCACTTCAGACATCAGCGACACCAGCTCCCGGTGCGACAGCGTGTCGCAGGCCTCGGACAGGATTGCGAGCTGAGCCCGCATCCCTTCCACCGCACCCGCGACCACATCCATAACTCGAACACTAGTTCGATGGTCCGACAAATCGGATCAGCCGTCGTAAGGCTTGGTCCACCGCATCAGATATCGGTAGTAGAGCCCGCGGCGAATGTGCGCGCCCGGCAGGACGTCGGCGGCAACACGTCGGATGTCGGCCAGGCCCTCGCGGGGGCTCGCGACGGCCACCCCGATATCGCGCGTCTCGCGATGCCAGCGCGAGCCCAGGCGTACGGCCGGCAGGCACAGCGCCGACCACAACCAGTCTGCGACGGTCGTGTTCGCGCTCAGCCCGACCACGGCGAGATCACCACCGGGCCGCAGCATCTCCCTCGCTGCAGTCAACGCCTCGCGCAGGTCCAGATGGTGCAGGCTCGCCACGAACGTGATCAGATCGAATCGAGCATTGTCCGACACGAAGTCGGCAAGAGTGGTCTCGACGATGGAGACTCCGTCGACGCCGGCCAGACGCGCCCGCGCCCGCCGAATCGCGCTGGGATCGGGATCGATGCCGACGACGGAGCGGGAGAATGGTGCCAAGCGCTGAGCCAGCAGCCCGTCACCGCACCCGACGTCGAGCACGTCACGGCCGTGGGCGAGGGTGAGGACCCACGGGTGATATGCGGTGTTGTGGTTCCAGTAGTCGGCCATACGCCTCCGTCCGAGTGTTCCAGCCCACCCCCAATGATGTTGTGGCACTCGCAAACTGTCAGCCTCGGTCAATTGACGGTGTCACAAATCGATGGCCCGATTCGGCCGTGATCATGAGGTACCCGGCGTAGTGTCTGCCCCGTTTCCGGTCGTGACGGTGGAGGTTCGGTCATGCGTGCTGCTAGCTATGTCGGTCGCGTCGGTGGTCTTGCGGTCGCCCTGGGCGTGGGAACCGCGATCATCACCGGACAGGGCGTGGCCTATGCCGACGACACCGAGGCGTCGGCGTCCCAGTCGTCTCAGACATCGCAGTCGGAGTCTGGCGGCGCCACCCTCGACAAGCGGCCGTTCGGCAAGCATCGGAGCACCGAGCGCACCTCAGTGGCCGACACGGTCAAGGGCATCGCCGACCGCGTCGCCGAGGAGCGTCAGAAGCGGGCTGACGCCAGGGCGGACGCCGCTGGCGCAGCCGACGAGGCTCCCCGCACCAGCGGCGGAGACCGTCGCCACAAGCGTGCTGAAACCGCTGTGCAGCAGCAGGATTCGCTCACGGTCGACGACACGGCGACGCCCGCACCGGCCACCGATCCGGAGCCCACCGCTGCCCAGCCCCGCGTCCTGTCCTGGCTGCAGACTCCCCGTGCGGTCGCGGGTCGCGAGCAGGCTGCCGAACCGCGGGTGCAGACCACGCTGTGGACTCCGCCCGTCCGGGAGGCACAGGAGGCGCCGGCGCGCACCGTGGTGTCCGGCCTGCTGACCGCCCTCGACAGAGCGTTCAGCCCCGTAACGTCGGGGAACGGATCGGCGCCGGTCGGTGGGTCGCTGTCGGATCTGCTGCTGCTCGCCGGCGCCCGGCGTGAATCCACACTCGCGGCCATCGAGGACTACTCCGTCGGCGTCGTGCAGGGCGTGATCAGCGGCTGCGTCGTCGGCACGACGTGCACCACGGCGGACGGCTCCACCTACACCGTCATCGACCGCCCGAGCAACGGCGGCAAGCTGACACTCGACGCGACGACCGGCGCGTTCCGCTTCCTGCCCTACGCCGACGAGGGAGCGACCAGCGGGCCGACCGGCACCGAGACGTTCTCGGTTCTCGTCGCGCAGAACACGAAGTTCACCACCGTCATCACCGGTCTGCCGATCGTCGGGTCCTCGCTCATCACTCCTGTGGTCCAGCGGCTGCAGCAGGCTGGCGTCCTGTCCGGGTTGCTCGGAACGGCGGAGTTGCAGGACATCTCGGTCAACATCACCGATCTGCGGGCGGGCCAGCCGATCGCCTTCACCACATTCGTGACGTCGTGGGACGGCACGAAGATCAGCACCAACTTCTTCCCTGCGCTGGCCAGTGCTCCCGACAACGACGGAAAGCCGGGTTACGAGACGATCTTCAACGGACCGGGCCTGGCTCAGCCGGGTGCGACCGATCCGGCCGATCCGTTCGTGTCGACGTTCCGCTCCCTGGGCTACAACGTCGTCACGTGGGACCCCCGCGGTGAGTTCGCGTCCGGCGGCCTGCTGCAACTCGACAGCCCGCAGTACGAGGGGCAGGACGTTTCCGAGTTGATCAGCTGGGTGGCGACGCAGAGCGGTGTCGAACTCGACAAGGTCGGCGACCCCACCATGGGTATGGTCGGTGTCTCCTACGGTGGCGGAATCCAATTCGTCACTGCCGCAAGCGATAATCGCGTCGACGCCATCGCGCCGGGTTGGGCCTGGAACACGCTTCCTGATTCGCTGTATCCGCACAGCGCCTTCCGCACCTCCTACGCGGGTCTGCTGCTGCTCGGGTTGATTGAGACCGGGGCGCGGATCAACCCGCAGATCTACGGCGGCATCCTCACCGGGGCCTCGCTCGGCATCCTCACACCGAGCCAGATCCAGCTGCTGCAGAACAGCGGCCCGGGACAGACGGTGCGCAACATCAACATCCCCACCCTGATCATCCAGGGCACCGTCGACGTGCTGTTCCCGCTGCACCAGTCGATCCTGAACATGGGCTACATGGCCGACAACCCGAACGTGAAGCTGATCTGGTACTGCGGTGGCCACGGCACCTGCCTGCCGGGACAAGGCAACGGCGACGCCGACGAGGTGTGGTTCCTCACCGAGACCGCAGTGTGGATGCAGCGCTACGTCAAGGACCTCCCCATCCCGGCTGATCCGTACGCGTTCGAGTGGACCGATCAGAACGGTGACCGCTGGGCTTCCGTGACGCGGCCCACCGCGGACGGGTTCTACGACACCGAGAGCAAGGTGCCGCCGACGGTGTGGGACACGGGGAAGACCCTGCCGATCATCCCATTCATCGGCGGGTCCGGCCCGCAGCCGGAGATTCCGCTGCCCTACGGGTTGGGCGCCGGTTCGGTGGCGACCAACGCGGTCACGATCCCGCTGACCAATCCCGAGGGTGAGGCGAACGTCGTCGGCGCCCCGCATGTGGTGATCAACTACAGCGGCCTGGGCAGCAGCCGCCACATCTACGCTCAGGTCGTCGACAAGAGCACCGGGCTGGTCGTCGGCAACATCGTCTCGCCGGTGCCGGTCACCCTCAACGGTCGCGATCAGGTCGCCGAGATCGACCTCGAGGACATCGCCTACACGATGACGCCCGGTAGTGAACTGGAGCTACAGATCTTCACCACCGCAACGCCGTTCCTGAACTTCACGCAGTTCGGCTTCGTGCACATCGACAGCGTCGAGGTGACGTTGCCGACGACGTCGGCCGGCGTGAACCAGGGGCCGAACCTGGTGGCGGTGTAGCAACGGGCGAGCGCCCCCGGCAGGAATCGAACCTGCGACCTAGAGATTAGAAGGCTCTTGCTCTATCCAACTGAGCTACGGAGGCAACGCCTGAGGAGTGTATCGCGCGCAGGCTCTAAAGCCGCTCCGTGTCACAGGGTGGCCGACTAGCGTGGTGGCATGAGTAATCCGCCGGGCCTGGACGCGGCTGGACTCCCCGAAGAGCTCAGCCCACTCGACCAGATCCTGCACCGCGGCGAGGCGAACCCGCGGACGCGTTCGGGCATCCTGACCGTCGAACTGCTCGACACCGCTCCCGACTGGGACACCTTCCGCGCCCGCTTCGACACCGCCTCGCGCAAGGTCTTGCGACTGCGCCAGAAAGTCGTGATCCCGACGCTGCCGACGGCGGCGCCGCGCTGGGTCGTCGACCCGGACTTCAACCTCGATTTCCACCTCCGCCGGGTCCGCGTCCCCGAGCCGGGCAGCTTCCGGCAGGTGATGGATCTGGCCGAGGTGGCCGCGCAGTCACCCCTCGACATCTCCCGGCCGCTGTGGACGGCGACCCTGATCGAAGGCGTGCACGACGGTCAGGCCGCGCTGATGGTGCATCTCAGTCACGCCGTCACCGACGGTGTGGGTGGGGTCGAGATGTTCGCGAATCTGTACGACCTCGAACGTCACCCGCCGAGGCAGTCGGTCCCGCCCCTGCCCATCCCGGCCGACCTGTCGCCCAACGACCTGATGCGCCAGGGATTCAACCGCCTGCCCAGCACCATCGCCGGCGGGATGCGCGACGTGCTGTTCGGTGCAGCGCAGGCCGTCGGTCATGTCGTGCGCGACCCGGTGTCACGGCTGGGCAGCGTGATCGACTACGCAATGTCGGGGGCCCGAGTGATCGGGCCGGTCGCTGATCCGTCGCCGCTGCTGCGCCGGCGCTCGCTGTCGAGCCGAAGTGAGGCGATCGACATCGCATTCGGTGACCTGCACCGTGCGGCCAAGGCCGCCGGCGGCTCCATCAACGACGCATATCTTGCCGGCTTGTGCGGTGCGCTGCGGCTCTACCACCAAGCCAAGGGCGTTCCGGTCGACACGTTGCCGATGGCGGTGCCGGTGAACCTGCGCTCCGAGGCCGACCCGGCGGGCGGGAACAGATTCGCCGGCGTCAACCTCGCTGCGCCGATCGGGCTCACCGACCCTGCGGTGCGCATCCGCGACATCAGGACCCAGATGACGCGCAAGCGCGACGAGCGCGCGCTCGACATGGTCGGTGCGATCGCCCCCGTGGTGTCTCTGCTGCCCGACAGCGTGCTCGAGTCGATGGCCGGCTCCATCGTGAACTCCGATGTGCAAGCCAGCAACGTGCCGGTCTATGCGGGTGAGACGTTCATCGCCGGGGCCCAGGTGCTGCGGCAGTACGGCCTCGGTCCGCTGCCCGGAGTGGCGATGATGGTCGTGCTGATCTCCCGCTCCGGTTACTGCACGATCACCGCACGGTACGACCGTGCCGCGGTCACCGACCCAGCGCTGCTGGCGCGATGTCTGCTGGCAGGCTTCGATGAAGTCCTCGCGCTCGGCGGCGACGGGCGCGCCCACCCGGCAACGTTCGTCGCCGAGTCTCCGTCACCCTTGCCCCATGCCGCCTCATCGAAGGGAAGTGCCGCACAGTGAGCCCAGACAACCCCCAGATGCGTCTGCCTGGCTCGGTCGCCGAAATCGAAGCGAGCCCGGAAGGACCCGAGATCGGGGCGTTCTTCGATCTGGACGGCACCCTGGTTGCGGGCTTCACCGGAGTGGTGATGACGCAGGACCGGCTGCGCCGCCGGCAGATGTCGGTGGGTGAGTTCATCGGCATGGTGCAGGCCGGCTTGAACCATCAATTGGGCCGCTCCGAATTCGAGGACCTCATCGGCAAGGGTGCCCGGATGCTGCGCGGCAACTCGGTCGAGGACATCGACGAACTGGCCGAGCGGCTGTTCGCGCAGAAGATCGTCGGCCGCATCTATCCCGAGATGCGTCAGTTGGTGCGCGCCCACATGGCTCGCGGCCACACCGTGGTCCTCAGCTCTTCTGCGCTCACGGTGCAGGTGGAGCCCGTCGCCCGGTTCCTGGGCATCGACAACGTGCTCAGCAACAAGTTCGAGACCGACGAGGACGGGTTGATCACCGGCGAGGTCGAGCGACCCATCATCTGGGGTCCCGGGAAGGCCCGCGCCGTCCAGGAATTCGCCACCGCCAACGGCGTCGACCTGTCGAAAAGCTACTTCTACGCCGACGGGGACGAGGACGTCGCGCTGATGTACCTCGTCGGCAACCCGCGGCCCACCAACCCCGCGGGCAAGATGGCCGCCGTCGCCGCAAAGCGCGGCTGGCCGATCCTGCGGTTCTCCAGCCGCAGCGGCGCCAACCCGGTGTCGCAGCTGCGGACCGTGGCGGGCATCGCGTCGATGGTTCCGGTGGCCTGGGGCGCGCTGGGCGTCGGGTTGCTGACGCGCAACCGGCGCACCGGCGTCAACTTCTTCACCTCGGTCTTCAGCCGGACGCTGATGACCGCGGTCGGCATCAACCTCAACGTGCTCGGTGAGGAGAACCTGACTGCCGAGCGGCCCGCGGTGTTCATCTTCAACCACCGCAACCAGGCCGACCCGATGATCGCCGGCCGGCTCGTCAGCGACAACTTCACCTCGGTGGGCAAGAAGGAACTCGAGAACGATCCGATCGTCGGGACCATGGGACGGATCATGGACGCCGCGTTCATCGATCGCGACGATCCGCAGAAGGCCATCGAAGGTCTCAAGAAGGTCGAGGAACTCGCCCGCAAAGGTGTGTCGATCCTGATCGCCCCCGAGGGCACGCGATTGGACACCACCGAGGTCGGCGAGTTCAAGAAAGGACCGTTCCGCATCGCGATGTCGGTGGGCATCCCGATCGTGCCCATCGTGATCCGCAACGCGGAGGTGATCGCGGCTCGCGACTCCAGCACGTTTAACCCGGGCACCGTGGACATCGTTGTGTACCCGCCCATTCCGGTGGACGGATGGACCCACGACAACCTCGACGAGCGCATCGCCGAGGTGCGCCAGCTCTATCTCGACACCCTGAAGGACTGGCCGCACGACGAGCTGCCCGAACCCGAGCTGTACCGCCGGGCCAAGCCCGTCGAGAAGGCCCCCGCGAAGAAGGCACCAGCGAAGAAGACGCCGGCCAAGAAGGCGCCGGCCAAGAAAGCAGTGGCCAAAACAGCTGCCGCGAAGCAGCCCGCCAAGAAGACCGCCACGAAGGGCCGGCCGTGAAGGTCCGCGCCGCCGACATCACGGCGTTCACCGCGGTCGACGACACCCTCGTCCTCGCGTCGGTGTCATCACCGGCGGAGGAGGAGATGCTCGCCGACTGGTTGCACGACCAGCGCAGTGCGCACCCCGAGAGCAAGATCGAAGTGCTCAAGCTCCCCGCCGACGACGATCCGCCGCCCGGTGTCCTCGCCCGGCTCGTCGAGATGCTCGAAGCCGACGAGGACCGCTCGGTCGTCCCCGTGCGGGTCTTCTGGGTGCCCGGCGGGTTGCCGACGCGCTCGAAGGTGGTGGCGCTGCTGTCGGGCCGGGACACCTACTGCCCGCCGAAGGTGCTGCAGCGCAGCATTCTCAAGCGTGATCCGTCCCGTGCGCGCGTCGTCGCCGGCGAGCCGGCCAAGGTATCCGAGCTCCGCCAGAACTGGAGCGAGAACACCACTGCCGAAAACCCGCGCGAATTCGCGCGTTTTGTATTGCGCAGGGCGATCCTGGCCATCGAGCGGGTCGAGTTGCGGCTGCTCGGGCCCGAGTACAAGTCGCCCCGTCTGATCAAGCCGGAGGTGCTGTCGTCGGCCCGGTTCCGGGAGGGGCTGGAGAAGATTCCGGGCGCCACCGTCGAGAAGGCGGGGGAGATGCTTGACGAATTGGGCACCGGGTGGAGCCGGTTCTCCGTCGACCTGATCCCGTCGCTGGGCCGCGCCATCTTCAGTCGTGGCTTCGATCCGAACATCGACTACGACCGCACCGAGGTCGAGACGATGCGCCATGCGCTCGAGGCGCATCCGGCCGTGCTGTTGTTCTCGCACCGCTCCTACCTGGATGGCGCGATCGTGCCCGTCGCGATGCAGGAGAACCGGCTCCCGCCGGTGCACACGTTCGCAGGAATCAATCTGTCGTTCGGCGCCATGGGACCGCTGATGCGCCGTTCCGGCGTGATCTTCCTGCGCCGCAAGCTCGACGACCCGTTGTACAAGTACGTGCTGCGTCAGTTCGTCGGCTACATCGTGGAAAAGCGGTTCAATCTCGCCTGGGCGATCGAGGGCACCCGCTCACGCACCGGAAAGATGTTGCCGCCCAAGCTCGGTCTGCTCGCCTACGTCGCCGATGCGTACCTGGACGGCCGCAGCGACGACATCCTGCTGCAGCCGGTGTCGATCAGCTTCGACCAACTGCACGAGACCGCCGAGTACGCCTCCTACGCGCGAGGTGGCGAGAAGACGCCCGAGGGCCTGTCCTGGTTGGTCAATTACATTCGCGCGCAAGGGGAACGCAACTACGGGAAGATCTACGTCCGATTCCCGCGCGCGGTGTCGATGCGTGAGTACCTCGGCGAGCCGCACGGTCTGATGACCACCGATGACGCCGCCAAACGCCTTGCCCTGCAGAAGATGGCGTTCGAGGTGGCGTGGCGCATCGTGCAGGTGACCCCGGTCAATGCGACCGCGCTGGTGTCGGCGCTGCTGCTCTCCACCCGCGGCATCGCACTCACCCTCGACCAGCTGCATCACACCCTGGGCGATTCGCTGGACTACCTCGAGCGCAAGCAGACCCCGATGACCAACAGCGCGTTGCGGTTACGTACCCCTGACGGAGTCCGTGCCGCCCTGGACGCGCTCTCGGGTGGGCACCCGGTGACCCGCGTGGACGGTGGCCGCGAGACTGTCTGGTACATCGCGCCGCAGGACGAGCTCGAAGCAGCGTTCTACCGCAACTCGTTGATCGACGCGTTCCTCGAGACGTCGCTGGTCGAACTGGCGCTGGCGTACGCCGCGCGCAGCGACGGCGACCGGGTCGAGGCGTTCTGGACGCAGGTGATGCATCTGCGCGACCTGTTGAAGTTCGACTTCTACTTCGCCGATTCCGCCGCCTTCCGCGAGCACGTCGCCGAGGAGATGTCGTGGCACGACGACTGGGAAGGCGACGTCGCCGCTGGCGGCGAGCGGATCGACGTCCTGTTGCGGGCCAAGCGGCCGACGATCGCCGGCCCGCTGCTGCGGCCCTTCTTCGAGGCGTATCAGATCGTCGCCGACGCCCTGATCGACGCGCCTGCCGACATCTCGGAGAAGGACCTCACCGCCAAGGCGCTGGGACTGGGGGAGCAGTACGTGGCGCAGGGCCGCGTCCAGAGCAACGAGTCTGTGTCGGCGTTGCTGTTCACCACCGCGCGCCAGGTCGCCGCCGACCACCATCTGCTCGAGCCCGCCGCCGACCTCGAGGAGCGGCGCCGAGCCTTCCGCAACGAGCTGCGCGGCATCCTCGCCGACATGAACACCGTCGACCGGTACGCCCGCAAGCAGTTCGCGGCGCGGGAACGCAGCCGTCGTCAGCTGCGCGAACGGGCGGTGTGACGGGTCACAAGCGGGCAGGTCATACGCTGGACGCATGACTGTCACCGGCTCCGCCGCGCCCGAGCGGGTGCAGCGCGCCTCGGTGTGGCCGGTGCTCTACGGCGTCGCGCTGCTGGCCGGTCTGACCGCGGCGGCGCTGTCGGCGTTGTCGCTGGCCGAGTCGCTGACGGCGACCGGCCTGCCCGATCCGGGTCCGGTGACCACCTATGGGTTGCCATTCGTCAAAGCCGCCGGCGAGATCGCCGCGGTGATCGCGACCGGGTCGTTCCTCTTCGCGGCGTTCCTGGTTCCACCCCAGCGCAGCGGGGTGCTCGACGTCGACGGGTATCGGGCGATGCGGGTCGGCACCGCGGCGGCGGGGTTCTGGACGGTGTGCGCGGTGCTGACGGTGCCGCTGACGGTGTCGGATATCAGCGGTCAGCCGTTGGCGACGCGGCTGAGTCCGGCCGACGTCTGGTCGGTCGCCGACCTGATCGACATCGCGGGTGCCTGGCGGTGGACCGCGTTGTTCGCCGCGATCGTGACCGTGGTGAGCATCCCGGTGTTGCGCTGGTCGTGGACGCCGGTCCTGTTCGCCGGGTCGCTGGCGACGCTGCTCCCGCTGGCGCTGACCGGACATTCCTCCTCGGGCGGGGCGCACGACATCGCGACCAACAGCCTCCTGGTGCACCTCATCGCGGGCGCGGTGTGGGCCGGCGGACTGCTGGCTCTGCTGGTGCATGCGCTGCGCGGTGGCTCCGGTGCGCACGACCACCTGGCCGCGCGGCGCTTCTCGACGGTGGCGCTGTGGTGTTTCGTGGCGATGGCGCTCAGCGGTGTCATCAACGCGCTGGTACGGGTGCGTCTCGAGGACCTGATCCACACCCGGTACGGCTGGCTGCTGCTCGCCAAGCTGACCGCGCTGGTGGCCTTGGGAATCCTCGGGTGGCAGCAGCGCCGCCGCGGGATCGCCGCGCTGGCCGCGGACCGCCCGACGCGCGGTGCACTGATCCGGCTGGCGCTTCTCGAAGCGGTGATCTTCGGAATGACCTTCGGGGTGGCCGTCGCGCTCGGGCGCACTCCTCCGCCACCACCGCTGGAGACGAATCTGTCCATCCCGGCGGTCGAGATCGGCTACGACCTGGCGGGCCCACCGACGGTGGCCCGACTGCTCTTCGACTGGCGGTTCGACCTCGTCTTCGGTACCGCCGCGCTGGTGTTCGCCGCGGTGTACCTGCTCGGGGTGCGCAGACTGCGCCGGCGGGGCGACGCGTGGCCGGCGGGCCGCGTGGTGGCCTGGCTGCTGGGCTGCCTGCTGCTGTTGTTCACGACGTCGTCGGGTCTCGGCCGCTACATGCCGGCCATGTTCAGCATCCACATGATCGCGCACATGCTGCTGTCCATGCTGGTGCCGATCCTGCTCGTGCTCGGCGCTCCGGTCACGCTCGCGCTGCGCGCGTTGCCGACCGCCGGGCGGGACGCTCCGCCGGGACTGCGGGAGTGGCTGCTCGCGGCGCTGCATTCGCGGGTGTCCCGGCTGCTGACCAACCCGTTCGTGGCAACCGCGCTGTTCATAGTCGGGTTCTACGGCCTGTACTTCGGCGGCATCTTCGACGCCGTGGTCGGCAGCCACGCCGCGCACCTGGCGATGAACGTGCACTTCCTGCTCAGCGGTTACCTGTTCTACTGGGTCGTGATCGGCGTCGACCCGACACCGCGGCCGCTGCCCCCGATCGCCAAGCTCGCGATGGTGTTCGCCTCGCTTCCGCTGCACGCGTTCTTCGGGGTGGTGCTGATGGGCACCAACACCGCGATCGGCGGCGACTTCTATCGCTCCCTGGCCTTGCCGTGGCACACCGATCTGCTCGCCGATCAGCGTCTGGGTGGGGCCATCGCGTGGGCGGCCGGCGAGGTGCCGCTGGTAGTCGTATTGATTGCGCTGTTCGTGCAGTGGCGTCGCAGCGACGACAGGACCGCACGCCGGCTCGACCGCGCCGCCGACCGGGACGACGACGCGGACCTGGCCGCCTACAACGCGATGCTCGCCGAGTTGGCGCGCCGTGACCGCGCCGACAGCTGACCCTCTGATCGGGGTTGTCCCCAGAGCCTGATTCATCCACAGGTTCTCTGTGCCCTGAGCCCTCGCGCTGCCGTGCTGTCGGTGCCGTGACGGTCAATGGCGGTGTCATCGACGGCGCGGGCGCCGTGCCCGTGCCGCAGCCACAGGAGAAAAGAGAACCGTCATGTTCGAGACACCGATCACCGTCGTCGGCACCATCGTCACCAGCCCCGAGCGTCGCTGGGTCGGCGACCAGGAGCTGTTCAAGTTCCGCGTCGCGAGCAACTCGCGCCGGCGCACCGCCGACGGCAGCTGGGAGCCGGGCAACTCGCTCTACGCGACGGTCAACTGCTGGGGACGCCTGGTCACCGGGGTCGGTGCGGGCCTCGGGAAGGGAGACGCGGTCATCGTTGTTGGCAACGTGTACACCAGCGAATACGAAGACCGTGACGGCAACCGCCGTTCTTCGCTGGAGATCAGGGCCACCTCGGTAGGACCGGACCTGGCGCGGTGCATCGCCCGCATCGACAAGCGCCGGCATTCCGAGCAACCCGCCGAGCCGGGCCCTGAGAACAGTTCAGACACCGACACCGCGATCACGGAGTCGTCGACGGGGTCGTCCACCGATCCGGGCGCCGACGAGCGCAGCGGCGAGGATGAAGCACTGGCGCTCAGCGCATAGGCCCGACGCCGCCACCCCCGGCATCACGGCCACGCCTAGGATGGGCCCGGACTCTCGCAGATCGCGAAGACCTGAGAAAGGCGATATCAGAGGCATGGCCGAATTCATCTACACGATGCGGAAGGTCCGCAAGGCGCACGGCGACAAGGTGATCCTTGACGACGTCACCCTGAATTTCCTTCCGGGCGCGAAGATCGGCGTCGTCGGTCCCAACGGGGCCGGTAAGTCGAGCGTCTTGCGGATCATGGCCGGGCTGGATCAGCCCAACAACGGCGACGCGTTCCTCGCGCCGGGCGCCACCGTCGGCATCCTCATGCAGGAACCCCAGCTCGACGAGACGAAGACGGTTCGCGAGAACGTCGAAGAGGGCGTGGCCATCAAGGCCAAGCTCAACCGGTACAACGAGGTCGCCGAGCTGATGGCGACCGACTACACCGACGAGCTCATGGAAGAGATGGGCGCGCTGCAGGAGGAGCTCGACGCCGCCGACGCGTGGGACATCGACAGCCAGCTCGAGCAGGCGATGGACGCGCTGCGCTGCCCGCCCGCCGACGAACCGGTGACCCACCTCTCCGGCGGCGAGAAGCGCCGCGTCGCGCTGTGCAAGCTGCTGCTGTCCAAGCCGGATCTGCTGCTGCTCGACGAGCCGACCAACCACCTCGACGCCGAGAGCGTGCTGTGGCTCGAGCAGCACCTCGCCGAATACAAGGGCGCGATCCTGGCCGTCACCCACGACCGGTACTTCCTGGACAACGTCGCCGAATGGATCCTCGAACTCGACCGCGGTCGGGCCTACCCCTACGAGGGCAACTACTCGACGTATTTGGAGAAGAAGGCCGAGCGCATCGCGGTGCAGGGCCGCAAGGACGCCAAGCTGCAGAAGCGGCTCAAGGACGAGCTGGAGTGGGTGCGCTCCGGCGCCAAGGCCCGGCAGGCCAAGAGCAAGGCCCGCCTGAGCCGCTACGAGGAGATGGTCGCCGAGGCGGAGAAGACCCGCAAGCTCGACTTCGAGGAGATCCAGATCCCCACCGGCCCGCGGCTGGGCAACGTCGTGGTGGAGGTCGAACACCTCGACAAGGGCTTCGACGGCCGGCAGTTGATCAAGGACCTGTCGTTCACGTTGCCGCGCAACGGCATCGTCGGCGTGATCGGCCCTAACGGCGTCGGCAAGACCACGCTGTTCAAGACGATTGTCGGGCTCGAGCAGCCCGACAGCGGGACCGTCAAGGTTGGCGAGACCGTCAAGCTCAGCTACGTCGACCAGAGCCGTGCCGGCATCGACCCGAAGAAGACCGTCTGGGAAGTGGTGTCCGACGGCCTGGACTACATCGAGGTCGGGCAGAACGAGATCCCGTCGCGTGCCTACGTGTCGGCGTTCGGTTTCAAGGGCCCGGACCAGCAGAAGCCCGCGGGTGTGCTCTCCGGCGGTGAGCGCAACCGGCTGAATCTGGCGCTGACGCTCAAAGAGGGCGGCAACCTGATCCTGCTCGACGAGCCGACCAACGACCTCGACGTCGAGACGCTCTCCTCGCTGGAGAACGCGCTCGAGCAGTTCCCCGGATGCGCGGTGGTGATCTCCCACGACCGCTGGTTCCTGGACCGCACCTGTACCCACATCCTGGCGTGGGAGGGCGACAGCGACAACGAGGCGAAGTGGTTCTGGTTCGAGGGCAACTTCGGCGCCTACGAAGAGAACAAGATCGCCCGTCTGGGTGCCGACGCGGCCCGCCCGCACCGGGTCACGCACCGCAAGCTGACTCGCGACTGAAAACCTCGGTCACGGAGACTGAAAACAACGAAATGGTTGCCGGATGATGACATCCGGCGACCATTTCGTCGTTCAGGTGGGGCTGAACGTGTGGGACTGCGACCAAAGGTCACGCGAGGGGGATAGGGTCGCTCGTGTGGTTGCTGCGCCAGGCAACGAGTACGACCGAGAAGTCCCCGAGTAGTCCCCAAGAAGTCTCAGTGAGGAGCCTTCGCCCATGACGGTGAACCCCGGAACGACCGAACAGTGGCATCTGGATCGGGATGCCCTGGCGCGGCTGTCCGACGCCTACGCCGAGACCCATCACGGCCCCTTCGGTGACGCGCCGACCGCGGATACCGCGGTCACCGCTCCGATCGCGCGGCCCACCACCACGGCGGTGTCCCCGGAGCTGATCACCGCCCACGCCAAGCTCGGTCATCGCCGCGCACCGGGAGAGACCGTCGTCGCGGTGTACCCGGCCGACGACCCGGCCGGTTTCGGTCCGGCCATCCAGATCGTGACCGACCACAGCGCGATGCTGATGGACTCGGTGACGGTCTTACTGCACCGGCTCGGCGTGGCCTATGTCGGCGTGATGAACCCGGTGCTGCGGGTCAGCCGCAACAGCGACGGCGAGCTCTTGGCGCTTGCGCCGGCGGGAGATCCCGATACGGCGGTCGACGGAACGCACGAGATGTGGGTGCACATCCGGCTGGCCGCCTCCGCCGATGCCGATGCCGTCGCACGGGTCACCGAGCTGCTGCCCTCGGTACTGGCCGACGCGCGTGAGGTGGCCGCCGATTCGGCGGCGTTGAACGCGACGTTGATCGGTCTGGCCAATGCGCTGGACTCCGACCATGCCGGGCATTTCCTGGGCCCGGACCGCCGGGATGTGGCTGCCCTGCTGCACTGGCTCGGTGACGGTCACTTCGTCCTGCTCGGCTATCAACGTTGCGCGGTGCAGCACGGTGCGGCAACCGTCGATCCGGCCAGTCGCCTCGGGGTGCTCAAACTGCGCACCGATGTGCTGCCCCAGCTCACCGACACCGACGACCTGCTGGTGCTCGCCCAGGCCACCATGCCCAGTTTCGTCCGGTACGGCGCCTATCCCTACATCGTGGTGGTCCGTGAGAACCCGGCGGGATCTTCGTCCAGTCAGGCCATCGAGCACCGATTCGTCGGCCTGTTCACCATCGCCGCCATGAACGCCAATGTGCTGGAGATCCCGCTGATCTCTCGGCGGGTCGATGAGGTGCTGGCGCAGTCGCATTCGGATCCCAGCCATCCCGGCCAACTGATGCTCGATGTCATCCAGACGATCCCGCGTTCCGAGCTCTTCGCGCTGCACACCCCGGACCTGATGGAGATGGCGCGGGCCGTGGTCGATCTCGGGTCGTTGCGGCGCACTCTGCTGTTCCTGCGCGCCGACCAGCTCGGGCATTTCGTCTCGGCGTTGGTGTACCTGCCGCGCGATCGCTACACCACCGCGGTGCGGCTGGCGATGCAGGACATCCTGGTGCGTGAACTCGGTGGCGCGAGCATCGATTACGCAGCGCGGGTCAGCGAATCACCATGGGCGCTGGTGCACTTCACCGTCAAGATGCCCGACGGTGCGCAACGCTCCGATATCGACACCTCGGCGGAGAACGAGGACCGGATCCAGCAACTGCTGACCGAGGCGGCGCGCACCTGGGCGGACCGGCTGATCGGATCGGTCAAGTCGGGCTCCCTGAGTCAGGGGTCGGCGGAGCATTACGCGAACGCCTTCCCCGAGGTGTACAAGCAGGCGTTCACACCGCAGGAAGCCATCGATGACATCGCGATCATCGATGAACTGCAGGACAATTCGGTCAAGCTGGTGTTCCGCGACGGCGGTCAGGACCGCGTCGACTGGCTGACCTGGTATCTGGGCGGGCGTTCGGCGTCACTGTCGGAGCTGTTGCCGATGCTGCAGTGCATGGGCGTGGTGGTGCTCGAGGAACGCCCCTTCATGGTCACCCGCCCGGACGGGTTGCCGGTATGGATCTACCAGTTCCGGGTGTCCCCACATCAGTCGATCCCGTCGACTCCCGACTCGCAGATCGAGGATGTGGCGCGCCGGTTCGCCGACACCGTCACCGCGATCTGGCACGGCCGCGCCGAAATCGACCACTTCAACGAACTCGTGCTGCGCGCGGGGCTGACCTGGCAACAGGTCACCATTCTGCGCGGCTACGCGAAATACCTTCGGCAGGCCGGTTTCCCGTACAGCCAGTCCTTCGTCGAAGGAGTGCTCAACGGGAACCCCAGCACCGCGCGGTCGCTGGTGGAACTGTTCGAGGCGCTTTTCACCCCGGAAGCCGATCTCGCCGAATCCGGCCGGACGCTGGATGCGCAGGCCGCCGCGGCTGCCGTCGCGGCGGATATCGACGCGTTGGTCAGCCTGGACACCGATCGGGTGCTGCGGGCCTTCGCCAGCCTGGTGCAGGCCACCCTGCGTACCAACTATTTCGTCGGCTCACCGGACTCGGCGCGGGCCCAGGACGTGCTGTCGTTCAAGCTAAACCCCGGTCTTATCGACGAATTACCGCTGCCCCGACCCAAATTCGAGATCTTCGTCTACTCGCCGCGCGTCGAGGGAGTGCACCTGCGGTTCGGCTTCGTCGCCCGCGGCGGGTTGCGCTGGTCGGACCGCCGCGAGGACTTCCGCACCGAGATCCTCGGTCTGGTCAAGGCGCAGGCGGTCAAGAACGCCGTCATCGTGCCGGTCGGCGCCAAGGGCGGGTTCGTGGTCAAGTCGCCGCCGGTGCCCACCGGTGACGCGGCCGTCGACCGTGACGCCACCCGCGCCGAGGGCGTGGCCTGCTACCGGTTGTTCATCTCGGGGCTGCTCGACCTGACCGACAATGTCGACAAGTCCACCGGCGAGGTGGTCACCCCTGCCGGGGTGGTGCGCCGCGACGGTGACGACGCCTATCTGGTGGTCGCCGCGGACAAGGGCACCGCGACCTTCTCCGATATCGCCAACGACGTCGCGAAGTCCTACGGCTTCTGGCTCGGTGACGCGTTCGCCTCCGGTGGTTCGGTCGGCTACGACCATAAGGCGATGGGGATCACCGCCAGGGGTGCCTGGGAATCGGTGAAGCGGCACTTCCGTGAGATCGGGGTGGACACCCAGTCCCAGGACTTCAGCGTCGTCGGTGTCGGCGATATGAGCGGTGACGTCTTCGGCAACGGCATGTTGTTGTCCAAGCACATTCGGCTCGTCGCGGCCTTCGACCACCGGGACATCTTCCTCGACCCCGATCCCGACCCGGCGGCCTCATGGGCCGAGCGCGAGCGGATGTTCGCGCTCCCGCGGTCCAGCTGGGCCGACTACGACACCAGCCTGATCAGCGAGGGCGGCGGGGTGTTCAGCCGCGCGCAGAAGTCGATCCCGATCAGCGCGCAGGTGCGAGAGGTGCTCGGCCTACCCGATGGCGTGGAGGAGATGACCCCGCCCGCCCTGATGAAGGCCATCCTGCTCGCGCCGGTGGACCTGTTCTGGAACGGTGGCATCGGCACCTACATCAAGGCCGAATCCGAATCCGATGCCGATGTGGGCGACCGCGCCAACGACGCCGTGCGCGTCAACGGAAATCAGTTGCGCGTTAAGGTCGTCGGGGAGGGTGGCAACCTCGGTGTGACACAGCGCGGTCGTATCGAATTCGATCTGGCCGGCGGCCGGATCAACACCGACGCGATGGACAACTCGGCCGGGGTGGACTGCTCCGATCACGAGGTCAACATCAAGATCCTGGTCGACTCGCTGGTCACCACCGGCAAGGTCAGCGCCGATGAGCGCACCGAGCTGCTGATGTCGATGACCGACGAGGTCGGCCGACTCGTGTTGGCCGACAACATCGACCAGAACGACCTGATGGGCACCAGCCGGGCGAACGCGGCCAGCCTGCTGGCCGTGCACGCCCGCCAGATCCGCGAGTTCGTCACCGAGCGCGGGCTCAACCGCGAGTTGGAGGCGCTGCCATCGGAGAAGGAGATCCTGCGCCGACGCGAGATCGGGATCGGGCTGACCTCGCCAGAGTTGGCGACCCTGATGGCGCACGTCAAACTGACGCTCAAGGACGAGGTGCTGCGTACCGACCTGCCCGACCAAGAAGTGTTCGCGGCGCGGATACCGCAGTACTTCCCCGTCGAGCTGCGTGACCGGTTCGTCGGGGAGATCCGCTCGCATCAACTGCGCCGCGAGATCGTGACCACCATGCTGGTCAACGATCTGGTGGACACCAGCGGCATCACCTACGCCTACCGGATGACCGAGGACACCGGCGTCGGACCGGTCGACGCGGTGCGCGCCTATGCCGCCACGGATGCCATCTTCAAGGTCGGCGAGGTGTGGCGGGATATCAAGGAGGCCGGGATCGGCGGACTGCCCACCGCGGTCACCGACCGGATGACCCTGGATCTGCGCAGGCTCATCGACCGGGCGGGACGCTGGCTGGTCAACTACCGCCCACAACCGCTGGCCGTGGGCGCGGAGATCAATCGTTTCGCCGAGCAGGTGGCCACGCTGACCCCCCTGATGCCGCAGTGGCTGCGCGGTGACGACAAGGCGATCGTGGCAAAGGAATCCGGTGAGTTCGAGGCCCAAGGGGTGTCCAAGGAGTTGGCCTACACGGTGGCCAACGGTCTGTACCGGTACAGCCTGCTCGACGTCATCGACATCGCCGATATCGCCGACCGGGACGCCGTGGAGGTGGCCGACACCTACTTCGCGTTGATGGATCACCTGGGTATCGACGGACTGCTGACCGCGATCTCGGGCCTGGAACGCGATGACCGCTGGCATTCGTTGGCGCGACTGGCGATCCGCGACGATATCTACGGCTCGCTGCGGGCGTTGTGCTTCGATGTGCTCGCGGTCGGTGAACCGGATGAGACCGGTGAGCAGAAGATCGAGGAGTGGGAGTTCACCAACAGCTCCCGGGTGGATCGCGCGCAGCGCACGCTCGACGAGATCCAGTCCGAGGGGCAGCGTGACCTTGCCACGCTCTCGGTGGCGGCCCGCCAGATTCGTAGCATGACAAGGACTTCGGGAACGGGGACAAGTGGCTGAACGTTTCGTCACGCCGGTGGCTGTGCGATGGTCGGACATCGACATGTATCAGCACGTCAATCACGCCACCATGGTCACGCTGCTGGAAGAGGCACGGGTGCCCTTCCTGCACGAGCCGTTCGTCAACGACATCGACACCATCGGCCTGTTGATCGCCGAGGTCAACGTCAAGTACAAGGGCCAGGTACGCCTGATGGATTCGCCGCTGCAGGTGACCATCTGGGTGGACCGGCTGCGCACGGTCGACTTCACCCTGGGCTATGAGGTGCGCTCCGCGGGCGCCGGTCCGGACTCCAAACCGGCCGTCATCGCCGAGACACAGCTGGTGGCGTTCAACATCGCCGAACAGAAGTTGGTGCGGTTGCTGCCGCACCACCGTGAGTACCTGGAGCGGTACCGCCGATGAGCGCTTGCGCGAAGAGGAAATGGCAGCGATGAGCGCACCCGAGCGCGGCCTCTGGCTCGACAATGCTTCGCACCGCGATGATCTCGCGACATTCGTCGACCGTGCGTTGCGCCTCGACGACGCGGCGGTGATCCGGTTCCGGGAACGCACCGGCACCGGCAAGGTGGTGGCCTGGGTGTCGACGGGTTTCGATGTGCTGGCCTGCCGGGTGGTCGACGGCCGGGTGCGCCCGACCGATCTGTCCGCCGGTGCCGACACGCTGTCGCGGACATTGCCCGCCATGGACGCAACGGGTTTCGTCGAACCGGGCTTCGCGATGGATTCGGCGTGGCGCGGTGTGCTGCCGCCGGACACCGGATTCGCCCACTACGACGATGTGCCTGCCTGGGCCATTCTCGACCTCGCCGAACGGGGGACCGCGCTGGCCAAGGAGCACAGCAGCGCGCACGGCCCACCCGCATCGTTACTGGACCAGGAGGTGCTGGCCGTCAGCGAGGGGGAGTCCAGTGTCGGCATCCCGATGCGCTGCGTATTCGCGCTGACGGCCATGGGGTTCCTGCCGCCCAACGCCGATGTGCTGGCCTCCGATGAGATCGTGCGGGTGCGTGCCCACCCGGCCTGGTTGCGCATCGATGCCCGGTTCGGCAGTGTCTACCGGCGGCTCGGCGATCCGGCTCTGGTGCTGCGTTGATTTCGGCGCGCTGACGCTCGCTCACCGATCGCGAGCGCGCCGAAATCACACCACCCAGGCGGCGGTGTCCGGTGGCAGCGCACCGTCGGCGAGGGGGCCGCTGGTCAGCAGCACCTCACCGGCGGGCAGCCGCAACGGTGCGTCGCCGGTGTTGACCACGCAGATCAGTCCGCCGGGCGTGCGAAACGTCGACTCGCCGATCCATTCCACCGAGGCGCCGGAGAACTCCGGTCGGGTGGTGCGCAACGTGATCGCGCGCCGGTAGAGCTCCAGCGTCGACGACGGATCACCGGACTGCGCCTGCACGGTCAGCGACTCCCAGCCGTCGGGCATCGGCAACCAGGTATCCGCAATGTCGGAAAACCCGTAGGGCGGGCGGGAGCCGCTCCACGGTATCGGCACGCGGCAACCGTCGCGCCCCCGCTCGCTGCGTCCCGAGCGCTCCCAGACCGGGTCCTGGAGCACCTCGTCGGGCAGGTCCACATTCGGCAGGCCGAGTTCAGCACCGTTGTAGACGAACACCGAGCCGGGCAACGCCAGCGTCACCAGTGCCATCGCCCGCGCCCGGGCCAGTCCCGAGGTGCCGTCGCCGTAGCGCGAGACCTCGCGCACCACATCGTGATTCGACAGCGTCCAGGTCGGCGGTGCGTCGGCCAGTGCGGCTGCGGCGAGCGAGTTGTCGATGGCCGAACGTACCGCGTCGGCGGTGAAATCGGCCTGTACGAGCTGGAAGTTGAAACCGAGGTGCAGTTCGTCGGACCGCAGGTACTTGGCGAACTGCTCGTTGCCGTGCACCCAGATCTCGCCGACGGTCACCGCATCCGGATAGTCGTCGAGCACCCCGCGGATGAACCGGTGGATATCGTGCACCGCCTCGTCGTCGAACCGCGGGTCGTCGGCCTTGTTGCGCAGCAACCGATTCTCGGTCAGGTCCATATCCGGCAGGTCGGCCGGTTTGGCCATCCCGTGCGCCACGTCTATGCGGAACCCGTCGACGCCGCGGTCCAGCCAGAACCGCAGTGTCGCCTCGATATCGGCGAACACCTCGGGGTGCTCCCAGTTCAGATCAGGCTGGGCCGAGTCGAACAGATGCAGGTACCACTGCCCGTCGGGCACCCGGGTCCAGGCCGGACCGCCGAAGATCGACACCCAGTTGTTGGGTGGTGACGCACCATCGGCTCCGGTGCCGTCGCGGAAGATGAACCGGTCGCGCCGGGACGGATCGGCCAATGCCTCGACGAACCACGGATGTGCCGAGCTGACGTGGTTGGGCACCAGATCCATGGTCACCCGGATACCGCGACCATGGGCCGCCGCCACCAACTTGTCCAGTGCGGTCAGGTCACCGAAGAGCGGATCGATATCGCGCGGATCGGACACGTCGTACCCGTGGTCGGCCATCGGCGAGACCATCACCGGGTTGAGCCACAGCGCCTGTACGCCGAGCGCGGCGAGGTAGTCCATCCGGGCGGTGATGCCGTCGAGATCACCGACCCCGTCGCCATTGCTGTCGGCGAACGACCGTGGGTAGATCTGATAGAACACCGCCCGCGACCACCATTTGGTGCTGCCCATCAGAACGCTGAGTTCACCATCGAGTCGGCGGCCATCTGGAAGTAGTCCAGCAGCGCCTTGCGGTGCCGGTCGTCCAGGGTTTGTGCGTCGATCGAGGCCACGGCGGTGTGCATACAGCGCAGCCAGGCGTCGCGCTCAAGGAAGCCGATCCGGAACGGTGCATGGCGCATCCGCAGCCGCGGGTGGCCGCGCTGATCGGAGTAGGTCCGCGGCCCGCCCCAGTACTGCTCAAGGAACAGCCGCAGCCGTTCCTCGGCACCGTCGATATCGTCCTCGGGATAGAGCGGGAGCAGGATTTCGTCCTCGCGCACCAGTTCGTAGAACTTGGCCACGATCGCGGTGAACGTCTCGTGGCCACCGACGTCGTCGTAGAACGAATGCTGCGGCTGGGTCACCGCACCCATTGTTCCCGATCCGGTTCGCGCAGGCTGTGCAGCCCGTCGGTTGGTGCGGCCAACGGGCTGGTCACCGGAAGTTCACCCGACTGACCAGCGAACACCGACGAAATAGCCGTGCGAGCGGTGACAAATCGTGGTGGACTGTCCTGCGGAGGACGAATGTCGCAGCGCACGAAAAGCCCTGCTCGACGAGCGGGCTACCAGAGCTCCACGGCCGTGGTCGGTTCTACCGGCGCGCGCGCCCTGCAGGTTGCCGAGGCCGCAACGGCCGTCCATCCCGGTTCGGTGTGGGGTCGGCGTCGGGTCCTGCTGCTCAACTCCACCTATGAGCCACTGACCGCGCTGCCGATGCGGCGTGCGGTCATCATGCTCATGTGCGGTAAGGCCGATGTCGTGCACGATGACCCGAGTGGACCCGTCATCCACTCCGCCACGCGCACCATCGTGGTGCCCTCGGTGATCAGGTTGCGGACCTTCGTCCGGGTGCCCTACCGGGCCCGCATCCCCATGACCAGGGCGGCGCTGATGCATCGGGACCGGTTCCGATGTGCCTATTGCGGCGGTAAGGCCGATACCGTCGACCATGTCATCCCGCGCAGCCGCGGTGGCGAGCATTCCTGGGAGAACTGCGTCGCGGCGTGCTCGGCCTGCAACCACCGCAAGGCCGACCGGCTGCTCTCCGAGCTGGGCTGGGCGCTGCGTGCCATCCCGATGCCACCCAAGGGGCAGCATTGGCGGCTGCTGTCCTCGGTGAAGGAACTCGATCCGGCCTGGGTGAGATATCTGGGTGAAGGCGCGGCGTGACCGAGGCTTGCGCTAGGTTTGGCATGTGAGCACAGCACTTACCCATTCCCTGTTGGGTGGGGTCCCGCTGGTCTTGTTTCTGGTGTTGGCCGCGCTGGCCTACCGCCACAAGGGACCGCACCCGAAGTCATACAAACTCGGCGACGAGTGGACCCACGATCCCATCCTGTGGGCCGCCGACGAGCCTGCCGACCATGGCCATGGCGGCCACGGCGATCACGTGACGGTGGGAGGTGGCGCAAGTGGCAAGTGGTAGCCATACCAACGAGATCGCCAGGACGACGACCGATGTCGACCTGCCCTACGGCTACGCGCTGACCAGCAGCGGCCGCATCTCCGGTGTCACCGAACCCGGCGAGCTCTCGGTGCACTACCCGTTCTCGGTCAAGGATCTGGTCGCCCTGGACAACGCGCTGAAGTACGGATCGCGTTACGCCAAGGCCCGGTTCGCGGTGTTCATCGGTGACCTCGGTGCCGATACCGCGGCCACCGCCCGCGAGATCCTGGCCAAGGTGCCGACCGCCGACAACGCGGTGCTGCTGGCCGTCTCGCCGAACCAGAAGGCGATCGAGGTCGTCTTTGGTTCCGAGGTCAAGGGCCGCGGCGCCGAGACCGCCGCACCGCTCGGGATCTCCGCGGCGCTCGGATCGCTGCGCGACGGCAACCTCATCGACGCGCTCGTCAGCGCCGTCAATGTCATGTCTGCGGCGATCTCGCCGGCCTGACCACGCTGTTCGATCGGCCCCGGTGCCCACTGGTACCGGGGCCGATTGCTGTCTCAGGCCAGCTGCGCGCGGATGGCGACGTAGCGCTCCAGGAACAGTCGCTCGTCGAGTCGCTTGCGCCGCATCCAGCCGGTGACCTCGTCATTGCACTTGCTGGCATTGCATGCGCCGCAGGCGGGCACCACATTCTCGATCGTGTAGCGCCCGCCGCGCGAGATAGCCATGACGCAATCGCGCTGCAGCGGTCTGCCCGTCACCCCGCAATAGGCGCAGCCGCCCCAGGCGTCCTGGATCGCCGCCCACTGCGCCGCGGTGAGGTCGTTGACGACGGCCTTGACGCGGCGGGTGCGCCGACGGGCGGCGCGGGCTCTGCGCGAGTTGCTGACGGCCACCGGGAAATCATGCGTGGCGAGCGTGCGATAACTCGGGTGCGCGAGCGGCGTGTCGGGCAGCAGACACGCACACTCGCCGGGGGAGTCAGGACGCGTCGAAGGCGCGTGCCTTGAGTGCTCGCTCGACACCGGCCCGACCCTCGAGTACCAGCCTGCGCAGCGCGGGCGGCACATCGTGGCCGGACAGGAATGCATCCGCCGCGCCAAGCCCACCGGTGCTGATATCCCAGGACGGGTACAGCCCGATCACCACGGTCTGGGCGACCTCGCTGGACCGCCGCTCCCACACCCCGGGGATCGAGGCGAAGTACAGGTCGCGGAACCGCGTCAACAGCTCGGCCTGACCGGGTTGCACGAAGCCACCGACGATCGCGCGGGTGGTGATGTTGGCCAGCGTGTCGTCCTCGATCACGCGCTGCCACGCGGCGTTCTTCACCGACACCTGCGGGCGGGCCGCGGCGGCGGCGGCGGCATTGCGCTTGCCGGCGGCGGTCGGGTCGTTCTCGGCCTCGGCATCGATGAACGGTGTCTCGGCGCCCTCGGCGTCGATCACCCCGGCGCGCGCCAGGGCGGTGACGATGCGCCAGCGCAGATCGGTGTCGATCACCAGACCGCTCAGGTTCACCGCCGCGGGCTCGTTGTCGAGCAGGGTGGACAGCACGGCCACATGGTTGGGGGAGAGCACCGAGGTGGTCAGCGCGTTGACGAACGCCAGCTGATGATCCGAACCGGGTGCCGATTCACGGGCCAGGTCCAGCAGGGCGTCACCGAACGCGGGCCAGCCGTTCTCCTTGGCCCACTCCGGATCGGCGTAGGAGCCCAGCGCGGTCTGCGCCTGCATCAGCAGACGCTGCGCCACGCCGACCTCGGTCTCGGCATGCACGCCGGCGATCACCAGCGTCACGAAGTCACGGGCCTTCAGCTCGGCCTCGCGGGTCATCTCCCAGGCCGCCGACCAGGCCAGCGTGCGGGGCAGCGGTTCGGCGATATCGGCGATGCGGTTCAGCAGCGTCTGCAGGGATGCCGGGTCCAGCCGCAGCGAGCAGTAGGTCAGGTCATCGTCGTTGACGAGGATGAACTTGCCGCGCCCGACGCCGATCAACCCGGGGACGTCGGTGGACGGACCCTCGACGTCGAGTTCCTCGCGGTGTACCCGGACGAGCTTGCCCGAATCATCCTCGTCGTAGATGCCGACGGCCAGCCGGTGCACGCGGGTCTCACCGGCACCGGGTGCGGCACCGGACTGGTGCACCGCGAATCGGGTGAACGCACCGTCGTCGTCGACATCGAAGCTGGCGCGCAGGGTGTTCAGACCGGTGGTCTTGAGCCACTGGCGGCCCCAGCCGCTCAAGTCGCGGCCCGATGACTTCTCAAGGGCGCCAAGCAGATCGCCGAAGGTGGCGTTTCCGAACTTGTGGTCGCGGAAGTAGTCGCGCAGACCGGCGAGAAAGGCTTCGAGACCGACATATGCCACCAGCTGCTTGAGCACGCTGGCGCCCTTGGCGTAGGTGATGCCGTCGAAGTTGACCTCGACCGCGTGCAGGTCCGGGATGTCGGCGGCCACCGGGTGGGTGGACGGCAGCTGGTCCTGGCGGTAGGCCCAGGACTTCTCGACGTTGGCGAACGTCGTCCAGGCCTGGGTGTACTCGGTGGCCTCGGCCTGGCAGAGCACCGAGGCGAAGGTGGCGAAGGATTCGTTGAGCCACAGGTCATCCCACCACGCCATGGTGACCAGATCGCCGAACCACATGTGCGCCATCTCGTGCAGCACGGTCTCGGCGCGGCGCTCGTAGCTGTATCGGGTGACCTTGGACCGGAAGACGTAGTCCTCCAGGAAGGTCACTGCGCCGGCGTTCTCCATCGCGCCTGCGTTGAATTCCGGGACGAACAGCTGGTCGTACTTGCCGAACGCGTAGGGCTCACCGAAGTTGCGGTGGTAGAACCCGAAGCCCTGCTTGGTCTCGGTGAACAACCGATCGGCGTCCATGAACTCGGCCAGCGAGGCGCGGCAGAAGATGCCCAACGGGATGTCCCCGTGGTCATCGGTGTAGACATCGTCCCAGCGGGCGTACGGCCCGGCGATCAGCGCGACCAGGTAGGTGCTCATCTTCGGGGTGGTGACGAAGGTGTGCACGCCGTTGTCCACCGAGTCGGTGGCGCCGTTGGAGATCACCTGCCAGTGCTCCGGGGCCTTGACCGTCACGTCGAAGGTGGCTTTCAGGTCGGGCTGGTCGAAGCAGGCGAACATCCGTTTGGCATCGGCGGTCTCGAACTGCGAGTACAGGTACACCTCGTTGTCGACGGGGTCGACGAACCGGTGCAGACCTTCTCCGGTGTTGGAGTACAGGCAGTCGGCGTCGATCACGAGTTCGTTGTGCTCGGCCAGTCCGGTCAGTGCGATACCGCGTGCTTCGTCATACCCGGAGACGTCGATGGCATGGCCGTTGAGGGTCGCACTGTGCACGGTGGCCGCGGCCAGGTCGATATAGGTGTCCGCACCGGCCAGCGCCGAGAACGTCACGGTGGTCCTCGACCCGAAGGTCTTCTCGCTGGAGGAGGTGAGATCCAGATCGATGCGGTAGTTGTCCACGGTCACCAGGGCGGCGCGCTCGGCGGCCTGGTCGCGAGTCAGATTGGGGAGAGCCACGGAACCAACTTAGTACGTCGACCGACCTGGACCCCTGGCGGGAACATATGCCGGGCGGCAAGAGTTGTGTCGTCGAGAAGAGGACTCCGTCGCAATCGAGAGGATCGATCTGTATGGCCCAGAAAGATGTCGCCGGATTCTGGTTCGACCCGCTGTGCCCGTGGTGCTGGATCACCTCGCGTTGGATTCTCGAGGTCCAGAAGGTCCGCGATATCGAGGTCGACTTCCACGTGATGAGCCTTGCGGTGCTCAACGAGGGCCGGGATCTGCCCGAGGAGTACCAGGAGATGATGAAGAAGGCCTGGGGCCCGGTGCGGGTGGCGATCGCGGCCGAACAGGCCCACGGTCCGGAGGTGCTGTCCCCGCTCTACACCGCGATGGGCACGCTGATCCACAACGAGGGCAACAAAGATTTCGACGACGTGATCGCGAAGTCCTTGGCGCAGGCCGGCTTGCCCGCCGAACTCGCCGAGGCGGCCACCACCGACTCCTACGACGAGGCGCTGCGCAAGAGCCACCACGAGGGCATGGACGCGGTCGGTGACGATGTCGGCACGCCGACCATCCACGTCAACGGCGTCGCGTTCTTCGGTCCGGTGCTCTCGCGCATCCCGCGCGGGGAAGAGGCCGGCAAGCTCTGGGACGCCTCGGTGATCTTCGCGTCCTATCCGCACTTCTTCGAACTCAAGCGCACCCGCCACGAGTCGCCCGAGTTCGACTGACCGCGCCGGCGGGCAGGGGCGAAGCGACTCGGGGGATGAACCTACAGCCCCTGCAGTTGTGACAGCGTGGCGTGGGCGATCATGAAGTAGATGATCAGCCCGGTGCCGTCGACGATGGTCGCGATCATCGGCGCCGACACCACCGCCGGATCGATGCGGCACTTCTTGAGCACCGGCGGCAGTATCGAGGCCACGAATGACGACCACAGCACGATCGCGGCCACGGTCAGGGTCACCGTCAGGGTGATCTCCGGCCCGACCCCGAGGGTCCAGGACCGGATCAGCGCGGCCAGCGCCATGGTGGCCGCGATCATCATGCCGGTCGACATCTCCTTGGCCAGGATTGCAGGGACGTCACGCAGTCGCACCTGACCGGTGGCCATCGCCCGCACGAGGGTCGTCGTGATCTGCGTTCCGGTGTTGCCGCCGGTGCCGATCAACAGCGGGATGAAGAAGGCCAGTGCGACGACGGCCTCCATCTCCTCCTCGAAATGCCGTAGCACCGTGCCGGTATAGGCCTCGGCGATGAACAACAGCAGCAGCCAGCCGATCCGCTTGCGCCACAGCAGCCACGGCGAGGCCCGCAGGTAGGGCACCTCCAGCGGTTCCGACCCACCCTGGCGTTCGGCGTCCTCGGTGGCCTCCTCGGCGGTGATGTCGTTGGCGGTGTTCTCGGTGAGGATGCCGAGCAGCCGGTTGTCGGCATCGACCACCGGCACCGCGACCAGGTTGTAGTCCACCAGGGCTTGGGCGGCCTCCTCGGCATCGGTCAGTGGCGATACCGACAGCACATCGCGGTTGGTCAGCGCCGCGACGGTGTCCCGTGTGTCGCAGAGCACGAGATCGCGGAACGCGACGACGCCGAGCAGGCGGTTGCCGTCGTCGGTGACGTAGACATAGGCACCGGTACGAGAGTCGCTGCGCAGCGTTGCGGCATCGCCGCGAATCGAGGCGACGGCCTCGCCGACCGTCATGTCGGGGCGGACGGTCAGCGCCTCGGGCACCATGTGCGCGGCCACCGAATCGGGCGGCCAGCTCAGCAGCCCGCGCAGCACGTCGGCGCGGATCTGGGGCAGCACCGACAGGACCTGCTCGCGCGGTGCGTCCTTCATATCGCGCAGCACGTCGGCGGCATGGTCGAGGTCGAGTGCGTCCACCAGCGCGGCGGCATCGGGGGCTGTCATCGCGGCCAACACATAGGCCGACAACTCGTCGTCGATCGACTCGAACAGCTCGGTGGCGCCGTCGGAGTCGAGCAGCGGGCCGAGGGCCTGTAGGTCCTCGGCGCTGCACTTGGCGAGCTGATGGGTGCGTTCGGCCGGGTCCTTGACCGATCTGAGCCAGGCGGCCACATCCCGTTTCGCGATCGCCGAGCGTAGTGCGGTCGCGGTGGTGCTGCCCATGCCAGTCTCCATCTCTGCCGATTGCGAAGGTCAATCTAACGCGCTCACGTTTTCACCAGAAGGCCTGTCCAACAGCGCATTAGCCGGTGTACACGCGTTGGCGCGCGGGTGTCCGGCAGGTGTCCGGCAACGAAATTCGTAGGTGTGAGATTCCGTTGTTCCGGTTGCACGCCGGTGGCCGGGCCGTCAAAGTGCACAGAATGACAGCGGCCGAACCCACCACCGACGGTAGCTACCGGGACCGGATCGTCGCGGTCGAACCCGGTGGTAACGAGTTCATCGCAGAGGCCGATCGCCATGGCAGGCCCAGTCAGCTGCTGTGGACCTGGGCGTCGCCGAATCTGGAATTCGCCACCATCTTCCTGGGCGTGCTGGCGGTCTCCTACTTCGGCATGACGTTCTGGCAGGCGGTCGCGGGCATCGTGGTCGGCGCCGGGCTCGGCGCGGTGGCGCACTCCTTCCTGTCCGCGCGCGGCCCGCAACTCGGGGTGCCGCAGATGGTCATCGGCCGGTTGTCCTTCGGATACCGAGGCAACGCGGTGCCGTCGACGCTGATGGCGATCACCGCAGGCGTCGGCTGGTTCGCGACGAACAGCATCAGCGCGGCCTTCGCGTTGGCGACGCTGTTCGGCATCGCCCCCGTGTGGGCGCTGGTTCTGGTGGTCATCGTGCAGACCGCGCTGGCCTTCTTCGGACACAACCTGGTACAGGCCTTCGAACGGTGGGCGTTCCCGGTGCTGGCGGTCATCTTCGCGATCACCGCGGTGGTCATCATGAGCAAGGCCGACCTGGGCGCGCCCGCTGTCGAGGGCGGCGTCGGTGGGGTCGGCGGCTTCCTGCTGACGGTGGGTGCCACCTTCGGATACGTGGCCGGCTGGACGCCCTATGCCGCCGATTTCAGCCGCTACCTGCCCAGCACCGTGTCACCGGCGCGCACCGGCCTCTTCGCCGCCGGCGGGCTGTTCCTGGCCAGTTCGGTGCTGGCGATCGTCGGCGCGGCGTCGGTCACCATCGTCACCAACGCGAGTTCGGACAATCCGGCCGATGTCTTCACCAGTTCGCTGCCCGGTGCGCTGGCCGCCGCCACCCTGCTGGCCATCGCGATCGGTGCCGTGGCCGCCAACGCCATCAACGTCTACTCGGCCGGGATGGCCTTCGTCACCACCGGTGTGAAACTGCCGGCGCATATCGCCCGGGCGACGGCGACGGTCTTCTTCGGCATCGCGGGCTTTCTGGTGGCCTGGCGGGCATTGGCCGATGCCGCGGCAAGTTATGAGGCCTTCCTGTTGCTCATCGCCTACTGGGTGGGTCCCTGGCTCGGGGTGGTGTTCGCCGATCAGTACCTGCGCCGCGGGCAGCGGGTGGACGGATTCCTCTATGACCACTCCTATTCGAATTGGCCGGGGCTACTGTCATTCCTGATCGGTCTGGTGGTCTCGTTCTTGCTGTTCTGCAATCAGGAGTTGTTCGTGGGGTTTGTCGTTCGGGCGGTGCCCGATCTGGGTGATATCGGCTTCTTCGTGGGCTTCCTGCTGGCCGCGGGCAGCTATCTCGTGCTGTGCCGTGCCAAGATCGCCGCCGAGCGGGTGCCTGCGTGACCCCGGAGGCGATGCTCGACGTTGCCGTCGAGGAGGCCCGAAAAGGATTGGCCGAGGGTGGAATCCCGATCGGCGCGGCCCTGTTCACCCGGGACGGTGTGTTGCTCGGCAGCGGACACAACCGGCGCGTACAGAACGACGACCCGTCGGTGCACGGCGAGACCGATGCCTTCCGCAATGCCGGGCGGCAGCGCGACTACCGGTCCACCGTGATGGTGACGACGCTCTCGCCCTGCTGGTACTGCAGCGGTCTGGTGCGTCAGTTCAACATCGGCGCGGTGGTCATCGGGGAGGCCAAGACCTTTTCCGGCGGGCATGACTGGCTTGCCGAGAACGGCGTGCAGGTGACGCTGCTGGAAGACGAGCGGTGCGTGTCGATGATGGCGGAGTTCATCGCCGCCCGGCCGGAACTGTGGAACGAAGATATCGGAGTGGCTGAATGAGTGCCATTGCTACCGTTGACCTTTCCCGCTGGTACGCCGGCGGTGCGGAAGCGCGGGCGCTCGCCGCCGAGGTGGACGAGGGCCTGCAGCGGGCGGGTTTCATCATCGTCACCGGCCACGGTGTCGATCCGGACCTGGCCGCGCGGGTGCGTGCCGCCAGCCGCGAGTTCTTCGCCCTGCCCACCGAGGTGAAGCAACGCTATTCGGTGCCCGTCGGCGGCCACGGGTGGATCGGGCCGGGCGCGGAGGCCAACGCCTACGCCGAGGGCACCGAGACGCCGCCGGATCTGAAGGAGAGCTTCAGCCTGGGTGCGGAGACCGCGACCGGGGACCCGGAGATCGATCGAATCTGGTTCGCGCCCAACGTCTGGCCTGCCGAGGTGGCGCACCTGCAGGGTCTTGTGGACGAGTACACCACCGCGATGCGCACGCTCTCCGATGACCTGCTCGCATTGTTCGCGGCAGCTCTCGGCCTGTCCGAGAACCCGTTCGCGGCGCTGGCCAGCACGCCGACGTGGACGATGAACATCAACCACTACCCGCCGGTCAGCGTGGTCGGCGAGCCCGAACCGGGCCAGTTCCGAATCGGTCCGCACACCGATTTCGGCACGGTCACCGTGCTCGACCGCGAACCCGGTGCCGGTGGCCTGCAGGTGTATTCGGAGGAGGCCGGCTGGGAGGATGCGCCGTGGGAGCCCGGCGCGCTCACCGTCAACATCGGGGACCTGCTGGAGTACTGGAGCGGGCGGCGTTGGCCCTCGGGGCGGCATCGGGTGTTGCCGCCGCAACCGCACGCTCCCGAAGAGGACCTGGTGTCGCTGATCTACTTCTACGAGGCCAACCACGATGCGCTGGTCACTCCGCTGGAGCCGCCCATCGGACGGGTCGCCGGCCTGGACCCGGTGACCTCGGCCGATTTCATCAAGGAGCGACTGGACGCCATCACCGTCGGCTAACCCTGGACGGTCGGACGGATCACCAATTCGCCGATCTCGACTTCCCAGGGCTGGTCGATCGCGAACTCGACCGTTCTGGCGATCGCATCGGGATCGAGGGCGAAAGCCTGCATGCCGGTGTCGATCTCGGCGCGGATGGCCGGGTCGGTGATGGAATCGCCGAACTCGGTGCGCACAAACCCCGGTGAGATGGCCGTGGTCTTCAGCGTCCCGTCGGTGGATTCCTGACGCAATCCCTCCAGCAGGGTGCGGACAGCGTTCTTGGTGGCGGCATACACCGCCATGGTCGGTGCGATCTTGAGGCCCGCGGTCGAGACGATGGTGACGAAGTGGCCGCGGCCCTGTTCCTCGAACACCGGTAGGGCGGCGTCGATACCGTGCAATACACCGCGCAGGTTCACATCGATCATGGCGTCCCAGTCGGCGCGACGCCGAGCGGTCACCGGTGAGATCGGGCCTATTCCGGCGTTGCCGACCAGGACGTCGAGTCGGCCGAACTC